>JAZQQH010000043.1:0-36813 GCA_045628985.1 Bacteroidales bacterium | reverse complement strand
TGCACTGAAGGTTTATGTTAATGATTATCGCATTGCAAACATTCCTAATGCCAAACCTGCTAGCTGTATGACTCTTTGGTCTATTTCGCGCTATCTGGGCAATGGCATTCAGAACAAGAAGGGTACTCAGTTCAAGAACTTCCGCATTGCTCAGGGTGCTGTAGCGCTCTATGACCAGAACACTACCGATGCAGTAGCAAAGGCAATGGAGGAAACTGGTAAGTTCGTAACCAACAACATCAACTTCGAGACTGGTAAGGCTACACTCCTTCCTGAGTCAATGGAGGAAATCCAGAAGGTAGCAAACTATATGCTCAAGAACAAGACCGTACGCTTCGAGGTACAGGGTCACTGCGACAACCAGGGTTCAGACAAGGTCAATGATCCTCTCTCTCAGTCACGTGCAGAGGCTGTCGTTGCAGCTCTCGTTAAGCTCGGTGTTGACGAGTGGAACCTCCGCGCTGTAGGTAAGGGTTCACACGAACCTGTTGCAGACAACAAGACAGAGGAAGGTCGTGCTAAAAACCGTCGTGTAGAGTTTATTAAAAAGTAAGGTCCTTGGATATATTATATAAAGACAGCTATTCTTATTACCATCAATGTAGTAAGGAGAGCTGTCTTTTTGCTTTTTATTGTTAATAGACCCCAGAAATTTGATTTTTGCCTCCATTATTCTTTGATATATTATAAATAATGTGTATCTTTGCACCGCAATCTCACATTGCTGCGGTCAAGTCAAACGAATGAATAATGATTAATGGATAATGAATAATTGAATAATCGAAGGTCGCAGGTTCTGTTAAGGTAGGCGATCATTATTAATTATTCATTATTAATTATTAATTTGAAAATATGTTTGACAATCTTTCTGAGCGTCTTGAGCGCTCCTTCAAAATCCTCAAGGGTGAAGGCAAGATCACCGAAATCAACGTTGCAGAGACATTGAAAGACGTACGCCGTGCATTGCTCGACGCCGATGTAAACTACAAGGTAGCCAAGACCTTCACCGATACCGTGAAGCAGAAGGCGCTTGGTATGGACGTACTCACCGCTGTCAAGCCTGGCCAGTTGATGGTCAAGGTCGTTCATGACGAGTTGGCCGCTCTCATGGGTGGCGAGGCAGTAGAGCTCAATCTCAAAGCAAATCCTACAATCATTCTTATGGCTGGTCTCAACGGTGCTGGTAAGACTACCCACACCGGTAAGCTGGCGCTCATGCTGAAGGACAAGAAGGGCAAGAAGCCTCTCTTGGCCGCTTGTGACGTTTATCGTCCTGCAGCTATCGATCAGCTCGAGGTAGTAGCTAATCAGGTCGGAGTTCCTGTCTATAAGGATCTTACCTGCAAGGATCCTGTCAAGATCGCACAAGACGCTATCTCTCAGGCTCGCCGCGATGGCAATGATGTAGTTATTGTCGATACCGCTGGTCGTCTGGCCATCGATGAGGCTTTGATGCAGGAAATCAAGAACATCAAGGACGCTGTGCAGCCACACGAGATCCTCTTCGTCGTCGACTCAATGACTGGTCAGGACGCTGTCAATACTGCCAAGGAGTTCAATGATCGTCTCGACTTCACCGGCGTTATCCTCACCAAGCTCGATGGTGATACCCGTGGTGGTGCAGCGCTCTCTATCCGCACCGTGGTCAATAAGCCAATCAAGTTCATCGGTACCGGTGAGAAGATGGAGGCGCTCGACGTCTTCTATCCAGAGCGCATGGCTGGCCGTATCCTCGGCATGGGTGACGTTGTCTCTCTCGTGGAGCGCGCTCAGCAGCAGTACGACGAGGAGGAGGCCAAGAAGCTCCAGAAGAAGATTGCTAAGAACCAGTTCGACTTCAATGACTTTTACGCTCAGATCCAGCAGATCAAGAAGATGGGTAACATCAAGGACCTCGCTTCGATGATCCCTGGCGTCGGCAAGGCTATCAAGGATATCGACATTGACAACAACGCTTTCAAGGGTGTCGAGGCTATCATCCAGTCAATGACTCCTTACGAGCGCCAGCATCCTGAGTGCATGAACCAGAGCCGCAAGAACCGTATTGCCAAGGGTTCAGGTACCTCTATCCAGGAGGTCAACCGCCTTGTCAAGCAGTTCGACGACATGCGCAAGGTGATGAAGAAGATGAATGATTTTAAGGCTAATCCACGTGCCATGATGCAGATGCAGCAGATGGCAGCTAAAATGAAGGGTAAGGGATTCCCAGGAATGTAATTATGCAACTGATTGATGGAAAAGCAACCGCAGCCGCTATCAAGGCTGAGATTGCACAGGAAGTAAAAGAGATGCTTGCTGCTGGCAAGCGTGCACCACACCTGGCCGCTATTCTCGTTGGCCACGATGGTGGTAGTGAGACATACGTAGCTGCTAAGGTCAAGGCTTGTGAGGAGTGTGGCTTCACCTCTTCGCTCATCCGTTACGAGGCAGACATCACCGAGGCTGAGTTGTTGGCCAAGGTTGATGAATTGAATAAGAATCCAGAGGTCGATGGCTTCATCGTGCAGCTCCCATTGCCAAAGCATATCGACTCGCAGAAGGTCATCGAGGCTATTGACTATCGTAAGGACGTGGATGGTTTCCATCCAGTCAACGTAGGTCGCTTGAGCATCGGCCTCCCTTGCTTCGTCAGCGCAACTCCTGCAGGTATCATGATGTTGCTGGAGCGTTATGGTGTGGAGACCAAGGGTAAGCATTGTGTCGTCCTTGGCCGAAGCAACATCGTAGGCAAGCCAGTGGCTCAGCTCATGATGCAGAAGGCTTATCCTGGCAACGCCACCGTCACCGTCTGCCACTCAGCATCTGAGAATCTCAAGGAGATCTGCGCCTCGGCCGACATCCTCATCGCAGCCATCGGTTCGCCAGAGTTCGTGACTGCCGACATGGTCAAGGAAGGCGCTACCGTCATTGACGTAGGTACCACCCGTGTACCGGATGCATCGAAGAAGTCTGGCTTCAAGCTCAAGGGCGATGTGAAGTTCGACGAGGTAGCTCCTAAGTGCTCGTTCATCACTCCTGTGCCAGGTGGCGTAGGTCCTATGACCATCTGCTCGCTGATGAAGAACACTCTCAAGGCCGGCAAGGGTATTAACTGGTAATACAATATAAACATAGGCATGTAAAATGCCTGATCTTAACCCCTTATTTACATAATGAAAAAGATTTTATTCTCCACTGCTATTGCCATGACCGCTATGGCAGCTATGGCCGATGAGAATCCTACCTGGCTCCGTGACGCGCAGATCAGTCCTGACGGCACACAGGTACTCTTTTGTTACAAAGGCGACATCTATAAGGTAGGTGTCAATGGTGGCGCAGCTATCCGTCTCACCACCCAGGACAGCTATGAGTGTTCCCCACAGTGGAGCAAGGACGGCAAGCAGATCGCCTTCGCTTCTGACCGTCACGGCAACTTCGACGTCTTCGTTATGTCGGCCGAAGGTGGCTCTGCTACCCGTCTGACCTACAATAGCACCAGCGAGATCCCACAGGCTTTCTCTCCAGATGGCAAGTGGATCTACTTCGGCGCTTCCATCCAGGATCCTGCCACCAGCGCCATGTTCCCAACCAACTCTATCCCAGAGCTCTACAAGGTGCCAGTAACTGGTGGTCGTACCCTGCAGGTATTGGGTACTCCAGCCGAGATGATCAGCTTCCAGGCCGATGGCAAGGGTTTCTATTATCAGGACCGAAAGGGTTATGAGGACGAGTGGCGCAAGCATCATACCTCCGACATTACTCGCGACATCTGGTACTACAACGCCACCTCTGGCAAGCATACCAACCTCACTCAGCACGCTGGCGAGGACCGCAATCCTGTACTCAGCGCCGATGGCAAGACCCTCTATTTCCTCAGCGAGCGCAACGGTGGTAGCATGAATATATATAAGGTGTCAGCTGACGCTACCGGTAAGGTGGAGCCAACCGCTGTGACTTCATACAAGACCCATCCTGTCCGCTTCCTCAGCACCGACCAGCAGGGTACGCTCTGCTATACCTTCAACGGTGACATCTATACTCAGAAGGTCGACGGCAAGGCGCAGAAACTCGCTGTCACCCTCACACGTGACGATGAGGAGCAGATTGCCAACCTCAGCTTCTCGTCAGGTGCAACCCAGCCAGTCGTCAGCCGTGACGGCAAGCAGGTAGCTTTCATCTGCCGTGGCGAGGTCTTCGTCACCAGCGTCGAATATAACACCACCCGTCAGATCACTCACACCGCAGGCGCTGAGACCGGCGTGGACTTCGCTCCAGACGGACGCTCACTCGTCTACGCTTCTGAGCGCAATGGCAACTGGCAGCTCTATATTGCCAAGATCGGCCGTAAGGAAGATCCTAACTTCGCCAACGCCACCGTCATCGAGGAAGAGACCATCTTCCCAGAGCTTCCTACTTTGATTGTCGATGGTTCGAAGAAGCTTGACTTCTCGCAGGTTGAGCGTTGCTGGCCAAAGTTCAGTCCTGATGGCAAGAAGGTAGCTTTCATCGAGGATCGCATGAAGCTCAAGACCGTCGACCTCGCTACCAAGAAGGTGACTGAGGTGACCGATGGCAGCACCTGGTACAGCCACAGTGGTCAGTTCGACTTCGAGTGGAGTCCTGACAGCAAGTGGTTCGTTATCAGCTATCTTCCTAACCGTCGTGATCCATACACCGATCAGGGTATCGTCAGCGCCAACGGTGGCAAGATCTACCCAATCACTCAGAGCGCTTACACCAGCCAGAATCCTCGTTGGGTGATGGACGGCAAGGCCATCCTCTTCGAGAGCGAGCGCTACGGTATGCGCAGCCACGCTTCTTGGGGTAGCCAGAACGATGTCTTCCTGGCCTTCCTGACTCAGGACGCTTATGACCGCTATCGCCTTAGCGCTGAGGATTATGCACTCCTCAAGGAACTTGAAGACAAGGCGGAAAAGGATAAAGGAAAAGGGAATAGTGAGAAATCGAAGGATGCCAAGAAGAAGGACGCTAAGGACGATAAGAAGGCCGACGCTGACAGTGCTAAGTCAAAGGACATCGTCATTGAGTTTGACGGCCTTGAGGACCGCATCGTACGTCTCACCCCTAACAGCAGCAACCTCGGTGACGCCATCATCTCTAAGGACGGCGAGAACCTCTACTACTTCGCTTCGTTCGAGGGTGGCATGGACCTCTGGAAGATGGACCTTCGCAAGCATGAGACCAAGCTGATCAACAAGGCTGCCAAGGGTGGCCGTGGCGGTGGTTCGCTCCAGATGGATAAGTCGGGCAACCTTTACGCGCTCGGTAGCAGCATGCGCAAGATCGAAAAGGGCGACAAGATCACCCCAATCACCTACAACGCCACCATGAAGCTCAACCTCGCTGACGAGCGTGAGTATATGTTCAAGCACATGGCCAAGCAGGTCAATAAGAAGATCTTCCGTACCGACTACAACGGTTGCGATTGGGATCTGATGGTCAAGAACTATGCTAAGTTCCTGCCACATATCTCTAATAACTATGACTTCCAGGAACTCCTCAGCGAGTGTCTCGGCGAGCTCAACGTCAGCCACTCTGGCGGCCGTTACAGTCATCGCGCTACTGATGGCGACGCTACTGCAGCTCTCGGCCTCCTCTTCGATATGACCTCGGCAACTGAGGGTATGAAGATCACCGCCGTCCTCGAGGGTGGTCCTTTCGACCGTGCTACCAGCAAGGTCAAGGAAGGCGACATCGTCACTGCTATCAATGGCGAACCACTCACCGCTGACGTCGATATGTCTCAGCTCCTCAACAAGTTGTCTGGCAAAAAGACGCTCATCAGCCTCAAGAACGCCGCTGGCAAGTGGGATGAGGTTATCCTCCCTATCACCGCAGCTGCACAGAACACCTTGCTCTACAACCGTTGGGTCAAGAGTCGCGCTGAGGCTGTCGAAAAGCTCTCTAATGGCCGCCTCGGTTACGTTCACATCAAGGGTATGAACGATGCAAGCTTCCGCGATATTTACTCAGACATCCTCGGCAAGTACAACCTCAAGGACGGTATTGTCATCGATACCCGTCAGAATGGCGGTGGCCGTCTGCACGAGGATATCGAGATCCTCTTCTCTGGTCATCACTACTTCGAGCAGGTCATCCGTGGCCGTGTCTCTTGCGATATGCCAAGCCGTCGCTACAACCATCCAAGTATCATGATCCAGGCCGAGGGTAACTACAGCAACGCTCATGGTACACCATGGGTTTACAAGCATCAGGGCCTCGGTAAGCTCGTCGGCGCTGGCGTTCCTGGCACCATGAGTTCGGTCAACTGGGAGACCCTCCAGGATCCTACCATGGTCTTCGGTATTCCAGTCATCGGCTATCGTGACGATGAGGGTAACTACCTCGAAGGTACTCAGCTCGATCCGGATATCCGTGTCCTCAACCTCCCTGAGACCATCGTCACTGGCACCGACCTCCAGCTCGAAACAGCTGTCAAGGAGTTGCTCAAGGATATTGATAAGAAGTAAATAAAGAGAAATAAGGAAGTAATAGTGAAGTTATAAAGAAGTTAATCAGAAGTTATAAGGACAATACCTAAAACTTTCGGACATTTATGAGATGTTTTGACTAGCGAACATTCGTCCTTATAACTTCCTTATAACTTCACTATAACTTCCTTAAAACTTCTATGTAACAAGTGTAAAAAAACTATGAAGCATATCTCATCATTGATGGCCGTCTCGGCCCTCCTGCTGGCCTCTTGCACCGCCTCAGTCACCTCTCCAAAGAACGCTGAGACGAAGCGCGACTACGTCATCCTCGTTCACGGTGGCGCAGGCAATCTGGAGCGTTATCAAGGCGATAGCGCCAAGTGTGCACAGTATCTGGCAGCGCTCGACAGCGCTCTTCAGATCGGTCGCCAATCTATCGAAGCTGGCGCCAAAGGCCCTGAGGCTGTGATGACTGTCATCGAATATTTTGAGGGCAATCCTCTCTTCAATTCTGGCATCGGAGCCACCGTTACCGCCGCTGGTACCTTCGAGCTCGATGCTGCTATCATGGAAGGCAAGGACCTCTCTGCAGGTTCTGTGGCTGGCGTCAAGCACGTCAAGCATCCTATCCGCGCCGCTTATGCAGTTAAAGATCAGTCAGAGCACGTGATGCTGGCAGGTGAAGGCGCTGACGTCTTTGCCGCTGAGGTAGGCCTTGAGACCGTCGAGGACAACCTCTACTTCGCTACTCCTAAGACCATGGAGTGGGTCGAGAAGTTCAAGGCCGACAGCAAGAAGAATGGCACCGTAGGTTGTGTCATCCTCGATACCGATGGCAACCTCACCGCAGGTACCAGCACTGGTGGTATGTTAGGCAAGCGCTGGGGCCGCATCGGTGACGCTCCTGTTATCGGCGCTGGCACCTATGCCAACAATGCTGGTTGCGCCGTCTCATGCACAGGTCATGGCGAGTATTTTATCCGCAACACCGTGGCTCACAGCCTCTCTACCCGCGTAGAGCTCCTGCATCAACCTATCGACGAAGCTGCTAACTACATCATCCACGAAGTCCTCAACGCTGATGCTGGCAACGGAGGTCTCATCGCTGTCGATGCACAGGGCAACTTCACCATGCCATTCAACAGCGCCGGCATGTTCCGTGGCTATATTTATAAGGAAGAAGGCAAGGTCCATGAGGCGGTAGGCATGTTCCAGGATATGGTAGTCAAGTAAGCTATGAATAAACTATTTCTTTCGGCCTTGGCCTTCCTCTCGACGCTGTCGATGGAGGCCCTGGCCTGCACCAATATCATCGTTGGCAAAGCTGCATCAGCCGATGGTAGCGTCATGGTGACCTACAACGACGACTCCTACGGCAAGTTCGGTTTCCTCGACTTCTATCCAGCCGCCAAGCATGCTCCTGGTGACGTCCGCCGCATCATCAGTTGGGAGAACGGCCAGTACCGTGGCACCATCCCTGAGATTGCACAGACTTACAACGTCGTTGGTAACATCAACGAGTATCAGGTCTGCATCTGCGAGACGACTTTCGGTGGCCGTCGCGAACTCATCAATCCCGAAGGCCTGATCGACTACGGTTCGCTCATCTACATCGCCCTGCAGCGCTCCAAGACCGCACAGGAGGCCATCAGTGTGATGACTTCTCTGGTCGATGAATTCGGCTATTGCAGCTCCGGCGAGACCTTCTCGATCTGCGACAAGAACGAAGCGTGGATCATGGAGATGGTAGGCAAGGGACCTGATCAGAAAGGCGCGCTCTGGGTAGCTGTCCGCGTTCCTGACGACTGTGTGGCAGTTCATGCCAACAGCAGCCGTATCACGCGTTTCGACCTGAAAGACAAGCAGAATGTCAAGTTCTCCAAGGACGTCATCACCTACGCTCGCCAGCAAGGTTGGTTCAACGGCAAGGACGCAGAATTCTCTTTCCGCGATACCTATGCACCTAAGCAGAGCATCCGCTCCTGTGAGGCCCGCTGCTGGAGCTTCATGAACCGTATGGACTCTACGCTCATGGCCGGCTACCTGCCATACATCCTTCAGGAGGAAGGCGCTCCACAGGAGATGCCACTCTATATCAAGCCTACTCACAAGGTCACCTTGCCAGAGCTCAAGGATTGCATGCGCGATCATTACGAAGGTACGCCTCTCGCCTTTACCGACGATCTCGGTGCCGGCGCCTGGGGTATGCCATACCGTCCTCGTCCGGTCAACTTCAAGGACGCTGAGGGTAATACCTACTTCAACGAGCGTCCTATCTCTACTCAGCAGACCGCCTTCACCTTGGTCAGCCAGCTTCGCTCATGGCTCCCTGACGCCGTCGGAGGTGTGATGTGGTTCGGTTGCGATGACGCCAACATGGTGGCTTACACCCCTGTCTATTGCTGCACCAACCAGATCCCTGTCTGCTACGACCGCTCTACCGCCTCGGCTGTCGACTTCACCATGAAGAGCGCTTTCTGGCTCTGCAACATGCTCAGCAACATCGTCTACCAGCGCTATTCGCTCATGATGCCAGACTTCCAGAAGGCGCAGAGCGAACTGGAGCGTAACTTCGAGTTCGAGCAGGAGAATATCATCGCCGAATCCCTCAAAATGAGCGAGTCAGATCGCGTATCCTTCCTCACTCAGCAGACGTCTCTCTATGCCGACAGAATGATGGATCGTTGGCAGCAGCTTCTCGGCTACCTGGTCGTCAAGTACAACGACATGGTCATCAAGAACGAGGTCGATGGTCGCTTCGATACCTTCTGTCACGAGAAGTGCCACGTCTCTAATCCTGGCTACCCTGAGGCTTATCGCGAGAAGATTGTCAAGGAGACGGGTACTCGCTATCGCGTGCCAGAGACACACTAAGCTGAGGCAAAAGGCCCAGCAAATAACAAATATCAGATATCAAATATCACCACCCTCACTACAATATTTGTAGCGTTGGTGGTGATACTTTTTCGCATGAAAAAAAAGAAAAATAATAATTGAAATTTCTGGAGAAATATTTGGAAATGTCAAATATTTTTCGTACCTTTGCACCATAATTTAGGAAACCTCTTAAGACTAATTCGACAAAGTTTTACAAAACGAATTTTAGACGCAGAGACACAGACGAACACAAGCAGAAAACCAAGATTGTATAAATTTTTTTTATAAGATTTTACCGACCGACATTTTAATAGCAACCTAAATTAACTACGATCTTCCACTTATTATTCACTTTGCCGCGCTAGCCAAAAGTACGCCTCGAGGTCAGCGATGCAGAAACAACCATCTATGGAATTTACCCCACTTACACCCCTCTACAACGTAGAAACCCTCTTTCAGGAAGGCTCTGCTCAGGAGCCAATCCTTGAATCAGTCATCCGAGTCCTCCGCACCACCAATCTCCTCGATGCACAGGACGTCGCGGCCGCCCTCTCTGTCAATGATCGCAAATTGAGCGGCGCCGTCGAAATTCTCACCGGTCAGAGTCTTCACCGCTTCATCTTCGATTGGCGCTTCCTCCAGTCGAAGCAGCTGCTCCTCAACACCGACCTCAGTTACGCCGAAGTCGCCAACCGCTGTGGCTATGGCAATGAATCCGTCCTCATCGACCAGTACCAGGCGCGCCTCAAGACCACACCGCACATCTTCCGCACCGGCTATCGCATCTCCAATCCAATCTACTCGATCAATCGCCACGGCTTTTCGACCCTCTTGACTGGAGAAAACCGCAAAGCCAAGAACAAAGTCTACTCCAAAAAGTAAGTCATCCTCTCCACCGTACAATGGGGGAGATGCCGTCATCGCGCCATCCTCCCCAACGTACAGTGTAGGAGATGCCTTCGTCACGCCATCCTCCCCAGTGAACGGTGTAGGAGATGCCGTCATCACGGCATCCTTCCCAGTGTACGGTGTAGGAGATGCCTTTGTCGCGGCATCCTCCCCATTGTACAGTGCAGGAAGAAGAGAAAAGGTTGAGGCGTATTTCCCAAACCTCAAACCTATTTTTCACAAGTGTATTTATTACTATCTACATTTTATATAATAAACGGAATTCTTAACAGATTTAACTATATCAGATAAAGATTCTCCTGTTATAGTGTTTTCTTGAGGGATGATATTCGTAGAAGAAACAGTGCTTATAAGATTAAATAAATAAGACGTTTTGATGGCATATCCTACATTTTCAGCTCCAGGAATGCCCGCATTAACAATACCTACAACATTTCCATATTTATCAAATAGAGGGCCACCACTATTTCCAGGTTGTACTGGTGCCGATATTTGGTATGTCGTGACATCTCCTTGGTATCCACTTTTTGAGCTGACAATACCATTCGTAAGTTTTATCTCATTTCCCATATATGTAGTTAATGGATATCCAAGAACAAACACATCTTCACCGACTTCGCATTGTCGGTTTTTAATAGCATAAGAAATGTCATTAAAACCAGCAAATCGGGAATCATTAATGCGGATTATTGCTAAGTCATTTTTTTTGTCTGTCGCAATTACAATTGCATTGTATTCCGTTGTGGGATTTCCATTAACGCCTAAAACCATAATTGTAGATGAATTTTCTACAACATGGTTATTTGTGGCTATATAGCCTTCTTTTAAAGCAAATCCCGTTCCTGTCCAACTTTTGCCAGAATTTGAACTTCCAGAATTTGATGTAGAGCCAATTGGATATGTTTTCAAATAAATGAGTTCTGTGCCTTCAACTATTGACTTCATAGAAATTCCGTCGAAACTAACATATGCAGAACTTTGAGTTTTAATACTACTGAACCAGTCTGCTTTCATGATGCCAGAAGCTGTTTGGCGCAAGTTTGCTTTTATATCGCCAATTTCCCATAAGTCTTTATATGAATATGAGGTAGGGCTCGATAGGTAAATGAGTTTATGCTCACCATTAATCTTAACACATGCAAGATTCGCACCA
Source organism: Bacteroidales bacterium (assembly GCA_045628985.1). Classification (GTDB taxonomy): domain Bacteria; phylum Bacteroidota; class Bacteroidia; order Bacteroidales; family UBA3663; genus Liminaster. The sequence continues at coordinate 25,440 of JAZQQH010000043.1, read as the reverse complement.
GTATCAGCAAAGGGCTCATATATACCACAAAGGCCATCATCATTAGCATCAATATTTTGCTTTGCTGCATTTTCAGATATAATATTTACGTAATTTTTCCTCGGATTTGTAATAGTATAATTCCTAAAACAATATCCATGAGTCCCTCTATAATCGCCATCATCAACCATAGAGAAAGTTGTTATCCCGTCAGGAAAAGAACCCTTAAAAAACAGTTTATAAGTTCTAGTCTCTCCTTTCGGAACATTATCAAACCCCCAATTACTTCCGACTCCACAGTTTACTAATTTATCATTATTAACAAGTCCTGAAAGTTGAAGTATTTTAGTTGAACCGAACTTTATAAATGTATTATTTGAGCTAAATATTCTAAGACGTTTCAGTTTTTTCAAAGCTTTTACTTCAATTGATACAACTACACCATCTGGTCTTATCTCCACAGATTTCAAGCGACCACATTCTTCTTCATTCCCTGTAGAGAATGAACCATTAATTATTGTTGTTTGTGGAAAAATCTTTACGCAAAAAACAAAGAAAAATGATAAGAGAAATAATATTTTTTTCATGTTTCTTTTATCCATCTATTTGTTTAGTGAAGAGAAAATAACTTGGTTATGTTAAACAAAATGAATGTCTCATTTGTATTAGTCTGCTAATATGATTTTTTGTTTCACATATGTTTAATACAAATTTGCCAAATTTTGTAGTTAGGGTATTATCCGGTTGTAGTCCCTTATTTGCTTTTTTCTGCCATAATATAACTAAAAACAGCAAGCCCTACTAATGGTCCAAGAACTACAGCCATAGTTTTTCCTAAATGCATTTCTTTGTACTTATACTCATATGGCTCAGATTCTTCTTCACGACGCATAGGAATGTTTGTCTTAACCTCGTAGCACACGTGATCGGAGTTTATAAAATAGTGAATATAGTCCGTATTTGTTGTCTGCTCTGTTGTTGTATTAACACCAGGAGTATATGTCCTTGCAATCACATTAATATTATATGCAGAGGCTAAAGAATTTGAGATTGTTGTGGTAGTTGTATTTTCATAAATAAGAATAGTACCTCCTGCACCATCTGATGATTCTCGTTGTGGAGCACCTAATTGAGTAACAATTTGATTGTGAGTTTGACCAATACAATTCTCTCGGAATCTAGGGAAATCATCAACCATTATCTTATCGGTGCGAACACCTGTTTTCGTTGTAAAACAAGAGGTCATTGTTAGAGCAACAAAAACGACAAAGAATAATGATTTCAAAAAATAAAAAGTCTTTTTCATAATGTTATATATTTTAGTGAATAAAAATAATTCGAATATGAATAGACTTCCTGTCGATATGAATAGACATAAAAATGGCGTGGAAGCCTATTGTTTTTCCCCGATTACAGGCTCCTGGCATTGGCCTTTGACGTGGGATCAAACAATAGACACCACACCTGAGGATAATATCAAGAGTCTCCACCCAATAAGGGCTTTGGTCATAGTATTATCAACCAGATGTGATGCTATTGCCAATCAACCTTCACGTCATTTAGAATCTGCCAGGATTCGTAATCAGAAGAGTGATTTCAATAACATCTTTTCTGTTATCAATAAGATCAAAATGAGTGGTTCCATCCGTTGATGGCTCATTAAGATGTGGCAAAGATATGCAATTTACTGATAAGTTCAACAAAAGTTGTGAAAAAAATGTATTTTTCTGTACTTTTTTGCTGTTTTAATTAGATGTTATTGATTGCACAAGCTTAATTTGCAGGTGTGATGCTGTGCAATATCTAATGGAACTCATTGTCTGTATATGAATTGCAGTATAGCATTCTTTTTCAACTGCGGATTGATTCGGATGGTCCTGAGCTTTCCTGTCTTACCCTCCATTGTCGAGAACTCATTGACATCAAGTATCTATTTCCATCGAAGAGAAAGCATATCTGAAATACGCAGACCAGAGAAACTGCCTACAGCCACCAGTAAAGAATTCTTATAGTCAACGTCTTTTGTAACCCTTATTACAAACCGAGTTCTATCATTTATAAAATAAAGAAAAACGCCTAAATTCAAATGATTGAATTTAAGCGTTTTGTATACTGAGCGGCTTACGGGACTCGAACCCGCGACCCTCGGCTTGGGAAGCCAATGCTCTACCAACTGAGCTAAAACCGCGTTTGAAGCTATTGTAGATAGGATTTTTGCAGTTAAGAAAAACCCTCGGTTTACATTTTGGTTTACATTTTAACAAATAAACCAAGAATGGTTATTGATAGTTTTGTTTTGCAGCGCAAAGATAATGCTATTTTTTCTAACACCCAAAAAATAGGCTAGAAAACTGCAATTTTCTTTCATTTTTTTGTTTCTTAGGACACTCTTTTCTCTATTTTTGATCAGATTTACCATTCTTGTTTATACTCCCCAACTGAGTGACATTTTCTATTCCGTACTATAAAATCACTTATCATAAATAATGTCTCCTCTAAAAAAAGAAAACCAGACTTACACAGCGGTAGGTCTGGTTTTCTTATATATCCCAGAGAAATCTGAGTAAAAAAATAATTAGGCAACCTGAAGGTATTCTCTACCCAATGCTTTAATTGCTTCCAAGATCATTGCTTCACGTTCAGGAGATGGTTTCTTAAAACCATTAATATAGTTTCGAAGTAAAGACGCATTTAGCCCTATTCTCTTAGCAAACTCTGCTAAGTTAAGTTCTTTATGAGTCAAGAAGAAACGCTGTAGAGCGGTAGGTTCAGCATCCTCATAAGAAAAACTCTCGAAACTGATGTCAACGTCTAGACCTCTCCAATGAACACCATCAAAGCCCATTGTGTAAGCTGCACGTTCCTCATCTGAAGCATTTTGCAAAGCTGGATACCACAACAAAGACTGCTTCAACACTTTACCATCTGTACTCTCAGCATAGATGTAATTACTATCAAACCAAATCTTTTTCATAAGCTCATAGTTTTATTCATCACCAAAATGTTCTTCCCAGGCATCAATGATTTTCTGCTTGTTGTCAGCAAGAGCTTTCTCGATTCTTCGAAGACAGCTAAAAAAAAGAGAGTTACTTCTTGCTCTTTTTCAGCCATGTCAGCACCACAAATAGCAAAAAGATTCCGGTCAACCAGGACAGAAGGACGCTGGTCAGTGTGCCAAAGGACTGGGTGAATCCTGCAACGATGAAGGTCAGGAAGGATACTGAGGCTACGGTGAGCGCGTAGGGGAGCTGAGAGGAGACGTGGTGGACGTGCTTGCATTCTGCACCGGCACTGGCCATGATGGTGGTGTCGGAGATAGGAGAGATGTGGTCACCGCAGACGGCGCCGGCCATGCATGCGGAGATGGAGATGATGCGGAGTGTCTCTGCCTCTGGGAAGACGGCAATACAGATAGGGATGAGAATGCCGAAGGTACCCCATGACGTGCCAGTCGCAAACGCAAGGAAGGCTGCCACGACGAAGATGATGGCTGGTAGGAACATCTGCAAACCTGCTGCACTGCTTGCTACAACACCCGAGACGTATTCTGCGGCGCCGAGCGAGTCGGTCATGCTCTTGAGCGTCCAGGCCAGGGTAAGGATCAGGATGGCTGGTACCATGGCTTCGAAGCCTTTGATGATGCTACTCATGGCGTCGTTGAAAGAAAGAGTCTTGCGTACGACAAACATCAGGATGGTGAGAATCAGCGTGGCCAGCGAACCGATGACAAGGCCTACAGAGGCGTTGCTGCCAGCGAAGGCGTTGACAAAGTCGAGGTGGTTCTCACTGGTCGTATCGAAGAAACCTCCGGAATAAATCATGCTCACGATGCAGAAAGTGATGAGCAAGAAGATGGGGATGATCAGGTCGGCTACAGAGCCTTTGTCTTGGGTTTTGCTGCTCGAAGCACCTACGCCATGCTCTACAACTTCGAGCTTGGTTTCGATGACCTCTCCTGGGATATTGCCGTTATTTCCGTCGCGATTGGCCAGGATGGTTTCATACTTCCGCATGGCCTTGAAGTCGAAGCGGAGCCAGACGACGGCGGTCATGAAGATGAGTGTGAAGAAGGCGTAGAAGTTGAAGGGGATGGCTTTGCAGAACAGCGCGAGGCCATTCTCACCGCCCGAAACGAAACCAGACACGGCTGCGGCCCAACTGGAAATCGGGGAGATGATGCATACTGGAGCTGCAGTAGAGTCGATGAGGTAAGCCAGTTTCTCTTTGCTGATGCCATGGCGTGTGGTGATGGGGCGCATCACGGAACCGACAGTCAGGCAGTTGAAGTAGTCGTCGATAAAGATCAGAATACCCAGCAGGATGGTGGCAATCTGCGCACCGACCTTGGTCTTGACATGCTTGACGGCCCAGCGTCCGAAAGCGGCTGAGCCACCAGCTTTGTTCATCAGTGAGACGATGGACCCTAAGATGACCAGGAACACCAGGATACCTACATTCCAGGGGTCGGACAGGCAATGGATCAATCCGTATGACTGGGCGTCCTCGCCTTCGCTGACGGTATCATTGAGCATGTGAGTCAGGAATCCCTCGAATCCGGAACCTACAGAGACGCAGTAAAGCGCAGCACCAAGAATGATGCCGGTGAAAAGCGAAGAATAGACTTCTTTGGTCTTGAGTGCCAGCGTGATGGCCACGAGTGGCGGAAGCAAGGACCAGAAGGTTCCGATCAGGTTGTATTCCATAGGGGAGAGGAAATAAAAAGAAACCACCTAGAAACGAGAAAATGTATCTGGGTGGTTTATATTATTATAGGAGGATCAATAGTTGACCAGGCTGGCCATCATGTTGACCATCTTAAGGGCCGCAAGAGCACATTCGGCTCCGGCATTTTCCTGCGCCTGTGCATACTGACGTGCTTCATCGAGGGTCTCGGTGGTGAGAACGCCGTGGATGAATGGGATATCACTGTGGAGGTTGAGATGGGTGATACCTTGTGTCAGGCTCTGGCAGATGGTGTCGTACATAGGATTGTTCTCCTTAGTGACACAGCCGAGTACGATGACTGCACTTGGTTCCATGACGATTGACATCTGGCGTGCGCCGAACGAGAGCTCCATGGCTCCAGGCACGTGGCTGATATAGATGTCAGTCTTCTCAACTCCGCACTCGTTCAACTTGGCAATAGCCTGCTCAAGGAGTGCATTACTAATCTCGGAGTGCCAGTCGGATACTACGATACCGATACTGGCGTCAGTACTATTTGCGGGGCATTCCGCCGCCACAGGGTCAGGGTTCATGATTCAATAATTATTTTACGCGTTCAATGTACTTATCGATAGTCTGAGCAGACATGCTCTCAGCCCAGTTGTCCTTGATGCTCTGGTAAGCCTTGAGAGCAGCAGCGTTGTCGCCAGCAGCCTCGTAAGCGAGACCAGCCTTCTTGAGGTAGAGTGGGCTATACTGAGTGTTGTTAGCAGCCTTAGCAGCCTTCTCGAAGAGCTCTGCAGCCTTCTTGTTGTCTGGGTTCTCCTGATTTACGTAGCAGTCGCCCTGTGCAGCGAGGATAGCTGGAGCGAGTACGTCATCGTTGCCAGAGAAGTCCTTGAGCTGATTGATAGCCTCAGCGTAGTTGCCAAGCTCCTTGTTGCAGAGACCTGCGTAAGCCTTAGCGAGGTTGCCAGACTTGGTAGAACCATATTCGCTGATGAGAGCCTCAAAGCCCTCGAGAGCCTGCTCATACTGACCCTGCTCGAAAAGCATCTGTGAAGCCCAGATCTCGTCCTGAGCCTTCTCGTTGTTGCTGGCGCTGATCTTGTTCCAGCCCCATACTGCTGCTACGAGTACGATGATGCCGATGAGGGCATACATGATGGTGTTCTTGTTGTTCTCTACAAACTGCTCAGACTTGCTGATAGCTGCGTCAACCTCCTGTACGGTGTTGTCAACGTTCTTGGTGTTGTTGTTTGCCATTTTATTTTTTTGTTTTTATTATTTTCGATAATCTTATGCTAAGGTCGGGAAAACGACACATTTAGCGGCGCAAATTTACTATATTTAATTGAATAAACAATATTTTTCGAGAAAAAAAGTAAGGATTTGTATTTAATTCGACGATTTTTTGTATCTTTGCCACGTAAAAATAATAAAATTTGAATGAAACTTGAGCATATTTCTATAACCAACTACAAGAATATCCGTGAGGCGGACCTCCATTTCTCAGCGGGCGTCAACTGCTTGGTGGGCATGAACGGCATGGGTAAGACCAACTTGCTCGACGCCATCTACTACCTCTCGTTCTGCAAGAGTCACAATGGCGTGAACGACAGTCAGGTGATGACTCATGGCGAGGACTTCTTCATGCTGCAGGGCGACTATGAGCTCAATGGCCAGCCCGAAGTGATAAAGTGTGGTTATAAGCTGAAGTCGAAGAAATCGTTCAAGCGCGATGGCAAGGAATACCAGCGACTGAGTGACCACATCGGCCTGCTCCCTATCGTGATGCTGACACCTTCGGATAGCGTGCTGCTGCAAGGTGGCAGCGAGGAGCGCCGACGCTTTATGGATATGGTTATCAGTCAGTTCAATAAGTCTTACCTGAATGCATTGATCCGCTATAACCACGCCCTCCAGCAGCGCAACAGCCTGCTGAAACTCGAGCCGCCTTGCTCTGATCCGTTGCTCTATCAGGCCTGCGAGGAGCAGATGGATTTCTATGGCCGTGAGATCTATGAGGCGCGCCGTCAGTTCGTCGAGGACTTCACCCCGGTATTCCAGGACTTCTACAGCCAGATCTCGATGGACCGTGAGCAGGTGAGCCTGAACTATACCTCGCACTACAACAACAGCGAGAGCCTCCTGCCTTTGCTCAATGCGGTGAGAAGCCGTGACCTGGCACTGGGTTACACCACGCGCGGCATTCATAAGGATGACCTCGAGATGCGACTTGGCGACTTTCAGATGAAGCAGCTGGGTAGCCAGGGCCAGAACAAGACCTTCCTGGTGGGTCTGAAAATGGCTCAGTTCGACTTCCTCCGCCGCATGGGTCACACCACTCCGATCCTCCTCCTTGACGACATCTTTGACCGTCTGGATGGTGACCGTGTGGAGCAGATCATCCGCCTCGTGGCCAGCGACCGTTTCGGCCAGATCTTCATCACCGATACTAACCGTGAGTATCTCGACAGGATCATTGATCGTGTGACAGATGAATATAAGCTTTTTACGATGGAAGAAGGCAGACCCACTCCCCAGCCTTCTCCCTATTTAACGGGAGAGGGTAAGGGGTGAGGGTCTTATGCAACGCAAGAATTCCCAATCCATAGGCGAGATACTTCGTGAGTATCTGAAGATTACGCAACTCGAGAATCATGTCTTCGAGGGGCGCATCGCTGCATTGTGGCAGGAGACGCTCGGTGAGGTGATCACGAAGGAAACAGATAGGATTCACCTCTCTGGCGGCACGCTGTTTGTCGAACTGAAATCTCCATCGCTCAAGAACGAAATCATGATGCGCCGCACCGCTATCCGCCTGGCACTGAACGAAAAGTTGGGAGGCGAGATAATAAAGCAAGTCGTCATACGTTAGATAATTATAACTATTAATTACAGATTACTAATTACAAATCACCGGGTTGGGACTCCTTTTAAATAAATATAAACTGAGCTTTATGACGAAGTTGCTTTCGCTGCTTTCATTGCTACTGATGAGTACGATGATGGTGGCGGCTCAGGTGCGTCTATATGGCAAGGTGACCGATGAGAAAGGCCAGCCGATGGACCTCGTTCACGTGCGACTGAGCCGTGGCAGCGTGGGTACATTGACCAACTTCAAGGGCGAATACGAGCTGCAGGTCAGCGACTCAGACACCTTGCGCGTCATCTTCACCAGCCTCGGTTATTTGCGACAGGAAAAGGTGGTGAACACCCGTCAGGTGAAGCCTAATGACCAGGGTCATCGTCGCATGATGCTCAACGCTCAGATGCGCCCTAACCAGTCGGTGCTCAATGACGTGGAGGTGACGGCGCAACGACAGGCGCAGCCAGGCAACCTCGAGCACCTCGAGGTGGAGAATATCCAACACATGCGCTCAGCTTCTGGCAACGCCGTGGAGGACATGCTGGGCACCTTGGCCGGCGTGAATATGAACAATGAGTTGTCGAGCCAGTACTCCGTTCGCGGCGGTTCGTTCGATGAGAACCTCGTGTATGTCAATGGTATAGAGATCTATCGTCCGCAGCTCATCGCCTCTGGTCAGCAGGAGGGACTATCGTTTGTCAATCCGTCGATGGTCGGTTCGCTTGACTTCTCGACCGGCGGTTTCTCCTCTCAGTATGGCGATAAGATGTCGTCGGTGCTCGACATTACCTACCGCAAGCCTGAGGACTTCGATGCTGACGCAAGCGTGAGCCTGATGGGAGCTTCGGCTTCGCTCGGACAGCGCAAAGGTGACTTCACACAGCTGCATGGCTTACGATTCAAGCGCAATGCTTCGATCCTCAATTCGCTCGATACGAAGGGTGAGTATGACCCAATCTTCTTCGACTATCAGACCTATCTGACCTCCAGCTTCGGTGCTGAGAAACAGTGGGAGGCTTCCTTCCTGGGCAATGTGGCCATCAATGACTATCGCTTCGTGCCAGAGAGTCGCGAGACAAGTTTCGGAACCTGGCAGGATGCACACTCTTTCAAGGTCTATTTCGATGGTCAGGAGAAAGATCAGTTCCATACCTATTTCGGCGCATTGTCCCTTGGTTATAAGGGTATTAAGAATACGACGTTGGCCCTGATGGCCTCAGGTTTCTGGACGGATGAGAAGGTGACCTACGACATCTCGGGTGAGTACTGGATGGATCAGGCCACCGACGTGCAGCAGCAATCAGTAGGCAGCTATATGGAGCATGCGCGCAACACGCTCGAGGCTTCGGTCATGGCGCTTTCGTTGCGTGGTACGACACAAGTCGGCCATAACAAACTGGCTTATGGCATGAGCGCTCAGTTGGAGCGAATTGACGATAGGATAGGAGAGTGGGAGCGTCGTGACTCGGCCGGTTACAGTTTGCCACGCGATGAGGAGACCTTGCGCGTCATCAATAATCTCCATGCTGACTATCAGAACACTACGACGCGCCTCGCTGCTTATTTGCACGATACTTATGGTTGGAACGCTCTGAAGGGTCGCTTCCTCCTGCAGGCTGGTGTGCGACTGAGCTACTGGAGTTTCAACAAAGAGTTGCTTCTCTCGCCACGCGCCTCGCTCCGTTTCATCCCTGATGGGAAACCGAACTGGCAGCTCCGCCTGGCTACGGGTCTATACTATCAGGCGCCATTCTATAAAGAATACCGTCTGGGTCAGGAAGATGAGAATGGCAATAAGATGGTGGAGATGAACCGCGACATCAAGTCGCAGCGCTCTTGGCAGGTGGTTATGGGTAGCGACTATACTTTCAAGGCCTACGAGCGTCCGTTTAAGTTCACCGCCGAGGCCTATTATAAAGGCATCAGCAACTATATTCCTTATACCGTCGATAATGTGCAGATCCGCTATGCCGGTGAGAATAAAGGCTCTGCTTATGTCACAGGCCTGGACCTCAAGTTCTTTGGCGCTTTTGTCGAAGGAACGGACTCCTGGCTCTCCCTCTCGCTTATGTCGAGCAAGGAGACCTATGACGGCCTGACCACGCCACGCCCTACCGAGCAGCGCTATAGCATTGGCGCCTTCTTCAGCGACTATTGGCCTGGCAATGACGCCTATAAGGTCTATCTTCGCGGTGTCTTCAACGACGGTCTGCCGTTCTCCAGTCCGTTGGGTGGCCGTGCCATGGGATCCTTCCGCACCCCAGCCTACAAGCGTATCGACCTTGGTGCTGAGCGTGTATGGAATGCCGATAACAGCAAGTTCATGTCGGGCAAGGCCTGGCGTCATATCCGCGAGTTCTCTGTCGGTCTTGACTTCTTTAATCTCCTCGACATTGACAATACCAACTCCTACTATTGGGTCACCGCTGTCAGCAACCAGCAGTTCGCCGTGCCGAACTATCTCACCGGTCGCATGCTCAGCGTGAGTGTGGGAATCCGTTTCCAGTAACCATATTATACCGACACCTCACCCTTGATGGCTGGGTGGCACACGTAGTCGTTGAGGGTGAAGTCGGTGATCTTGAAGTTGCGGATATCATCGACCTCCGGGTTGATGCTCATGGTAGGCAACGGAAGCGGCTCACGGCTGAGCTGCAGACGCACCTGGTCGAGGTGGTTGAGGTAGATGTGCGCATCGCCTAAGGTATGCACAAAGGTGCCTGGCTGAAGGCCGGTGACCTGCGCCATCATCTGAAGCAAGAGAGCGTAAGAGGCAATGTTGAATGGCACGCCGAGGAAGATGTCGGCCGAGCGCTGATAGAGCTGCAGCGAGAGCTTGCCGTCGGCTACGTAGAACTGGAAGAAACAGTGGCAGGGTGGGAGACCCATCTGGTCGATCTGCGCTACGTTCCACGAGCAGACGATGATGCGGCGCGAATCAGGGTTGTGCTTGATGGTCTCGACGGCCTGCATGAGCTGGTCGATGCTGCCACCGTCATAGTCCTGCCAGGCGCGCCACTGATGGCCGTAGATAGGGCCGAGCTCGCCGGTCTCGTCGTCGCCCCACGAGTCCCAGATATGCACGTTCTTCTCCTGCAGGACCTTCTTATTGGTCGAGCCTGAGATAAACCACAACAGCTCCTCAATGATGCCGCGGGTGAACATCTTCTTGGTGGTCAGGAGCGGGAATCCCTCACTGAGGTCGAAGCGCATCTGGTGGCCAAAGACGCTGATGGTGCCGGTGCCGGTACGATCTTCTTTCTTGACGCCTTCGTCGAGAACGCGCTGTATGAGTTCCAAATACTGCTTCATATAGTTTTAAATTGTGTGATTTTTGGGGGTTAAACAATGCTTTAGTCAACATTTTCGCTGATTCGTGCGCAAAGATACGAAAAAAATTCTTATCTTTGCCGCGATTATCAGCATTTTTTGCAAAAAAGAGCCGATAATTCTTATTTTAAGGCAAACATAACCGCAAACGATCCATTAATGCATAAGATAATTTCTGCAGTCATCCTGTTCTGTGCCATCTGCTTCATGGCCGGCTGCCATAGCGAGGACGAGAACAAGAAGGCCAGCGCAGACCTCGACCTGAGCACCATCCCCGGCATGGTGACTCATGATGTCTCGATGCTGGTGTCTGACTCGGGCAAGATCAAGTACCACGCCATTGCTCCTATATGGCTGCGCTATGACCTCGACAAGGCAAACCCCTACCAGTACTTCCCTGAAGGTATTGTGCTTAACCAGATTGACCAGGAGAAGAACATCGTGGGCCACATTCAGGCCGATACTGCCTATAATTACGAGAATTCCGACCTCTGGCACCTGATCAAGAATGTGAGGATCTATAGTGTGCAGGGGGAGCGATTCAATACGAACGATCTCTTCTGGGACGCTCGTAACCACAAGGTTTACAGCGATTCGTTTATCCACATCGAGCGTAACTATGACATCCTTGAGGGCTATGGCTTTACGAGCAATGATGCCTTCACGGAGTATGAGGTGCGACAGACGACGGGTATCTTCGAGATGAAGGAGCAAGAGCGCCAGCCAGAAGACTCTATCCAATAACTATTAACTTTTTCGCAGAAAAATGAGTTCCTTACTCATCAGCATATTCATCACCCTCGTCTTCTCCGCCTTCTTCAGCGGCATGGAGATGGCCTTCATATCGGCCAACCGTATGCGACTGGAGCTCGACAAGCAGGAAGGTGACCATACGGCGCGCATCCTGCAGTTCTTCTACAGCCATTCCGAACGCTTCATCAGCACTATGCTGGTGGGCAATAACATCGCGCTCATCGTATATGGTATCCTGATGGCCAACCTGCTGGAGCCTATTTTCCGCGAGTATCTGACACAGAACGACTTCCTGGTGCTGCTGATTCAGACCATTCTTTCGACCATCCTGATTCTCTTCACGGCCGAATACCTGCCCAAGACGCTCTTCAAGCTCAATCCGAACCTGATGATGCGCACCTTCGCTATCCCGCTGTGGGGCATTTACTGGATCCTCTACCCAATCTCGACCTTCAGTACCATGCTGAGCCACGGCATTCTGAGGCTTTTCGGCATGCCTATCATCAAAGAGAAACAGGGCGTACTGACGCGTGTGGATCTCGACTTCTTCGTGCAGAAGGGCATTGAGAGCGCTTCGGACGATGGGGACAATGACAATGCCGGTGCGAACGATGAAAACCGCACACAGAAGGATGATGAGGATGATAACCTGCAGGAACTGCAGCTCTTCAAGAACGCGCTTGACTTCAGCAACGTGAAGGTGCGCGACTGCATGATCCCCCGATCTGAGCTGACGGTGGTCTCTATCGATACGCCACTGGCTCAGCTGAACCGTTTGTTCGTCGAGACAGGATTCTCGAAAATCCCTGTGTTTAAGGACGATATAGACAATCTCATCGGCTATATACACTCTTCTGAGATGTTCCGTTGCCCGGCTCAGTGGCAGCAGAAGATCATCCCACTGCCTTTCGTCCCTGAGACCATGGCGGCGCCTAAGGTGCTGCGTATGCTGATGGAGCAGAAGAAGTCTATCGCAGCGGTTATCGACGAGTTTGGCGGCACGGCAGGCGTCATCACGATGGAGGACCTCTTTGAGGAAATCATCGGCGACATTGAGGACGAGCATGACCACCTGCAACTGATTCAGCGCAAGGTCAGTGACAACGAATGGGAGGTGAGCGGACGTGTGGAGATCAGCAAGATCAATGAGGAACTCGAGCTCGATCTGCCCGAGAACGAAGAGTATCTGACGCTGGCCGGACTGGTGCTGCACGAACTGCAGACCTTCCCTCAGGAAGGCGATACGGTGACTCTTGAAGACGAGCACATCCGCATGACCGTAGTCAAGGCAAGTGCCATGAAGATTGAGCTCGTAAGACTCAGTAAATTGACAACCGAAGAATAATTTTCATATCGTTTCAAGCATTTTTAAGAATTTTTCGCAAAGTTTTCGGACAATTATTTCGTGCTTTGAAATAAAATATGTATATTCGCGACCGATTTTGACACTTTCTAATGATTAGATTGTGTCTACACCTTTTTAAAATATATAAAACAATAAAATACACAAAAGAAAACAATGGCAACATTACAACGCATCAGAAACCACTCTGTAGCCCTTTTGGTTATCGTGGGTCTGGCCATGGCTGCTTTCATCGTTGGTGACTTGCTCACCAGCTCAAGCTCTATCATCCAGAGCTCGCGCGACAAGGTAGTCACCATCAATGGCAAGAAAGTGACTTATGAGGAATTTGAAGCTGCTCGTCAGCGTAAGCAGGACTTCATCAAGGCCATGCAGGGCCAGGAGCTTGACAACAATGCTTCACAGCAGCTCACCCAGCAGGTTTACACCGAGTTCGTAACTAAGGCTCTCATCGAGGAGGTCGGCGAGAAGTACGGCTTCGCAGTCACCAAGGCTGAGACCAACGAGCTCATCCAGGGTTCTAACCTCTCTCCAGTTCTCGGCCAGATGTTCGGTCAGCAGGCTCCACAGGTAGTTTCTTACTTCGTGAACCTCATCACCAACGACGCTTTCGAAATGGCTCAGCAGTCTAATCCTTTCTTCAGCTACAACAACTGGATGGAGATTGAGGATCAGGTAGTGCTCAACCGCGAGGTAGAGAAGTATATGGGTCTTGTTTCTGCAGCAATCAAGCCTAACAAGCTCGAGGCTCAGGACAACTTCAACGGTGACAACACCGAGTGCTCTTTCGCTTACGTTCGTCAGTCGGCTATTGCTGTAGCAGACTCGCTCGTAAAGGTAAGCTCTGACGATATCAAGAAGTACTACGAGAGCACCAAGCGCAACTATAAGATCGACGCTGACCGTCGTGCAATCAGCTTCATCAGCGTAAACCTCGTACCAAGCGAGCTCGACTATGCTGAGGCTGAGGCTGACATCAAGGCGCTCCGTGAGGAGTTCGCTACCACCACTGAGATTGCAGAGCTCGTTAACGGCAACTCTACCACTCAGTATCTTGACGCTTACGTTGCAGTAAACGGCATGAGCGGCGACCTCAAGACCTTCGTTCAGGAGAATGGCGTTGGCGCTATCATGGAGCCACACCGTGAGCAGGGCAACTACTATATGATGGCTCGTATCATGGACAAGACCGTTGGTCCTGACTCAATCCAGATGGCTATCGTCGTAGTTCCTACCAAGGAAGAGGCTGACAGCATCTACAACGTACTTGCTAAGGCAAGCAGCGCTGAGGAGGCTCTCGCAGCTTATTCTGATCAGCAGAAGTTCATCGGCTGGATGCAGGATGCTAACATCTACGGCAACTTCGGTCCTGAGGTTCGTGACGATGTTCGTGCTACTGCTAACGGCAGCACTTTCAATAAGGCTATCAACGAGAACACCAACCTCGTATGCAAGGTGCTCAACCGCACCAAGAACGTTGACCTTGCTAAGGTTGCAGTCTATGCTACTGAGGTCATTCCATCAACCCGCACCCGTGGCGAGGAGTATGGTAAGCTCAATCGCTTCATCACCTCTAACAAGACTCCTAAGGCAATGGCTGACAGCGCTCGCTCAGCAGGCTTCATGATGATGCCTTTTACCCTCTACTCTACCTCTTATAACATAGGTGGCATTCAGGATGCTCGCCAGGCTGTACGCTTCGCATTCCAGGGCAAGAAGGGTGACGTCAGCGAGATCTTCGAGACTGGCGACAACCTCCTCGTAGTAGCTATCACCGGCGACGTTGAGAATGGCTATATGAGCCTTAACGATACCACCTTCCAGCAGCAGCTCTCACAGTTCTACGTTGCTCCTCTCAAGAAGGTTGAGTATCTCGCAGGTCAGTTCGCTGAGGTTACCGACAAGAACCTCGCAAGCTTCGCTTCTAAGTTCGACGCTAAGGTTGATACCGCTCAGTTCGTTAACTTCAACCTCAACAGCATCATGGGTCTCGGCTCTGAGCCAAAGGTACTCAGCGCTGCTCTCAAGGCTAACGAGGGTGACGTTATCACCGTTGCTGGTCAGAACTCAGTAGTTGCTCTCCAGGTTCTCAGCAAGAACAACAAGGGCCTTGAGTATAACGAGGCAGAGCGCCTTGCTACTGTAGCTCGTACTTCAGAGTACGCTCAGGCTACTCAGGCCGCTCTCGCTGTTCTCCAGAACAACGCTAAGATCGAGGATAACCGTATCAACTTCTATTAATAGGAACCCTCCCATAAACATAAAAAAAGGACGTGCTTAGGTGCGTCCTTTTTCATTTCATTTTTGATTTTTGTCTTATGACTCCTTTATTAGGAATGACCCTGTCCGAGCTCCAGCAGATTACTACAGAGCTGGGCATGCCCAAGTTTACAGCCAAGCAGATTGCTCAGTGGCTCTACGAGAAGCGCGTACGCACCATCGACGAGATGACCAATCTCTCGAAGGCCAATCGCGAGAAGCTTGCTGCACAGTACACCGTAGGCTACGAGGATCCTGCCGACGCTGCTTTCTCTAAGGACGGTACCATCCGCTACCTCTTCGCTACACCGGCGCAGAAGCACATCGAGACAGTGTATATTCCTGATCACGACCGTGCCACGCTCTGCGTCTCCAGCCAGATCGGATGCAAGATGCAGTGCTACTTCTGCATGACCGGCAAGCAGGGCTTCAACGGGCAGCTCTCGGCCAATCAGATCCTCAACCAGATCTTCGCCATACCAGAGAGCAAGACGCTCACCAACCTCGTTTTCATGGGCATGGGCGAACCGCTCGACAACTGGACGGAGGTCAGCAAGGTGCTCGAGATTATCACCGCTCCTTGGGGTATGGCCTGGAGTCCGAAGCGCGTCACGCTGAGCACCATCGGACAGATGCAGTACCTCCCCGACTTCCTGAGCCAGAGCCTCTGCAATCTCGCCATCTCCATCCACTCTCCATTCGACGATGAGCGCCTCAAGCTCATGCCTGTGCAGAAAGCCTATCCTATCTCTACGGTGCTCGACCTGCTCCGCACATACGACTGGACACACCAGCGCGACCTGACCTTCGAGTATATCGTCTTCCGCGGACTCAACGATGACGCCAAGCACGCTCACGCCCTGATCTCACTCCTCAAGGGACTTCCTTGCAAGGTCAATCTGATCCGCTTCCACGCTATCCCTAACGTGGAATTACAGACATCGGATATCAAACAGATGGAGCGGTTCCGCGATATTCTCTGCGAACATGGCCTCACCGCTACCATCCGCGCCTCACGCGGCGAAGACATCTACGCCGCCTGCGGCATGCTCTCCTCGAAAAAGGAAGAAGAAAGAAAGCTTAACGCACGCTATTGAGCAGCGCTGGCGTTGGGCACTCATAGTTAGTAATACCCAGCTTGATAGGCACGAGCTCTTCAAGCGAATGCACAGCTGGCTCGACGTCATCAGGGAACGGCATCTTGCTGAAAGTCTGGAAATAGAGCAGGCAGCCATCCTTCCACCACTGGGCGTCACGAGCCTGGGTGCGGAGGCGAGCAGCGATGTCGGCATAGACCTCGGCGTCGATCTTACCCTCGCACTTCTGCCACTCGCGCTGCATCTGGCGCACCTCGTTCAGACCCTGCTGATAGTGGTGGCAGAGGGCATCCCAGAGGCTCTCCTTGATAGTCTTGTCGCCACACTGGTGGGTAATCTGCTTGTCCCAACCTACGTGGTGGAACCAGAGGATGACATTGGCTGGGCAGGTCTCTACGTCATCGAGCAGCGAAGCGTATGGAGCTGCATACTGGCCCGTGGCGTTGCTGCCCGTGCTTGAGCGGTTGAAGCCTAAGCCCTGAGCATCAGCCTTGTGGTAGTAAGAAGGCATCCAGTCAGGACGCGCACCCGGGATGTCGCAGTAAGGCTCCGGACCGTAGTGGTGACCCCACGCGAACTGGTGGTGCAGGCCGAGCGGCATCATATAGTCGACTACGGCCTCGCGGCTGCGCATCATCATATCTACGATAGGTTGCAGCTCTTTACCTCTTTCACTCTTTCCCTCTTTACCTTCACCGAACGTCTGCATGGCCCACTCCTGTGCGATGGCCTCGGCTGAGAGCTCATCGTTCCAGGCAAGGCGGCCGAAAGCGTACCAGTTGCTCTGCGCCATGACATTGCCACACCAGCTCACGCTGTTGCCCACATTGCTCACACCACTGATGGCGGTGAGGGCACCTGGGCGCGACTGCTTGTTGTTGAGCGGACAGTCGGCATGCTGGCGCACATCGTCGATAAACTCCTGCCACATGGTGCCGAGATAAGCCACGTGATTGCTATGTCCCAGGTACTCCTGAGTGATCTGCACTTCGGCCATCTCGCGGGTCTTAGGCATGGCGCCGAAGAGGGCGCTGAATGGCTCGCGTGGCTGGAAGTCGATCGGGCCGTTCTTGATCTGGATAATCACATTGTCCATAAACTGACCGTCGAGCGGCTGGAACTCCAGATAGGCCTGCTTGGCGCGATCTGGGTCCGATGGGCTGTATACGAAGGCGCGCCACATCACGATGCCCTTGTAAGGCTTGAGCGCCTTGGCGAGCATGTTGGCACCCTCGGCGTGCGTACGTCCGAAGTCATTAGGACCCGGCTGGCCCTCGGAATTGGCCTTGACGAGGAAGCCGCCGAAGTCTGGGATGAGCGCGTAGATCTCCTTGACCTTCTTGGCCCACCACTTCTGCACGTCCTTGTTGAGTGGGTCGGCGGTCTCCATGCCATCGAGCACCATAGGCGAGGCGAAATTGATGGCCAGATAGGTCTTGATGCCGAATGGGCGCATCACGTCGGCCATCTTGCGCACCTCCTGAAGGTACTCCGAAGAGAGGAGCTTTGGCGATGCGTTGACGTTGTCAGGCACGAAGGCGTTGATGCCGATTGAGGCGTTGGCGCGAGCATAGTCCTTGAGGATGTCGAGCGAAGGGATCTCCGGGGCATCCTTCGGGTGCAGGAGGTCCTGCTCGTTGACCTCACCGTTGGCGTCACGGCGCATCTGGTCGGCACTGTTGCGCCAGAAGATGCTTCGGCCTGCATAGCCGCGCTCGATGGTGCCGTTGAGGTTGTCCCAATGGTTGAGGATGCGGATGTTATACGATGGCTGCTCTACGAGGGTGGTATCGGCCGAGGTCTGACCCAGCGACTGCATGCGGAGCAGGTGGTAGGCGCCATAGAGCAAGCCGGCTTCGGTGCTGGCCTTGATCTCTGCCTTACCATCGGCAATAGCGATGCTGAACGAACCCTCTGGGAGCGACTTCATCTTCTTATCGAGGGTCAATGTAGGCTGGCTGCCGTTCCACGATGTCTGCAGCTCGGCCTTAGCGATCTCGAGCGTCTGAGTGGCTGCTGGGGTGTTGCCCTTGAGCCAGAGTTCATGGCCATCACGTGCATTGCCTAACTGAAGGAGCGACAATGAGGCGAGTAAGGTAATTGGAAGTTTTCTCATGGATTATTATTTTGCTAATTTCTCCTGAAGGAATGGCTTGAGGTTGCCCTGGCGGTCGAACCAGAGGCAGTAATCAGTGCGGCCCGGGATTGGCCAGTTGTTCTTCCACGAATCCTCGTCGGTCACACCCCAAGCGGTGACGCGCTTCACGTGATCCTTATACTTATCTACGATCTCGAAGAACTTGGTCATGCGAGCGTTCCACTCGGCTGCCACCTCCTCAGGGAGTCCGTTAGGATATGGGTTGAGGCTCTCCTTATACTCCTCCGTCTCAGAGACGTTGGCACCGGTATTGACCGATGGAAGGGCACTCATATCGACCTCCGTAAACTGCACGTCGACACCCTCAGCGATATATGCCTGGATGCTGGCTTCGAACTCATCCCAATCCGGATGATCCATGCCCATGTGGCTCTGGAGGCCCACAGCGTCGATGCGGCAGCCGCGCTCCTTGAGCTGACGGATCAGTCGAACCACGCCCTCACGGCGGCCAGGCACGTTCATGCCGTAGTCGTTGTAATAGAGCTCGAGGTCTGGGTCAGCCTCATGAGCGTACTGGAAGGCCAATGGAATGAAGTCCTCACCGAGAATCTGATACCATGGGCTGTTGCGATAAGACCCGTCCTCGACGATGGCCTCATTGACCACGTCCCAACCGGTGATCTTGCCCTTATAGCGGGTCACCACGGTGGTGATGTGCTCCTTCATGCGAGCCTTGAGCTCCTCGGCTGAGACCTGCTGGCCGTCATCGCCCACAAAGAGCCATGGCGCCTGCTGGCTGTGCCATACGAGGCAGTGGCCGATGATCTGCATGCCGTGATCAACGCCGTACTGCACGAACTGATCAGCGTCCTCGAAGTTATAGGTATCCTTGGCAGGATGAATCTCCTCATGCTTCATGCAGTTCTCTGCCACGATGCTGTTGAAGTGACGGCTGACGAGCGAGTCAGCGAGTTTGTCCTGACCGCCTGACTGGCGGACGTTGAGGGCTACACCAACGGTGTAATCTGGGAATACTGACTTGAGCGCAGGCTCTTCGGCTACAGGCTTGTTGCCCGTACAAGACAGGAGCATAGACATGCTTGCCAATGCAAGAACTGGAAGAAGTAGTGACTTGGTTTTCATAATATAAATGTGGTAATATAAATAATATTGTGGCACAAAGATAGCAAAAAAAATCATACCATGCAAGAGGGATGGATTATATTTAGGTTATTTTATGTGCAAATGGTACGATAGAGGATATAATTTGATACATTCTGCGGATAGTATTCTCACGGAATCACGGCATCTGATTCTACAGGACGAATCCCGTGCCTCCTGGAACTTGGTGCAGCGCGGCAAATTATTTCGTATTTCAACATAAAAAAAGTGGATTTAAGGCGAAAAAACTTGCATAACGTCTCAAAAATAGCTCAAATTTATAAATTGAGACGTTTTGCACATGATATTTGAGAAAAAAACATTTAATTTGCACAACAAAATAAAAACCATACGCCCGACAATGGAAAGGGGCGCGACTATCCCGGATGACGGCACTCAGATATAAGAAATACTTAGAAAAAAAACAGTATATTATGAGAAAACTTTACACCTTTCTTCTACTCGCCCTCGCCTGCCTCACCAGCGCCTGGGCACAGCAGGATACCATCCTTGTAAGCTCTGCGCAAGAGCTGAAGGAGGCCATCCAGAATGACCAGTATGCCAAGATCAGGCTGACGGCCGATATCGACATCAGCGATATGGGCAGGATACGTGACACCTTCTCGGGCGTCATCATCGGCGGTTACTGGATCACCGATTCTATTACAGGTGAACCCAAAGTAGCGCCAAATTTCCTCTTCGGCAAACGAGGTCAGGGCAAGGGTGCTGACCACTATCTCTTTGAGACGGTACAGAATGCCAGGTTTGAGAACATAGCTATCGCGAACATGCGCGTTCAGGACGAAGATAACAACAACCTCGGCGTACTGGCACGCAAGGCTGTGGGCTGTACGTTCAGGAGCTTCTCGATCGTAGGTTGCTCAATCTTCTGCAACAAGGACAATGCTGGTGCCATCGCAGGTGTGGCCGAAAGCTGTACCTTTGAGCTGGTCAGAAACGTTGATAGCGAGATCTCGGCCGACGGCATCTGCTCTGGCGGTCTCGTCGGCACCTCAAAGAATTGCCACTTCATTTCCTGTGCCACCAGCCTCCATACGCATGTCTTTGCCGATGGCAGAATCACTGATGCCGCTTACGTAGGTGGTATAACGGGCTTTTCTGCCAGCGATATTTTCTTCGACTGCGTCAACTACGGCTGGGTATGTGGTAACGAAGACAAGGTCGGTGGTATCGTTGGCTCAACATTGGGCTCTAACTTCCTCTGTTGCTACAACCGAGGTTCTGTACTCCAATGTCCAGAGCAAATGTTTATCGATATCATGAATGATGCGGTAAAACATGCAAGTGTATTAGAGAAAGGTAACTGGATCACCGAAAAGGTTGCATGGTCAACTCTTGGTGTTGGTACAGTTGTTGCTATCGCAGTCATTATTGCCTTGGGCGTTACCCCTATCGGTTTTGCTGTATTTAGTGCAGTTATTGTCGGTACCGTAGTTGCGACTTGGCTTTCACATGCTCTCGGAACAATTCTGAATTGGACAATCAATGCTCATGACGAGCTGGGTGCGATAGCCGGAAATGCAGAAAATTGTACCTTTGAACAATGCGTAAATGATGGAAACTATGCTGCTGTCGATGACTATTGTGGCGGCATTGTGGGCTATGGCGTATCTACCACCATCAACAATTGCTACAACGGCCATTATCCAGGCGTTAAAAATCTGGATAGTAAGCCTGCCGAAGATACTACTGGTTCTATCATCGGCTATGCAAAGAGATGTACTGTCACGAACAATGCATCAAGTAACCACCATAATATGATCGGTCAGGAAGTTGACCCGAACCATGCTTCTGGCAACAATTACCGATTGACGTTTGGATCCTATTCATACCAGATTGGCAGTGAAATGGCTATGACATTCGATCTTCTGAAGACGGGTATTGCGGTCTACTGGCTCAACAATAGTCCCGAGAACAAGGCTAAGCAGATTATGCCATGGCGTCAGACTCTGACGGGCGAAACGCCAGACTGGACGCCTGTGCTCGATGTTGATCACAACGAGGTAAAATATGCCGATCTCTTCACCACCATCATCACCACCCCTGAGCAGCTGGTAGCCTTCGCCGAGAGTGTCAACAAAGGCAATCAGTTCGCATGCGCTGCCCTCGATGCCGACATCGATCTGACGGGTATTGACTGGCAGCCTATCGGCAGAGACGGATATCATTTCTGTGGTATCTTCGACGGCCGCAACCATACCATCTCAGGACTGAAGGTCAACGCCGACAGCTCGGACAAGTACGGTGCGGGACTCTTCGGAACCGTAGATTCACACGCAGAGATCCGCAATGTCATCCTGGCCAGCGACTGTGAGATCATCAGCGACAACGAGATGGGCGCAGCGGGCATCGCGGGCAGATATTACACATGGTATAGCTGGGGCAGCGTTACCATCGAGAACTGCGGTAGCTATGCCAACGTCAGTGCGCCTAAGCATGCAGGTGCCATCCTCGGCCGTGTCCAGACAGACGGAGGTGATAGGAATGTCAAACTGTATATCGACAATTGCTTCAACATGGGCAATATCACCGCGTCGAATGGTAATAGCGCTCACCTGGTTGGCTATGCCAAGAACAGCGGACACCTCACTA
Source organism: Bacteroidales bacterium (assembly GCA_045628985.1). Classification (GTDB taxonomy): domain Bacteria; phylum Bacteroidota; class Bacteroidia; order Bacteroidales; family UBA3663; genus Liminaster. Next base: position 3,250 of record JAZQQH010000043.1, on the reverse strand, counting down.
ACAGCTGGACAAATGGTAGGATCAAAGCTACCAACGCATATACTGACCCATACGACTTTAATAACCCTTCAGGCGAGGCTGAGTACTTTGCAGGCTATGGCTCAAAGATCTACATCGAGAACTGCTATGCTTCGGCCTATGCTTCAACTCCACGCGCTGAGCAGAATGGCGTGACTAAGCTTCTGACAGAAGACTTTACCAGCGGCAGGGCTACCTACCTGCTCAACGGTAAGGCTACTGAGGGCGAGCTTAGCTGGTATCAGAAGCTCGGTGATGATGAGCACCCAATGTTTATCTCACGTGGTGGTGATATCGTATATCCTTCTGTGAAAGATGTCAAGGAAGCATATACTAACGACCTTGATCAGTGTGCCTACAAGTACTATGGTCCGCTCCGCGTCTCTCTGGACTACAGCACTGCTCTGCTCGATGCGGCTTCGACCAAGAACCTGACGCTGAAAAAAAAGATCGAGGTGGAGACTGCCAGCATAGAGCGCAGCTTCACAGCCAACGTGCCTTCGACCCTCGTATTGCCATTCTCGGCCGACATCGACAGCACTGCTGCTAAGTACTTCACCTTCGAAACGATGGACTATGACGAGGAGACTGGCAAATATACAGCCATTATGAAGCAGGCAGAGGGCGGCCTCGTTGCCTATACTCCATACCTCGCCATGTTTGCAGAGGATACTGAGGGCCTGACCTTCAAGGATGTCACCTTGCAGCCAGCAGCTCCTGCCGTAACCCAGCAGGGCGAGTGGTACTTCATCGGCTCAACCAACTACAAGACCATCGGTCTGAAGGAAGAGGAGTCTGAATACTACTATGGCTATGCAGGCATGACCTTCGACGGTTTCAAGCTCGGTGAGTTCTCTCGTCTGGGCGAGGGTGCCTCTATCAATCCATTCCGCTGCTACATGCGTCACATCGCCAGCGAAAGCGCTCCTGACAGCTTCGACGTCATCACCAAGAAGGCTCCTACCCGTTCAGCAGTCCCTGACAACCAGCTGAGCGTCGTAACCGAGGAGATCCCAATGCCAAAGGCCTTCGACGTCATCCTCAAGGGTGCCAACGGCGAGACTGGCATCGCTACCTTCGATGACGAGACCGGCGAGTTTACCTTCCAGGGCTGGTATGACCTCAACGGCAACCGCGTGGATGCGAACTACAGCGGTGTGCGTATAAGCGAAGGTAAGAAGGTGATTGTGAAGTAAAGGGCCTACCCCTCCCAATTCAGAAGCCATGAAATAATATATATTAGAAGGACGAGACCAAGGACCGCATCAAGCACATAGTCGATCCGTTACTGAAGAAATCGTAATTTTTGCGAAGTTCGTGCGTACTACGCAACCGAAATTTTCCACCATCTTTGCACCGCCAATCGGGATTAAGTTCCCGCTTGGCGGTGTTCTTTCACATTTTACATTTTTCTTATGTTTGAACAAAGAAATTCAAGAGCAGGCTTTGCGAGACCATACAAAGGGGGGTGTCGTTTTGACCACCCCCTCGTCTGGAGGCCCTCAGAAGATGAAATACCTCACTGAGCCAGACCTCTACCGACTGATCATGGCTTCGAAGCTTCCAGAAAGACCATCGGGGCAACTATATCCTCCGTGGCAATTCGCCAGAGAATGGCCTCGTGGAAGCCAGATCGCACAAGTCCTCACGCACAGGTGCGACGGGCGCAGGTACGCCTGCCGGCGCGGAGGTCCCCGGGGCGCTGGCACGAAGGCGGGTACGGCCGCAGGTGCGGAGGCAGGTGCAGGCGCAAGTGCGGAGGCAGGTAGCGCGCAGGTCCTTGTTGATCCTTTAAAGACTATAAAAGAAGAGACTATAAAGAGAGAGATCAACGCGGAGGAGGCTTTCCTCCGATTCATGAACAATCAGTGCCCGCATCTGCTCAACTTCGAGGAACCTCTGACCTTCGATCAGCTCAAGACCCTCCGTCAGGCCTTCGCCGAGGCCGAGATCAAGTCGGTGCTCAAGGACATGAACAATAAAGTAGGCCTGGAGTATAAGTTCCGCAGCTGCAGAAAGCGGCGATTTAGGTTAAAATGCTTCTGCGGTGCACGAAAATATGTGTGATCCGAAAATTTTTTTGCCCGGTTTGTTGGTATCGAATAAAAAAAATGCTTATCTTTGCGCACAAAAACTAAGCAACTCGGTCATGGGAAAACTATTTTACTTCCTTTGCTTTATCCTCTCTGTCTTTCCGGCTGATGCCAGTGAGAACAGAAGACACATTCACGTGGTTCGTAAGGGGGACAAAAAATCACATCGAGGCAATACCGTTGCCAAAATTTGGATAGAAGAGAATGGACAGAAGAAGATTGAGGTTTGCTGGTCAGAACTCAATGCCAAGGACGAAGCCGCAATCATCAAATTGATTGATAAGAATTGGGATACACTCAACGAGATGATCGACAAAGTCTTTGCTGGAGAGAATGTTGATATTATTAAAATTCGTAAATGATCATAACACTATGTGCAAGTACAAAGATGTAACCATTGGAATCAAAAAACTCGACTTCTCTGAGAAGCGAGGTATGATGGCCGTATATCTTACTGACGGCCGTGAAGTGATTGTCCCTGTATCGATGTTCCCGGAGATACATAAGTTGCGCAGGTCGCAGAGAGAGGACTATATGATCATGGACGATCAGTATTTCACCTTCGATGCTATCAGCAAAATCTTCTCAGTAAAGGACATTCTTCGTATGTAGAGTTTCGATACTCCAAATGACCAATTTTATGAGGGTGTGTCAAAAGGTATAAAGCCCCAGACACACCCACATTTACTAATTTAAATTAAAAGTCCGGACTTTCACAAGCTCGGACTTTTTTATATCCGCAAAAATGCGTATCTTTGCGGCAAATAAAATCATGTCTACAAAAATACGATTTAAATCTTACAATACAGGAATTATTTCCATTTTTCCTGTTGATTTGGGCGAAAAAATCCCCCAAAATGCTCCAGTGCGTCTTATAGATAGCATTGTTGACGGTCTAAAACTGGATAAGGTCATCGAGACCTACAAGGACGGGGGCACGACACCATACCATCCGCGAGTGCTTCTGAAGGTGGTATTCTACGCCTATATGAACAACGTCTATTCGTGCCGTCGCATCGCTTCCTTGCTGGATCGGGACTTTCATTACATGTGGCTGAGTGGTGGACAGACGCCTTCATTCAGCACGATCAACCGCTTCCGCAGTGAGCACCTGAAGGAAGCGGTCAATGACCTGTTCG
>JAZQQH010000042.1:0-141348 GCA_045628985.1 Bacteroidales bacterium | reverse complement strand
TTTGTAGACATGATTTTAATTGCCGCAAAGATACGCATTTTTGCGGATATAAAAAAGTCCGAGCTTGTGAAAGTCCGGACTTTTAATTTAAATTAGTAAATGTGGGTGTGTCTGGGGCTTTATACCTTTTGACACACCCTCTTTTTGTAAAATTTATTTGCGGAATCCTGGCTGTGGGAGGTTCCAATCGATAGTATCTTTCAGTAATTCGTCCAGCTCAGCCACGCGAGTGCTGTCAATCTTGCCATTGCGCATCTTGTTGATGAAGATGGTGACGGTCTTTCGGCCCTGGCTCATCAACAGGTCGTAGAGGTCATTGCCCATGGCTTCGCGGATAGAGTCGGAGTAATGATTGACGACCTCGTCAGGAGCTCCCGCCTTGCTGAACTGTCTCAGCTTGGCATTGTCTATGCTGTATTGCTGGATACGCTCTTTCCACTGCTGGAGAATCATGTTCTGAGGAGTTCCCTCGATGCAGTTGCTGACACTGTCGAGCACCACACGGGTGAGACCAGGCTCGGTGCAGACGAGGAGATCCTGAACACCATAGCGTTGACGCATGGCCAGACGAAGTACGGCCATCTGCTCGACGTTGCCTTCGAAGCGGAACTTACCGTCGGCAGCAATAAAGACCGAGTCGACAGGACGTGGATGAGGTCCCTGCATTGGGACGAGATAGAGGCAGGCGCTGTCATAGCGATTGGCTGGGAGGGTTCCCTCGATGACGAAGTTGCCTGGGGTGATGTCTGTTTTTTGTGCGTTTTCTTTTGAAGTACAGCTGCATACGGCAGCCAGTGAGGATGCGGCCAGCACGGCGGTGGCCATGATGTGTAAGCTTTTCATTCTATAATTGTTCGCTGTTCCTTCAGCATTTATCAATTTTTCCCTTTTCCTTTTTCCTTTACAACTTTCTCACCTCCATCTGCTTGCGCTCCGGAGCCTTGATGATTTCTTCGGCTCGCAGGTTATCAAAGTTGACAGGTGCGGTGATGAAGTCAGGGACATTATAGCTCATAAAGAGCTCGTTATAGTAGCGACGAGGATTGCGCTGTGGCATGAGGAAAGGCTTGGTTTCCTGTCCGTTCTCATCGATGTGTGCGAAGTAAAGACGAGTGAAGAGACCATCGATGCGACGGCTGGAGAAGACCATCCAGCGACTATTCGAGCTCCAGTTATGGAAGCTCTCAGTGTCATCGGTATTGACCACCTTCATCTTATATTGCTCAACGCTGTCGATAGGAGCTGTGAGGTCTTCGGTCGGAACCATATAGAGGTCAGCTTCGTGGTGCCAGATAGGGAACTGGCCATAGTCGGCCATCGTAAACATCAGATAACGACCATCATACGATGGACGTGGCATGGTGGCGGTGCGATTAAGTCCCTCGGCGAAGAGCAAGGTATCGATCTTATTGCCGAAGGTTCCGTCCTCTGGATTGAAAGCAATCTTGCAGAGATTATAGTGAAACTTGGTGTAATCGAAATCATCTTCTGGCAATCTCGTCGCCTGGCAGAAATAGAGGGTTCGGCCATCAGCTGAGAAAGCTGGGAAGGTTTCCATGACAGAATCGACCGCGAGGATCGGTGTGGTAATCAGCTCGTTGGTCTTAGTGTCGTAAACCAGGACGTCTGAAGCGCCATCAAAAACCTCGATGCGATTAGCGTCACGGATGTGGAAGACTTGACGAGTGTTGTTGGTACTATAAGCAATGTATCGTCCCTCTGGGTGCCAGTAAGGATAGACACACGAACCGAGCGTCTCAGTGGTGGCTGTGTTATAAGCGTCCATGTGGCCATTGAGGCGCAGGAGCGTGGCACCATGATCGCCACGGATGTGAAGGCTCATGTCGGTAGGGTTGCCACGGTTGAAGCTGTGACAGTTGACACAACCTTGGAACTGAGTATTCTCGAGCAGCGGAGTCTCCTCGAACGTTGAGAGGTTGCGCTCATAGATTCCCATCTTGCTATAGACCTCATAACCAGGCTCAAGCTTACGATATGCCACACCATAATCGATCTGATCGGTGCTGACCTGGATGCTGAAAGGCTGGTAGGTGTGCCAGCCGTCGCTCAACTTGGCAGATACTGTGACCTGAAGCGAACCACCGACATTGTCTGCCAACAGCCGCTGCCACTCGTCGAGATCAAAATCTGTGGTCTCTTTGCCCTGACCATGGAGCTGATGACCTTTATTATCAGTAATCACTGCATCGACGAGCAAAGCTGACTCATCGGCCATACAGAAGTTGAGCGGAGCAATGGCTGAAGGGATGGTGACACCGACGTAATCTGGGAAAATGTCGGGAGTCTCCTGCTCCTGCTTCGCGTTGCTGACCGACTCTGTGCAAGCGACAGCAAGCAACAGGAAAGCGCTGATTATGAGATAGAATGTACGCTGTATCATTTGACAGTTCTGAGATTTGAGAAGAAATAATGCCAGTAGGTACGACCAAACTGGCGGGCAAGAGCCGCGTCGGTAATGCCAGGCTTACCAGCCATAGAGTAGTACTGGTTCATGCCTTGCACGTATGCTGGCATGATAAAGGATGGAGCAGGTTCATTAGGTCCATGGTCATGACTCCACCAGAGGATGCACGCTTCCTGGAAGTGCTTTGGCAGGATGGTGATACCCAGTTCCTCGCCAAACTCCAGGCAAGCAGAGAAGTTCTCTAAGTTGCCAGTAAGGAGATATGAAGCCTGCAGGTATTCAAAAGCCAGACGGTTTTTAGGGTTGGCCATAAGCTGCTGACCCAGCATCTGCGAAATCTCGCGCTCGCTGAAGAAGTAATTATCTTTTACCACATAGCTGCGCAATTTGCCATACTCAGGATGGTTGTTGATGGCCTCTTCATCGCCAAGCAGAGCCATCGTCTCATTGGCCCAGGTGCGATAGAATAAGGTTTTCTGCAGCACCTCAAGATACTTGCGCGAAACCTTATAATTGCCCATGATAAGATTTGTCTCAGCGAGTCGCTTATAGCAACGAGCGCTCTTCTGATAGCTTGGAATAGCCTCCTGAGCCTCAAAGACATGACGCTGAGCCGTGTTGATCATACCCAGCTGATAATACGCCTCAGAGGTGACGAGAGGACTGACTGGATCGCGGACGAAACCTGGCAGCAGGCCTGCAAGTCCATTCTGTCGGTACTCAAACATGTGCTCAGACATCTGGCCTCGCATACCTAAAGCCAGATTCAAAGCCGTAACCGAAATAGGATTCTGAGGGACCTCTTCTCTGGCAGTGAGCAAGATACGGTTCCATTGCTGGAAGCGCGCCATAAAGTCATATTTCATGACCTTCTCATGACCGGGGTTGTAATAGATATGAAAGAGAGACCCAATCAGAACGATGACGGCAGTATATATCGACAGGGAACAAAACATTGAAACTTTTCCGGACAAAGGCTTTCGAACCAGCAAGTTAACGAGAGGCAGGAAGGCAAGGATCCAAGCGGTTGGCCAGAAAAGTATAGGGACATTCATCCATGCATTATGATAATGTATACCATAATAAAAGCGCATCAGTTCATAGTTGACGAAATGATGTGCAGCTGCAGGTATTGTACCGACAAGCAACAGCGCTATGACTGCCACTGCAACACACCAAAGCATATCTTTCTGCTTGTACAATGCAGGAAGTATCTTGAATAGTGAAAGCAGGACAAAGATGACTGAGACAGGACCAGCAGCCCAATAAACTGGCACTAAAAGCAGGAAGAACAAGGTAAGCTGAAGCCAAAGAGGACGAACCTTCTCAAGGCCACGGTAAAACAACAAGGAAAGTAGCACTGCCCATACGGCTCCGAACTTGGCATTCTCATCGAACACAAAAAACAGCAGCATCACAGCAGGAATGAAGCTGAGGCCATAGAGGTGCTTGTCGTTGAACAGCGTTGCCGTAAGTCGCTGTATGGCAGTCAGCGTAAGCGCAATAATAGGTGCTCCAGCCCAAGCAAAGAGGAAGAACTGCACACAGAAACGACCCAGCCATTCTGCCAGGCCTCCCGGCACAGAGATGAGATCATGAGCATAAGTCCAGTCAAACTGAAAGAGCTGGAACTGCTCCTGAAAGTGCAGATGATGCGGATATAACAGAGCAAAAAAGCAGGTAATGCCAACGGCAAACACCAGCGAAAGCAGGTTCTGTAAGGATAGAATGCGCTTCATTAGATTGTATCTTCTTGAAATTCGGACGCAAAGATACTGAAAAACCGCAACAAAAACAAAAAATAGAATAATTTTTTGGCAATTTAGCAGAAAAGCAGTATCTTCGCACCACTAATCAACACAGAATGCAACAGAAAAGCTCACTATCGACATACATCGGATGGACGATGACTCTACTCGGAGCCGTCGCTGCATTCGTCTTTTTCCAGTGCTTCTATCCCTATCATCTGCAGCATCGTGAACAGACGATGCTCTTCCTGAATAATGCAGATTTCATTGCTCAGCAATATCCTATTTTACAGCGAGGCTTCCTGGCTCGACTGATCGGTGATTTCCTGCAGCAGTTCTTCTATTATCTGGTGGCAGGTCCTGCTATCGTGGCCACATTGCTGACGCTGATCGGGGTACTGTCTTTTCAGATCGTCAGAAAGTTTTCGGACAAAAGATGGTGTCTTTATCTTGCTTATGCCGTGGCTATCGTCTGCTTCTTGTGGGAAGGAAGTAGAGAATGTCTGCCAGAGTATCCGCTGGCTGCAACCATACAGGTGCTGGGATGGTTGTTGCTGATCAGATTGGCATTGTTGGCAAAAACAGGGCCGTGGAAATTAGGGATGCTGGTTGGCAGCATCACCTTAGGTAGTATACTTTTCGATATGGGTCATCTGCCAAATACCAAGCCTTATGGCAGGCCAGACATGATCCTCGAGCACCAGATGGCGCTGGATGTAGAGGCTTCATACGGACATTGGAATAAGGTGGAAGAACTGACGGAGGAGAATCTTCCTTACAACACTGAAATCTACTATCGTAACCTCTCACTGGCCATGCGTAATGCATTGACCGAGAATCTGTTCAATCATTATCAGAATGTTGATGAAGGACTGTTCCTTCCGGTCAACGAGAACGGCAATTATTTTCTGTTTTCCGCAGCTGGAGAAGCCTGGTGGGCCGTGGGAGATCTCACCATGGCTGAGCATGCCACTTTGCTCGGTATGATCTTCTCTCCACGCCACACGGGAACTCGAAATTTGCGTCGTCTGGCCGAGATCAATCTGGCCAAGGGCGACCAGCCAGCTGCCATGAAATACCTGCGCTTGTTGCAGCAGACAAGTCCTCATCGTCAGTGGGCGGAAATGCACATGCAACAGACTCAGACACAGACTTATCAGACAGAAATGCAATCAACCTCTGACACGTTGCGCCTGGCGACTCAGACACAGCGCTCTTTGCGTAATCTGCTCGACTGCCATCCGAATAATCTCCGTGCGATGCAATACCTCCTTGCCTATGATCTATTGACCAAGGATATGATTTCTTTTGCTGAAGATTTTGAGCAATATAGCATTCACACGACCGACAGGACGATTGAAGAAGCCATGCTCATCGTCATGGCTTCACGACCAGAGATGCGAGATCGTTGGCATGACTATGTTCAGGAATCAACCTATCGCGACTTCCAGTCTTTCAATACTATTTTCGAACAGTCAAAGGGTAATCCGCAGATGCTCAAAGCTCAGTTCGGAAACACCTATTGGTATTATATGCAATTTGCCACGAAAGCCAACTAAGGATGATGGCAGATGATAAAGAATAACGCATAATGAAAAACGTCATTACATACCTGCTCCTACTCCTGCTGACCGCCTGTGTTCCTACCCCTCATGACGTCAGGATGGCAGAGGTTCCGCTTACGATGTATCCCGACTATCAGGATGTCACAATACCTTGTAATATTGCGCCACTTAACTTCCTGCTTCGAGGAGATTATTCGGCTGTAAACCTGCATATTGAAGGGAAAGATCATCTTATCGTCGAGCAGTCGTGCAGAGGTGCAAAACTGGTCTTCCAGAAAGATATCTGGCAGCAGATCGTCAGTCAGAATCTGAACGATAGTGTCGTCGTAACCGTCAGCGCTGAGAAGGACGGACAGTGGTGGCAGTTTCCTTCATTCAAGTGGTATATTTCGGCCGATAGTATCGACGCTTATATCACGTATCGTCTCATCGAGCCTGGCTATGAAGTCTGGGACAAAGTATGCATCGAGGAGCGCTGCATCGAGAATTTCGAGACACGTCTTCTTGCCGATGGAAATGAGCTTGGCAACCGCTGCATGAACTGCCATACTCATGGTGGTGACAAGGGACAATTTAGCTTCTTCCACCTCCGTGGAGAGAAAGGAGGAACCATCTTGAACCGTGATGGAAAGCTGCGTAAAGTGACGCTCAAAACCCCGGATATGAAGAGCGGAACTGTCTATGGCGACTGGCATCCGTCGGGTCAGTATGCAGTATTCTCTGGCAACGTCATCATCCCGGCTTTTCACACTGTGAAGAGCCGAAGATTAGAGGTTTACGACACAATGTCAGATCTTTGTGTCGCTGATTTTGACCATAACAAGATACTCTTTCCAGCGGTGGCTGATGACACGTCGAACAGCTTCGAGACTTTCCCTTGTTTCTCGGCAGATGGTCGCTCCATCTATTTCTGTTCAGCGGAGAATCCTTGTGGAGACTCTATCCCTTCTGCACGAAATCTGGAAGACCATATTCAGGAGCTGCATTACTCCCTCTGTCGCATAGATTTTAATCCAGAAGACGGCACTTTCGGCACTGAGGTCGATACCCTCTATAATGCACGTATTGAAGGAGGTTCGGTCAACTATCCGAAGTGTTCTGCTGACGGGAAATATCTCTGTTTTACGCGCTCTGACCATGGTACTTTCCCGATCTGGCATCAGGAGGCTACGCTTTGTTTTATCCCACTACAGGACAGTATTCAGACAGCAGCAAAAACTACGCTTATCGACTCTCAGGAGAATGGAACTTACCACACTTGGAGCCATAACAGCAAGTGGCTTGCATTTGCCTCAAAACGAGCCGACGGACAGTACGGAAGAGTACACTTTATACATATTGGCAATGAGTACAATAAGTCAAGCTTTAGCAAACCATTGACGCTGCCTCAGGAAGACCCTGAAATGGATGATTGGAACCTACGCTCGTACAACATACCAGACCTTTCTACACAATCAATGTCTTTCGGTCAAAAAGACATAAAAACACTTTTAGAGCAGGTCCCTGCAGAGATTTTCCAATAACTCGCAGGTATTTTCTTGACTATTGTTGATATTATAATAACATTTCTATTTATTAATTTAATATTTTTTGCCATTATTATGTTTTTTTGAGTATCTTTGCGCCTGATAATACATCATCCTTATCATAGATAATTCACTAAAAACACTACTAATAATGGAATCACAGATTTTTGGTCACTTTGATGATGCGAACCGCGAGTTCGTCATCACCAATCCAGCAACCCCATTCCCTTGGATCAACTACCTTGGCAATGAGGATTTCTTTGGTTTGATCAGTAACACCGCTGGTGGTTACAATTTCTACAAGGACGCCAAGTTCCGTCGCATCACCCGTTATCGCTACAACGGTGTGCCAATGGACAACGGTGGCCGCTATTTTTACATCAATGACAATGGCACCGTCTGGAATCCAGGTTGGAAGCCATGCAAGACTCCCCTTGATTTTTATGAGTGCCGTCATGGCATGAACTATACTCGCATCACTGGCAAGAAGAACGGCATCCAGGCCAGCGTCCTCTACTTCGTGCCTCTCAAGACTTGGGCAGAGGTACAGAAGGTCACCTTGACCAACGAGACCGCAGAGACCAAGACCATCAAGCTCTTCTCTTTCGCTGAGTGGTGTCTCTGGAACGCTGCTACCGATATGGAGAACTTCCAGCGTAACTGGTCGACCGGTGAGGTAGAGATCGACAAGGCCGACAACAAGACCGTCATCTATCACAAGACCGAGTATAAGGAGCGTCGTGACCACTATGCATACTATGCTTTAGCTAACGCTGCTGCTGATGGCTATGATACCGACCGTGAGTCATTCATCGGCCTTTACAATGAATTTGCCGATCCTCAGTGCGTCATGGCAGGCAAGCCATCTAACTCTCTGGCTCATGGCTGGTCTCCTATCGCTTCACACTACGTAGAGGTAACTCTCGCTCCAGGTGAGAGCAAGGACTATATCTTCATCCTCGGTTATGTAGAGAACAAGCAGGAGGAGAAGTTCTGCAAGGAGGACCTCGCTCGTAAGCAGTCTGGTGAACTCGTTACTTCACAGGACAGCGACGTTACTTTCGTCAACAAGACCAAGGCTAAGGCTTGCATCGAGAAGTTCGCTACCGTCGAGGCTGTTGATGCGGCTTTCCGTGAGCTCGCTCTCATGTGGGATGCATTGCTCGACAAATATGTAGTCAAGTCTTCAGACGAGCGCCTCAACCGTATGGTCAACATCTGGAGCCAGTATCAGTGTATGATCACCTTCAACTTCTCTCGCTCTGCTTCATTCTTCGAGAGCGGTGTAGGTCGTGGCATGGGCTTCCGTGACTCTAACCAGGACCTCGTAGGTTTCGTACATCAGGTTCCTTCTCGTGCTCGTGAGCGTATCATTGATATTGCATCTACTCAGTTCCCTGACGGAGGTTGCTACCACCAGTACCAGCCACTCACCAAGCATGGCAACAATGACATCGGTGGCGGCTTCAACGATGATCCATGCTGGCTCATCTTCGGTACCGTGGCTTACATTAAGGAGACTGGCGACTTCTCGATCCTCGACGAGCCAGTTCCATTCGACAACAAGGTCGGCTCTGAGGTTTCACTCTTCGAGCACCTCAAGATTTCATTCAACCACGTCGTTGAGAACCTCGGTCCTCACATGCTGCCACTCATCGGCCGAGCTGACTGGAATGACTGCTTGAACCTCAACTGCTTCTCATGGGATCCAAACGAGAGCTTCCAGACCACTGAGAACAACTCAGTCGGTTCAAAGGCTGAGTCACTGATGATCGCAGGTCTCTTCGTCGTAACTGGTAAGGATTACGTCGAGCTCTGTAAGCAGATTGGCAAGGATGACGAGGCTGCACGTGCTCAGAAGTGCATCGACTCAATGGTCGAGGCAGTTAAGAAGCATGGCTGGGACGGCGAATGGTATCTCCGCGCTTATGACTTCTATGGCAACAAGATCGGTTCGAACGAGTGCGAGGAAGGAAAGATCTTCATCGAGTCACAGGGTTTCTGTACCATGGCAGGTATCGGTCTTGAGGAGGGTATGGTCGACAAGGCCATCGACTCTTGTAAGAAGTACCTCGACTGCGAGCATGGTATGGTCCTCAACAATCCTGCATACACCACTTATCATGTGGAGATGGGAGAGATCTCTTCTTATCCAGCAGGCTACAAGGAGAACGCTGGTATCTTCTGCCACAACAACCCATGGGTCATCATCGGAGAGACCGTTGCGGGCCGTGGCGAGGACGCTTGGGAGCTCTTCCGTAAGATTGCTCCTATGTGGATCAAGGATCAGAAGCTCCACAAGGTCGAGCCTTACGTTAACTGCCAGATGGTAGCAGGTAAGGACGCGGCTAAGCCAGGTGAGGGTAAGAACTCATGGCTTACTGGTACCGCTGCTTGGATGTGGCTCACCGTCAGCCAGTACCTCCTCGGCGTAAAGCCAACCTATGATGGCATCATGGTTGATCCTTGTCTCCCTGCAGACATCAAGGAGTATAGCGTGAAGCGTGTGCTCCGTGGCGTTGAGTATGACATCACCGTCAAGAACCTCAGCGGTGCGCAGAAGGGTGTCAAGAGCATGACCGTCGATGGCTTTGCTGTTGAGGGCAACATCGTGAAGGCTGCTCCTGGCAAGCATGTCGTAGAAGTTATTATGTAATAGATTCGCATAACACATAAGAGCAAAAGCCCTTTCCCCTTGGGACTTTTGTTCTTATGTTCGTATCTTTATATTACCAAATCCAATACACACAACCAATGAGAAAATCGATCCTTTTTGCAGGCGTGATCCTTGCGGCAATGACAGCATTTACGTCCTGCCAAGAGAAAGAAGCTCCAGAAGGCCAGCCTATCCAAGTCAACCAGGTTGGTTATTATCCTAACGCCGAGAAGACTGCTGCTATCGAGCAGGAAGGCGTTGCTGACAAGTATACGCTCACCGATGCAAATGGCAAGACCGTATGGGAGGGACAAGCCACCCGTCAGGGTGTCAGCCCATGGTCAGGCAAGACCCGCACCATCATCGACTTCAGTAGCGTCACTACTCCAGGCACTTATACCCTACATGCAGGACCATATACCCAGCAGGTCATCATTGCAGACCACGCTGTCGAAGAAGTGGCTAAGGCTGGCATGAAGGCTTTCTACCTGCAGCGTACAGGAATGGCTATCGAGGAACAGTATGCCGGCGCTTATGCACGTCCTGCTGCTCATCCTGACACATTAGTATATATACACGCGAGCGCGGCAACAAAGAAACGTCCTACCGACACCGTGATTTCTTCACCATACGGTTGGTATGACGCTGGAGACTTCAATAAGTATATCGTCAACTCTGGTTTCACCATCGGTGCTATGCTCGATGTATATGCTCAGGCTCCTGAGTATTTCAATGCATGGAACCTCAACATCCCTGAGAGCCAGAATATGACTGCCGACTTCCTCGATGAGATCATGTATAATCTCAAGTGGATGATCACTATGCAGGATCCTGATGATGGCGGCGTCTATCACAAGCTGACTACTCCAAGCTTCGAGGCTTTCATCATGCCAGTTGAGGCCAAGCAGCCACGTTATGTCGTACAGAAGTCTACTTGTGCATCGCTTGACTTCGCTGCAACTTTGGCTCAGTCAGCACGAGTCTTTATGGACATGCCAGATTATGCAGATTGGACTCCTAAGGCTATCGAGGCTGCAGAAAAGGCTTATCAGTGGGCCTTCAAGAACCCTTCTGTCATGTATCGTCAGAACGATATGAACGAGAAGTTCGAGCCAAAGGTCTTCACCGGCACTTACGACGATGAGGATCCAACTGACGAGTTCTTCTGGGCAGCTACAGAGCTTTATCTGACCACCGGCAAGGAGGTCTATCTCAAGGATGCCAAGGCTTACGCGCCTAAGGAGTTCGTACTGCCAGTATGGGGCAACCTCGGTGGCCTCGGCACTTTCGAGTGGATCAATGCAGGCAACACAGAAATGATGGAACTGTTGACTCCAGGCCTCATTGCATACGCAGACAAGCAGTTTGCAACTACCGCCACCTCATGTTTCCAGAGTCCTTTTGGCAATGTGACTGAGGACTTCCACTGGGCAAGTATCCCAGAGGGTTGCGCCGGCATGGGCCTTTGCCTCATGTATGCTTATCAGGTGACTGGCGATGAGAAGTACCTCCAGGGTGCTCTCCAGAACGTTGACTATATGCTGGGCCGCAACGCTGTTGGCTACTGCTTCGTTACTGGTTTTGGCACCAAGCCAGTCATGCATCCTCATCAGCGCCTCTCTGCAGCTGATGGCATCGAGGCACCTCTGCCAGGCTTCCTCTCAGGAGGACCTAACCACGGTCAGCAGGATATTGCTACCGTACAGGCCGAATATCCTTCAAATCATCCAGACGAGTCTTACCTCGACAATCAGAACAGTTACGCCAGCAACGAGATCGCTATCAACTGGAACGCTTATCTCGTAGCTCTGACCGGATGGATTGATGCAGTGATGAGCAAGTAAAAATCCCGGAATTATCATACATTAGAAACAATAATAATTTCCACTACTATTAATAAACTAAACACACAAACGCCATGACAAAATCATTTGACATGCGAGCAATGTTACTGACTATCCTTATGATGCTGTCAGCCACTGTATTTGCTCAGGTGACCGTGACAGGTGTTGTGACTGAGAGCTCTGGTGAACCAGTCATCGGAGCTACCATCCGTGAAAAGGGTAACCAGACCAATGGTACGGTTACTGACATTGATGGTAACTACTCAATCAAAGTCGCCAACGCCAATGCCACGTTGATTTTCTCTTACGTTGGTTTGGAGACCCAAGAGGTCAAGCTCAACGGACGTAAGAAAGTGAATGTAACCCTTAACAACGACGATGAGATCCTCGAAGAGGTTGTCGTTGTAGGTTATGGTACCCAGAAGAAGGTGACCATGACAGGTGCGGTAGCCAACGTAGGCTCAAGAGAACTTTTGAAGTCTCCTGTTGCCAACCTTGGTAACTCCCTGCAGGGTAAGCTTCCTGGTGTACAGACCATGCAGCCTTCTGGTATGCCTGGTGATGACAGCCCTGCCATCCGTATCCGTGGTGTAGGCTCTTTGAACAGTGCCGAGCCTCTCGTACTCGTCGACGGTGTAGAGCGTTCGTTCAACCAGATCGACCCTAATGAGGTTGCAGACATCTCTATCTTGAAGGATGCATCTGCTACTGCCGTATTCGGTGTACGTGGTGCTAACGGTGTCATCCTCGTTACCACCAAGCGTGGTGAGGTAGGTAAGCCAACCGTCAGCGTTACTGCTTCTGCTGCCGTTCAGCAAATCTCTAAGTTCGTTGAGTTTGTTGACTCTTATACTCACGCTCGTCTGAACAACTATGCCACCATCACCGATGGTCTCCCTATGAGCCAGTGGCCTGGTACTACCTATATTAGTGACTATACTCCATACGAGAATTTGAAGCTCCGTTTCTCACAGGACGTAGTGGAGCACTTCCGTACAGGTGATATGCCACAGACCTTCCCTAACATGGACTGGATCGATTACCTCATGAAAGATGCAGCATGGCAGGAGCAGGTCAACGTCAACGTAAATGGTGGTACTGAGAAGATGCGCTATTTCGTATCTGCAGGTTTCTTCAACCAGAACTCTTTGTTCAAGACCTTCTCTGACAATAAGGACGAGAATTTCAGCTTCAACCGTTACAACTATCGTGCTAACCTCGATATCAATGTATCGAAGTACAGCCAGATTGCTATTACCCTCGGTGGACGTGTACAGAACCGTACTACCATGGGTGGTGGTGAGGGTCAGCTCTTCCGTTATCTGAGCTGCATTCCATACTCTGGTTGCGGTATCGACTCAGAGGGTCGTCACATCATCGCTGATGAGGCTGTTGTCGGTGTGTATGACGGAGATGCACTCTCAAGATACTATATGTTGGGTTCAACCCTCGAGAGCACCAACGCCGTAAACTTCGATATCCAGTACAAGCTCGACATGAGCTGGCTCACCAAGGGTCTCGACTTCAAGGTAAAGGCTTCTTACAACTCTGATTATACCCAGCGCAAGGCTCGTGAGAACGGTTTCGGTACTGGTCTTCAGTATGTTGCAACTCTCGTTGACGGCAAAGAGGTACTCCGTAAGGAGAACATCACCTGGCCAACCCCTTACAACGAAAGCAAGTGGGGCAGCCGTAACTGGTATGCTGAGACAAGCTTCAACTACAGCCGCAAGTTCGGCAACCACAACATCGGCGCCCTTGCCCTCTACAACCAGTCTAAGACTTACTATCCTTGGGATTCTGACGGACTCTATTCTTCAATTCCTAAGGGTTACATCGGCCTCGTAGGTCGTGTCACTTACGACTACGCAAGCAAGTACATGCTCGATTTCAACATCGGTTACAACGGTTCTGAGAACTTTGCTCCTGGCAAGCGTTTCGGTACCTTCCCTTCATTCTCTGCTGGTTGGATTCCTTCTAACGAAAAGTGGTGGGAGCCTGTTAAGGATTACATCAGCTACGTAAAGATTCGTGGTTCTTGGGGTATGGTCGGTAACGACAACACCAACGGAAAGCGATTCATGTATCTGCCTGGCGCATGGGGCTTCTATAAGCAGGGCGACAGTGTAGAGAATCCTTTGAATGGTACAACCAACTTCGGTACCAGTGCACTGAACTGGCTGCAGGGTGTCAAGGAGCTGTCTGCAGGTAATCCTGATGTAACTTGGGAGAAAGCACAGAAGATCAATGTCGGTTTCGATGCTACTTTCCTGAAGGATCGTTTGAACGTAAATGTCGATCTCTTCTGGGAGAATCGTAAGGACATTCTTGTTTCAAATAGCGCAATGCTTCCTGCTGTTACCAGCTTGCAGGCAAGCATGGTCAACGAGGGTAAGGTAAAGAACCACGGTTATGAGGTTTCTCTCCGCTGGACTGACAAGATCGGCAGCAACTTCCTCTACACCATTGCTCCAAGCATTACCTACGCTCGCAATGAGGTCATCGAGATGCTTGAGGTAAAGCCTATGTATGACTACCTCTCGCATACTGGTCTTCCTGTAGGACAGCGCTTTGCATATGATCTCTTTGAGTTCTACAATGATGGTACTGAGCAGCGCTATCAGGAGAAGTATGGTGCACCAATGCCTGATCAGCACATCGAACTGAAGCATGGTGATGCTGTCTATGTCGATATTAACGGTGATGGCCAGATCGATAACTACGATATGAAGCCATTGGGTTACACAGGTATTCCTGAGCTCAACTATTCGCTCAACATGTCTTTCCAGTACAAGGGCTTTGACTTCTCTATGCTCTGGATTGCAGCTGATCATGTAAGCCAGGATCTGGGTTCTTACTTCAAGCCAGCCTTCGGTTCTACCGGCACTTCTGCACTTACCAAGTGGGTTGCCGAGAACTCTTGGACCGAGGAAAACCAGAACGCAATCCTGCCTCGTATCTCATTCACACACACTACACACAACAATTACACTTCACGCGCTTGGGTTGTTGACGCAAAGTATGCGCGTCTGAAGAATATCGAGATCGGCTACACCTTCATGAAGCCAAAGTGGATTCCACTCTTCAACTCGGTACGCCTCTACGCAACAGGTCAGAATGTACTCACATTTGCAGACTTCAAGGGTAATGACCCTGAGGCACCTGGTTCAGGTCTTGATTTGGGTATCCGTTACCCAATGACTCGAGTATTCAACTTCGGTGTGAAAGTCAACTTCTAATAATTTAGGTTAATTATGAAACAATTAAGATATATTGCGGCATTCATCGTCGGCTCTGCCATTGCTACAGCCTGTGTTGATGAGTTTAATGTCGGAGAAAGCTTTCTTGAAAAAGCTCCTGGCGTGGATGTCAATATAGATACGGTTTTCTCGAAGGCCGAATATACCCGTAACTTCCTTTGGAGTGCTTACGGTCAGCTTTACAGCACCTACAAGAAGGGTAATATGATGAATGCTACCTCTATTGATGCGCTGACTGACTCTTATTACTGCTACTGTACTTGGGGTGGTCCTTATCAGACCTATTATCCTGGTCTTTTCACCGAAGATAGTCAGGATAATCCGAACGGTAACCTTCAGGGCAAGTTTGCCTATAAGACAGGCAACCCTGATGGAGACGCTCGTGTCTCAATCTATGAGTGTGTCCGCAAGTGCTGGCAGATCATCGAGAATATTGACAAATTGCCAGATTCAGAGATGTCGTCATCAGAACGAAGCCGCTTGAAGGGTGAGGCTTACACCATTATGGCAAGCCGTTACTTCGATGCATTCCGCAACTTCGGTGGCCTTTGTCTGGTGAAGAAGGCATACGGTGTAGGTGAAGGCTTTGAAGAAGGCCGCGCTACCGCTCTGGAAACAGTTAATTATATCGATACTCTCATCCAGCGCGCTATTGCAGAACCTGGTTTTATCTGGAATATTGATAATTCTGACGTTGGCCAGTGGTCAGGCCGTCTGACCCGTGCATCTGCATACGCCCTTCGTTGCAAGGTCTGGATGCATGCTGCCTCTCCTCTCTTCAACAGCGATCAGCCATATATGCAGTATGAGTCAGGTAAGGAAACAGAGTTTACCGACATCCATCATGTATGGTTTGGCAAGTATGATGCTTCACTCTGGCAGAAGTGTCTCGATTGCTGTAATGCATTCTTTACCGAAAATAAGAACAATGGCGATTTTTATCAGCTTGTCATGCCTACCACTAATGATGAGGCTGGTTATCGAATGGCATTCCGCAATGCTTATCGTTACAGAAATAATGAGAATCGTCACGAGAAGTTGTTCGATGTCCACATGAGCTACACCATGTCTGATGGCAGCTGGGGCTGGGGTTGGAAAGGCTTCTGTCTTGACGGTATCCGTCAGGGTGGTGCCGTGCCTACCAACGAGCTGATGGAGTGCTTCGGCACATCTACTGGCCGTAACTTCGACCTGGAGTATGGAGACATCTATGGCGCAGGCAAGAACCCTAAGGGCGTTGATATCTTTGCCGATCGTGATCCTCGTCTTTACGAGACCATGGCTGTACCACGTGAGACTTTCCCTTCAGGTACTGTTGGCGACTACTGCGGCAAGAATTATATCGATACCTGGTATAATGGTGCTTTGCTGAATAACTCAAAGATGAATGGCAACCAAGATGACGTTGCTTCTGGTTATCGTAAGTTCAAGTGGTTCCTCGACTATGACAAGATGGATGATCAGCCAATCGGTGTGTCTTATATCCGTCTGGCTGAGGTTTATCTGATACAGGCAGAGGCTCTTGCTGAATTGAATCAATTGGATGAAGCTTTGAAACCTCTTAATTTAATTCGTAGCCGTGTAGGTCTCGGCGAGATTCAGAAGATGAATCCTGAGTTGAATCTTACTTCAAACAAGGAAAACCTGATCAACGAGATTCTTCGTGAGCGCAACTGCGAAATCGGTGCAGAGTGTGGTGACCGTCTTTATGACATGATTCGTCGTAAGCGTCAGGACCTCTTCACTAAGCCACTTCATGAGATTCGTATCTATCCTCTCAACGCTGATGGCTCTCGTAATCTCGCTTCTGATACCCAGTGGGATAGCTCTAAGCCATGGCCTAAGTTCGAATATGAAACCGTTCAAATTACTAAGGGCGGTGGTCGTGTTTGGTGGAAAGAAGGCTATTGGACCAACAAGTGGTATCTTGACCCAGTATCTCGTATCGAGATCCAGAAGGGTTATGGCCTTACTCAGAACCCAGGTTGGTAAATTTAATACCTTGTATATATTATGAATATCAACAATATAATTAAGTTAAGTTTTCTGGGCGTCTGCTCTATGCCAATGATGGCTACCGCACAGGTAAGCCTCAATGACAAGCAGGCACAGAAGGTTGATCTTGGCTATGGTATGGAGACCACAGAGTTCCTTACCACGGCTGCTACATCAACCATAACTGCAGAAGAGTTACAGCGCACCTCAGCTGTAAGCCTTGCAGATGCTCTTTATGGCAAAATTTTGGGCCTC
Source organism: Bacteroidales bacterium (assembly GCA_045628985.1). Taxonomy (GTDB): domain Bacteria; phylum Bacteroidota; class Bacteroidia; order Bacteroidales; family UBA3663; genus Liminaster. The sequence continues at coordinate 124,074 of JAZQQH010000042.1, read as the reverse complement.
AATGCTTACCAGAACACAGGTTTCAAGGGTGAGGAAGGCAGAGGCGCCTCTTTCAATATTCGTGGTGCTCAGACTAAGGCTGGCCGTACCGACAAGTACAGCGACTATAACGACGTTCTGGTCCTCGTTGATGGCTTTGAGCGTCCTCTCGACCGTATCTCTGTAGAGGAGGTAGAGAGCGTTACCGTCCTCAAGGATGCCGCTGCTGTGGCATTGTATGGCCACGAAGGCATCAACGGTGTGCTCCTCGTCAAGACCAAGCATGGTACGATCGATGGAAAGTCACACTTCAAGGCAGGCTATAGCCACAAGTTCCAGTTCGATCCTCAGATGGCTGATATGGTCGGTTCATACGACTATGCCAATGCTTTGAACATCGCTCGCCAGAACGATGGTCTTACCCCTGCTTACTCAGCAAGCGAGCTCCAGAAGTTCCAGGATGGTTCTGATCCACTCGTTTATCCAAACATTAACTGGCGCGACCAGGCCTTCGGCGATGCTGCCAGCGAGAACCACGCTTTCGTTTCGATGTTTGGTGGTACAGAGAGCGTACAGTACTACACCCAGCTCGACTATACCAACGCATACGGTATCTATAAGAATACCAACCAGAAGGACTGGGACTCACAGTTGAAGTACTCTAAGGCAAATATCCGTGCGAATGTAGACTTCATCATTTCTAAGACTACCCGCGCAAAGGTGAATATGTTCACCACCTTTATCGAGACCAACGGCGCTCCAAACATCAGTTCTAATGATGCTTGGTGGCACCTCTATAAGGTACCTGCTCTTGCCTTCCCAGTACATACTGAAAGTGGCATCTGGGGTGGTAGCCAGACCTACGGCGACAACAACCTCGTTGCCAAGATCCAGGGCACCGGTTTCCAGAAGACTCACCAGCGTCAGATCTGGGCGAACATGACCCTCGAGCAGGATCTTGATTTCATCACCAAGGGCTTGCAGTTCTATGTAGGCGGTTCTTACGACAACTCTTCAATTGAGCGAGAGACCCGTACCAAGGGTTATCAGTATGGTTGGAACTACTACGATGGCGATGGCGCTCTTCAGGAGACTGTCATGGGTACCGTAGTCAACAACAAGCTTTCCTTCAACCATTGGACCGACGCTCAGTGGCGTATTGCTACCTTCAACGCTGGTTTGAAGTATGCTACCCAGTTCCAGAATGGTGACAACTTCATCGCTAATGCCAACTACAACATCAAGTATGAGGTTCGCGATGGACAGAGCCAAACTTGGAACCGTACCAACTGGAACCTCGCTTTGCACTACGACCATGCACAGAAGCTGATGGCCGACGTAGTTCTCGCAGCTAATGGTTCTAACCGCAGCTACCCTGCTAAGTGGTCTTTCTCTCCAACCGTAGCTCTTGGCTGGATCTATGCCAACAATCCTGACGGTGCCATCACCTATGGTAAGCTCCGTGCTTCTGGTGGTATCCAGCACACTGACTATGTACCAGAGGCAGGTCTCTGGCTTGAGCGCTGGAACAATGGTCACGGCAGCTACTGGTACGGCAATGAGTTCAGAAGCGCTTGGGGTGCATTCCTTACCCAGTTCGCTACCAAGGACTTCGAGCAGGAGACTGCTTACAAGGCAAACCTCGGTACTGACCTCCGTCTCTGGAACGCACTCGACGTAACTCTCGATGGTTTCTATCAGCAGCGCACCAACATTCTCGTAAGTGCTAGCCAGCTCAACTCTGCAGTAGTTGGTATCCAGTCAGCATACGATGATAAGGGCGAGGTTGCAAGCTATGGTTTCGAGTTGGGTCTCCGCTACGCTAAGGCTATCAACAAGGACTGGAATATCGATGCATCAGCTATGATCTCTAGTGTGAAGAGCGAGGTTAAGAAGTGGATTGAGAATCCTGCTTATCCTAACCTCTCAATCATCGGTGACCGTGCTGATGGCGCTCGTGGCCTTGAGGCAATCGGTTACTTCAAGGATCAGGCAGATATCGACAACAGCCCTCGTCAGGAGTTCGGCCGTGTCAAGCCAGGCGACATCAAGTACAAGGATATCAATGGTGATGGTGTAATCAATCAGAACGATGAGATTGCATTGGACTATGGCACCAGCTTCCCTGCTCTCAACTATGCATTCTCACTGGGTGCAGAGTATAAGGGTATCGGTATCAACGCTACCTTCCAGGGCTCTGCCAACCAGATGAAGAACATCCGTTGGGTCGATGGCGTATGGGGTGCTCTCTCTAACAACCGCAACCTCTCGACCGAGTATTGGGAGAACTGCTGGGACAATGCAGGTGACAACGCCCTCTATCCACGTCTCTCAACTGAGGACGTAGCAAACAACACTCCAAACTCAACCCTCTGGTATCGCAATGCCAAGTGGTTGAAGCTTCGCGACTGTGAGGTTTACTACAAGCTTCCTGAGTCTGTAGTCTCATACATCAAGGCTTCTGGTGCTAAGGTATATCTTCAGGGTCAGAACCTCTGGTCTTGGAGCAGCATCGACACTATGGATGCAGAGAACCTTAATACAGGCTATCCTGTCATGAAGAGTTTGAACTTAGGCCTTTCGCTGACATTCTAATATTAAAGCATTTATATTATGAAATTATATAAGTTATTAGCATGCGCATTGCCAACAGCCCTCGCTTTCTCATCTTGCGTAGACCTCGAGTACTCTGAGGAGAATTCTCGCGATGAGAAGTGGACCTATGAATACTTCGGCGACGGTATCAAGGGCCTGGTTTGGGGTGTATATGCTCAGATCTATAATAACGAGCTCGAGAACAATAGCGCCTACTTCTTTGCTGGTGCTACTGACGAGGCTCAGTATGCTCTGGAGAATGGCGCCATTAACAACTACGTCAACGGTGGCTGGAGCATCGCCAATCCTTACTCTAACATCTGGACCAAGTCTTACACCGCTATCTCAGATATCCATACCTATCTTGAGAAGATCGATCAGGCAGATATCTCAGAGTGGGAGTACAACTCAGACTACCAGATCTGGAAGCAGCAGCTCGACAACTTCCCATACGAGCTCCGTTTCCTCCGTGCTTATTTCTACTTTGAGCTCTTCAAGGCATACGGTGACGTACCTCTGGTAACCACTACTCTCACCAACGGTCAGGCCAACTCTGCCGTACGTACCCCTGAGGCTGAAGTTGTCAAGTTCATTGTCGATGAGCTCGATGCTGTCGCACCTTATCTTCCTATCTCCTATACTACTGAGGTAGGTTCTGAGATCGGTCGTGCTACCCGTGGCGCTGCATACGCCCTCAAGGCTCGCACCTTGCTCTATGCCGCTTCTCCACTTCACAACCCAACTGGCGACAAGGCCAAGTGGGCAGCTGCTGCAGAGGCCGCTAAGTATGTCATTGATCATGCATCAGACTGGGGTTATAAACTCAGCACCTATGCTAACCTCTGGGGACATGACGCTTTCTTTAACTCTGAGTTCATCCTCGGCATCGGTCGTGGTGAGAGCAACGCATTTGAGAAGGCCAACTACCCAATCGGTGTAGAGAACGGTTCTTCAGGCAACTGTCCAACCCAGAGCTTGGTAGACCAGTATGAGTATGCAGAGACTGGCAAGACCTTCGGTGAGACCAACCCTGGTTCAATCGACTTGGCAAACTCTAATCCATACGAAGGCCTCGATCCTCGTTTCGGTCTTACCGTTGTCAAGAATGGTGATGAGTGGCCAAGCAATGGTTCTCAGAAGAAGATAATGGAGACCTTCATTGGTGGTTTCAACGCTGCTCCAAAGTATGGTGCTACTCCTACCAGCTACTATCTTAAGAAGTATGTCGATGGTGCTTGTGTTACCACTGCTGATAACCAGACCAGCCGTCGTCACACCTGGATTGCTTTCCGTCTTGGCGAGATGTACCTCGACTTCGCAGAGGCTGCATTCTATGCTACCGGTGACGCTAATGATGCTACCTATGGCATGAGCGCAAACGATGCTGTCAACGTTCTCCGCAACCGCTCTGACATCAAGATGCCTGAGTTTACCGAGAACGGTGCTGCTTGGGTAGAGCGTTACGAGCGTGAGCGTTTGGTTGAGCTTGCATTCGAGAACCACCGTTTCTGGGATGTACGTCGTTGGAAGAAGGGTGCACAGTACTTCAAGAACATCCAGGTTGCTACTATCAGCAGCGATCTCGTTCTTACCCGTTCTACCATTGATCGCAAATGGGATGAGAAGTTCAACCTCTTCCCTATCCCACAGTCAGAGATTCAGAAGAATGGCAATCTCACTCAGAACCCTGGCTGGTGATGTCCTAATTTAATTCTATAATTAAGAACAATTATGAAGAACATTATAAATTATATGAAGGCGGTCCTCGCGTGCCTCTTCGTCTCACTTGCATTCGTTGCATGTAGTGACGACGACGACCTTGGATCAGCTGATTTAGGATTAGGCATCAAGGTCTTTGCTCCAACTCATGTTGTAGCTGGCCAGCCTATGACTATCAATGGTTCTGGTTTTGACAACTTGGCAGAGATTGAGTTTCCTGGAGGTGTCAAGGTCAGCACATTCGAACCTGTGACCAACGAGATGATTCGCGTTGTAGCTCCTGCAGGCATGCCAGCAGAAGGTGGCAAGATTATTCTTCACGGCAAGGATGGCGGTTCAGTAGAGTCTCGCCTCCCTCTCACCATTGGTAAGACTGTCGTTAATGGATTCTCATTACAGGAAGGAGAAAAAGTCACTGGTTACGATGAGATTACCATCTATGGCGAGGACCTTCTTTTCGTCAATGAGATTGTTCTCTTGGATGAGAATGAAGAGCCATTGCCTGTTCCACAGACCGACTTCTCACGCCTTGCTCCAAACCGCTTGGTTTTGAAGGTACCTAACAACATCTTCACTGGTGTCTTCGCTGGTACTATCAAGACCTTCGATGGACAAAGCTTCAAGATGCCAGAGTATGAATATGAGCCTAAGAAGAATCAGGAAGGCCACTGGGAAATTACTAAGAGCTACCTCTGGAAGAATGGTGAGCATAGTACCATCCCTGCTCCTTCTTGGTCAGGCGAGGGTCGCTTCGCAAGCGCTTCTCATTCTTCAGGCGAGGAAACCTACGCATTCTCTGAGGAAGAGTGGGAGTTCCTGAAGACTCAGCCATTCCGCATCGAAATCGAGAAGCTTGCTGACTGGGTTAACCTCCGCGTCACCACCGGTTGGTGGAGCACCAACTACAAGGGTCTCGAGAGTCTGAATGACCTTGTTCAGGAGGATGAGGACGGCAGCTTCTTCGTAGAGCTGAACCTTCAGGATGATCCAGCGCTCCTTGCTCTTCTCGACGAGCAGCACCTCCTCTTCACTGGTCAGGACTATAAGCTCCTTGGCATCTATTTCCTCGAAAAGAAGTGGGTTGGTGGCGAAGGCCACATGGAGATTGTAAGGACCACATTCTGGAAGAACGGTGAGCACAGCACCATCCCTGCACCTTCTTGGTCAGGCGAGGGTCGCTTCGCAAGTGCTTCTCACTCAACTGGCGAGGAAACCTATGCATTCTCTGAGGAAGAGTGGGAGATCCTGAAGACTCAGCCATTCCGCATTGCTATCGAAAAGAATGCAGATTGGGTCAACCTCCGTGTTACTACTGGCTGGTGGAGCACCAACTACATGGGCATGGAGAGCCTCAACGATCTCGTCCAGCAGAATGAGGATGGCTCTTACTATGTCGAAATTGACCTTTCTAAGGATCCTGCACTCCTTGCTCTTCTCGACGAGCAGCATCTCCTCTTCACTGGTCAGGACTACAAGCTCCTTGAGATCTATCAGGAGCAGGAAGTCTGGGTAGGCGGCGACGGTGCTAAAGAGAACATTCTCTGGGAAGGCGAAGCTCTTGCCGACAACTGGGGCAACCAGCCATTCATCCTAAGCGATGGCGGTGCAGAACTCTCTGACGCTAATGCCAAGGAAGGCCAGATCCTCCGTTTCTTCATCACTCCAACTGAGGATAACTGGAACCTCCAGATCGTCGAAGGTCACTGGGGCGGCACCTATGTTGACTACAACCAAGACAACTGGGATCTAAAAGCACACGGTGGTTCTGTAGATCTCGAACTTACTGCAGACATCCTGCAGAAGGCTCTCACCCAGCAGTGGTGGGGTGGTGCATTCCTCCTCAATGGTGACAACGTCATATGCACAAAGGTAACTCTCGAGTAAACTTTATCACATATTTTAGAATTAGAGCGTGTCAATTCTTCTGGCACGCTCTAATTTTGTTCATCAGTTGTTGGTATTTATCCAATGATTTGCGAATATTATCCACTTTGATTATAATCGTTGCATGCATGATACTTTTTTATTACCTTTGCACCGCAAAATGCCACAATCATAACCTTATTATATATGAAACATATACCTTTAGCGTTGCTCCTGCTGGCACAGACTTCCCTACTCAAAGCAGAAGATACAGGACTCAAGTTTGAGGCTGAAGACGGTACGATCAGTAATAGCGAGATCGTGTCCAATGCGAAATACTCTGGAGACAAGGCTGTTAAGATGACCGATACAGCAGCGTCTCTGACTATAAAAGCAGAAATCTCCGAGCGCAAGAAGTATACTATCTACGCTATGGCTGAAGGCATCGGTGGAGAAAAGGTCGTCAACTGTAGCATAAATGGAGCCACAGCACAATTTAAGACCAAAGATTATGGAGAAGTCGAGATTGGTTCTTTCTTCCTCGAAGCAGGTAGCAACATCTTCGTCATCACACCAGGCTGGACATGGTACAACATTGACTATATCCGTCTGGAGGAGGCTGCTCCGTCCATTCCGTTCGATATCGCTTCTGCCGCTGTCACTCCTGATGCCACAGAGTCAGCGAAGAAGCTTTACAAGTTCCTTTATAGCAACTTCGGCAAGCGTACGATCTCTGGAATGATGACAGGTTCGATGGATACTGCAGGCAAGGACGTCACAGCACACGAAGATCTCAAGGCAGTATACGATGCTTCTGGTTACTATCCAGCGCTCGTAGGTTTCGACTTTTCAAATGCAACTGGCAAGTCTGTCGATGCCGGCAACAATTGGTTTAAAGAGTATATGGATAAAACAATTGTCCTGGTCAAAGACCTCTGGAAGAAAGGCGGCATCCCGGATTTCACCTGGCACTGGCACGACCCAAGTCGTAAGACTGGTGAATTCTATTCAAAAGACGCCACCTTCAAGTTCACCGACGCTATGAATGCAGATGGCACCTGGAACACCTCGTCGACCCTCTACAAGAATATCATCAAGGACATTGACACCGTAGCGGATTATTTCCTCGACTTGCAGAACGACGGCGTAGCCTGTATCTTCCGACCTCTGCACGAGGCTCCTGGCGGCTGGTTCTGGTGGGGCACACAAGGTGCAGATGCCTATGTCAAGCTCTATCGCCTGGTCTATGACGAGATGGTCAAGGTCAAAGGCGTCAAGAACGTCATCTGGGACTGGAATGCCGACTATAAGCTGGACCTCAGCTGGTGTCCAGGCGAAGAATACTATGACATCATCTCTACCGACATCTACAATAATAAGTTCGACTATTCGAGCAACTTCAACGCTTTTGAGAAGCTAAAGAAGCTGACCAATGGCAAGAAGATTGTCGCCCTGGCAGAGAACGGTCCGATCCCTGACATCGAGAAGATGGCCGACGACGAAGCTATGTGGTCTTGGTGGATGCCTTGGTATCAGTCCTGGAGCGGAGGCTTCGTCGACCAGACCTCTAAGGATGAGTGGAAGAAGTGCATGTCAGACGAGCGAATCATCACTCTGGATCGTATGCCAGGATGGGATAAATATTCAGATATTGAGGCCATTGAAACCTATGAGCAGACCAATGACCTCCGATATAACCTCATTGGCATGCGCGTAAATGGCAATGCAAAAGGTACAATTCTCATTGTAAATGGCCGTAAAATGCTGATCTACGAAAAGTAAGAAGCCAATTGCTTTGCATATTTTATCCGATAGTGCACATATCTTACCCTTACGCAAAATAGTATACGAAATTGCAAAGATTATCACAATAGTATTATATAATTGTATCTATCTTTGCACCGTCAATCACGACAATAACACTTTACAACAAAACATCATTCTCAATGAAAAAGATTCTTCTCCTTGCTGGAATCGCACTGGCTGCCATGGTCTCTTGCACCAAGCAGCAGCCTACAGAGGCAGAGGTTGTGACTCCTGCTGAGTCTCTTCTCGCTCGCATGGATACTCTCCGCAATCATGGATATATGTATGGTCATCAGGACGATCCTTTCTATGGCATTACCTGGGAGTGGGAAAAGAATGACCGCTCTGACACCAAGGAGCTCGTAGGCGACTATCCTGCCATCATGGGCTTCGAGCTCGGTGGCATTGAGATGGGTGACCTCAAGAACCTCGACTCTGTCCCATTCAACTGGATGCAGGAGGAGATCATCAAGCACCATCAGCGTGGTGGTATCATCACCATCTCTTGGCACCCACGCAATCCGCTCAACGGCAAGACCGCATGGATAGAGAGTGATCTCAAGGAGTATGCCGAGGCTTTGGCCAATGGCACTCCAGCAGAGCAGCTTATCGATCCTAAGAAGACCGTAGCTTCTATCATCGAAGGTGGCGAGCTTCACGACAAGATGATGGATTGGCTCGACAAGGTCGTTGACTTCATGTCTGGTTTGAAGACTCCAGAAGGCGAGATGATCCCTGTCATCTTCCGTCCTTGGCACGAGAATACCGGCAACTGGTTCTGGTGGGGTGAGGCTAACTGCACCGCTGAGGAGTATAAGGCTCTCTGGAACATGACACAGGATTATATGGAGGAGAAACTCCCTGGCATGTTTGTCTGGAGCTACTCTCCAAGTCCACGTAGCATCGGGCACCTCATGGAGCGCTGGCCTGGCGATGACCGCGTACAGCTCTTCGGTATTGATGCTTATCAGTGGGGAACCGAGGAAGACTTCATGAATCAGTTCAAGTATGGTCTTGACCTCATGATGGATTATACCAAGGATCATCCTATGCTCATCGCAGTCACCGAGTGTGGCCGTGTCAACTCTGACATTCCTGACTGGTGGACCCGTGTCTTCCATCCAATCGCATCACAGTATCCTATCTGCTACTGCTTGCCTTGGCGCAACGCTGCCAAGGAGCACTTCGGAGCTTCTAAGGACGCTCCTACAGCCGAGGATTTCATCAAATTCTATAACGAGGATAATACACTTTTCCTGAAAGAAATTCTTTAAAAATGAACTTTTCTGAACGCAAAGCTTACGTCGAAGCGCAGCACGAAGCGCTCTTGACCAAAAAGAATACTCCAATTGAGGGCAACGGCATCATCTGCCGTTATGAAAACCCTATTCTGTCTGCCGCTCATGCACCACTTGTCTGGCGTTATGATTTTAACCCAGCTACCAATCCTTACTTCATGGAGCGCCTTGGCGTCAATGCCACACTCAACTCTGGCGCAATCTTTCTCAATGGCAAGTATCACCTCGTAGTTCGTGTCGAAGGTGATGACCGAAAGTCGTTCTTCGCCGTTGCCGAGTCAGACAACGGCGTAGATAACTTCCGTTTCTGGAATCATCCTATCACCATGCCAGAGGCTAAGACCTCTCCGCTCAAGGAGTCTCCTGCACCCGAGGCAACCAATGTCTATGACATGCGCCTCACCCAGCATGAGGATGGTTGGATCTACGGTCTCTTCTGTGTAGAGCGTCACGATGACTCTCAGCCAGGCAACCTCTCTGCAGCTACTGCTACCTGCGGTATTGCTCGCACCAAGGATCTCATCAACTGGGAGCGTCTCGATGACCTCAAGTCAAACTCTCAGCAGCGCAACGTCGTACTGCACCCAGAGTTTGTCGATGGTAAGTATGCCCTCTATACCCGTCCTCAGGATGGTTTCATCGACGCAGGTTCTGGTGGCGGCATCGGTTGGGCCTTGGTCGACAACATCGAGCATGCGGTTGTCAAGGAGGAGAAGATCATCAATGCTCGTCACTACCACACCATCATGGAGGTAAAGAACGGTGAGGGTCCTCATCCATTCAAGACTCCTAAGGGCTGGCTTCACCTCGCTCATGGTGTACGTGGCTGCGCTTCAGGCCTCCGCTACGTATTATATATGTATATGACTTCGCTCGAGGATCCTACCCAGGTCATCGCACAGCCAGGCGGCGCTTTCATGGTGCCAAAGGACGGTGAGTACATCGGTGACGTCATGAACGTACTCTTCACCAACGGTTGGGTAGCTACGCCAAAGGAAAAGGGAGAAGTGAAAAATATCGCTGGCAACGCCATGCACGAGATGGACGAGCAGGTATTCATCTACTACGCTTCGAGCGATACCCGCATGCACGTAGCCACCTCTACCATCGGTCAGCTCGTAGATTACTGCATGAACACTCCTGCCGACAAGTTCACTACTGGCGAGAGCGTGAAGACTCGCAACGAGCTCATCGACAAGAATCTTGCATTTTTAAGTAAGTAAAGGGAGTGAAAGGGTAGTGAAAAAGGAGTGAAAAGGACGTTACTTCTATTTTCGTAAATTTTTTATGACCAATACAAACGTCCCTTTCATTCCCCTTTCACTCCCCTTATAAACCTTTAATAACCCTTAGAATTAATGAATAGCTCTATCATATCCTTATTAAAAGCCGAGATGCAGGATGTTGTGACGAACAACATCCTGCCTTTCTGGCTCAACTACATGCAGGACCGCGAGAATGGCGGTTTCTATGGCCAGATGAAGGGTGACGGTACGTTGGTCAAGGATGCAGACAAAGGCTGTATCCTCAACGCCCGTATCCTCTGGGCCTTCTCTGCAGCTTATCGCGTCCTCGGCAAGCAGGAATATCTCGACGCTGCTACCCGTGCCAAGGACTATATCCTCAAGTACTTCATCGATCCTGAGTTCGGTGGCGCCTACTGGAGCCTCGACTATCTCGGTCAGCCTAAGGACACCAAGAAGCAGTTCTATGCCATCGGCTTCGTCATCTATGGTCTTTCGGAGTATGCACGTGCTACGGGCGACCAGCAGGCTTTCGATCAGGCCCTTTCTCTCTTCCATTGCATAGAGCGCCACAGTCGTGACTTCAAGGACAATGGCTACATCGAAGCGCAGACACGTGACTGGCAGGACATTGCCGACATGCGTCTCTCGGATCTTGACGCCAACTATCCTAAGTCGCAGAATACCCATCTTCACATCATTGAGCCTTATACCAATCTCTATCGTCTGATGAAAGAAAGAAGTGAGGAGTTAGGAGTGAGGAGTGAGGAGTTTATTGCCGTCGAAAACGCTCTCCGCAACCTCATCAACATCTTCACCGACCGCATCCTCAATCCTGAGACCCACCACCTCGATCTCTTCTTCGAGATGGATTGGACCCGTGGCGCCGGCTGGCTCGAGTCGTATGGCCATGACATTGAGTGCTCATGGCTCATGCACGAAGCCGCGCTCGTCCTCGGCGACAAGGAGGTACTTGCTAAGGTCGAACCTATCGTACAACTCGTCGCTACAGCCAGCGAAAAGGGTCTTAACGCCGATGGCTCTATGACTCACGAAGCCAACGTTGACACCGGCCACGTCGATGACGACCGCCACTGGTGGGTACAGGCCGAAGCCGTCGTCGGTTTCTACAACATCTTCCAGCACTTCGGCGACAAGTCAGCACTCCAGAAGTGTCTCAACGCTTGGCAATACATCAAGGACAACCTCATCGACCATGAGCTCGGTGAGTGGTACTGGAGTCGCGATCCGGAAAGAAACATCAATAAGAAGGATGATCATGCCGGATTCTGGAAGTGCCCATATCACAACAGCCGCATGGCATTGGAGTTAATTGAGAGAATATGAAACCATATAAGTTTGAGCCGTATTTAAAGACCACCCTCTGGGGCGGCTATCAGATTGCACCTTTTAAAGGTATATATACCGCTCAGCCGAACATCGGCGAGAGCTGGGAGATCAGTGGCGTAGCTGGTCACGAGAGTGTGGCCATCGAGCGTGGATTGATTGATGATGTTGATGTAGGCCTGACGCTTACTGAGCTCATCGACAAGTATAAAGGCCTGCTCATCGGCAACAAGGTCTATAAGCGCTTCGGCAATAAGTTCCCATTGCTCGTCAAGTTCATCGACTCTCGCCAGGACCTCAGCATCCAGGTGCATCCAGACGATAAGATGGCCATGGAGCGCCATGGTTGCGCTGGTAAGACCGAGATGTGGTACATCATCAAGAGCGATGTTGGCGCTAAGATCTACGCTGGCCTCAAGAAGAGTATCACTCCTGACGACTATGAGCAGATGGTAACCACCGAGACCAAAGAGGGAGAGAACCCTATGGCCAACGTCATTGCTACTCACGAGGCGCATCAGGGAGACCTCTTCTTCCTCCCTGCCGGTCGTCTGCACGCTATTGGTGCCGGCTGCTTCCTCGCTGAGATCCAGCAGACCTCTGACATCACCTACCGCGTCTATGACTTTGGTCGCAAGGACGCTCATGGCAAGCCACGCGAGCTGCACATCGAGCAGGCCAAAGACGCCATCGACTATCAGGTTTGGCCAGAGTACCGCACCTCTTACGACAGTACCCAGCCGACCTCGCAGCTCATCAACTGTCCTTACTTCGTCGTACACCGCGTCGTCGTACAGGTGGCTCAGCAGATCGACTTCCACTGCGATTCGTTCGTCGTTGTCGTCTGTCTCTGGGGCGAAGCAAACATCAATGGTGTGAAGGTTCGTCAGGGCGAAACACTCCTCGTACCAGCTTCAGAAAACGTGCTTTACATCTTCGGCAACGCCACCTTCCTGACCGCACATATCAGGTAAAAAACCTGAAATACATAAGATTTTCGGCCAAATGAGCAATATTTCTAACCGAAGTTTGCTCGTTTGCCGAAAATTTCATATATTTGCAGCGCTTACGAAAAACATAAACACTAAATACCTATTACCCCAATGGCAAGTATTACAGAAAAGATCGGCTACGCCCTCGGTGACGCCGGCTCAGGTGGTATCACATGGAAGATCATGTCCACCGCCTTCCCTATCTTCTTTACCAATGTCTTCGGACTCTCGTTTGCCGATGCAGCAGCGTTGATGCTCATCGCTCGTATGTTCGACGTAGTCACTGACCCTCTCATGGGCACCATCGCTGACCGTACACAGTCACGCTGGGGTACCTATCGTCCTTGGCTCATCTTCGGTTCTATTCCTTTCGGCCTCATCTTCGCCTGCCTGCTCTTCACCCCAGACCTCGGTCCTGAAGGCAAGCGCGTATGGGCATATACCTTCTATCTGCTCATGATGGCTGTCTATACCTTGGTCAACGTACCTTACGGTTCGCTCCTCGGTGTGATGACCTCTGACGACAATGAGAAGAACGAGTTCTCTTCATATCGTATGGTCGGCGCATACGCCATGGGCTTCATCACCTTGCTTTCGTTCCCATACCTCCAGAAGATGGTAGGTGGCACCGAGTCTCATCAGTACGCTGTCCTCGGCGCTGTCTTCGGTCTTATCGCCGCACTCATGACCATGCTTTGCGGTCTGCTCACCAAGGAGCGCGTCAAGAACATCCGTCCAGAGAAGTTCTCTTTCAAGCAGTATAAGAACCTCATTACCAACAAGCCTTGGCTCCTCATGACCGCAGTGGCTGTTTGTACCAACTTCTTCAACGGCTTCCGTTATGCTGTAGCTGGTTACATGTTCACCTACTGCTTGAATGGCGACATCACCCTCGGCAGCTTCATCATCAACTTCACAGTCTTCATGGCCATTGGCGAGGTTACCTGTATGATTTTCGGTGGTGTTTGTCCAGCCTTCACCCGCTGGATTGGCTCTAAGCGCATGGCATTTGTATGGTCATCGGTTATCTGCTGCGTCACCTCAGTATTGTACTTCTTCATCCCTATGGATCCTTCGTACATCTGGCTGATGATCCTCGTATCTATCCTCACTTCAGTAGGTGCTGGTCTCTATTCTCCACTCCTCTGGTCGATGTATGCTGACGTTTCTGACTACGCTACTGAGCGCGACGGCGTTTCTTCTACCGGTCTTATCTTCTCTTCTGCCACTATGGCACAGAAGTTCGGTGGCGCCATCTCTGGTTCGCTCATTGCTATGTTGCTCGGCATGGCAGGCCTTGTTTCAAGCACCGATCCTGCTACTGGCGAGACCATCGTCACCATCACCGATGAGGAGTCTGTCAAGACCATGGTTTGGTCAATGTTCTCTATCATCCCTGCAGCCATCGCTCTCGTCATGGGCTGGTTGGCTTATATCTTCCCATTGAAGAAGTAATAAGCAATCATAATATGCGCTGCGCGGTGCTGAAAAACTATAAAAACGAGTAAAAACTATAAAAACTTTATAATAGTTTTTCGCTAGCGCGGTGCTGAAATACGATAAATACTATAAATAATATAAATACGTTTTTATAGTTTTTATCTGTTTTCATAGTTTTTCAGCACCACGCAGTGAAAATAATAGTATTTATCGTATTTAGTATATTTATAGTATTTCAGCACCGCGCAGCGAAATTTATATATAGTCATTACACATTTCTCACCATGCATATCCTCTCTAAGTCTCTTGCATCTATCCTCCTTGCAAGTACTGCATTTTCTCTTGCACATGCCGAAAAAGTAGAGCTCCGCACCCCCAACAACAGCTTCGTCATCGAACTCAACAAGGGTCAGGAGCCACAGTTCCTCTACTACGGACAGTCGCTCAAGAGCCTCGACATCGAGAACCTCCTGCGTATCAAGGACGACAACTGGAGCCGCTCCGACCTCTACCCTGCCTATGGCGCTACCCACACGCAGAATGAGGTCTGTCTGGCCATGCGCCACGCTGACGGCAATATGTCGACTCAATTACTGATTACTGATTACAAAGTACAGAATCTCAAGGACACCGCTCCTAACGGTGCAGCACGTACCGGCGAACAGCTCACCATTACGCTCAAGGACCCTCTCTATCCAACCACCGTCAACCTTTATTATATTGCGTACGACGACGTGGATATGATCGAGTCATGGACCGACATCACCAATGGCGAGAAGCAGACCGTCACCCTCACCCAGTTCTACAACCCTATCCTCTACGTCCGTCGTGGCGACGTCCATGCCACTCATTTCCACGGCTCATGGGCCTCTGAGGCGCAGCTCGTAGAGAGTAAGCTCGACAATGGCATGCTCGTCATCAAGAACAAGGACGGTGCGCGCAATGCTACCTGCGACCGTAACGAGATCATGCTCTCGCTCGATGGCCCTGCCCGTGAGAACGAAGGCCGCGTCATCGGCGCAGCTCTCTGCTACAGTGGCAATTACAGCATCAAGGTCGATACGGATGAGAGCGACTATCACCAGTACTTCGCCGGCATCAACCCTGACAACAGCGAGTATCACCTCAAGAAAGGCGAGACCTTCACGACACCTCATACCGCACTCACCTTCTCTGAGCGTGGCACCAATGGCGTGAGCCAGGCCTTCCACAAGTGGGCACGTCAGTACCAGCTCCGTCACGGCAATCAGGAGCGTATGATCCTCCTCAACTCTTGGGAAGGTGTCTACTTCAACATCAACCAGCCTGGCATGGATCAGATGATGCACGACATTGCCTCGATGGGTGGCGAACTCTTCGTCATGGACGATGGCTGGTTCGGCGACAAGTACCCACGCTCGGTCGATAACTCGTCGCTCGGCGACTGGGTCGTTGACACCCGCAAGCTCCCTGATGGCATTCCTGGCCTCCTCCGTGACGCTAAGAAGAATGGCGTGAAGTTCGGTATCTGGATCGAGCCAGAGATGTCCAACACCGTCTCAGAGCTCTACGAGGCACATCCTGATTGGATCCTCAAGGCTCCTGGCCGCGAGCCAGTCCTCGGTCGTGGCGGCACACAGGTCGTCCTCGACATGGCCAATCCTAAGGTGCAGGACTTCGTCTTCGGCATTGTCGATGACCTCCTCAGCAAGTATCCTGAGATTGCCTACATCAAGTGGGATGCTAACGCGCCAGTCATGAATCACGGTTCGCAGTACCTGCCAAAGGAAGATCAGTCACATCTTTATATTAAGTTCCACGAAGGCCTCATCAAGACCTGCGAGCGTATCCGTGCCAAGTATCCTGATGTCATCATTCAGGATTGCGCCTCAGGTGGTGGCCGTGCCAACTATGGTCTCCTGCCTTACTTCGATGAGTTCTGGGTCAGCGACAATACCGACGCTCTGCAGCGTGTCCGCATGCAGTGGGGCACCTCGTATTTCTTCCCAGCCATCGCCATGGCTTCGCACATCTCAGCCGTACCAAACCACGCTGTGTTCCGCACCACCTCGCTCAAGCTCCGCTGCGACGTAGCGATGTCTGGCCGCCTCGGCATGGAGATTCAGCCAAAGAACATGACCGACGAGGAGAAGGCGCTCTGCCGTCAGGCCATCACCGACTATAAGAAGGTTCGTCCAGTCATCCAGTTCGGTGACCTCTACCGCCTCCACTCTCCATACAAAGGCGACAACCTCGCCTCAGAGATGTACGTCTCTGCCGACAAGACCCAGGCCGTCTTCTTCTGGTGGAAGCTCGAGACCTTCAAGAACCAGCACCTCCCACGCGTCAAGATGGCCGGCCTCGATCCTGCCAAGTACTACACCATCCATGAGCTCAACCGCATCGACAACGAGCCTCTCCCTATCGAAGGCAAGACCTACAGCGGCGCCTACCTCATGCAGAATGGCGTAGAGTTCCCATACACCCACATCGTCGACTACAACAAGCAGAACGACTGGGCCAGCCGCGTGCTGCAGCTCGTAGCAGAATAGTAATATTTCCTACCGAGTCGCTCTATTTTTGAGCCGCCGACATTACAAAATAGCACAAAATCAGCATTAGTTCACAAGTTTGTGGTCCACAAGTTTGTGAACTAATGTTTTTATTGTATCTTTGTGCACATAAAATCAATCAATTAGGAAGAAAAGAGGATGAACAAAAAGGCATTTATATATGGTGTTTCAGTGTCGGGTGATAACTTTACAGATCGAGTAAAGGAGACACGTCGCCTCAAGATGAATTTCGAGAACGGGCAAAACGTCATCCTGCTCTCTCCTCGTCGAATGGGCAAGACTTCGCTCGTGCAGAAAGTGGCACAAGAAGTAGATGGCGAGCAGGTGAAGGTTGTCTATATGGACATCTATGACTGTCGCAACGAACAGGAATTCTACCAGAGATTTGCCACTTCTGTGCTTCGTGCTACCGCTTCACGCTCCGATCAGGTATTAGATTTTATTAAGCAGTTCCTGACCAGTTTAGTACCTAAAGTGTCTTTTAGTCCTACACCAGATTCCGATTTTTCATTCTCTTTAGGATTGAATCTTGCGGATAACAATGACCCTACTGAAATCCTGAATCTTCCTGAGCGAATTGCCGAGAAGACGGGGAAGCACATCGTAGTTTGTATTGATGAGTTTCAGCAGATAGGAGAAATGACCGACTCGTTGACCATACAGAAACGACTCCGAAGCGTCTGGCAATTGCAGCAGAATGTCTCTTACTGCTTATTCGGCAGCAAGAAACACATGTTGCTCCGCCTGTTCAAAGACCGTCGCAAACCATTCTATCAGTTCGGTGACACAATCGAACTGGGTGCAATCCCAACCGAAGACTGGGTACCATTCATTTGCAAGAAATTCAATGAGCGCAATATCGTCATCAGCGAAGAGCAAGCAGCCAAAATCTGCACCCTGGTGCGCAATTATTCTTCATACGTCCAGCAATTAGCATGGAATGTGATGCTTACATGCGAAGAATCTGTGACCGACGAAGATATTGAAATGGCTATGCAGGAAACCATCAACCAGAATATCACGCTCTTTCAGGAGCAGATCAAAGATTTAAGTTCATATCAGATGAACTTCCTCCGTGCCATCTGCCAAGGTATTCATTCTGGATTTACGAGCAAAGATATCCTTGAGCGCTTCACCTTAGGTACGAAATCCAACATCAATCGCCTGCATACCTCTTTGATCGAAAGAGAACTGATAGAAAGTATCGACCAGAAACTCTATATCATGGATCCTGTCTTTGAGAGATGGTTCACACAATCTTTCTGAGAAACCCCGCGCAATTTGAAAGTGAAAGTGAAAGTACAAAAAATCAGCCACTAACAACATTGAGTTAGTGGCTGATTACTATATAATAATTGCTTAATTACTCTTCCTAACTACTGCTGCTGTAATCTCTGTTTCAACGTAAAGAGTAACATATATGGTAGCACCAATCATAGCTTCATTAATAGTCAATTCTGTAGTATGACCTTGATTGTAGGAAGAGTTTCCCCATCCAGTACCAAAGTCTTTGTTTCCATTATTTGAAGATGTGATTATAAGCTTATCTCCAACACTCACATTTTCAGATGGGATAGATATTGTTTGACCATTAGCTGTAGATCCCCAAGAAGTTGTTACACTTGTGATGCTTGAAACAGGACAGCTGATGTCTTGGTTTCCTCCACCAGGATTTCCTCCATCTGAATCATCATCGTCATCTACAACAGGAGGAACGTTCTCTGACACTACAGGAACAACACGATCTGTGAACAGTCCATTACCACTTGAACGACTTGAGAGCCAGTTGGTAAGAGTCGCATCACCTACCCATTCGGTAAATCCAGGGTAAACATCTTCAATAAATTTTTTCTCTTGACACCACAAATAATCCGCAGGGAGAAGAATCATCATTGGTGCACCAGTGGTTTTATAGCCATCACTTGTAAGTAGATTTGCAGCATCATCGCTTTCATTTCTGCCATTGCTATAAGTCTTAATCTGGATGTATCCATTAGAGAATACCTGAGAAAGGAATTTTGTAGTTGTACGAGAATAAGTTGGCACATCTGTACCTGTCAAAGTAATGGTTTCGCCCTCATCTCCCATCTCATCATCAGCATTAATGATTGTAGGAGCGCTACCGCCAAGAAGCTCATGAATTTCTCCCCACTTGGTAGAACCATAATACACATCAGACTTATTAGCACCACCTGCTGCCATAGCGGTAATAGAGAAACTCTTCTCTACGCCACTTGACGAAACCGAAGTGACATTGCCCTGAGCGTCGCGATTATAAGTCTTGGTTTCATGCTCACGATAGTTAAGCTTAAGCACAACGTCATTATAATCATAATCAAAATCACCCAAGTCCTCGCAAACAAGTATCGCAGTCTCATCATACTCATCCTCGTCTACAATCTTTGAGCCTCCCTCATCAAGACCATATACGCGGAATACGATATCGTTCAAGTCAAAGTTGGTAGCGCCTACCATCCAATCCTCAAAACAGAGATATCGCACAGGCTTACCATCTGAATCAGTAACTTGATTACCACTGGCGTCTGTATCAACATAAGTTGCGACGAAACATGCTTCCTTCTGGCCTTCATCAGAGAATGTTACTTTCGCATTAAGCTTAGATTCCGAATAGCTAACATTTCCTGCATTGTCAATATAGAAACCGATTTTGCCAACACTAGAAGGAATAGTAACTTTAATTGGCATAGATTGCATATAAGAAATGTCTGACCATCCCCATACGGTGCCAATATTTGATTCACTTCCAGGATTAATCCAAGTAGTTCCCCATCTCCAAGCTCTAATATGAGTCTTATTAGCATAAACCTGGGTTTTAACAATATAGTATTTCTTCCCATCGGTACCAGTAACCTCAGTTGCATTAGTGTCCGAGGAATCTGAATAGTAATAAATACCAATGACATCAGAACCATCAGTATTCCACCAGATAGGATAGAGAGTCAGCTCTGTAGTATATGCAGAGAAGTTCTGTGTTACACGACCTAAATTGGTTTCAGCATACTCTCTTTCTCGAGCATTTGACTCAGGAAGCATCTTTTGATATGCTGTAGCATCTTCCTGAAAAATATCCATATAATAGGACTCGCCAAGATCGGTGACAGTAATTGTACCTCCTGCACGAGTCAAGCTACGAGATACCCCTCCATTAGCCATCTGACCAAAGAGATCCCAATTCTGATTAGGATCAATCTCACCGAAAGCTTTTACGAAATTCTTAGCGTAAGCGGCCTCTTTGATCTGAGATTCAGAGAAACCACCATCATATTCTTGGCATGAAGCCAAAGAAATAGCAGAAAGGCAGACAAAGAGTCCGCGGAATGTAGAACGAGTCATTTTACTGGATATGAAATTAATGTGTGCAAGTGTGTATGTAGTAAAATCGATTGCAAAGATAGTGCTTTTTTGCATATCGTCAAACAAAAAAAGCAAAAAAAATATAAATTCGCCTAATATTTTCATCAAAAATGCCAATTTTGTATTACAGACTTCCTTTTTATTGCCTTTAAAATCAACAAAATCGCAATCTGAAAGTACCGCCACGCCATTGCATCCTCCAACGGGAACGCTGTGAAGGATGCCGTGATCGCGGGAGTCAACACTACTATCCTAGTGTTGACTCCATGCAACAAAAATATTGACGTTGTGTACGTAACGTTGAAATCTTTCATGCAGGAAGGGTTCGCAGTGATTCCTGTGATACCTTCTTTCAGGAACGAAACCTTCAACGGGTTCTCGTTTATGGTTTCGTGCAAGAACGAAACCTTCACCAGATTCACGTCTATGGTTTCGTGCAGGAACGAAGCCATAATCGGGTTCACGTCTATGGCTTTTTGAAAAGATGAAGCAAAAACGGCAGAAAATGTGACTTTGTAACAACTGAGGGGCAAAAAAGTATCATTTTTGTTTTGTAGTATTATTTAAAATGAGTATCTTTGCCGCGCAAATTTAAAAAGAAATTCAGGATACACTATCCACAACACAATTACCTACATGAAACAATACCGACACATCACTCTGGCCGCCTGCTTGGCATGGATTACCTCTGGCAGCATGGCATATTCGCAAGTGATCAGCAGTCCTGATGGCAACCTCAAAGTCCACCTCTCGATGGGTGAAGGCGGACGACCTCAGTACTCGGTCACTTATGGCGACGAGACCGTCATCGAGACTTCGCACCTTGGCTTGAACACCTCTATCGCCGACTTCACTCAGGGCCTTACGTTGACTCAGGAAGGTGAGGTGAAGCAGGTGAGCGACAGCTATAGCATTGCATCGCTCAAGAAGAATCACATCGCTTATACGGCCAACGAGCAGACCTTCACCTATAGCGTGGAGGGCAAGCCAGCCATCGACATCCAGTTCCACATCGACAATGACAACGTGGCCTTCCGCTATAAGGTCTATCGCCAGAAGAAGGAGCGCCAGGATGAGCGCGTGGCTTGCCTGGTGACCGATGAGATGACCGACTATACATTGCCAGTAGGAACCACCACCTTCATCTGTCCGCAGATGACGCCTCAGACAGGTTTTGCCCGCACGGCGCCAAGCTATGAGACTTATTATGAGTACGATGGCGAGATGGGTAAGAATGGTCATGGCAGGGGGTATACCTTCCCGGCACTCTTCAAAGTGAAAAAGGAAAAGGGAGAAGGGAAAAATAAAAAGATGTCTGAGCCTGAGACTCTCTGGGTCATGCTGTGCGAGACGGATGTGGCTGGCAATTACTGCGGTTCACGACTGGAGTGCAAGGGCAATACCTACAAGGTGGCTTATCCTGAGATGACCGAGTTCGGTGGCGTGGGTAGCGTGGAGCCAGGCCTCATGCTGCCAGGTTATACTCCTTGGCGCACCATCACCGTGGGCAAGACCCTGGCTCCTATCGCTGAGACCACCATCATGTGGGACCTGGTGAAGCCAATGTATGAGGCCTCGCAGGAATATAAGTATGGCAAGAGCACCTGGAGCTGGGTGATCCGTATGGACGCGAGCTGTAACTTCGACGAGCAGAAAGAGTATATCGACCTGGCAGCTGACCTCGGCTGGCAGTATGTCCTGATTGACGCCTGGTGGGACGCTAACATCGGCTATGAGAAGATGGAAGAACTCTCGAAATACGCTGCAACCAAGGGCGTTGGCCTCTTCTTGTGGTATAACTCGAACGGCTACTGGAACGACGCGCCTCAGGGTCCTCGTGGCAAGATGCACCGCATGATTGACCGTCGCCGTGAGATGGCGTGGCTGCAGAAGGCGGGTATCAAGGGCCTGAAGATTGACTTCATCGGGTCGGACAAACAGCAAACCATGCAGATGTATGAGGATATGCTCGTCGACGCAAATGAGTACGGATTGATGCTGATCTTCCACGGCTGTACCATCCCTCGCGGCTGGGAGCGTATGTTCCCTAACTTCGTGGCTTGTGAGGCGGCTCGTGTGAGCGAGAACCTCGCGTTCGGTCAGTATGACAACGATCAGGAGGCTGTGGCTGGCACCATCCTGCCGGTATTGCGCAATGCTATCGGTAATATGGACTTCGGTGGTTCGACCCTCAACAAACACTACTCGAAGGACAACGTACATGGCACGACTCGCAAGACTTCGGACGTCTATGCATTGGCTACCGCTGTCCTCTTCCAGACGCCTGTACAGAATTTCGCGCTGACTCCAAATAACCTCACCGATGCACCAGCGTGGGCAGTGGACTTCATGAAGACTGTGCCAACGACCTGGCAGGACATGAAGTTCGTGGACGGTTACCCTGGCAAGTATCTCATCATGGCACGTCAGGACACCGATGGCAAGTGGTATCTGGCCGGTATCAATGCCAATCGCGAGCCGATGAAGGTGAAGCTCGATCTGAGTCTCTTTGCAGAGGGACAGGAAGTGAGCCTCTATGTTGGCAATGAGATGAAGACCGTGAAGGTGACCAAGAAGCTGCTGAAGAAAGGTCTGGAAGTCACGATGCCATCGGATGGAGGAGTTGTAGTAAAGTAAACCTACCCCCGGGGTAGGGTCTCACATTACCTATATTTATTTTTAATATGAAGAACAAAAGATTTTTTAGCGTAGTCGCCGCCCTGATGATGGGTCTGTCGGCTATGGCTCAGCACGAAGGACCAGTGCTGACCGACTATTTTGAGGAAGTGGCAGCCACTAAGGTGTCAACTCCTGATGATCAGGGCTTCATCCGTCGCTGGATGTTGCTCGAACCAGTGGGCAAGCCTAATCGCTCGAACACTCCATTCGTAGACAGCTATCTGCGTGAGAACCTGACCCAGGAGTATTTCAAGGATCAGGCTACCATCATGCCAAAGGCTGGCCAGAAGGTGACTGCAACCTTCAATGTAGAGGAGATGCCTGCCAACTTCGACTATCGTAACCCTCAGCCTCCAATCGTCAAGACCGTGAAGGAGAAGCTGATGTGGCATGAGCTGGAGAGCAAGCGCCAGAACGTGAAGCTGTTCCGCTTCGCTTCAGGCCTCGACAAGCAGGTCTATGGCGTGATCTTCTTTGCCGTAACCGTGATTGACTGTCCTGAGGAGATGAAGGACGTGCGTCTGGCTATCGGCTCTAACTCAGGATCATTGTGGTGGCTCAATGGCGAGGAGGCGTTGATTCTCAGCGGTGACCGCCGTATGGTACAGGACGACTGCGTGTCGAAGCGCCTCACCCTCAAGAAGGGTCGCAACGTGTTGCGTGGTGCTATCATCAACGGCCCTGGCATGAGCGACTTCTGTGTACGTATCATCGACGAAAAGGGCAATCCTGTGAAGGGTTATAGCATCGTATCAACCAGTGTGAAGAAATAAGATTGTTAATGTTGCAAAAAAGAAAGTAAGCTATGAAAAAGATGAACGTTTTTGCCACATTGGCACTCGCAACTCTCGCATACTATAATGCCGACGCTCAGATCGGTACTCCATACATCCATGACCCTTCGACCCTCGTAGAGTGCGATGGTAAGTGGTATACTTATGGCACTGGTGGTGGTGGCCTCGTCACGGCCGACGGTTGGTCTTGGACCTCTCTGCCACGTGAGGCTCGTCCAGGTGGCGGTGCAGCTCCTGATGCTATCAAGATGGGACCTAACAACTACCTCATCGTCTATGGCGCTACAGGTGGTGGCCTCGGTGGTCGTCACAATGGTACCATCCTGACTATGTGGAACAAGAACCTCGACCCTGAACACCCTGACTTCAAGTACACTGAGGCTGTGCAGGTAGCTGCTTCGGACGGTTTTGAGGATAATGACGCCATTGACCCAGGTATCCTCCTCGATCCTACTACGGGTCGTATGTGGGTATCTTATGGTACTTACTTCGGAAACATCCGTATCATCGAGCTTGATCCTAAGACCGGTAAGCGCGTGGAGGGCAATGTGGCTAAGGACATTGCGATTGACTGTGAGGCTACTGACCTCCTCTATCGCGATGGCTGGTACTACCTCCTCGGTACTCACGGTACTTGCTGCGATGGTGTGAACTCAACTTATAACATCGTGGTTGGTCGCTCAAAGAATGTGACCGGTCCTTATATTGATAATGTAGGTCGTGACATGCTTGCCGGTGGTGGTAAGATGGTCGTGGCTGCTGGTAATCGCAAGACGGGTGCTGGTCACTTCGGACGTACTGTAGTCGATGAAGGCGTAGAGATCACTTCTTTCCACTGGGAGGCAGACTATGACCTCAGCGGACGTAGCACCTTGGCCATCCACCCACTCCTCTGGAAGAACGGTTGGCCAGTGGCTGGCGAGCAGTTCAAGGGTGGTACTTTCGAGATCGAGTCAGAGCGTCGTGGCTATGCACTGGAGCTCGCAGTAGACTTCCAGCGTCAGCAGGTGGAGCGTGCACGTCACTGGGGCTTCGACCCTAACGAGCCTACCAAGGTATTGCCAGTACAGACTCTTGACGAGGTGAAGGCTACCTGGCCAGAGGGTAACACCGAAATCCGTATCGGTGACTATATGTTCCGTCCTCACCAGCGTTGGACCATCACCCCAGTACCTGAGGCAGGTGGCTACCTGAGCGCTCCTTACTTCAAGATCTGCATCGAGGGTACCAACCGTGCATTGGCAGCGACTGAGAGCGGTGACGTGATCAGCGTTCCTGAGTACACCGGTGCTAACGAGCAGCTCTGGCGCATCGAACAGTGTACTGATGGCACCTATCGTATCATGCCAAAGCAGATTCCTGGCCAGGAGGGCTTGAACACCAAGTATGTGCTTTACTCTATCGGTGATAGCACCCCTACCCTCACCACCTGGGATTTCAGTTCGGACAACGCTAAGTGGAACTTCAAGAACCACTAATCAGAGTGTCGAAAAACGACACACAATTTAAATATATTATGAAGAGACTTGCATTAACAGCAATGGTCTTCCTGTCAACAGCCGCAGGCTCTTGGGCGCATGACTATCAGTTCATGCCTCAGGGCCTGCGCGCCTTTTTGCAGGAGCAGGAAGTTGAAATCACCTATTTTTCGCCAACCATCGTACGTGTCCACAAGAAGCCTCTCGCTTCGAAAGTAGAGGAATTACCTAGTTTCTCGGTCATTGCACAACCTCAGAAAGTGAAGGTGCAAGGCCAGGAAAAAGCGGGTTGCTTCGTGCTGAAGAGCGGCGACCTGACCGTGCGAGTGGATGAGCAGACGGGTGCTATCAGCTTCTATGACAAGAGAGATACCTTGCTGTTGAGCGAGTTGCCAGGGGAGGAGGCCTTCCGTCCTATTGACGATGCAGGTCGTGCCAGCTATGCAGTGACACAGACTTTCCGTCTGCGTCCTGATGAGGCTATCTATGGCCTTGGCCAGACGCAGAGCGGCAAGATGTCGCAGCGTGGTGTGGAGAAGAAGATGATCCAGAACAATACGGAGGACTTCTCGCCTGTGATACAGTCCGTCCGCGGTTATGGCCTCTTCTGGGACAATGTCTCGCCAACCGTATTCAAAGACAATGAGCAGGGTACCACCTTCGCCAGCGAGGTAGGTGACTGCATGGATTATTATTTCGTCTGGGGTGGTTCGATGGACGGTACGGTTGCCGGCCTGCGCCAGTTGACAGGCGAGGTGCCCATGTTCCCACTCTGGACCTACGGTTTCTTCCAGAGCAAGGAGCGCTATAAGAGCCAGGACGAGACGGTAGGCGTGGTACGCCGCCACCGTGAACTGGGTATTCCGCTCGATGGAATCATCCAGGACTGGCAGTATTGGGGTTCGAACTATCTGTGGAACGCGATGGAGTTCCTCAACGATGAGTTCCCAGACCCTCAGCGTATGATTGACGAGGTGCATGCGATGAATGCACACGAGGTCATCTCTATCTGGGCTTCTTTCGGCCCGATGACCAAGCAGTATCGTGAGCTCAAGGCCAAGGGCGATAACCTTCTCTGGGGTATCAAGACCTGGCCACAGTCGGGTAGTACCCTCTGGCCACCCAAGGAGGAGGACTATCCTTCGGGTGTGATGGTGTATAACCCTTACCAGAGCGTGGCTCGCGACGTCTATTGGAAATATCTCAATCAGGGAATCTTCCGTCTGGGTATGGACGGATGGTGGATGGACTCTACCGAACCTGACCATCTATATTGGCCGGACTCTGACCTCAACCTCCAGACAGGATTGGGTTCTTGGCGCCGTGTCCGCAACGCTTTCCCATTGGTCAGCGTAGGTGGTGTGTATGACAACCAGCGCGCAGAGATTCTTCGACTGAAGGAGAAAATCGCTGCCAATGAGGAACTTGGCAAGAATGACGTGGCCAATGCCAATAAGCGTATCTTCATCCTGACTCGCTCTGGTCTCATCGGCCAGCAGCGCTATGGTGCTAATGTCTGGACGGGTGACGTAGGCTCGAGCTGGGAGTCATTCCGTGCACAGATCCCTGCAGGTCTCAACTTCAACCTCACAGGTATGCCACACTGGAACACCGACCTTGGTGGCTTCTTCTGTGGTAGCTACAATGGTCCTGGCTATAAGGCTGCACAGAATCCACTCTATCAGGAACTGTATGTCCGTTGGCTGCAGTTCGGTGTGTTCTGTCCGATGATGCGCAGCCACGGTGCTGATGCGCCACGCGAGATCTGGCAGTTCGGCGAGCCTGGCAGTGTGGTTTATGACGCCATTGCCAAGAGCATCCGTCAGCGCTACTCGCTTATACCTTATATATATAGTACTTCTTGGCAGGTGACTCATCGTCAGGGTTCGTTCATGCGCGCTTTGGCTATGGACTTCCCGACCGACCAGCAGGTATGGGACCTCAACAATGAGTATATGTTTGGCGACGCTTTCCTCGTCGCACCTGTGACTCGTGCACAATATACGCCTGAGGTCGTTGGTCATATTGATGCGATGGAAGGCTGGAACCGCGACACCAACGGTAATGCACAGAGCCAGAAGACCGTGGATTTCACCGCGGCTCGCGACATGCAGATCTATCTGCCAGCAGGTGCTCAGTGGTATGACTGGTATAGCGGCAAGCAGTACGAGGGAGGACAGCAGATCTCCTATGCGACCCGTTTTGACGAGATTCCTCTGATGGTTCGCGCCGGTAGCATCGTGCCAATGGGTCCTGAGGTGCAGTACACCACCGAGAAGGCGTGGGATAACCTGACACTCCGAGTCTATCCAGGAGCAGACGCTGCGTTTATCCTTTATGAGGATGAGTTCGACAACTACAACTACGAGGAAGGCAAGTATACTGAGATTCCTATGCAGTGGAACGAGAAGGCGCGCACCTTCACTCTTGGCAAGCGCCAGGGTGCTTACGAGGGTATGATTGAGCATCGCAACTTCAATATCGTATTGCCAGACGGTACGCAGAAGAGCGTGCAGTATGATGGCAAGCCGGTGCGTGTAAAGTTTTAAAACATTATATCTCATTACCTATTCTATAAATCAATGAAACTCAAAAAAAACTTTCCCATCAGTCTTTTGGCGCTTGGAATGAGCCTGGTAGGCGGCCAGGCTTATGCGCAATTGTCGACGAACCCTGACAAGTTCCTTGGCAATATCACCACTCGAGGTCAGGTCAATGGTACTGGCTTTGAGTACTCTTCACTTTGGAATCAGATTACTCCAGAGAACGAATCAAAATGGTCTTCGATTGAAGGCAATGCACGTGGCCAGTTTAATTGGAATGGCTGTGACAATGCTTTTAATTATGCCAAGGATAATCATTTCCCATTTAAGTTCCATACCTTGGTGTGGGGTTCTCAGTATCCTGGCTGGATGGACGGATTGTCTCCTGCAGAGCAGTATGCTGCTATTGAGGAGTGGATGGATGCAATACAGAAGCGCTATCCTGATCTTCAGATGATTGACGTTGTCAACGAGGCTATAGCAGGACATGCTCCAGCTCCTTATCGTGGAGCATTAGGAGGCGAAGGCCGTACTGGCTATGACTGGATTATCAAGGCTTTTGAGATGGCACATGACCGTTGGCCTGATGCTATCCTGATTTATAATGATTACAATACTTTCCAGTGGCAAAAGACTGAATTTATCGATTTGGTGAAGACCTTGCGAGATGCAGGTGCTCCTATCGATGCTTATGGTTGTCAGTCTCATGACTTGACCGACATGAATGAGCGCGACTTTAAGGCTGCCATGGACGAAATACAGAAAGCTTTGCAGATTCCGATGTACAGTACGGAGTATGACATAGGTACAGCGGATGATGACAAGCAGCTGAAGCAATACAAGGCGCAGATCCCATATATGTGGGAAGCTGATTATTGTGCGGGTATAACTCTGTGGGGATATATCTATGGAGCAACGTGGACCACAGATGGCAATTCGGGTATCATCAAGGATGGCAAGGATCGTCCGGCCATGACCTGGTTGCGCGAATATATGGCTACGGATGCAGCAAAGAAAGCCAAGAGTCCATTCCCGGGTATGGTCAAGGAAGCATCGGTCTATATCAAACCTTCTGCGCTGAAAGCTGCTAAGAACGAGAAGATGAGCATTGACGTTCGTGCTAACCTCAAGACCAAGACGATTGATCATGTTGATCTCTATATTTCTGGCAATAAAGTCAGCACCTTCAGCAAGGCTCCTTATACCTATGAGTATACTCCTTCTACGACAGGTCACTATGACTTGAAGGCTGTTGTCGTGGCTACGGATGGCACAGAGTATACCCGTGTAGGAGGCTTCACGGCTATAGAAATACAGCCTCGTAAGCCATTCGACGGAGCTATTGCACTTCCTGGCCGTCTTGAGGTTGAGAACTTCGACTGTGGCGGTGAGGGCTTCACCTATCATGACAGTGATGCTAAGGACGAAGGCGGCGTAGGTTATCGTAAGGATAATGGTGGCGTGGACATTGTCGGTGGCATTGAAGGTGCTAACAGCTATGCTATTGGCTATACCGCCAGTGGCGAGTGGTTGGAGTATACCGTCGATGTGAAGGAGGCAGGAATCTATAGCTTTGAGGCTTATGCCGCTGCTGGCAATAACGGAGCTTCTTTCAGCCTTTCGGTAGATGATGGCAAGACCATGCTGCCATTGACCGGCAATGTAGCAATCCCTGTGGCAAAGGAAGGTAGCTGGTCTGACTATGTTACCGTCAAGGGCCTTTGCCAGATTCCTTTGGCTGTGGGTCAGCAGATTATCCGACTTTCGATTACAGGTGCTTACGGAAATATTGACCGCATTGACTTTAAGATTGCAGAGCGTGACGCTTTTGATGGCGTAATAGCTGTCCCTGGCATTATTGAGGCTGAGAACTTTGACTGTGGAGGTGAGGGCTTGACCTTCCATGATTCGGATGCTAAAGATGAAGGCAATGCTAATCATCGTTCAGATAATGGCGGTGTAGACATCGTGGCTTGCACCGGTGGCTATGCTCTTGGCTATACGGCTGAGGGCGAATGGCTTGAATATACTGTGGATGTGAAGGACGCTGGCGAGTATGAATACGTGGCTACCGTTTCTTCTGGCTCTGATAACTCAGGTTTCTCATTAGGCTTGGTTCAGAATGGCAAAGTAACGGACCTTACGGGTAAGATTGCTGTTCCGAATGGCGGAACCTGGGATACTTACACGACGGTGACTGGCAAACTGAAGCAGGAACTGAAGTCGGGTAAGCAGGTGATTCGTCTCACCATTACCAATCCTTACTGCAACATCGACAAGTTCGAACTGAAGTGCACCAAGGTTGGAATTGAGGAGATTCATGGCGATGAGACAGGAAATGATGTACTGTATAATCTCACTGGTCAGGCTGTGGATCAGTACTATCGTGGCGTAGTAGTACGCAACGGCAAGAAGTATATATATAAATAATGTGTATGAAGGCTACTATATCTCTAGCAGCAGTGAGCGCTTTGGCGCTTACTGCTTGCACCGAGCAACTGACTTATATCCCACCTGTTCAGGTTATGGTCGTTGATCATACGAGCGATGGACATAGTTCGTTGAGCCTGAGCTATGTCTCGTCTGCTACATCTGTGGTTACTTTTGCTGAGATTACCCGTCTGGGTATGATCACTCCGCTGGATAGCGCTCATGTATGGAAAGTAACCTCGGAGAGCAAGCCTGTTCAGATCAATGAGTCGTATGACATGCTCATCGGCAAGAGCTTGCACTGCGAGAATCAGGGCCAGCAGGTAGATTATCTGTTGGACGATGGCCAGGGACACCAACAGCGACTGGAGGTGCGCACCTATGAAGATGGTGTGGCTTTCCGCTATGTACTTGGTGAGGGTTATGAGACACCACAGCCATTACTGGGAGAGAATACGACGCTGCAGTTCCAGTATGATAATGGCTGCCAGCGCTGGCTCCAGCAGTGGACGGAGCCTTACGAGCATTTCTTCCCCAAGAATCCGGAAGAAAAGGAAGGCGACCATTGGGGGTATCCTGCACTCTTCAATCCTTGCTATCAGAATGAGGTAGAGCCTTTATATGTCCTTCTTTCTGAATCAAATATAGAGAAAGGTCATAGTGCATCGAGCTTCTATACTACCGCAGATGGAGCCGGCTATCGCATCCAGCCAGATCAGATGGAGAGTCTGGTGCAGACGGGTTGGACAACGCCTTGGCGTGTACTCATCACAGGTAGCTTGGCTGAGGTGGTAGAGTCGACATTGATCACCGACCTGGCTCAACCTTGTGCATACGAGGATACTTCCTGGATCAAGCCAGGCGTGGTGTCTTGGATCTACTGGGCATACAACCATGGCTCGAATGACTATCAGATTGTCAAAGACTATATCGATATGGCTGCACAACTCAAGCTTCCTTACATGCTCATTGATGCTGAGTGGGATGAGATGAGCAATGGTGGGACCATCGAGGATGCATTGAACTATGCCAAGGAGAAAGGTGTGAAGCCTCTCATCTGGTATAACTCTACCACGGCGTGGATTGACTGGGCTCCAGGTCCTAAGTATCGTCTCAATGATCCGGAGAAGCGTGAGGCTGAGTTCCAGTGGTGTGAGGATCATGGTATTGCTGGCGTGAAGATTGACTTCTTCCAGGGTGACCGAGAGTCGGCAATGAACTATTGCATTGATCTCCTGGAGAGTGCAGCTCGTCACCACTTGCTCGTCAACTTCCATGGCGCTACCATCCCACGTGGCTGGTTCCGTACTTATCCGAACCTCGTCAGCACCGAGGCTGTCTATGGCGCGGAGTGGTATAACAACTTGCCAATCCTAACTAATCGTGCAGCAGCTCATAATGCTACGTTGCCATTCACTCGTAACGTGATTGGTTCGATGGATTATACGCCTTGTACATTCACTGATTCGCAGCATCCGCACATTACGACCCATGCGCATGAGCTGGCATTGACAGTATTGTTTGAGTCTGGTCTTCAGCACTTAGCCGACCGTCCCTCGTCTTATCTGTCACAGCCACAGGAGGTACAGGACTTCCTCTCAAACCTTCCTTCGGTATGGGATGAGACACGCCTGGTAAGTGGAGATCCTGGTCATCATGCCGTGATGGCTCGTCGAAGTGGAGATACCTGGTATATTGCGGGTATCAATGGTACAGACGAGCAGATAGAACTTGATCTCGACCTGACTCCGTATGTTAAGTCGGGCGATAAGATAACCCTCTTCCAGGACTCAGGACTGGCGTTGGACACCTCTATCACCGATCCTGAAAAGATTGCGGGGTACTGGTTCATCCATCCTTGGCCAACGGCTGCTCAGGAGGGGGAGACACTGACTGGTTACCAGCAGAAAGTCCAGCTTCAGCCTCGTGGAGGTTACGTGTGTGTAATTCAGAAATAACATTACCTAATAAATATGAGAAAACTTTTATTATCCTCAGCCTTGTTGCTGACCGCCTCGCAGATGATGGCACAAGATCCTGTCATCCAGACCAAGTTTACGGCCGATCCTGCCCCTATGGTATGGAACGACACTGTTTACCTTTACACAACCCATGATGAAGACGACGCTCGTGGCTACGCCTTCAAGATGCACGACTGGTTGCTCTACACCTCGACCGACATGGTCAACTGGAAGGAGTATGGTGCAGTAGCTTCTCTGCAGGATTTCTCATGGCGTACCCGTGACAATGGCGCTTGGGCGCTGCATGTTGTGCCACGCAATGGCAAGTTCTATATGTATTGTCCGCTCCACGGTCATGGCATTGGCGTATTGGTAGCTGACTCTCCTTACGGTCCTTTCAAGGATCCTATCGGCAAGCCTATCGTATGGCAGACCGAGCACTGGGATGACATCGATCCTGCTGTCTGGATCGACGATGACGGCCAGGCTTATATGTACTGGGGCAATCCTCATACCTACTGCATCAAGCTCAACGAGGACATGATCTCTACCTCTGGCGACATCCTCGTCATTGATCCTCGTGACGGCGCGATGCGCCCAGTCAACGAGGAAGGTGCACGCATCGACCTCAAGGTAGATCCTAAGAAAAAGAAGAACTGGGCGTTCCAGAACTACCAGGAAGGTCCTTGGTTCTGGGGCCGCACCAATGAGAAGGGTGAGAAGAAGTACTATCTCTCATTTGCTTCAACCTGTTGTCCTGAGGCCATCGGTTATGCGATGAGCGATAACCCAACTGGCCCTTGGAAGTGGGCCAACTACATCATGGCTCCAACCGAGCGTACCCGTGGCAACCACCCTGGCATCATTGAATATAAGGGCCATAGCTATGTCTTCGGCCTGAACTATGACATCCTCCGTCGCATCACTCCTGAGCATAGCGAGCGTCGCTCTGTCTCGGCGGCTGAGATGACTTACAATGCCGATGGTACCATTCAGGAGTTGCCATACTGGCTCGACTGTGATCCTATCCAGCCACTAGCTAACTTCAATCCATATCGCCGCAACACAGCTACCACCATGGCAAACTCATGGGGCTTGAAGTCTGTTTATCACGGAGGTATCAGCACCGCTGAGGCTAAGTGGGCACCTGCGCCAGGCTTTGGTCCTGGTCAACCAATGGGCGCTATGCGTGGCTCTAAGCTTAATACCAAGGGCGTATATCTCACCGACATCAACGACGGCGACGCTATGTTGCTCCGCTCAGTGGATTTCGGCAAGTCGGCTCCAGTGATGTTCGAGGCTTCTGTAGCCAGCGCTAAGTTCGGCGGTACCCTCCAGGTTCGTGTCGATGGCCGCGAGGGTCAGATCATCGCAGAGATTGAGGTCCCTGTGACTGGTGGCGAGGAGAACTGGATTACTCTCCGCACCGAGAATGTCAAGCCAGTGGCTGGCGTTCATGACGTATATTTCACCTTTGTCAATAGCGCTGAGTTCCGCAAGACTGGCATTCAGGAGCGCGTCAATCCACTCTTCAACTTCGACTGGTGGCAGTTCTATACTGCTGCAGACAAACCATTGACCACCGAGCAGATTCTCGCTAACACCAAGCGTGCTGAGACCAATATCGATGGTGCTGACTGGCCACGTATTGATAAGGATGGCCGCGTTTATTTCCGCATCCAGCAGCCTAACACGAAGGAACTCGTTGTTGATATCTGCAGCAAGAAATATCCAATGCAGAAGGATGCACAGGGCTTCTGGACCTGTGTTACCGATCCTCTGGTCGTAGGTTTCCACTACTACTTCCTCATTGCCGATGGCATTTCAGTCATTGATCCACAGACCACCAGCTTCTTCGGCTGCAACCGTTATGCAGGTGCTCTCGAAGTTCCAGAGGGTCCAGAAGGCGATTGGTATCGTCTGGCACAGGTTCCTCACGGTCAGGTTCGCAACGTCAACTACTGGTCAGAGAGCCAGAAGGAGTGGCGCCACGCGTTGGTTTATACTCCAGCAGAGTATGAGCAGGGCAAGAAGAAGTATCCTGTCCTTTACCTCCAGCATGGCATGGGTGAGGATGAGACCGGTTGGAGCCATCCACTTCAAGGCCGCGCAGGTTTGATCCTTGACAACATGATTGCTGCTGGTGAGTGCGAGCCAATGATCGTAGTCATGGAGAGTGGTGACACTCAGGCTCCATTCGGTTGGAATGGCACTACCTTCGAGTCCTATGGCAAGTCATTCAACGAGGCTCTCATCGCCGACTTGATCCCAATGATCGACAAAACTTTCCGCACCAAGAGTGACCGTGAGTTCCGCGCTATGGCTGGCCTTTCATGGGGTGGCCGTCAGACCTGGGAGTCTGCTTTGCCAAACCTCGATAAGTTCTCTTATATCGGTACTTTCTCAGGTGCTCTCTTCGGCATGGATGTCAAGACCATCGCTGATGGTGTCTTCAAGCGTCCTGACTTCAATAAGCAGGTACATTACCTCTTCATGGGTTGTGGTACTGAGGAGAACTTCGGTACACAGGCCATGGTCAAGGAGTTGAACGAGATGGGTGTCGATGCACATCTTTATGAGAGTCAGGGTACCGCTCACGAGTGGCTGACTTGGCGTCGCTGTCTGCATGAGTTCTTGCCACATCTGTTTAAGAACAAGAAGTAATCTGTTATGCGTCATCTACTTTCTATTCTCGCTGTTCTGCCATTGACTTGTATGGCAGAACAGCTGAAGGTGAATTTCATCACTTCCGATATCGTCCGTGTGCAATATACGGCCGAAGACGTGCTTCGTCCTGAGGCCAACAATACGGGTGTGCTGGTGGAGCAGCCTTTGCGTAAGCTGGCTGTTGAGACCATCGAGCAGGCCGATAAGACCATCATGCAGTCGCCTGTCCTAATTGTGGAGATTGATAAGCAGACGAAGGCTGTGAAGTTTATTGATCGTGCGACAGGAAAGGTCCTGTTGACCGAGAATGCACAGCAGCCTCGTATCTCTGGCAAGGTCTATACCGAGAAGATCACCTATGATGAGTCTACGCAGCGCACCGTGCAGACGGCTGACGGACAGAAAGTAGAGATGGATATTCTCCGTCGTGACACCATCGACTATACCTGGCGTTACCGCACCTATTTCAACTGGCAGGACGGCGAGGCTCTGTATGGCTTAGGTTGTCACGTCGAGGACTTTATGAATCTGCGCGGCCACACCCAGTGGCTCACACAACATAACCTCAAGGCGATGGTGCCGGTGCTCAATTCGACCAATGGCTACGGCCTCCTGTTCGATGCGGGTTGTGCCATGGTTTTCAATGACGAGAACTATAATCCGATTCTCGGCAATCCCGGCTATGTGGAGCTCGATGCCGCCAAGCAGATTGACTATTATTTCATGAAGGGCGAGAGCCTCGATGACGTGGTGGCTCAATACCGCCTGCTCACCGGCGAGGCGCCTATGATGCCACGTTATCTCTTCGGCTATACCCAGTCGAAGGAGCGCTATTGCTCGCAGCACGAAGTCATCGAGACGCTGGCAGAATACCGCCGCCGTCAGGTACCTATCGACATGATCGTACAGGACTGGAACTACTGGCCACAGGGCTGGGGTTACATGCACATGGATCCTAAGTTCTATCCGGATCCTAAGGCCATGGCCGACTCCGTGCACATGATGAACGCCCGACTGATGGTCAGCATCTGGCCAAATCCACAGGGCTGTCCTCAGTTCGATGAGTATGATGCCAAGGGCTTTATGCTTCCTCATTCAGTATATGATGCATTCTCGAAGGATGCACGTGATACCTATTGGGAAACAGCCAATAACGAGTTCTTCTCGAAGGGTTTTGACGCCTGGTGGACCGACTGCTCAGAGCCTCTCGATGGCGACTGGAAGCCTATGCCAAAGGGTTATAACCACGACAGCCACAAGCAGCGTTGGGAGTGCACCAAGGACATCCTCACCGAGGCCTTGGGAGCTGAGCGTAGCAGCCTCTATTCGCTCTATCACGCCGGTGGTATCTATGAGCATCAGCGCAGTGTATCGAATGAGAAGCGCGTCGTCAATCTGACCCGCTCGTCATACGCTGGCCAGCAGCGCTACTCTACGATTACCTGGAATGGTGACACCTATGCTTCGTGGGATTCGTTCCGCAAGCAGATCCCTGCAGGCCTGAACTTCATGGCCACAGGTTGCCCATATTGGAGCGTCGATGTAGGTTCTTTCTTCACCGCTCCTGATCGTTGGCACCGCTGGTTTGCCGTCGGCGAGTTCCCAGAGGGTTGCAACGATCCTGCTTATCGCGAGTACTACACCCGTATGTTCCAGTGGGGTACTTTCCTGCCAATGCTCCGCAGCCATGGCACAGATACTCCTCGTGAAATCTGGCGCTTCGGCGAGCCAGGTACGCCATTCTATGATGCCATCCTCGATATGATCCGTCTTCGCTACAGCCTTATACCTTATATATATAGTATGGCTGCGATGACCACTCAGCAGAACTATACGATGGCTCGCCTCCTGGCCTTTGACTTCGCCAAAGATCCTCAGGTGCTTGACCTCAAGGACGAGTATATGTTCGGTCCTGCACTCCTCGTCTGTCCGGTGACAACTCCGGCCGAGAAGCCAGGCGAGACAGCCACACGTCGCACTTATCTGCCAAAAGATACAAAGTGGTACGACTATTGGACCAATACTACCTATCAGGGTGGTCAATGGATCAATTCCTATGCACCGATCAATCAGCTCCCTCTCTTCGTCCGTGCAGGTAGCATCATCCCAATGGGTCCTGATGTTCAGTACGATGGCGAGAAATCTTGGCAGACGCTCAATGTCCGTGTCTATCCAGGTGCCGATGGTTCGTTCACGCTCTATGAGGACGAAGGCGACAACTACAATTACGAGACACGCCTCTACACAGAGATTCCTTTCCAGTGGAGCGAGGCCACCCGAACCCTTACCATCGGCAAGCGCACCGGCCACTTCCCTGGCTACATCGCCAACCGCACCTTTGTTATCTCTTTGCCTGATGGCACACAGAAGACAGTGAAATATAGCGGTGGTGAAAAGAAAATTAAGTTCTAAATCCTCACTAATGAGATATACAGATCTTGGCCGTACAGGCCTCAAACTCTCACATATCAGCTTCGGCGCCTCGTCGCTCGGCAGCGTCTTCCGCGCCACCAACGAAGCAGAAAGTATAGCGGCTGTAGAAGCTGCTCTTGAGGGTGGCATCAACTTCATCGATGTCAGTCCTTACTATGGTCATTACAAGGCAGAAACCGTCTTGGGTAAGGCGCTCAAGATCCTGCCACGCGATAAGTATTATCTTTCTACCAAGGTCGGCCGATATGGCAAGGATGGCGTCAATACCTGGGACTATTCTGCCAAGCGTGTCACCGACAGCGTCTATGAGAGCATGGAGCGTCTCAACATCGACTATATTGACTTGATCAATGTGCACGATATTGAGTTCCAGGCCGCCTTGCCTGGTGGACTTCAGAAGGTGGTCGATGAGACTTTGCCAGCTTTGGTAGAGTTGCGCGATAAAGGTGTCGTCGGCCACGTCGGCATTACCGATCTCCAGCTTGAGAACTTGCACTGGGTGGTAGAACACTCGGCTCCTGGCACCGTTGAGAGTATCCTCAACTTCTGTCATCATTGCCTCAATGACGACAAGCTCAACGACTATCTCGACTACTTCGAGGGCAAGGGTATCGGCGTCATCAACGCGTCTCCGCTCAGCATGGGACTTCTCTCCGTTCGTGGCGTACCTGACTGGCACCCAGCGCCAAAGCCATTGGTCGAGGCTTGCCAGAAGGCCGCTCAGTATTGTCAGGAGAAGGGTTATCCTATCGAGAAGCTGGCTGTGCAGTTTGCCGTGAGCAATCCACGTATCGCCAGCACGCTCTTCTCGTCGGCCAATCCAGCCAACGTGCGTCGCAATATCGAGTGGGCCAACGAGCCGCTCGACATGGAGCTCGTCCACGAGGTTCAGAACATCATCGGTGACCAAAAGCGCGTATCATGGGCCAACTCATAATCGATGCACACAGCCATCTGTGGCTCCGTCAGGATACCCAGGTTGACGGCAAGACCATCCGGACGCTGAAGGATGGCCGCTCTATCTTCATGGACGAAGAGGTGCAGATGCTCCCTCCGTTCATGATCGATGGCGTCAACTCCGCCGAGGTCTTCCTCTCCAACATGAACTATGCACAGGTCGGAGGCGCCGTCGTCGTGCAGGAGGTCATTGATGGCAATCAGAACGACTATCTGCTTGACGTACAGCGCCGTTATCCCGAGCGCTTCTTCTGCATGGCCATGGCCTTCTCGCTCGAAGAACTGGAGGCTGCCATTGCCGCTGGCTTCCGTGGCGTGGCCATCCCTGGTCACCGCTTGCATGGCTCGTTGCTCGACAAGATGCAGATGTTCAAGCGCATGGAGCAGGCCGGTCTCATCCTCGATATGTGTCTGGCCGACGACGAGCACCAGATAGGGGAGATGGCCGAGGTCATCCGCGAATGTCCGGACCTTAAAGTTGCCATCGGTCACTTCGGCATGGTCACCACGCCATCCTTCCGTTCGCAGATCCTGTTGGCGCGAGAAGGCAAGAACGTCATGGTCGAATCCGGAGGTATCACTTGGCTCTACAACTCGGAGTTCTATCCTTATCCGTCAGCCATCCGCAGCATCCGCGAGGCCGCTGACCTGGTCGGCATGGATCGCCTGATGTGGGGTAGCGACTACCCGCGCACCATCACCGCCATCACCTATAAGATGTCATACGACTTCGTGACTAAATCACAAGAACTTACAGACGAAGAGAAGGCCTTGTTCCTTGGTCAGAACGCCAAGCGCTTCTATGGCTTCGGAGAGTTGCCAGATCTTCCTTATATTAAAAATATGTCGGAATAAACAATGAAAGCAATTCAAATTTCCCATACCCAGGAGCTCAACATTGTCGAGCTCGAAGAACCACGCGCCCTCGCTCCAGGTGAAGTCATGCTCCGCCTCCAGTACGTCGGTTTCTGTGGTTCAGACCTCAACACCTTCATGGGGCGCAACGGCATGGCGCTCAATCCCGTCATCCCTGGCCACGAGGTCGGTGCCATCATCGAGGCCGTAGGTAGCGAAGTGCCAGAAGGCCTCAAGCCTGGCATGGTCGTGACCTGCAATCCTTACACCAACTGCAACAAGTGCGCCTCTTGCCGCAACGGCCGCGTCAACGCTTGCCAGCATAACGAGACCCTCGGTGTGCAGCGTCACGGTGCCATGCGTGAGCGTATCATCCTCCCTTGGGAGAAGGTCATCCCAGCCGGCCTGCTCACTCCTAAGACCTGCGCTCTCATCGAGCCTATGTCTGTAGGCTTCCACGCCGTGAGCCGCGCACAAGTCACTGACGTTGACGTAGTTCTTGTCATCGGCTGTGGCATGGTTGGTATGGGCGCTGTGGTTCGTGCCGCTACCCGTGGCGCCACCGTCGTAGCTGCTGACCTTGACGATGAGAAGCTCGCTCTGGCTAAGCAGATGGGCGCCTCGTACACCATCAATACCAAGACTGACGATGTGCATGCACGCCTCCTTGAGATGACCTCTGGCTTTGGTCCTGACGTTGTCATCGAGGCCGTCGGCTCCACCGCCACCTACCAGATGGCTGTCGATGAGGTTGCCTTCACCGGCCGCGTCATCTGCATCGGCTATGCCAAGTCGGAGGTCTCTTTCCAGACGAAATATTTCGTGCAGAAGGAGCTCGATATCCGAGGTTCGCGCAACGCTATGCCATCCGACTTCCGCGCCGTCATCCACTATCTCGAGCGTGGCACCTGTCCTGTCGATCAGCTCATTACCAAGGTTATCAAGCCAGAAGAGGCTTTGCAGACGATGCAGTGGTGGAGCGAGAATCCTGGTAAAGTCTTCCGCATTTTGGTTGAATTCTAATCTTACTTATATATGAAAAAGCCTATCATTGCCCTTTTTTCTGTTTTGGCCATGGCAGCTACTGCACAGGCTCAGAACAAGCTCTATCCCGATGAGTTCCCTATCCAGGACGTCAAGCTCCTCGATGGCCCGCTCAAGCATGCTTACGAGCTCAATGCACACACCTTGCTCCGTTATGATGTCGATCGTCTCCTCGCTCCATTCCGCAAGGAGGCAGGTCTGCCAGAGATCGCTCCACTTTTCCCTAACTGGGCCGGCCTCGATGGTCACGTCGGTGGTCACTACCTCACCGCCATGGCGCTCTATGCCGCTCAGGGCAACAAGGAGTGCGAGGATCGTATGCTCTACATGATTGCCGAACTCAAGAAATGCGCTGAGGCCGCTGAGAAGAACTTCCCTGTCTGGGGCAAAGGCTACCTCGGTGGTGTGCCACAGAGCGATAAGATGTGGACAACCTTCAAGCAGGGCGACTTCCGCACTTTCAATGGCGCGTGGGTACCATTCTATAACATTCACAAGATCCAGGCAGGTCTTCGCGACGCTTGGCTCTATTGTGGCAATGAGGATGCTAAGCAGCTCTTCCTCGGCACCTGTAATTGGCTCATCGAGGTGGCTGCCAACGTCAGCGACGAGAAGCTCGAAGAACTCCTCGGCATGGAGCATGGTGGCGTCAATGAGGTCTTGGCCGACGCTTATCAGATGACCGGCGAGCAGAAATACCTCGACGCAGCTAAGCGCTACTCTCACAAGTGGCTCCTCAATCCGATGAAGGAGCACAACGGCAAGCACCTCGACCTGATTCACGCTAACACGCAGGTTCCTAAGGTCGTAGGCTTCGCACGCGTCGGCGAATTGGCCAACGATGAGTATTATAAGGAAGGCGCCCGTTTCTTCTGGGATGAGGTCGTCAATCGCCGCTCGCTCTCTGTCGGTGGCAACAGCCGTCGCGAGCACTTCCCAAGCGTTGAGGCTTGCATCGACTGGACACAGGACATCGATGGCCTTGAGTCGTGCAACACCAACAACATGCTCAAGCTCACCGAGGATCTCCACCGCATGGATCCGGATAACGCGCTCTTTGCCGACTACTTCGAGCGTGCTACCTTCAACCACATCCTCTCTACCCAGCACCCTGAGCATGGTGGCTACGTCTACTTCACCTCGGCTCGTCCACGCCACTATCGCAACTACTCAGTACCTAACGAAGCCATGTGGTGTTGCGTCGGTACAGGTATGGAGAATCACGGCAAGTATACCCAGTTCATCTATACACACAAGAACGATAACGACCTCACCGTGAACCTCTACGCAGCCTCAGAGCTCAACTGGAAAGAAAAAGGTTTGACCCTCCGTCAGGAGACCCAGTTCCCATACGGCGAGACCAGCAAGATCACCATTTTAGCAGCTGATAACTCCTCACTCCTCACTCCTCACTCCTCACTGA
Organism: Bacteroidales bacterium; assembly: GCA_045628985.1. GTDB lineage: Bacteria > Bacteroidota > Bacteroidia > Bacteroidales > UBA3663 > Liminaster. The sequence continues at coordinate 82,600 of JAZQQH010000042.1, read as the reverse complement.
AGACGATTAGTCTCCGTTATCCTTCTTGGGTTAAGCCTGGTGAGTTTACTGTTTCGGTCAATGGTAAATCACAGAAGTCTAAGGATTGGAAGCCAGGTACCTATATTAATATAGAGCGCAACTGGAAAGCCGGTGACGTCATCGACATCAACTTCCCAATGCACGCCTCTATCGAGCACATGCCAAACGTCCCTCAGTACGTAGCCATCCTCTACGGTCCAATCACCCTGGCCATGAAGACCGGCACTGAGGATCTCGCAGGTCTTTTGGCCGACGACAGCCGCTTCGGCCAGATGGCATCGGGCAAGAAACTCCCTGTCGATCAGGCACCTTACCTCATCGCTAATCAGGTTGAGGACATTGCCAACGACCTCGTTCCTGTCCCAGGCAAGCCACTCCACTTCACACTCAATACCCGCATGGAGAACAAGCCTGCGCTCTATCCTGCCTCTGACATCACCGGCGAGCTCCTCCCATTCTTTGAGCTCCACGACAGTCGCTACATGCTCTACTGGCTCGCACTCAGCACCGACGGCTACAAGGAGTATATCGACAACCTCGCCAAGGAAGAGAAGGCTCGCATGGAACTTGAAGAGAAGACCACCGACAAGGTGCAGCCTGGTGAGCAGCAGCCTGAGAGTGACCACTTTATGGAGGCCGACGAGACCTCTACCCGTGGCATCACCAACGATGTCCCATTCCGTGACGCTCGCAACGGCGGTTCGTTCAGCTACCTCATGCAGACCAAGGGCCGCACCGACCTCTCTGTCCGCATCCGTTACTGGGGTCAGGACGAGTGGCGCACCTGTGAGTATGATCTCTACGTCGACGACACCCTCGTCACCTCAGTCAATAACTCCCGCAAGTGGCGCAGCTCACAGTGGAAGTACGAGACCTACCCAATCCCAGCCTCTGCGCTCAAGGGCAAGAAGCAGGTCCGCGTCAAGTTCGTAGCTAAGCCATACCGCCAGGTCGGCGAGATCTATGAGGTGCGACTTGTCAAGAAATAAAGCATGTCTGCTTGAGCGGAATTTTGTAAATTTTTAAAATTCCGCTCGCAAAACCTCTACTCTCCGAGCGGAATTTGCCTAAAAATGTAAAATTCCGCTCGGAGAATTTGTTTTTGTTTGATTATTTATGTACATTTGCACCCAAAATTAAGTGCTATGGCAAAGATAATTGGCAGAGAGCAAGAGCAGAAAGAGTTGTTGGAGCGATACGAGAGTGATCGTTCTGAATTTGTGGCTGTCTATGGACGTCGCAGAGTGGGTAAGACATTCCTGATTAGAGAGACTCTGGCAGGAAAGATCACTTTTCAACATACTGGCTTGAACAGTTACGACGAAGAGAATCCTGTCACAACTGAAGACCAATTGCGTTATTTCTATAACCATCTCCAGGAATACGGATTAGAGGATGCCAAAATGCCGAAAGATTGGATAGAAGCTTTCTCTCTGCTGAAGAAACTTCTTATACAGCTGGATCATGGCGATCGTCTTGTGGTATTTCTTGATGAGCTGCCTTGGCTTGATACTGACGGATCGCGCTTCATTATTGCTCTTGAAGCTTTCTGGAATGACTGGGCGGATGGCCGGAATATCATGCTTGTGGTGTGTGGAAGCGCAGCATCATGGATGATTAAATACCTGATTAATAATACAGGTGGGCTGTATGGTCGTCTGACGTGGGATATAAAGTTGTCTCCTTTTTCTCTCTGCGAATCAGAACAGTTGCTTGCTTCTCAGGGTGTAAGCCTCAGCCGCTATGATCAGGCGCAGTTGTATATGGCCGTTGGTGGTATGCCATACTATCTGGGGTATGTACAGAGAGGGATGAGCCTTGCTCAGAATATTGACGCTTTGTTTTTCCGTCGGAATGCCAAGCTTCGTCTTGAATTCGAGCGACTTTTCCGCTCTCAATATAAGAACTATCAGTGTTTTGAGAGTATTGTGCGATTCCTTGCCACCAAGCATTGTGGCTACACTAGGACCGAGATTGCCGCGGCAGTCGGTCAGAGTGATGGCGGTGCTTTTTCAAAAAAGCTGAAGGCGCTCGAAGAGAGTGACTTTATTCTGTCTTATCGCCCTTACGATGCAGAAAAGTATGAGACCCTTTATCGCCTCACCGATCCATTCTGCTGGTTCTATCTACGGTTCGTAGAGAATAAGAATCCTTCGGCTTCATTCTGGCAAGAGAATGAGCATTCTGCACCTATCCGCACTTGGCGAGGCTTGGCCTTTGAGGAACTGTGCATGCTTCATATCACTCAAATTAAGCAAGCACTTGGCGTTGTGGGTATTGCCAGCCGAGAGTCTGCTCTTACATTGCGACGAGACGAGAATCATGACGGCGCTCAGATGGACCTGATTATTGATCGCTCAGATAATGTGGTCAATCTTTGCGAAATGAAGTTCTACTCTGATGATGTGGAGATAGATAAGGACGAAGACCGCAAACTGCGTCATCGAGTGGCTATGGTCATGGAAACGCTAGGTCGTAAGCAAAGCCTTCAGGTTATTCTTGTTACCTCATTTGGCTTGCGTCAGGGTATTTATAGTGGTATTTTTGTACGAACAATTACTTTGGAAGACCTGTTCGCAAAGTAATTGTATCACTCCTTCTTTTCAGCACACACAACTAATGAAACGACTACTCCATCTTCTTATGAGCATCGCTCTGGTTTCCTGCATTTCCTGCCAGAGACAGAGCGTGCAGACAGTCATGCTCGATACTTATTACAACCACGAGATCAATCCGGAAACCGGCCGTCCTCAGCACTACACCTGGGACGACACTTCCCGCTGGGGAGCCTACTCTCAGTTCGGCGAACTCTTTGCCAGTCAGGGCGCTACGCTCTCCATGCTTCTCCTGCTCGTTGGCTCGTGAAGCATCTGTTGACGGGGGAGAAGTAATACATAAAAACAAAGATTTTGACGTTCTGTACGCAACGTCAAAATTCTTCATGCATGGAGTCAACACTACTATCCTAGTGTTGACTCCCGCGCTCACGGCATCCTCCAACGGGTACCCGGTGAAGGATGCCGTGATGCACGAAACCATAACCTGGTACTCGTCTATGCTTTCGTTCCTGAAAAAATCTCCAAAGTCACTCAACTTTGGACACTCTTTCTTGCCGGAACGGACGTCCTGCATGCAAGGCGTCCGTTCCGGCATCAAAGATTGGCCATTTTGCAGCCATGGCGTCCGTTCCTTGATCAAAAAACGCATTTTTCTTGAATAAGTGCGACACAATACCGCGACATCCTCATTTTGCTTTTGTATTTTTCATCCATAATTCATAACTTTGGCCGCAGATAATATAATTAACGGCAATAAAAGAATTATAATTATGGAAGAAAAGAAAAATTGTCCTTCTTGTGGAGCTGAGATGTCGGAAGAAGATCGTGTGTATTTTGATCGTGGATTCATTTCTTTTTACAGCGAGCGTATCTGGAAGCTGTATTGTTTCAAAAGTGAGGGAAGTATCTCAAGAGGTGAGTACTGGAAGTTTGCCTTGATTACGGGCCTGACAATGACCTTTATCATGTATTTGTTTTCTGCTTTGGTAGAATTCTACATTTATCTTGGAGCTGGAGAGAGTGGTCTTGCATCGCATAAGATAACGTTTTTCATTAGTTGCGCGTTGCTTTTACTTGCTACATACACATGCACTTGCATGGTGATTCGCCGACTTCATGATACTGGCAAGAGTGGCTGGTTGTCAATACTTGGTTTTATCCCTGTTGTGAATATTATCCTTTTGGTATTCCTCTGCCAGAAAGGCAAAGCCGTTGACCCCAAGGCAAAGCTTACGACCAAAGATATCGTCTCACTTGTCGCTCTTGTAGTGCTTATACTTTTTATGTGGAGTGTCTCGCAGAGTTTGTATGTCGAGAATGTGAAGAATGGATATGGTGATGAAGACGAGATTGCCGCTATGCAGGATCGCATGTCTTCAGACGATTCTGTCGATAATTTTTCGTGGGTGAAAACTGGCTATGGATTCCGCGTACCATCTCACTTTCAGCAGCTTGAATGCCCAGATATTGACATCATCGAGGGAGCCATCTGGGGAATGGACAATATAACGGTCTGCTACTGGGAACTGGGCAGTTGGGCCGCTGCTGTATATCCTGATGCCGGATATACCGTCGGACCAGAAGAGCAAATAGAAACAGTAACCAGTTATGGCGATACGGGGATCTATTCAGGAATGACAGATATGGAAAACGAGTTCCTGATGAAGGTCTGCTACAAAGCGAATACCCACTCTGTATATGTCTTTGCAGTCATCTATGGAGAGGAACTTTATGAAGATGAAATGACAATTCTTGGAGGACTTACGAATGAGGTAAGGGATTGGGAGTTGTAATTAAGATTATCTTTTACCACGAAAAACAGATTCCTAAGCTAAGAAGTCGTTAAATATTTGTTAAAATCGATGTAATTAGCATCAGTTGTTGTGATAATATGTTATATTTGTCGCGGAATTTCGATTCCAGACATAATGGAATGGCATATTGTCTATTGATCGTCACTCAAAATCGCCAAATCAGAGAACAAAGATCAAGACAGCTGATGCTTTTTCCCTGTCTTTGTATATGTGCGCCTCATTAGCGAGGTTACCTCATACATAGGCAGGCGCGGTAGAAGTATCTTCTTGTTCTTTTTGTTGGGGCGTTTGGCGATGCCTGAGTGACGAGGACGGATGATATAGAAGCTGCGCCTTTTTTAATAAAACAACGCTACATACCTATGACTTACTATTATTGTGAATACTGTGGACACCGCTTCGTAAATGTCAGACAACTTGTCAGTGCGACCTGTTCCCATCATCCAGATGGTCGCAACAAAGGGTGCCATAAACATGGCGTAACATTCGAATTCATACATGAAACAAACAGACAAAATTTTATATAATTATGAATAATCAAGTCAAAACATTTGATTTCTATTCTCGCTTTGACAAATGTGAGCAATCTTTGATTTTGTACGATAAACTCCAAAAACAACAGACTGTATTAGAGGAAAGACAAGAAATAATTAAATCAGAAATAGAAAATTCAAGGACAGAGATTCCTGATTACGTTGAAAATTCTGGTTGCACTGAATATGGATGTGGCTGCCTTACTTGGTTATTCATATCATCCATTATTGCAATTCCATTCGAGGGATGGGATGGAGAAGTCTCAGCTATGGGATGGTTTATTTCTGTAATAGGAAGTACAGTAATAATGATTTTACTGATTTCTCTATATTTTTATATAAGGAAGAAAATATGGCTATTGCGCAATGGAGAAAAGTACAGAGATTTTAAAGAAAAAGAAAAAGTATTGAATAAAGAGTTGGGAGAAATAGAAAAGCAGACAAATGAGTTAAAACAGCATCTTTCTTATTTATACAATTCAACTTTAGGTGAATTATATACCCTATTTGTGCAGAAAGAAATTTCAGTCCCTATACCAGGAAATTCGATAACGAAGGAAAATTATAAAGAGGTCGTAGAATTATTTCTAAATATAGCAAATTTACTACGACTGTTGAGACAGGCTGCTCCTATTGAACGAATGGAAAGGGCAAAGGAATTGGCAGATAAAAAATTAGAATTGTTTTGCAAGATTTCATTAAGGAAGGAAGCCAATGATAACGTATATAAGGCACTTGTGCCTCAAGGAGAATTTAATCCTGAACAATTTAGAAGATACGCTGCAACGGGATTTCTTCAAAGAAAACAAAATTCACGCATAGCAAACTGTAAGAATCTTCTGAACGATAATAAAATCGAATCTATTCTTAATGAATTGGACAGGATAAAGAACAGAGATGTTTCTGGATTTCTTGGACTATACACAGATACAGGTAAATTATCTGAACAGTACGAAGATATGAAGAAACTGCGTAATGCAGCGCATGAGGAATACGAAGAACTTGAGATGATTTGTGATGAGTTAAGTGATGCACTAGACCAGCTTAGAACCTATGCATTCCAAAATGTATATCTTGGTGTCGAATTGCTTAATGTTATACGTCATGGTTCAGGAGGTGGTAATTTGGAGAAAGAGGCTGATATGGTAAGTTTAGAAGATATTGACCTTTCTTTGTTTTCTGTTACCTTCCAAGGTTATAAAACAAACAATGTATCTGATACGATAAAGAAGTATGATAATGTGGCCCGAACAATAGTAAATAACAAGGATGTTCGTCAGTTTATCTATTCTAATAAAAAAGTAGCTACAGGTGCAGCACTCATTGGAGTTGCGACAATAGCAATGTCAGCGGCAGCAGACCATGCAGCAAAAGTTGACCGCATACAAGCAAATCAAGCTAATATAGTAAAAGATATGCAAATCATTGTTGATGGCTACACAGAAGGACGTGCTCAGCTTTATAGAGTCATTGAAGTAGCACAGAGTATAGTGAAAGCTAATGAAGGATTCAGGGATATCTATAATCAATTAATGACTAAGGTTTATAGTTGTAATCAGATACTTACTCCTCTTGAAGTTCGAGATCTCGGTAGAGCAATAAAAGCATACAAAGAAATTAGTTATTCAAAAATTTAAAAATGGAGAATAGAAATAAAGAAAATGGGATAGTCGTTCCTTACGAAAAAAATGCACCTACTTCCTTGTCAGAGAAGTTTAACAATGGCATGGATAGATGTGAGGGACTATTAGAACAAGTGCAGGATATCTCTGGTCAGATGCTATCTTTAGCAGATTCTGCACAGAATATCGCGAATCTATATACTCAATGTCAGGCTTTTAAAGCCAGAACAGAGCAGATTAATGCGTGGAGTAATGTTCAAATGGCGAACACTATTGCTAAATATAAGGTTTGTCAGCAGTTTTTAGAAAGTACCTTTGGCGAAAGAAATGGAGCATTACAGAAGCATTATGAGCTTATGGATAAGGCCATAGAAAGTGGAGATAGAGAACTTATTCTTGCTTCTTTGCAAGGCATAAGCAATATTGTAACTAAATCCCCACTGGATGATTTGGAACAGTTTTTTGAGGTTTATAATAATCCTGATTTACCTCTATTAGACTTTTGATTGTTGAAGTCAAATTAAGTATTTCAGACATCGCACTATTAGTATGTATGACTTAATAGATGATGCATGTCATATAATATAGTTGGCTTTTATATGGTTAATAAATATGTAAAAGAAAATGAAAGAGTTTACTAAGTTCGGACAACTAAAGGATGTTAGTGAAAAAGAAGTGGCAACAGTTTTTGCAGCAATAGGTACAGTCGTTGCCGGCGCACTTAAGATTTACAAGGATTACAAAAAGAAGTAATTCATGCTGAGAGGAACGACAAAGTTCAAGTGCGAAGCCTGTGGTAACGTATTTGAAGGTCTTGATATTGAGGACAACGCAACGGCTGGTACTATGCCAATGCGTTGCCCTAAGTGTGGCGCATTGTGTCTGCCAAAGAAAGGCGGATGGCTGGGTCTCCTGTTTGGATTATAAAAAAGAACGAATATGTTTGAAACAGAACTTACAGCTGTTCAACAACAAGAAATCATCCAAAACACAGGGTGGTCAATGGCTGTTGTCAGATGCATACGCACTATGGCTGAGGCTCGCATCTATATGAATGCTGGCCTTGTGGAAGCTAGAGTCGATGATCGTCCTGCATTGATACGCAAGGATATCGACTGGAGCGCGTTCAATTGCCGTCTTGACTGGCTGAAGGAAAAGTTCGCTGACTGGAAGAAATGGTATGACTATAATAATGCCGATCTGATTGGAGAAGGATGGCCACCCCGTGACAAGAATGGCGATCCGTATGAGTTGCACCATATTGGGCAGCAACAGGACTCTCCTTTTGCAGAATTGACATGGCAGGAGCACATGGGCGATGGAAACAATGCAATCTTACATCCCCAGCGAGAGTCGGTGATTGATCGTCAGAAATTTGACGGAGAAAAGAGTCGATACTGGCAAGCACGGTTTAAGAACTTCAGCCGTAGTGAGCTGAAACAAATATATGGAGAGTAAGATCTTTTTTCGTCCTCGCATCGGTAACCAGTATGAAGAAGGCTGGCAGGGTGTAAGGACGATGATCGTAGGAGTTCATCTGCTTTGCGAACAGAACTGTGAGCATAAGTCGAAATGTTGCAGCATGCAGGGTGCGAAGCAGATGGATTGCCAGTGCCCGGAATATGAGAAATACAAAGGTACTGAGTTTGAAAGCTATTATCGTCTGAGCAACTGCAATAGCATAGAGCTTGACTCATACATCGAGAACGAAGCGAAATCTCCTTCGTTTTCGATGGTCACTAGTTTCTTATTGCAAGAGAAAGGATTTGTTTCTATAGAAAGGCGGCAGGAATTATGGGATCATCTGGGGTTCTACAACTTCTTCCAGCATTTCCAGTCAGATGCAGACACTCCCTCGCCGGAGGAACATTCTCTATTGTTCAGGGATGGATTAGGGGCATTTCGGGAAATGCTTACTAAGCATAAGCCACAGACAATAGTCGTCTATAGCCGGCAGCTGGCTGCATTTTTAAGAAGTCAGAGAATAGAAGGCTTGACGTTCTATCGAAAAGAAGAGACTCCTATTCTTGATATCTTTATTTTCAGCTACAATTATATCCCGCACGCTAAACTAACGGAAAGCCAGATTCTCGGGTTCGTTGAAAAGAGTCTTGCCCATAGGAGATTCAGCGCAGAGAAATTGAAAACCATAGCTCTGTGGCTTGCAACGGCAATCGGCCATGGCATAATTGGGGCTGACAATAATGGTATAACCGTGAAGAGGACATCCGACGCAGCTTACCTAGGGCGTGCTATGACAGCAGTCTTCGACCTGACTTGGCCAGAGTTTGATTCTTTGATGAATTATACGCACAAAACACTCCGTAACGCTCATCGAGACTATGCCACTACGAATGCTAAAAAGATAATTGACGCGCTGGTAACCAGTACGTGACATTCTGCTCGTAGCTTGAAAGATAACATTCTAAATGGTCATTAATAGGAGTTACATTTGCCTTAAAATACTCTTTGAAGTGCAGAAAAATGTAAATTTTCTTGGAAATATCTGCAGATTTTTGTGGTTTTGCGCCAAAATAAGTGCAGAAAAATGTTGTAGCGCAAACTGAAAATAGCACTCCACAAGTGTGAAGTGCTATTATTTTTTTTACTACACTTACGCCTCCTCCAACTGATCAATCACCTCCTGGCAAGTATTGACCACCTTGCGATGCATGTTATAACCGATGAGGAACCCGAAGAGTGCACCACCCAGGACGATGGCATAAGGAATCCATTTCTGGTCGGCTTGTACTGGCAGGACATCCTGATATTCGTAGCAAACCCATGCCAGCCATGGTAGGATGAGAGTAGGGGCGAAGCGAGTAATCCAGATATGATACATGTGCTTCACTTCTGCAAAAGCGCTGGCTACGGTCTTGACATCGCCAGAGAAAAGTCCTGACTTGTTGACTGGATAATGGCAATACCAAGTGGCTGCAATGCAGAAAATCATCATGGCACAGGTGGTGAGAGCCAAGGCCCATGAAATGCCGGAGGTGTAGTGAATGCCGATCCAGAGAGGGATGCCAAGGACGCCGATTGCAGACATCTTGATGGCTTTGCGATTGATTTCCTGCTGCTTGTCGCGCATAGAAGCCTTGATCAGACGATTATTTACGATTTCCTGCTGATTCAATTTGCCTTTGAGGAGATTGATCTGATTACGCATCTCCATAAAATCTTTTTCTTCCATAGTTGTTTTTTGTTAGAGTTAATAATGCTTAGTCGTGCATGGATTTGAGTTGTTCTTTGATGCGATAGAGCTTCACACCGACGTTTTGAGCAGAGATTCCTACGATGGCACCGATCTCGTCATAGCTCATATCTTCGAGCCAGAGTAGGATGATGGCACGATCAACGAGGCCGAGCTTGCCGATGCGCTTGTGCAGAAGCTGCACCTGAAGGCTGGCAGCATCACTGTCGGAATACAGGTCGATGTCGAGGGAGAGAGGAACCTTCTCACCCTGTGATTTTTTCTTGCGTTCGGCAGAGATGCAAGTGTTGAGGGCTACGCGCCACACCCATGTCTCTGTCTTGCTGTCACCACGGAAGTCTTCAAAGCCGTTCCAGAGGTTGACGAGTGTATCCTGGAAGAGGTCCTGCACCTCATCCTTGTCTTGCGAGAACATATAGCAGACGGTGTAGATTGTTGCTTTGTTCTCTTTTACGATTTGTGCGAATTTGCTTTCGTCTTTCATTTTCTGTTGTATGTTTTGCAGGTGTTTCCTGCTCTTTTCGAATCAAGTTACACCCATTAGACGCAGAATGTTGCCATTTATTACACCGATTTCAAGTTTTTTTCAAAAATTATTTCGAAAAAATCAAATTTAGCCTTATCTTTGTTCCCACATTATTTAATATATTATAAATTTGTTTTGTTATGAAACGCCTCTTAACCCTTTTATCCGTAGTTTTTGCGCCTCTGTTTCTGTGGGCTCAGTATTATGTGTCGGTCAGTGATCCGTCTGGTTTGAAGAACGGAGCATGCTTTGAAACTGTGGCCGGACAGCAAGTAATCAATCTGGGACATAATGATGGTTATTATGACATGACTCCGGTTCTGGGTCAATATATCCAGTCGTTGCAGGACTTTTCTCTGTCTATATATTATAAGGTGAGTTCGAGCAATGAGCTTGATGGCTATGGGCATTTTGTCTTTGCTTGTTCGGCGTTGGCCGAAAACTCTGCAGATGAAGGTCCGTATGTAGCTTTTCGACTCAATGAACAGCGGTTTGAGACTTCGACAGGTGGTTATGCGCATGAGGAGATCATCATGCAGGGTGGCAAGCCAGGACGAGATGTCTGGCATCATGCACTCTTCCGCCAGCAAGGACATGCCGGAGAGTTCTTTATTGATGGACAGCTCATAGGTCGCAATGATAAGATGCCGATCTTGTCAGAGATCTTCAAAGAGGCGCCTGCCTGTTGCTGGATGGGCCGAGCTCCTTTTAAGGGAGATAAGTATCTCAGTGATACTCAGATTGCAGGTCTTCGTATCTACAATTATGCAATCGGAGATGAGGAAGTGAAACAGCTCGTAGACAATATGAATAATCTCAAATAATATGGAAAGCAAGAAATTTATTGGAGCCGATGACCAGCCATGGGAGCCTTTTGGTCCTGGTTTGGAACGAAAGATCCTAGGATATAATGATGACCTGATGGTCGTCCGTGTGAAGTTTGTGAAAGATGGTCTTGCTGCTATGCATGCTCATCCGCACACTCAGTCTTCTTATATTGCCAGCGGCAAGTTCGAATTTACCGTCGATGGAGAGATGCGAGTCGTGCAGGAAGGTGATGGCATTCTGATTAAGCCCAATCAGCAGCATCAGTGCAAATGTCTGGAGCCAGGTATTGTGATCGATACTTTCTCTCCGATGCGAGAAGATTTCATCGCTAAGAAATAAGCCAGCTTTTTACTATAATATACATATATGACAAGAAAACTGGCAAGGTGAGTGTCCCCATGCCAGCTACGAGTTATGCAATTGTAAGATTACAGTAAATCATATATTATATGAGAAAGCCCCTTATTTCCTTGTTGCTCCTGTCGACGCTCTTTTCCCTGCCGCTTCTGGCTAGTGTTTCAAGTATTCCGTTGCCACACAGGACCAACGTCGAAAACGGACAGATCCATCGTCTTTATGTGGATGCTGCCAAGCCTACCGATGAGCGGCAGATGACCTTCCATGAGGTGCGCGAAGCCTTGCGCTTTGCAGAACGCTTTGCCGATGATACGCTCTGGACGGAGATTCTCATCGAGCCATCAGTCTACTGGATTGATGATCCGGATGATCCCGAGGTGCGACGTCCCGCACCTGGCAGCAATACGCCTTTTGGCATGGAGGTGCGTCTCTCGCGTACCCGTCTCATTGGTCATACCGACAATCCCGAGGACGTCATCCTGGCCAGTAGCCGAGGACAGACACAGGGTGCTGAGGGAAACTTCACGATGCTGCACATCATCGGCGACGAGGTGGAGGCGCGCAACCTCACCTTCGGCAACTACTGCAACGTCGACCTTGTCTATCCGCGCAATCCGCAGCTCAATCGTCCGAAGCGCAAGGAGGCTATCGTACAGGCGCAGCTTGTCATCTGCGAGGGAGATAAGTATAAGGTCGATAACTGCCGCTTCATCTCACGTCTCAATCTTTGTCCGTTTGCGGGTGGCAGGCATGTAGACTTCACCGACTGCTACTTCGAGTGTACCGACGATGCACTATGTGGCACAGGCACTTATCGACATTGCCGATTTACCCTCTTTTCGAGCAAACCATTCTACTCTACTTACGCTCAGGGAGCCACCTTCATCGACTGTGACCTCCACTCCAAGGTGCGTGGCACACAGTATCTTACCAAGGTAGGAGGACCTGTCACGATGGAGCGTTGCCGCTGGACGAGCGAGGATCCGAACCTCCGCATCGAATGGACGCGACGACCGGATCCGAAGCATTATTGTGTGATGCGCGACTGTACGCTCAATGGCCAGCCGCTCGACGTGCCAACGCCTACTGAGGCCCTACCGGTTGTCCTTCCACCAGTAGCCATCGCCGTGCAACCGGAGATCCGAGCAGGCCAATGGACCATCGACTGCTACAAGCCTTCTGATACGGAGGCTTACAACTGGACGCCTGATACTTCACAAAGCGCGTGGGGGTATGCTGAGGGTGTAGATGGCGCGGAAGGTTCGTGGGGTATGGTGCAGCTGCAGCGTGGCGCTCGCCTGATGTACACACCTCTGGAGGAGGCCGTGGCAGACAAAGAGTCGTCAGAGAGTTATGGCAGGCAGCTCTGCACATTGACACTCGATCCATGCAAGACGCCAGGACAGGGCTTCGGTTCGGCCACGGGGCAGTATCTCGACATCTGCATCAAGTTCGATACTCGCTCACTCACTGGCTATGGACTTCGCTTCATCCGCACGCCTGATTATGACCGGGCTGTTGAGGCCTATCTCGTCGAATACACGGCTGGCACAATCACCCGCATAACTGAGCCTCAGCGCTGTGACCTCTTCCGCCCCGGTTGCAGTGTCACACTCCGTGCAGACGAAGATCAGCTCACGGCCGAGATCAGTAACAGCAGATTGCCCGACCTTGGCAAGCAGACCCTCTCTGCCACCATGGCTCATCCTACTCACAACGCTGGCTTCCATCTGCAGCATACGGGTACTGTAGGTGGTGGCGCCACGGTGGTCAAGTCTATCTTCCTTCAATAATTATTGCTGACACACAACGGTCTCTTAGTTACTCATCGCCAACGTCAGGAAACTGATTCGCACTCCTGGCACGTTGGACAGGAGCGCATCGGCAGCGGCGACAAGGGTGGCGCCAGTGGTCAGGACGTCGTCGACGAGAAGGATATGCTTGTCTTTGAGGGATTCTGGGTTGGATACAGAGAAAGTGCCGACAACACTTCGCAGACGGTCCTCTCGGCCTAAACCGACCTGGGTATGACGAGTATATTTCTTATGGAGACAATGAGATTCGATGGGAAGATGCCAAACGTCATGCAGCGTTTCGGCAATCGCCATCGCCTGATTATATCCCCTGAAAAGAAGTCTTGACCAATGGATGGGGATAGGGATGATTATGTCTATGTCGTAAGGCCAGGAAGACTGAGCCAAAGAGAGTTCCTGCACAAAAAGCTGCGTCAGGTCGGCATCAATCCAAGGGCGATCCTTGTATTTGGCTTGCGTAAGGCCCCTGGCCATCATTCCATTCGGATGATAGAAGCAGAAAGAGGTGCCATGTTCAAAGGGGAACTGTCCCACCATACGCGCCTCCACGGCATTGTCGGGGAACTCAGCGTGGATGCGAGGCAAGGCGGAGAGGCACTTGAGGCAAAGAGGTCCTTCGCCGGGCAATAACGAGTGCTGGCAGCAAGGACAGGTCTTGGGGAACAGGAGCATGGCTAATCTTCGTCAGGGATGGATAATTTCGATAAAGCCTTCGATACGACCGAAGACTCAAAGCCGCGCTGAGCTGCAAAACGGAAGACTTTGGCCCTGTCGGCCGGACATAACGGGATGTCCATCCCTTTTATCTTCGAACGAACCAGATCGACGCAAGTGTCCAGATAAGACTCCGGAGATACCACGTCATCAAGCGTATTCTCGATGAGCGAATCAGCAATTCCCTTCATACGCAACATATAGGCAATCTTGACTCTACCCCAGTGCTGATAGGTGAACTTATCGTGGATGAATGCATGGACGAAACGGGTCTCATCGAGGTATTTCTCTTGCGTCAGATACGCCACTAGACGTGCAGCTTCTGCTTCCGAAAGGCCCCACTCTTGGGCTTTCTCAAAGATGTCTGAGGGGCATTGCTCACCTTTGCTACACAGCTGTGCAGCTCGATTGAGAGCCTGGTCGTAGGTCAGGATTTTCTTGGACTTCCGGGGGAACATGGGGGAATATAATTACTAATTACGAATTACGAATTACTGATTACAAATTACTGATTACTGATTAACATGGCTTTCACCATGCGGTCACGGCCATGGATATCCTGGCGCAGCTGGACGTCCTGATATCCTAAATCGCGAAGCATGGCGCAGGTCTCGGAGCCATAGGCGGCGTTGATCTCGAAATAGAGCGCTCCGCCTACGGTGAGATGCTCACGTCCGAACTGTGCTATGGTGCGATAGAAGAGCAACGGATCGTCATCGGGGACGAACAGCGCCAGCGAAGGTTCATGGTCGAGAACGACGGAAGACATCTCGGCGGCCTCCTGTTGACAAATATAAGGAGGATTGCTGACAATGATGTTGAAAACCAAGTGTGGATAACTTGTTAATTGCTGGTGGATCTGCGTCTCAAAATAGGAGTTGTCAACACCCTTAAGTATATCACATTGAGCGAAATAAGCGTTATCAACACCCTGTTGACATTTATTCTCATTAGCCACAGTAAGAGCGGCTGTTGATAAGTCAATTCCCAACACTTGTGAATAGTTGATAAGTCGCGCCAGCGACAGGGCGATGCACCCGGTGCCGGTGCCGACATCGAGGATGGATAGTTCCTTCCGACACTCCGAAGAGGAAGAGAGTTGACCCTGTCCAACATCCTGGCAGATCCAATGGACGAGCTCGGCGGTCTCGGGGCGCGGAATGAGCACGTCGGATGTCACCTTGAAGCGCTCGCCACAGAACCATTCGTACCCTAAGGCCTGTTGCACAGGGATACCCTGGCTGAGCTGCTGAGCGCACCGAAGCAGCCGCTGGCGCTGAGCGTCAGGCAGCTGGAGATGGGGGTTCATGATGCGGTCGACGCGCGAGAGCTGGCACACCTCCTCAAGGAGCAGATCGATGATGGACTGCGCCTCGCGAGCGTCGTAGGATGTGAGCGCCTGGCGCAATGCTATTATGGTGTTTTGCATGGCGCAAAGGTAACTAAAAAAAGGAAAAAGGACTTTAAAAAGTAATTACAAATTCTAAAAAAGGGGCTGATTTAACAAAAATAATCTAAATATTGCTGATAATGCCCCCCGAAATTCGTATTTTTGAAGAAAAATCAGTAAATTTGCGCACGATTTTTTGGTCTATACGCGCACTACGTACGCATGAGACGCTTGCAAACATTAGAAAATGAAACTGATCAACAATATAAAACTCCTGCTCTGGGCCGCAACAGCTATGCTGATGCTCACAGCCTGCTGGAATGACAATGAGGCTGAGACAGTGGCTACCAACTACTTCAATGCCATTGTCACAAAGTTCGCGCTCAGCGACAATGCCGACGTGGCAGAGAAGCTCTCGGCATACAGCTTCACCATCGACAACTATGGCACCAGCGACGCTGCCATCCATAACAAGTTCCCGAACGACGGCATCATCTTCAACGCCGACTCGCTCCCTTATGGCACTATCGCCGACTCGGTGAAGGTCAACGTCAGCTTCTCTTCGCCTGACTCGGCCTACTTCTGCCTCTACTCGCTCGACGGCAAGTTGCGCCAGTATAGCAATGTAGCAGCTGACTCGGCCCTCTTCTTCGGTTCGTACTCTGATGCACGCCTCAACATTTCTGCCCGTGGTGTCCGCAAGGTATATCATATCAAGATCAATGTGCACAAGGTGGCAGGCGACACGATCAAGTGGAGCAACTATACCGATGAGCTCTGGGCTCAGACAGACGTGAAGGACCAGCGAACAGACACGATTGGAACCATCGCCTACTGGTTTGTAGAGACCGGACAGGTCAATCAGGTCATGACGGCCGACATGAAGAAAGCGCCAACCGCATGGACCGAACCAACGGTCGTCAACATTGAAGGCGATGACCTGCTGGACCTTCAGACCCTCTACAGCTGGCACGACGCCCTCTATGCTGTCGGCAAGAACAACCACGCGCTGCTGACCTCGACCGACGGACATAACTGGCAGCCGGCATGTGGCGACTATCAGTTCACCGCCATCCTGGGCAACCAGCTGGCTACGCGTGACGTTTATGGCAACGCCAACAGCGATACGCTCAACGCCATCGTACACATCGACGACACTTATCGCTTCGCTGTCTCGGCCGACGCTAAGGAGTGGCGCATCGACAAGCAGATACCCCGCAACTTCCCGATCAGCGGCTTCACCCGTCCTATCTCGGTGGCAGCACGAGCCTATAACGGCAACCTCACATCGCGCATCTACATCATCGGTGGCATGATGGCCGACGGCCGCACGCTCTCGGCAAGCACCTGGTCGTGCGACGGATTCAGCGAGGTAGAGAATGGCTGCAACTGGGCGGAGTTCCCTCACGGCAACCTGCCGGGCATGCAAGGCGGCTCGGTCATTGAGTATACGCTCGATGCGGATCAGCCAAAGTCGTTCTGGATTCTGCAGCCAGGCTTCCGCGCCGATGGCAACATCGCACAAAGCACCCACTACGGACGCCAGTACGCCGACCTCTACTATAGCGAGGACAGCGGTGTGAGCTGGCACAGCCTCTATGCTAAATATCCGAAGATGGCAGATAACTCGGCCTTCGCGGACATGATTGGCAATTCGGTATTCTGCAACCCTGACACTTACGAGATCTATTTCTTCGGAGGAAAGAAGGCCGACGGAACCTACAACACGCAAGTATGGGGTGGTCTGTTGCCTCAGCTGACATTCATCAAGGTAAGATAAAGTCTCCCCACGTATGACCCCACGCTCCCGATATCCTTTCGTGATCCTATCGCTCTGGCTTCTGATGCTCTGCGGAGTGTCAGCACAGGCGCAGGAGAAGGAATATATCTACGAGATGGGTGTGACGAGCGGCATCAGCTGGGGATATGGCGATGTCAATGCCAGCGATGTTTTCTATTCGCCGTCGCTATCCTACGGTATACTGGCCCGCTATAATGTGAATCTGCGCTGGACGGTGGCAGCCGAACTATCGAGTAGCGGCATCAGTGGCAACACGGCCGACTTCGGATACGCTTCTCCCTGCGGCGACTACCGGTTCAACCGCCGCTTCTGGCAGGTAGCCATCCTCCCAGAATTCCACTTCTGGAACTATGGCCTTGAGATGGACTATCGCGAAAAGAAACGCTACACGCCCTACCTCACCGCAGGCCTCAGCGCCGGAGCCGTGACAGGCGATGGCAGCAGCGACTTCACTTGGGGAATCCCTGTGGGAGCCGGCTTCAAGGTGAAGATCAACCCTCGCCTCAATGCACACATCACGGCGCTTTTCACCAAGACGTTCGGCGACAAACTCGATGGCGTGGCCGACCCGGAGCAGATCAAGACCAGCGCGCTGATGGGCAACGACTGGCTGGCGGCGATCCGCATCGGACTCACGTTCAACTTTAAAGAACGCTGTGTAGAGTGCAAGAACCAGAACAGCTGGTAACCTGTAATTAGTAATCAGTAATTAGTAATTCGAAATACGTTTCGACATGGCAAAGCTCGAACAACTTGATTTGACTCGCGTCCCACAGCATGTGGCAATTATTATGGATGGCAATGGCCGTTGGGCCAAGGCAAGAGGCCTTGATCGCTCACTCGGACATAAGGCCGGAGTAGACTCGCTGCACAACACGCTGGAGGCAGCCAAGAATGCTGGAGTCAAGTACATGACCGTCTATACCTTCTCGACGGAGAACTGGAACCGTCCGAAGGAAGAGGTCGATGCTTTGATGAACCTCATCGCATATAGCCTTGAGCGCGAGACTCCTGGCATGATCGAGAAAGGCGTACGCCTGCAGATGATCGGCGACATGAGCCGCCTGCCGGACTTTGCTCGCGAGAAGCTGTCGCGCTGTTTCGCGCAGACCAGCCACTGCACAGCCATCAACCTGGTGCTGGCCCTCAACTACAGCAGCCGCTGGGAGATTACTGACACCATGCAGCGCCTTGCACAGAAAGTGGCTGCAGGTGAACTCAAGCCGGAAGACATCAACGAGAAGTTGATCAGCCAGAGCCTCTGCACGGCCAACATGCCAGATCCTGACCTGCTGATCCGCACCGGCGGTGAGTGCCGCATCTCGAACTATCTGCTCTGGCAGATCAGCTATTCAGAGATGTACTTCGACGAGACCCTCTGGCCAGACTACGGTCCTGACCAGCTCTACGACGCCATCCTCAGCTACCAGTCGCGCGAGCGCCGCTTCGGCAAGACCTCGGCTCAGGTACAGGAAGAAAAAAAGTAACACATTATTAATATATAATGATACGTAAGATCACTACGCTGCTGCTCCTGCTTCTCACCAGTGTGACGCTGGCATGGGCGCAGGAAGAACAACCTACTGACACGATATTCAACCCAACGGTCAACCATACGTCGCAGACCGCCAAGAAATACGTCATCCGAGGCATCGAAGTCACGGGTGCTGACAATTATGAGGATTACGTTCTCATCGGCTACTCAGGCTTGTCGGTGGGCCAGATCATCTCTGTGCCAGGCGACGAGGTGACCAATGCCATCAAGCGCTTCTGGCGACAGGGCCTCTTCAGCGATGTCCGCATCACCCTCGAGAAGGTTCTTGGCGACGACTGCTGGATCAAGATCGCACTCACCCCTCGTCCTCGTATTGCCAACATCGAGTATGATGGCGTCAAGAAGTCTGAGCGTGAGGACCTTGACCTCCAGATTGGTGTTGCCAAGGGTAGTCAGGTGACACCGAATATCCTCGACCGTGCCAAGACCATCATCAAGCGCTACTATGACGGCAAGGGTTACAAGAACGCTGACGTGGAGATCATCCAGAACGATGACCCTACGCTCAAGAACATGGTCAACCTCACCATCTACGTCGACAAACACGAGAAGGTAAAGATCAAGGAACTCGTCATCAACGGCCTTTCGACCTGGGACAGCATCGGACACCAGCGTCTCTTCCCATTCAAGAAGAAGTACATGTCGTTCCGCAAGGCCAACGCGGCGATGAAGAAGACCAACGCGGTGAACAAGTGGTATAACATGTTCCGCGCCAAGAAGTTCGTCCCTGACACTTACAAGGAGGATAAGGCAAACCTCATCAAGAAGTTCCACGAGCTCGGTTACCGCGATGCACGTATCGTCAGCGAGTCAGTCGAGAAGTACGATGACCGCCACGTCAACGTCACCCTCAACGTCGAGGAAGGCCAGAAGTACTACATCCGCAATATGACCATCGTCGGCAACACCGTCGAGCCACAGGAACTCCTCATGGCTTACCTGCAGCTCCAGAAGGGTGACGTCTACAACCAGACTAAGATCGACAAGCGTATCAACACCGACGAGGATGGTATCGGTACCCTCTACATGGACCAGGGTTACCTCTTCTTCCGCATGGAGCCTATCGAGGTGAACCTGGAGAAGGACTCTGTCGACCTCGAGTTCCGTATCATGGAGGGTCCTCAGGCCCATATTAATAAGGTAGTGATCAACGGCAACGACCGTCTCTACGAGCACGTCATCCGTCGTGAGCTCCGTACTCGTCCAGGCGAGCTCTTCTCGAAGACCGACCTGATCCGATCTGCCCGTGAGTTGGCTCAGACCGGTCACTTCGATCCTGAGAAGATGAATCCACGTCCTGTACCTAACACCGAGGACGGTACCGTAGACATCATCTACGACCTTGAGTCGAAGGCCAACGACCAGGTAGAGTTCTCGCTCGGTTGGGGTTCTACCGGTCTCATCGGTCGCGTCTCGCTCAAGCTCACCAATATCTCTATGAAGGATATCTTCCACCCATCGCGCTATCATGGTATCTATCCATCGGGCGAGGGTGAGACCTTCACCTTGTCTGTGCAGACCAATGCACAGTATTACCAGTCATACTCAGTGTCTTACCAGAACCCATGGTTCGGCGGTAAGCGCCCTAACATGCTCAACCTGTCGCTCTACTACTCGCGTCAGTCGGACATCAACTCACGCTACTATAGCAACGCCTTGATGAACAGCGGCTATGGCTACGGCGGTTATGGTTATGGCGGTTATGGCTATGGTTACGGTGGCTACGGCTATGGCGGTTACGGTGGCTATGGCGGCTATGGTGCTCAGAACGCTTACGAGTATGCTATCGACCCGGACAAGAGCATCCAGATGATTGGTGCTTCTCTCGGTTTCGGTAAGCGCCTCTCTTGGCCAGATGACTACTTCATGCTGCAGGGTATGCTCAACTACCACGTCTACATCCTCAAGGACTGGCAGTACTTCCCAGTATCGAACGGTACTTCCAACAGTCTCTCGCTCGAGGCTGTCCTCTCACGTAGCTCTATCGACAACCCTACCTACACCCGTCGAGGCTCAACCTTCACACTTGACCTCGAGGCGGCACCACCATACTCATTGTTCGAGGACAACGAGAAGCTGGCCAAGGAGGAGAAGTATTCGAAGGACAAGATGAAGTGGCTGGAGTTCTGGAAACTGAAGTTCTCGACCAAGACCTATACGCCACTCAACAATGCTAACCGTACGCTCGTGTTCCACACCCGTTCGGACTTCGGCTTCTTAGGACACTACAATCCTAACAAGCGTTCGCCTTTCAACAGCTACTACATGGGTGGTGACGGCAACTCAATGTACTCATCGTCATACATCACCGAGTACATCCCTCTGCGTGGCTATGAGAACGGATCGCTCACCTCTGGCTATGGCGATGTAGCTACCTGCTATGCACGTCTCGTTGCCGAGCTCCGCTATCCATTCATGCTCGAGTCGTCAAGTACCATCTACGGCCTTGTCTTTGCCGAGGCAGGTAACGCTTGGACCGACATGAAGTACTTCAACCCATTCTCACTCAAGCGTTCTATGGGTGCCGGCGTACGTATCTTCCTCCCAATGATCGGTATGCTGGGTATTGACTGGGGCTATGGCTTCGACAAGACCTTCGGATCATCAAGCAACTCAGGTTCGAACTTCCACTTCGTCATCGGTCAGGAGTTCTAAAGACCCACCCCAACCCTCCCTCATAGGGAGGGAGTTGGATAGTTAGTAATTCTTATCCAAGGTTTTAATCCAAATGGGATAAATATAGTCTAAAAGATAAAATTATTACCTAACATAATTAATAACAACGACTATGAAAAATTTATTGAAAAGTACTTTATTCCGTGTTATTCTCTTAACAGTGGTAACTATAAGCCCCCTCCCTATGAGGGAGGGCTGGGGTGGGTCTATTGCTGCTCACGCTCAGAAGTATGCACTTATCGATATGGACTTCATCCTGAAGAAGATCCCTCAGTACGAGATTGCCAATCAGCAGCTCAACCAGCAGAGCAAGATCTGGCAGCAGGAGGTCGAGACCAAGGCTGCAGAAGCCGAGACTCTCTACAAGCAGTATCAGGCCGACCAGGTCTATCTCACCCCTGAGCAGAAGACCGAGCGTGAGAACGCTATCCTCGCCAAGGAGAAGGAAGTACAGGACCTCCGCCTCAAGTACTTCGGTCCTGAAGGCGACCTCTATCAGAAGCGCAACAGCCTCGTAGGAACCATCCAGGATGATATCTACAAGGCCGTCAAGGAAATCGCTGAGAAGAACAACTACATGATGGTCATCGACCGCGCCTCAGCTGAGAGTATCATCTTCGCATCGCCTAAGATTGATATCTCGAAGGAGGTACTCTCGAAGATGGGATACTAGGAAACAGAAGTTATAAAGAAGTGAAACAGAAGTTATAACTCCCCTTGCACTTCCCTATAACTTCCCTATAACTTCTAAAAATATAAATTTTAATTTTTACATTTTATATTATTATGTTCAAGAAACTTTTTGTAGCAGCATTCGTTGCTATTGTGAGCTTCACCTCGTATGCTCAGTCAGTTAAATTCGGTACCGTTGATCTCCAGGCAGTCATGAACGACATGCCAGAAACCGCAGTTCTCGAGAAGGAACTCGCAGATCGTAGCACCAAGTTCCAGACAGAGGCTAAGAAGATGGGTGAGGAATTGCAGACCAAGTACCAGACATACATCGAGCAGCGCGACTCTCTTGATGACGTTACCCGCCAGATGCGCGAGGAGGAGATCTCTACCCTCCAGCAGCGTGCACAGCAGTACGAGCAGGCTTCTTATCAGCAGATCCAGCAGTATCAGCAGCAGCAGGTTGCCCTCATTCAGGACAAGCTCTTCAAGGCTGTTAAGGCTGTAGGCGACCGCGAGAAGTACCTCGCTATCTTCCCAACCAACGAGGCTACTTACTTCTCTCCTACCGAGACCACTGACGTTACTCCAGCTGTCAAGAAGGAGCTCGGCATCAAGTAATAACCCCACTAAAACAAACGCCCTATGGTGAAACAGATACTTACCACCCTCGCGCTTGCTCTCACGCTCACTTTCAGCCTCAGCGCGCAGCAAGAGGCCGCAGAGCAGATGGCGGTAGTACGCTTTGGCAACATTGATATGTCTCGTGTTTACGAGCTGATGCCAGCCAGCGTCGCTGCACAGAACGAACTCTCTTCGCTGCAGGATGCATACGATGCCGAGCTTCAGAAGATGGGCGAAGAGTACCAGCTCAAGGTCACTGACTTCGTATCTGTTCAGCAGTCGCTCGACAATAACATTGCCGAAGCACGTGCACAGGAGATTGAGCAGTTGCAGCAGCGCATCCAGCAGTTCCGCGAGCGTGCAGCTCAGTCTATTCGCCAGAAGCGCGAGGAACTCACCGCTCCTATCACCGAGCAAGTCACCAAGGCCATCCAGACCGTTGGCAAGAAGTATGGCTACACCTACATCTTCGACCTCAATCAGGCAGGTGTACTCTTCTTCGATCCTCAGCTCTGCGACGATGTCCTCCCACTCGTCAGGGCAGAATTAGGCTTCTAAGCAGCAGAGGCTGCTGAGAAATTAGCTAATAGACAAGTTATAAATAACAAATATCACCACCCTCGCTACAGATAACTTTTGTAGTAAAGGTGGTGATATTTGCTATTTGTTATTTGATACTTGATATTTGAGATTCGATCAGAAGCTGAATTGGTGTCCATCCCACTTCAGCGTCTTCTGTTTCTTGCCACTTTCATACCAGTAAGTTGCCGTGATGTCCTTGCCAGAGCGAGGGAGAGAATAAGTGACGTTGGCACCATCCTCAGTATAGGAGGAATTCTCGAAACCTGGCTCAGTGTAGTACTCCATCGTCTTCTTTGCATTGTCATAGCGATAGAACGCTAATCCATCGAACTGACCTGGCTCATACTTGCCATTATGATAGCAAGCCACACTATAACCGATCACCTTATGCTTCTGATCCGACTCATTCCAGTAGCACATCTCATACCTCGTCACGTACTCGCCAAACTCCGGATCCGTATACTTCGATTCATAGAGCATGAAGCCATTTTTCTGGTCGATCGTAAATGACTGACCTTCCTCCTGAGGCTCTCCCTTCAGATAATGAGTCATCGCATTAGCCGCAGCATTCGAGGCCTCATCGCAGTCATTATCATCCACGTCGCCCGAGAATAGCAGCGCCTGCGCGAAGTCCTGAATCGTAGGTCTTGCCCCCTCATATTTTACCTTAATTGCCTCCTGCGCCATCACGGTCAATGTGAAACACGCAAAGATGATTGCTAATACAGTTCTTTTCATTCGTCAAAGTGTTTATGATTTCTTTCTGGCGCATATCCAGAATTACATACGATTATGGAATTCTGTTTTTACGCGGCAAAGATACGCAAAAATTTCAACTTCTCAGCAAAAAAGACACTTAATTCTACACCTTTTTAAAAAGAATAGCCAAAAACGGACGTTATTCCCCCAAATGACAAGTGCAAAACCATAGACGAGACCCAGATTATGGTTTCGTTCATCACGGCATCCTCCAACGGGTACTCGGCGAAGGATGCCACGATCACGGCATCCTCCAACGGGTACGCTGTGAAGGATGCCGTGATGAAAAAAACTCCAAAGTCACTCAACTTTGGACACTCCGTAACCGCGGCATCCTCCAACGGGTACCCGGTGAAGGATGCCGTGACGCAAGAATCTCCAAAGTCACTCAACTCTGGACACTCTTTACTGTAAGAATGATAAAACCCCGACCGCGAGACCAACTCGCAGCCGGGGCAAACTCAATTAAGTGTGTTTCACACGAACAATTTATTACTCTAATTGATGGCAAATAAATATATTGCCTTTATGAAAATTTATTGCTTAACAAGGGTGACGCTCTCGATCGCACATCCATTATATACATTTAGCTTGATATATGTTGAATGTCCAAGTGTAGTTGCTAACGAGCGAATATCACCAACTGAGACTTCTTGCGTCCAATTTGAATTGCTGGCAGGTGAAGGGCCGCCATACGTCCATCCTGTGCCAGCGACAGTCCAATTCTCAGTACTATCATCAGCAAAGCCTCCAATGCCCCAAGTGGTTGCAAAATTATCTGGAGCTTTAGAAAGATCGAAACTGATAGCAAATTCTACTTTATCCGTAGTTTTTGCACTACTAAGATCATTTATATTCAATTGATTATTGTCTTGTAGGGTAATCGTCACTCGCTGAGGCGTTGATGAACCTCCATTATTTCCACCATTAGAACCTCCGCCATTTGGCTTGGTATATGGGGTAAAATGCCAAGTTGTAAACCAAGAAGAAGGAACGCTTACACACTCATCCATCCAGTTCACATCTTGATTACAAGCAATGATATATGGGAACTCGCCAGATTCTGGGAATCCGAAAGTTGAACTTTCTTCTGGGTATAATCCGAGGTAGTCATCTTCTTCTGCATTGTCCCATTCGGCACCAGCCTTCTTTGGCCATACAGTCACAGTAATATTATTTGTTCTAGGATTCCAATCTACATTGGTCTTTTCATACTTGCCTGAATAAGCTTGGTCGAGAGCAGGATTGCAATCTACCTTACCTGGCAATTTTTCGAAACTAGTTTCTCCGATATGAATCTGGAAAGGAATCGTACCACAGAGGTGGCGGATCACAGCGGTGGATTTGAGATGTTCGCCACTTGACACTTCTGTCTCAGTATATACGGTTCCGTCTTCTTTAATGTATTGGCCGAGAGAATTCTTTGTCGCGCTTTGTGTAACATCGACCACGATATCATTAAAGTCAAAGTCGAAAGTAGAACCAAGGTCCTCGATCATATAGCGCTTCTCTGCAATGACCTCCTTAACCTTAGGAAGGCTACCCTGACCGACGAGAAGGAAGACGATGTCGTTGTAGTCCCAGTCAGAATTATCTGTACCAGAACTACCGGTATTATTAGCATCCTCGCAGCCAATGATCATATACTCATTAGGGCTGACATTGCTAGGGATGCCTTTGCCTGTAATTGGCAGAGCCACCATCATGTTTTCATCAGAACGCTGGCAGGCATTCAAGGATGCATAGCCTGGATTATCAACATCTTGCTTAGTGATCTTCAAATAAAGAAACATGTCACCCTTAATCTGGCTACCATTTATGAGAACAGGTTTAGCCTCTACGCCTGCAGCCGCCTTGTCTACGGTGTGACCTACCTCGTTAGAAGTGCGACCTTCAAGATATATTTTACCAATGTGATTGCCTGCACTTTTGCTAGCAGTCGTAAGATGGAAGGTGGCACGGTTGCCCTCATAAAAGCCGAAATAGCACTTTTTGCCACCATCTTTCCATCCATCATTCCACCAGAGTTCAAAATAGATGTTGTCTGCAAGATTCTGTTCTTTGATTATCTCCAGGACAGAGGTTGGAATGGTGTAAGTTTGATTACCACTCTTGGTGAATTCGAATCCATTACCAGCATTATCCAAATTGACAACCTTTCCTTGTCCTTCAGCGCTATTGTCAACAATGCGTCCCTTGATAGAACAGCCATCAGGAAGATCACATGAGAGCACAAGATCGCCAAACGATGATTCCCACGCCTTTAAGATATAGCCAATAGGTATCAACATCTCCTGCCTACCTGTATTCGTATCTTTTTGTCCATTATTATTAGTATCAATCCACGCATCCCACTCAATTATCTCATGACGAGCCACATCTATAGCATTATCTGCATCGAAATTGACATTATAACGGATACCCTGCGACTTCTCCCAGAGTGTATAGTCATTATTCGTTGCCTTATCGACAAGATGAAGTTCCCAGCACATACCTGCATGGCCTTGATAGATAGGGATGATGGCAAAGTTGTCTTGTGGTTTGCCAAGGACGAATGATTTACCAGAGGTGTATGGGTTACCTTCTGGCAAAGAAGAGTCAAGCCAAGTCAATGTACCTTGTGGCACAGAATACCAGCCATCTGTCAAAGTAACGTTAGTTGGAGCATCACTTTTCAGAATATCACTCGTTTTTCCAGTAGTTGTATTGACCGAACCGCTATAATTTGGAGCCAAACCGCGCGTCATTCCTGCATACGAAGGACCTCCCTCCAATCCCATCTGGCGGAGGTTGTAGCTTGAGAAGTCCCATGTAGGAGTGTCCTTGACACTTCCATACATTTTCTCGAAATTAGTACGATAGGCAATCTGATCGGCAGTGTAACCGAAGTCCTCGTCCTGGCAGCTCGCAAGGATAGCAGCAGAGGTAATTCCCAATGCAACAAAAAGGTTATGACAGTATTTCATCGAGTAATTAAGTTAATTTTTCACACACATCGAACAGCAAAAAAGCTGAATAAAACATCAAAAGTCGGCGCAAAGGTAGTCTCATATTATAAAAATAAAGGTACAAATCATCAAAATGGAATAGCGGAAGAGTGTTTTTGATATATTGTAATAGTTGTGGCACGCAGAATTTACTTTTTCTGATTATTTTATCAACAGTTTTGAACAACTTATAGTAAAAACAATTATATTTGCACCAGTGATTTCCTTAATATCTATTCACAAATGAATCTTTCTGAATACTTTCTCATATTCATTGAAGGCTTTCTGCTGGCCTTTTTCATCGCATTGACCATGCGTCTGAGGCGAGATTACCAAAGAGCCACAGGCGCCAAAGCGCGAGGAATCTTCCGACTTGCCGCTTTGTTGATGGCACAGATGGCGGTATTGCAGGTCTACTTGTTTGCCTCAACGGTGCATGCACAGCCAGGCGTTGTGCAGAATGTGTGGGTGGAGCGCTTCTTCTCTCCTGCTCTCCATGGCATGCTGGTCATGCTGGGTTCACCTTTCCTCTGCATGGTTTCATACTATATCGTACGGGCACGTGAAGCGAATATCCGCATCGTCATCGGCCACCAGATTCCCATTGCGCTGGCAGTAATCGTCTATATGCTGACCGGCTGGAACTGGGTGGCTGGTGGCATACAGGCCTACCTGTTGATACTCTTCTCCTATATTAATATATATATCATTGTACACGCTCACAAATATCAGGAGCGCCTCTGCCAGATCTATTCGAACACTTCGCAGCGTGGTGTGCACTGGGTACTGGCCTTCCTGGTCATCATGGTGCTGCAGGGTGTACTGTGGTATGTGCTGTGCATGTATCTCGAAGCAACATGGGCGCGTATCGTGTTCTATCTGGAGGCGTTTGTGATGGCCGAGGTCTATGCTTATATGCTCGAGGCGCAGAACTATGACGTGGAAGAGATGACGGCTCCGACAGCTGAAGAAGAGGAGGTAGCTGAAGAAGCCGCCACGGAGAAGACGGAAGAAAAAAATGCTCTTGAGCTGGTACTGCAACAGCTCGACGTGGAGATTCCACGCTATTGCAAGGAGGAGCGCCACTTTGCTGATCCGGACCTCTCGGTCATTGACCTGACCGAAGCGGTGAAATCAAATCGCACATACGTGGCAAAATGGTTCAGCTTGCGCGGAGAGAACTTCAATACTTATATCAATGACCTGCGCGTAGAGTACGCCGAACAACTGCTCCGCACCACCAGCATACCCCCTGCCGAGATCTGCACGATGGCAGGATTCAGCACTACACACACATTTGCGCGAGTGTTCAAAGCCAAATATGGTTGTACACCCGCGCAATATAAAGGTCTGATAAACGAATCGGAGATATAACTTATTCTCTTGCTACTGGCGACTCGGTGCCGAAGAGGAACGATGGCTGGTAACCACCGAGGTCGACCACGATCTTCTCGAGGACGACGCCTGGGTCGAGAGGCTTGATGATGAGGGTCTTAGTACCTGCTGCACCGGCCTTGAGACGGATGGTCTTCTCGATGACACGGCTGGCTACGGTTGGGTACATGATGCGGTAGACGTTCTCTGGCTCCTCGTTGAGCTCGCCATTGAAGTTGACCTCTACGGCCTCCTCGCCTTCGAAGCCGACGGTATAGCGATGACCTGCGGAGCGCTTGAAGGCCAGGGTCGAAGCGGTGATGACGCGCACGTCGACCTCCTCATGACCTGCTGGGATCTCCATGCGATAGGCAATGCTGCCACCGTCAGTGTCCGCGGTGTAAGGCTGCAATGAGATGCCGCTGTGGGTGCGACCCATGAATGGGATGATCGTCCAGCTGGCCTCAGCAGGATTTTCCTTATTATAATAATGTGCAGCGTCCATGGCGATGTAGCCATTTGATGGTTTGAAGACATACTTGCCAACCATCTCTGCAGGATTCTCGAAGCGAGAGACCTGTGGACACTTGTCGGCAGGGAAGTTATCGTTCCAGATGACGTAACCGATGTGCTTCTGAGTCATCATGCCGTCCCACTTGCCATTAGACATATCTTTGTTATATGCGCGACAGAGCTCAGCGTCACGCTCGAAGGCTGCTTCTACACGGTCGGCCCAGAGGTTGGCCTCAGGATTACCTTCCTTGTAGAGCTTCTGGTTCATGGCCTGTGCATAATACATCTGGTAGACGTTGCCGAGGGCCTGGATTGGGAAGAGGATGACCTGCGAATAAGCGTCGCGAGCCTCAGCAGGGAGGGTGAGGTACTGACGGAGAGCCTCAGCTTCGAGGCGCATGAACTCGTCGGCTACCTGCTTCCACTCACCGGTCTCGACGTTGTAGGTCTTAGCATCGAGCATCTCAGCGGTGACACGGCCAGCATACTGGCTGTAGAGGTTGAGAATGCGAGCGGCCTCATCGCCCTGCTCGTCGCCAAACTGCTGTGCACACCACTGACGTGGATGGTCGAGGAGGTTGGCAGCGTTGTATTCGGTTGGGTTCCAGGCCATATCCATGAAGAGGGAGATAGGATACTCCATAGGCTTGAGGTCGCCGACGTTGAGCACCCAGAGGCGATCGACGCCATACTGATAGGTGAGCGTGAGCTGATCCCACATGTGCTGGATAGGGGTCACATTGAGCCACTTGCTATTGCGTGGAGCACCTACATAATCGACGTGGTAGTACATACCGAAGCCGCCTTTATGCTTGCGCTCCTCGGCTGATGGGAGGCGACGGATATCGCCCCAGTTATCGTCGCTGAAGAGGATGATAGCGTCGTCTGGTACCTTGAGACCCTTGTCGTAGTAGCGCTGCACCTCCTTATAGAGCGCCCAGACCTGAGGACGCTCCTTGGCTGGACGACCGGTCTCCTTGGCAATGATATTGCGCTGATTCTTAACGATCTTCTCAAGGAGCTTGATGGTGGCAGCGTCGTTAGAGACGAACTCATCATCATGGCCTTCCTTGGCACCCATAGCAGTATCGCCATCGCCTCGCATACCGATGGTAATGAGATCCTCGGTATTCTTGGCACGCTGGATACCCTCGCGGAAGAACTGGTCGATGACCTTCTGGTTGGTGACATAATCCCACTCACCATACTCTGCACGATGGCGCGCCCACTCCTGGTGGTTGCGTGCCATTGGCTCGTGGTGGCTGGTACCCATGATGACACCCATGTCGTTGGCGGTAGGTGAGTTCAATGGATCGTCGGCATAGAATGACCAACCCCACATGGCTGGCCACAGATAGTTGCCTCGGAGACGGAGGATGAGCTCGAAGACACGAGCGTAGAACTCATGGCCACCATACTCAGTGCCAAAAGTATTCTTGACCCATGAGGTGAGGCAAGGAGCCTCGTCGTTGAGGAAGAGACCACGATAACGGACAGCTGGCTCGCCGGCGGTGTAGGTACCTTTGGCCAGAGAGAGGTTCTCCTGATGAGCGACAGGGACGTCCATCCAGTCATACCAAGGCGAGACACCGAGCTGCTCTGAGAGCTCGTAGATGCCGTAGATGGTGCCGCGCATATCGCTACCAGCGATGACCAAAGCCTCGTCGACGCCTGGCAATGGGTTCTCGACGACGGTCATGAGATATTTCTCGACTTTGCCTTTGAGGTCAGCAGCATTGAGCTTGCCGGCCTTGACGAGCTGCTGGATATATGCACTCTGCAAAGAACCCGTGATGATGCACTTGCCTGCAGGAGCGGTGGTGAGGAGCTCGGCCTTCTGGCCAGAGACACGCGCAAAGTCGGCCTGCAGGTTCTCTGCAGCGATGCGGATGCCCTTGAGCTCGTCTGAAGCAATCAGGATGTTAGTAGGCTTTGCCTTCTCGATCAGGGTAAATCGGTCGGCACTCAGTACCGAAGAGGTAATACCCTTGTGGTCCTTGGCCATGAGCGAGCTGCTCAGGAGCAAAAGACCCAACGTAAGGTAATGTGACAGGTGTTTCATAATATAAATATGTGTATAGGTTTGTATTTCACGCCACAAATATAGTGTTTTTTCTGTAAACGACAAAATAATTGACTATTTTTTCGTGTTTTCCTGCACCGAGATAATCATACTGACCACCTGATTGTAATTACGGGTGCCCGATGGGATGTTATTGCCCTTGAGCTGAAGGTCGAGCAGGAAGTTCTGAAGCTGGTCAATGAGTTCGACGCGCTGCTCCTGCCAGTGAGCGGAAATCTGGCGTCGCTCCTGGATGATCTCCGGACGTATGGAGAGGAAATACGCGCGGTATTCGTCCTCGCTGAGCAAGCTCATTGCATCACCAAGGACGTAAGGCAAAAGACCTTGATAACCACTGTATCGGATGGCAGGATGCTCGGAGCGCGTGCAGATGTAGTAGGCCCAGTAGTTGGCCTCCGCCTCGTTGTTGACACCCAGCAGATGCGAGAGCTCGTGTGCATAGATCGAAGGATACTGCACGGGCAGGAGCTTCGTATTGAGCAGGTTCTCCCCTACCCAAGGACCCATGAAACCTAAGACGCCAGCGGCGCTGTAGAGGCGGTTGAGGAGCATCTCCTTGGGATATTGGTGAGTTTTAGGGGTGCACAAGCCTGAGGTTGGAGGCAGGTGACGGCTGTAGAGTTTCTTGATCTCGTTCACAACTTGCTCCTGATCTAGTTCAAATCTATCCTTAATAGAATCCCCTTGCCAGTCATCTCCATATTTTTCACTTTTCCCTTCTCCCTTTTCCTTTACTTGCTCCCATGACTGATTCAACTTCTCAGCATAATCGTTAGCAAAGCGCAGGAAGGTTTCTTTTTCTGCATTGGCAGGAACCACCTCCATGCGAGTGTAGAAGTTATCGCGGAAATAGTTGCATCCCCAACCAAGGTAGAACCACACGACATACCAAAGGATAATCTGGCACAGTCGCCCTATGGTCTTATACCATCGCCATGCTCGCTTAATACCTGTGACCAGCGTCATGATCAGCAAGAAGATTCCGATCAAGGCAACTACCTCATCGAGCGAGAATGGCACGAAAGAGGAGAGCCAGGAGAGGAAGGCGGAGATGTGCGGATAGCATATTAAAGCATAAAACTCTCCCGCCCCCGGCACAAAACGAATGACGAGGACGAGGAGAGTTAATAATATGAGTATATAATGCTGAAGACGAAGTTTCATCTTTACTCCTGATATCCCTGGAACCAGTTCCCCAACTTAATATCCTTAATATCCACCGACGTCTCGCTCTGACCCTTGAGGTGCTGGCTGAAGTAGTCGACCATGCGCCAGTAGAAGTACTCGTTATAGTCCTCGAAGTGGTGCTGCTTGCCTGGCATGATGAGCATGTCGAAGCGCTTGCCTGCACGGATCAGCTCGTTGACCACACGGATGCTGTTGCCAGGATGTACGTTATTATCCACATCGCCATGGATGAGGAGGAGGTGACCCTTGAGGTTCTTGGCAAGCTCCTGATTGGTTGGCACGTGGCCATCGAAGGTGACGTTGCCGTCCTTGTCGGTCTTCTCGGTCACGCCATGGTGCTTCTCACCCCACCAGCGGTTGTAGATGTTGTTGTCATGATTGCCAGCGCAAGAGACAGCCACCTTGAAGAAATCAGGATAGACGAGCATGGCAGCCGTAGACATGAAGCCACCGCCTGAGTGTCCATGAATACCTACGCGGTTGACGTCCATGAACTTATTCTTAGCACAGAGCTGCTCGATGACAGACTTATGGTCGGCCAACGGATAGTCGCGCAGATTGCCGTAGCCGAAGTTGTGGTACCACTTGCTACGCGCAGGATGGCCGCCACGATGACCTACAGCAATGACGATGAAACCGGCTTGTGCCAGACGGTCGGTACGTGGCGATGGCTGCAGATAGCGGAAGAAGGTACTCTCTGTCTGAGGACCCGGATAGACATAGTCGATGACCGGATAGACCTTAGTGCTGTCGAAGTCGTAAGGTTTGTACATGATGCCATAGAGGTCGGTCACGCCGTCAGCCGCCTTGCAGGTGAAAAGCTCCGGGAACTTATAACCCTGTGCCATGAGGTCGGTCATATCCATCTTCTCCAGATCCATGACTTTACGGCCATTGTTGTCATAGAGCGCGATGGCTGGCTGGCAATCCACACGCGAATAGTTGTCGACAGCATACTGCTGGAGGCTGTCCATATAGCAGAGGTGGAAGTAGTTGCCAGGAGTCAGCAACTGAGGGTTGCCGCCATTGAGGCTGACCTTATAGAGGTGCTCGTAGTAAGGAGTAGCGTCGCCAGCCTCACGGCCATTGGCCATGAAGTAGACGGTGCGGGTCGCCTCATCGACAGCCTGGATATCCTCTACGTGCCAAGGGCCCTTGGTGAGTCGGCGCTGGAGCTGTCCCTCCTTATTATATAAATAAAGGTGTCCCCAGCCGTCACGCTCGCTCCAGTGGATGAACTGCTCACCCTTGTTGAGGACGACGATAGAGCGTGTCTCCATCGAAGTATTCATATCCTCGTGGAGGATGGAGCGGAGAGAGTCCTGGCCGAAGGTATAAGTGCAGACATCCTGATGCTTGAGGTCGCGGCTCATACGCACCACGAAGAAGCGGTCATTAGCGCCTGTCCAGCAGGTCTTGTTCGGATCATACTGGCTGCTGCCATTGACGATGGTGAGTGTCTGCTGCACGTAGCCACCGGTGTTGACCTCCTTCATCTGCTTCTGCTCGATGTCGAAGACGTAGAGGTGCGACACAGGACCTTCCTCGCCTGGCATCTGGTACTTGTAGGTCTCGAGCGTAGGACGTGGCTCGGCGATGGAGTTGATGACCCAGAGGTCTTTGACCATGCGCTGGTCCTGTACGATCTGCACAAAGTACTTGCTGTCAGGACTCCAGTAACCTGATGCACGGGTGCGACGATCGAGGTCCTCCTTGACTGGCGAACCATCGCTGATGGTGTTGCGTGGCTGAGAGGCGAAGCTGAAGTCCTTCATACCTATGGTGGTGAGTTGGATATCCACGACGGTGCTGTCCTTAGGATTCTTCTCGAGCTTCTGATAGTCGGCATAAGACATCATGTAGAGGTCGTAGCCCTTGCCATAAACAACATATTTCTTGTCTGGAGAGACGCTACCCCAGCGTGGAGCTGGCTTCTTGGCCTCCTCTTTGTCCAATACGAGCTGCTTGTTCTGATAGGTATACTTGAAGTTCTGCTTGCCCTGTGAGAAGGCAAAGGTCTTGCCATCCTCCAGCAGTCGAAGGTTCTTGATGTCGAGGTGCTGAGCGTCGCTCGGATTGTGAGTCAGTTCAGAGAGCTGAGCCGCCATCTCTGCATTGTCGAACAAAGGCTGCTTGCTGCGAGAAGCAGGATCGACGATATACCACGCGTCGCCGGCCGAGGTATTGAACTTATACCAGAAGCGCGTACTTCCAGGGAAGTAATTTGGACGGATAGTGATGGAATGCACAAACTGCTCAGCGTTCTGTGGAGCAAAGCGACGTGCCTGATCATACTCTGGCAACTCTTGCTGAGCCTGCAGTGGCAGCAGGCAAGTGGCGGAGAACAAAAGGAATAACGAAAAAAGAAGTCTCATATAATATGTGTTTTATTTCCGGAGCAAAGATAGCACTTTTTTTGAAAAAAACCAAAAAACAAATAACAAATATCACCACCCTCCTACAGGATTGTAGCGAAGGTGGTGATATTTGTTATTTGATATTTGTTATTTACTTCTTCAAGCCCTCAGCCCAACCGCCATAAGCAGGCTTGCGAGAGTAATCGAGGTACCAGAGACCTACAGGTTCGCCACCACGCCAGCCGCTTGACTCAGGAGCGTCGGTGAGACACCACTGGCAGATACCATACTGCTGTGCAGGTGGAACGATACGGAAGTACTCCTCAATGATCCACTGATAGTAGTCAGCCATAGCCTTCTCATCAGCGAAGGTCATATCAGAGGTCTTAACAGCCTCACCGAACTGCTTGTCGCAAAGACCCATATCGAGCTCAGAGATACGAACAAGCTTGCCGGTCTGAGCCATCAACTCGAACATGCGGGTGATGTGCTTCTTCTGGTTCTCCTGCTGAGCAGCATCTCGGATGTAGCTGATGTGCATCTGAGTACCGATACCATCAATCTTAGCACCCTGAGACTCCCAAACGCCGATCCAGTAGATGAGAGATTCAAGCTTCTTGTTATCGTCCCAAGTTGACTCGAGGTTGTAATCGTTGATGAAGAGCTTGAGATCAGCTGGATTAACATCCTCCTGAGCTGCATAAGCCTCACGAGCGAGCTTCTCCATGATTACACCATACTCCTCAGCACCGAAGTAGTCCTGCCAGTAGAATGCATCGCCACCGACATCCCAAGTGCCACCAGCCTGATAGCCCTCGAAGTGCTGGAGATCATAGTAACCATTGACGTTACCGCCACCAGAGATTGCCTCGTTGATAAGGTCCCAAGACTTAACCTTGCCCTCGGTAGCCTTCATCATGCCGTCAACCCAAAGCTTCATAGCATACATGAGGGTATCCTTCTTCTCCTCTGGAGTCAATGGGATGGTGTTCTTAATCTCATGCTCCTCTTCCTTCCATACACGGATGTTATCGAAGTAGTAGGTAACCTGCTGACCACGATCCTTAGAAAGGTTGAATGCGATAGACTTGAGACCACCCTTAGAAGCCATTGAGCCATCGACCTTCAATACCTGAGTATAGGTCTGCCATTCGGTAGTGAAGTTTGGAGAACCGATACACTGCCAGTGAGCATAGTCACCTGGCTCGCCGTGAGCCTGAGTATCAGCAGTAGCAGAAGCAGAAGCCTTATAGTCGAACTGTACGTTGACGGTCTCGTTTTCTGCAAGAGGCTCATTAAGCTTGATCCAGAACTGAGTATCCCAATCCTGTTCAGCGCCAGCGTTGCTGGTAACCTGAACACCACGAGAACCGCCGACACCGACACCAGAAGTAATAACAGTCTCCAATGCGCCATTGTTCTCCTTACGGACGAAGTTTGCAGCCTCGGTACCCTCCATATCAGAGTTAGTTACATATTCAGTCACTACGACCTCAACCTTTGGAACCTCAACCAGCTGGCAAGACTCCCAAGTGATACCTGCGAACTCATAGGTGATCTGTTCTACTGTCTCTTCTGCATCTTCAGCTGCAGTTCTGTTCTTGTTGAGGTTGAATGCGATAGACTGCTGAGCGCCAGCACCCTCAGAAGGGATAGTACCCTCCCAAGTGCCTTCCTGCCAATCAGTAGTGAAGGTTGGGTTTGGACTGAGCATCTGCCAGTGCTTGTATTCGCCAGGACCTGCGTGTACCTGAGTGTCAGTACCGATAGACTTAGAAGCCTTGTACCACATGTGGAACTTATACTTCTCGCCAGCCTCCCACTTCTTGTTAGGAGTGTATACGAAGAACTGGGTATCCCAAGAATTCTTTGTGCTGGTCTTGCCTACGATCTTGATACTGTTCATACCGTTAGGACCACCACCGACAACGACGTCAGCAGGAGTATCAGACTTCACCTGATCACGAGCAACGAAGTTCTCCATTGTCTTGCCTTCCAGCATCTCTGAGTTCGAAATCTGGTTGGTCCAAACCTCCTTGTACTCAACAGCGTCGCTTCCGCTACCGCTACCACTATTGCCACCGCTAGATGCAGTGCCATCGGTCATAAGAGTCAGATCGTCAATATAGATCTTGCCAGCAACATCACCATAGCTGAAGATGAAACGCTTTGCATTATCACCATTAACAGTACAGGTGAGATCGACATCCTGCCAGTCTGCAGAGAGAGTAATTGGATTGAAATCACCACAACCAGCATAGTTTTCTGGATTCTGGAAGCCAACACGGAGCAAACCTTCTGCGTCAGACTTAACCTTCATCTTAAGATAATATGCTTTGCCATTCTCGAATGCTGTATTCTGGTCGATAGCAATCTGAGCCTCCCAGAAATTAGCAGCAGAAGGATTGGTCAGAACAAGGACGCCATCCTCAACAGCCTGTGAAGAGCCATTGCCCCAGCCACCGATAACCTGACTTGCATCGCTGAAGTTACGCTCGATGAGGGTTTCCTTTGCAGGAGCTGCAGGTGCATCGTCGCCAACATTGCCAGCGAAGAGCTTGAGGTCATCGATATAAATCTTGCCTGCTACATCGCCATAGCTGAAGATGAAACGCTTTGCATTATCACCATTAACAGTACAAGAGAGAGCTACATCCTGCCAGCTTGAAGAGAGCTGAGTTGGTGTAAAATCGCCACAACCAGCATAGTTTTCTGGATTCTGGAAACCAACACGAAGCAAACCTTCGGCGTCAGACTTAACCTTCATCAAGAGAGTATAGGTCTTGCCACTTTCAAATGGAGTATCCTGGTCGATAGCAATCTGAGCCTCCCAGAAATTAGCAACAGAAGGATTGGTCAAAACAAGGACACCATCTTCTACTGCCTGTGAAGAACCATTACCCCAGCCACCGATGATCTGACCAGCATCCTCAAAGTCACGATTCACAATATATGAGAATGCAGGCTTTGAACCTGAACCTGGATCAGATGGCTTTGGCTTATCAGCGATGAGCTTAGAGAGCCACTTAACTGGCTGCTGTGAGTGCCAAGCCAAGGTGTGGCCGTAGATAGTAAGGCCAGCATCCTCAGCGGCAGAAACGAAACTCTGAACGGTAGACCAGTTGAACTCGCCCTTATCGTTGACAACAGAAGACATCTTCATGGCATTGCCTGCCACGATCTCGTCAAAGTTGGCACGAGCGAGGGTGTAGACATTGCCCTTATTATTGAACTCAGAAGCGGTAAGCGCACCACTCACCTTGAAGTTAGGATGAGCGCTACGATCCAGATAGTTCTTGAGTGGCTCATACTCATTCAAGTATTCGTAGTCCTCGCTGCTGCCTGGCTTATTTACGACATAGCTGTTGGTGTCGAAATCATCGACACAGGAGGTAAGCATCGCTGCTCCCGCCATTGCAACTAACCATTTTGTATATTTCATAATACTTTTAGATTATTATTATTTGTACTCAGGAGCGAACTCAACAACGGTGTTGAAAGCGTCGCCCTCGGTGGTGCGAACCTGTGCTACGAGAGTCTCGTCATAGCTCTTACCGTCGATAGTGTACTTCAGGTAAAGTGCATCACGATCCTTCTCACCCCAAGCCTTAATCTCGCTCTTCTGCTTGAACTCACCATTGCCGCTTGCGCCATTGCCGCTAATAGTGCACTGGTCACCGTTGAAAGAAAGAGTCATAGTCTTGCCATCAACATTGGTATAAGTACAAGTGGTGAGACTTGTAGTCTTAACAGCAACAGTCTTAGTGGTCTTGTCGATTTCCTTACCAGCCTCCTTAACGAGGTAGGTACCATTCCACTTATTTACGTAACGTACGCAATAGAGCACATAGTCCATAGGCTTAACGTCCCAAGCAGCAGCGTTGGTGCGTGAAGGATTAGAACCTTCATCGAGCTTAGTGCCGGTAAGGATGCGCTGAGCACCTGTCTGGCCTGTGATGACTACTGGAATAACATAGGTAGTAGTGATTGAAGCAGGATCGGCAAAGAATGCATCGGTCAACTGCACGTCAGTACGGCCATTGTAGGTTCCGTTGTAATCAAGATTGGTAGTAGCAATGCTATAGTAGCTGCTTGGCATTGGCTTAACTGGAGTACCGTCTGCGAAATAGAGATGATCGCAGAGAGACTCATCAACCTGGATCTGTACCGAGATGTTCTTGCCCTTATAAGCACCGCCCATAGCGCTCACAATCTGGAACTTGTGTGCGTTGTCAAGATCGGTGTTGATCTCATTATCCTCACCCAATTCAATGGTACGTACGGGATACTGATAAGCGAAGTACACCGATACGCCATCCTGAAAATCAGGGAAGACCTTATCTGCGTTCTCACAAGCAGTGAAAGCCACTGCACTCAGAGCGAGAACTGGGAGAATGATTTTTTTCATATTTATTAATCTAATTGTTTTGTTGTTTCGTTGTTTTGTTGTTTTGTTGCCGTGTGACAGCACAACAACAAAACAACTCATTAACAGTAGATTTTATTTCCAGCCATCGTTCTGCTGAAGGTTGCTGAACTTCTGGATCTCTGAATCAGGGATAGGGCCATAGATCATGTATGGCTCGTAACGACGAGTATCGACATCGATGACCTTATAGTTAGCCTTGTTAGCACTGGTGATACCCTTGGTGGTCTCATTGAGATCAAGGTTCCAACGACGGAGGTCGTAGAAACGCTGGTTCTCGAAGCAGAGCTCAAGACGACGCTCGTTGCGGATCAACTCACGCATCTTCTCCTTGCTACCAGCACACTCATCAAGGTACTTATCAGTAGTACCTACGCAGATACCAGCACGCTCACGGATAGCCTTAATGATAGACTTAGGAGTCTGAGTGGTACCAGGAGCGGTGCCAGTAGGACCATAAGCCTCGTTAGCAGCCTCAGCGTAAGCAAGGAAGAGCTCTGTCCAGCGGATACGAGCTGTATAGTGCTTCTGCTGTGTGGTGGTGCTTGGGTCCATGTTAACATCCTCACGGAGGAGCTTACGCATGTA
This sequence comes from Bacteroidales bacterium, assembly GCA_045628985.1. Lineage (GTDB taxonomy): Bacteria > Bacteroidota > Bacteroidia > Bacteroidales > UBA3663 > Liminaster. Next base: position 43,024 of record JAZQQH010000042.1, on the reverse strand, counting down.
GTAACCAGTACGGGTTGAGTACTGTGGCAAGCGGTTGATGTTATCATTGTTCTCAGGATCATCATCTCCGGTCAGGATCTCAGTATCCTTAACGCCCATGGTAGAACCATTAACCACGATGTAGTCATAGAGACGAGGGTCACGGTTGTTATATGGATTCTGAGCATCGTAACCAGAATTTGGATCGCTGATAGGAAGACCATTGGCCATTGGGAAAGCATCAACGAGGTTCTGAGTAGGATTAGTACGACCCTTACCATAGATTGAAGGTGGATAGTTATCTCCCTCAAGGGTGTTGCTATTACCAGGATTGGTCATCCAGATAGCCTCAGGAGTATTCTGAGTACGCTTTACATCTTCAATCTCATCAACATTCTTATACCAGGTGTTACCCTTAGCTACAACCTGCTTGTTACCAATAACAGCAGCAGCAGCCTGAGCAGCCTGATCCCAAGAAACAGCACTGAATGCAGGACTAGCAGCGAAAAGCAGAACCTGAGCCTTAACAGCCTTAAGGATCTGGCCACAGACCTTACCATGATGGTGATCACCGAAAGCTCGGTTGTAACCACTCATGTCAGCACCGATAGCCTGATACTTAGCAGGAATCTGACTTGCATTAGTGATGCTAATATACTCCTCTGGAAGAAGCGCCATAGCAGCATCGATATCTGCAAGAATACGATCGATACACTCGTTAAAAGGAAGGCGAGCAAGGTTCAGATCAGAAGCACCGGTCTGATACTCATCGAACATAGGAACACCCATCAACTCGCCATTTACCTTGCCTGCGTGACCGCGGAGAAGGTAGAAGCGCTGGATGGCACGCATACCAAGAGCATCACCGGTAAAGAGATCGGTGAACATGGCATTAACTGATTCAATACCTGACCACTTTACTTTATCTGCATTCTCAAGAATGATGTTACAGTAGTTAATGGCATTGTTACGTGACTGCCACTGCTGCAATGGGTTGTTGAAAGAACTCCATGCACCCTGAGCCATCAAAGTGTAAGTGTTACTGTTCTCGTTAGATACAGCATCGTCAGTTGCCAGGTCGCTGTGTGGGGTGCCATCATATGGCATCAGGATATATGCATTACCCAGCATGCCGGCAGCAAACTGAGGGTCATTGTACATCACCTCAATATCGCTGATCATCTCATTAGCTGGCTCGAAAAGGTCGTCACACGAAGACATTACAGCACCAGCGCAGAGGATAGGCAGAATATATTTATATGTTTTCATTTTAGTCAAAACGTTATTTACTTTTTAACTTAGAATGTTACACTCACGCCACCCTGGAAGAAACGCTCTGTAGGAGAAGAACCAACGTTCAACTCAAGAAGCTCCTTCTCTGGTGCAAAGGTGAATACATTGTTTGCATTAACGAAGAGTGAAACACCAGATACGACGCGCTGGCTCTGGAACCAAGAGCTTGGACAGTCATAAGTCAACTGAATCTTGGCAATGTCAAAACGATCGGTCTTGTAAAGCCAGAAATCAGAAGCACGATAGTTGTTATCACCAGCGTCCTTAGAAATACGTGGGTAAATTGGGTGAGAAGATACACCGTAAGTATCACGAGCATAGATACTATACTTGTTATCGCCTGCGAACTTGAAGTAGGTGCCGAACTTGCTATCCATCTTGCTGCCATGGCCACCCCAGCCACCTACACCAAGTACGAACAAGGTGAAGTTCTTATACTTAGCAGTGAGATTTACACCAAGGGTAAGAGGAGCGCCATACCAACCAGCACGGCCAAGATCCTTTTCATCCTTAGCATCGATGACACCATCGTTGTTCTGATCCTTATACTTAAGATCACCCTCACGAACAGTACCGAATGAAGAAGTAGCGCCATAAGCAGCAGCCTCTTCCTCGCTGGTGATGAAGCCGAGGCACTCAAGACCCCAGATAGTATCAAGACGCTTGCCCTGACGATAACGATAGGTATCATCACCATAAGTGGTATCCTCACGGCGAGTAGCCTCAGTATCGTACCAAGTAAGGTTTGCACCAAGACCGAGCTCTACCTCACCGAACTTCTTATCGTAGTTAACACCAATCTCAAAACCATAACGCTTGTCATTGTTAAAGTTGATAACTGGGTTGAATGAGGTGTTAGGATAACCGATCTGGAAATAGCTTGGCATCAAGCTGGTTGGCTCGATAGGCTTGCCCTCAATTGAGTTATGGAAGAATGAAGCGTTGAGCTTCAAGCTCTTCTGAAGGAGAGAAGCACGGATGCTTGCACTATACTCAATGCGCTTTACGAAGTCGAGAGCATGGTTCTGACCACGGCGTGACTGAGTTGACTCACGGCCATCGGCTCCACCCCAATCCCACCAAGCGCCATCGGCCTGGTTGAAGTTACCTGCATAAAGATAGTACTCACGGCGGCTATCACCAGAACCGATGTAGAGATCAATATCCTGATTGATGCGGCTATGGCTTGCGCTGATGGTCAAATCATCGAAGATACCACCCTCCATGAATGACTCCTTAGCAATATTGTAACCAGCAGTTACAGAATAGTTGAGTGCATTGCGATGACCCTCTGCCAACTTAGCAGTGTGAACCACAGCAGCACCAAGCTGTGCATAGTACTTATGTGCAAAGTTGTAATCGACATTCAAGCCGAGGTTAGCATTGCTGGTTGCATGGTAAACACCAGACTTGGTCTGCTGGAAACCATTAGCAAGAGCCATAGCGCTGACATTGTGGTCGCCGAATGAACGGTCATAATCAAAATGAGCGTTGAATGCAATGGTCTGAGTATAGCTTGAGCTACCTACGCTCTGAGTACCACTGTGCTTATCCTCAAGGAACTTGTTCAAACCAGTAATCTCTGGCTTACCATTGAAGCTTGACCACTCTGCTGCATAGGTTGAATAATCATCATCCATCCAAACCTGATAGATAGTAGCGTAGTCAACACCGACCATAGTCTTGAACGAAAGGCCCTTGGTAACACGCTCCAAATCAAGGTTGACACCAGCTGTGAACTGGAAGTTACGGCTATAGTAGTGGTTGATACCCTTACGATAGATGTCAGCTACGAAGTTGGTCTCGTTGGTGTTAACCTTACCACCCAGAAGCATACCATTAACGAGTTGTGCATTCTTCAGTACATCCTGAGCACCGCTTGCGAACTCACTTACCTGTGAAGGATCGATGAAGAGCTGGAACTGGTTAGGGCGCATAGCAGCTGAACCTGTCCAGAAGTTGGTACCACGAGTACTACGACCTGTATAGAAGGTTGCGTTAGCATCAACGAATGCAGTTACCCAATCAGCAACGGTCATATCTACATTACCGCGAACGTTGAGGCGGTCATTGTAATTGTTCTTACCATTACCGAAGTTAACGAACTCGCTGCCACCATCAGAAGCATTGCGGTTGTAACCAATGTTACCATAGTAACGAGCACGCTCGCCACCACCCTTCAACTCGGTGTTTACCTCCCAACGGTTGTAAGCCTTCTTGATGAAGTCCTTGCTGAAGAAATCATTATTTACACCATACTGAACCCAAGGCATATTGCCTGCATAAGCAGCATAGATTGACTCATCGCTATAGAAACCTGGGCTTACAGTGTTATAAAGAGTCATATACTCTGCAGAACCGAGGTACTTAGGCAAAGCCTTGATAGTGTGCCAACCGGTATTTGCATTGACCTTGATCTCGATATCACCCTGCACACCACGCTTGGTAGTGATAAGGATAGCGCCATTAGCAGCACGGCTACCATAAAGAAGAACGGCATTTGCGCCCTTCAAGAAAGTAACTTCTGCAATTTCCTCAGGCTTTACACTACCAGCATCACGAGGTACGCCATCGATGAGTACCAGATAATCGGACATACCCCAAAGAGAGGCTCCATTAAAACCGCTGGTATAACCCTGCATGTTTGAGAGGCTGTTGACTTCATTGTTTTTAGCAGCAATCTCTTCATAATTGATAGAAGAAATACCACCCAACACATCCTCAGCAGCTACCTTGCGGAATGCTACATTGATCTGCTCACTCTTCACCTCTTCCTCCTGGGCAACAGCCATAGTAGAGATGAGAGCTGCAGGAAGCAGCATATATTTGATATATTGTGTATTCATTGTTTTGAATTAGTTATGAGTTATGATTACCAACCTGGGTTCTGATAGAAGCCTTCATAAAGATATACATCCTTATCAGGCAATGGGAACCAATAGTGCTTGGTACCGAGCTGACGTTCGAGAATCTGCTTCTCACTCCAACCCTTAACCTCACCATCACGAGGATCGTTCTCACGATACCACTCGTTCTCAATGACATAGCCATTAGCATTCTTGCCATTAGCCATAGCACGAGTGAACTCCTGAGAGGTCTTCTTGTTATAACGTGGGTCAGTAAGGAGAATCCAGCGCTGGAGGTCATTCCAACGGAAGCCTTCGTAAGCAAGCTCACAAGCACGATCACGACGAAGCTCGTCCATCAACTTGTGGTAGTCGCCAATAAACTTATCTGCTACATGGCCAGCACCTACACGATCACGAAGTACGTTAAGAGCGTCAACGGCAGTGCGGCTAAAGTTAATAGCACCATCACCCTGCTTAGCAGCTACAACAGCCTCAGCATACATAAGGTAAAGATCTGCAACACGCATGTATGGGAGATATGCCTCAAGAGAGCCGTTCCAGTCATACATCTTGTCATACTTGTTGTTTGACTTAGAATTGAGCTTCTGGCAGAAATAACCAGTACGGCTACCCAACTCAACGTCACGCAACAATGAACCAGTCTGGAAGTCAGCATACTGCTGTGAACGCTCTGGAACATTTTCAGCAATATCAACGGTAGCAACACGCATGCCATCGAATACGATATCATGATAGAAACGTGGGTCACGATCACGGAAAGGATGAGTTGGATCGAAGCCTGACTCTGGATCAGTGATAGGAAGACCATTAGCCATACCGTATGCATAGTTGATATAGTTTGCGGTAGGGATGTGGATGATCTTATCATGCTCTACGAAACCATCGACCTTTGAACCCCAAAGCTTAGCAAAGTTCCAAGGAGTACCGTTGATATCTGGCTGTGGGCCACGGAAGATAGCCTCGATAGAACCAGCCTGCTTCCAACCCTGACCTGTGGTATAGAAGATATCGGTGAAGCTGTTAGCTACGCCCTTGGTCTTAATATGGTTGTAAACATCCTCATAGTTGAACTCGCAAAGACCGTAAGGAGTCTTGCCATTCTCGATCTCAGTAAGAGCAGTACCGAGGATGGTAGCAGCCTCATTGGCAAGTGACTGGTTGTACTTGTAAGTCAGATCACCAGCAACCATCACACCCTGATCATGATTCTCCATCAAAGGAGAAGAAGCCCAGAGAAGACACTTACCAGCATAGCCAAGAGCTGCAGTACGGGTTACACGAATCTGGTTCTTACCAGTAGTCTCACGACCAGGACCACACTCATCCCAGTTAGCAGGAAGCAAATCTGCAGCCTTCTTGAAGTCGTCAGCTACACGACGTGCACACTCCTGATAAGTAAGACGTGGAAGATCCATTACCTCATTGCTATCGAATACCTTGTCAATGTAAGGAAGGCCGCCAAAGTACATCATTACCTCATGGTGCCACCAAGCACGGAAGAAGTAAAGCTGACCCAAAAGGATGTTCTGCTGCTCCTTAGTGCCGGTAAACAAACCATTCTCAATAGCCTGTAAACCCAAGTTACACTTACGGATGCAATACCATGAGTGATCATAGATACGATGATCGAACTTACCACCGCCAGGGTTTACATTTGCACCTCCGAGGTAGTTCTGTCCATCATTCATCCAGTGACGATAGTCACCAATATCCATGTGGTGAGTGAGGTGGCTGTTACCCGCACCATCGTTCATAATCTCGTCGTCGCCCCAGTTGAAAGTAGTACACCAGAAGCAACTCTCCTTCTCAGGGATACAAGCGTACATCTCCTCGACGAAACCCTGGAAGTTCTTGAAGTTCTCGAAAGCGACGGTCTCTGACACATCGAGAGATGGGTCGCGGTCGAGATAATCGTTGCAGGAGGTTGCGCTCAAAGCCAAGACAGCGCTGAGTGAAAGACCTGCTATATTATATATAATGTGTTTCATATTTTTTTAGTTACTTTCTAAGTTATCGTTTTCGTTATCGTTTTCGTTAGCTTAGAGCGAGAACTTAAGACCGAGGTTGAAACGCTTAACGGTAGGATATGCAGCAACCTGTGCGCCATTGGCCTCACGGTCATCTGGCATGTTGGTGTACATCCAAAGGTTGTTGGCACTGAGGAAGAGACGAAGGTTATTCAAACCGAGCTTCTTCACCCAACCCTTATTCCACTCATAAGCAACCTCAATATTCTTCAAACGAACGTATGAACCATCATAGTTCATCTGAGTGCTATAGAAGTAGCTTGGAGAAGTAACAAGACGTGGGGTAACGACGTCGGCATCTGCTCCCTTCTCACTCCACCATGAACCCTGATCGAATACAGTGTTAAGTACACCACCCTCGTATGCGAATGAGGTGAGGTTTACACTACGGTTTACATTAGTTACGCCATAGAACTGTACGAAGCAGCTGAAGCCCTTATATGCATAACCGATAGTTGCGTTGTAAGTATTCTCAGGAGTACCGGTATAACCATAAGGTGCGTTATCATTCACGTCGATTACACCATCACCGTTGAAGTCAACGATGTAGTAGTCACCTACGAGCTTCTGGCCATCAGCAGAATCATGCTTTGGTGAACCATAGAGATCATCGACAGTATTGATGAAGCCACCATTAACAGCATAGCGTGGCTGGCCGATTGCATAGTTTACAGCCTTGCGGTAACCTGGGAGCAACTCCTTATCATCAGATACGATGACCTTATTCTCTGCATGAGTCATGCTCATGTTAGCCCAAACTCGGTGACCAGCCTTGAAGGTCTTGTTCAGACGAAGCTCGATCTCATAACCATTAGAGTTAACCTTACCGATGTTAGCGGTTGGAGCAGAAGTACCATAATAGCTAGGAAGTGCACGGCTGCCACCACCTACGAGGACATCAGAACGCTTATCCTGGAAGATATCAACAGAACCTGCGACCATGCCATCGAGGAAAGAGTAGTCAATACCGAAGTTTGACTTACGAACAACCTCCCAGTGAATGTCTGGGTTACCGATAGTACCCTCCTTATACCATGTATATGGAGAAGAACCCTGGTTTACATCCAACTTAGATGAACCACCGTATGACCACTGGTTCTGGAAGGCCCAACGTGGGCTACCGTAGTCGTCACCGATCTCACCATAAGAGTAGCGGAACTTGATCATATCGAGCAAATGCATATCGCCAACACGATAATCCTTAACAGGCTTCATGAATGGCTCGTTGGTGATAGTCCAACCTACAGCACCTGACTGGAAGAAACCGAAACGATACTTGCTTGAGAACTTCTCAGAACCGTTGTAAGCACCGTTATAGTCCACATTATAACGATCTGCGTAGTTGTAAGTTGCACGGAATGCCCAGCTCTCACGATAAGAGGTAGGGTTAGAACCCTGTACATACTCCTGACGGTTGAATACGCCCATGGCAGTTACGTCATGCTTACCGAACTTACGAGCCCAGTTGAGCTGCATACGGTAGTCCATGTTACGAGTGGTTGCCCAGTCCTGTACAGAACCGTTGCTGATGCTCCAGTGACGACCCTCTGAGAAGTCGAACTTCTGGTTTGCATCATAACCCTCATACAAAGCGCGGTTACCTGTCTCAGGATCAATATATGTACGCTCAGGATTATTATAAAGGTCATTAATACCACGATTCTTCTCCTGGAAGCGGTTATCCCAAGAAACACTACCACGGAAGGTCAAACCTGGGGTGATGAACTTGAGGTCCTGCTCCAAAACGAAGTCAGTAGTAATGTTGGTATTGGTAGTCTTGTTGGTACCAGCCAAGGTAAACTTCTGTACTGGGTTGGTAACGTTTGATACCAAAGTATAGTAACCATAGCTACCATCCTCCATACGAGGAGCGAATACATCTGGAGCCAACTGATAAGCAGCAGCAAACTGCTGTGAAACCTGCCATTCATCGAGGTTAGCATTCTCATAAGTATTCTCCACGATACCAGCAGAACCTGCGAGGCTTACGCGGAAGGTAGTAGTATTGGTAATCTTGAAGTCAAGGTTTGAACGGACATTGAGTCGGTTATAACCATACTTAGGAGTATAACCACGACCGCTATCGAACTCCTTAAAGAGGTCACCCTCATTTACATAATCGACAGCTGCGAAGTAACGTACATGCTTGGTACCACCGCTGATATCGATGCCAGCATTGTATGACATACAGAAATCCTTGAAGATCTCCTTCTGCCAGTCAACGTTTGGATAACGCTCTGAATAAAGGGTACCGAACTCATCACGCTTATCGCCCTGATTGCGATAGTTCTCGATGAAGCTGGTTGGACGGTAGTAACCCCAAGATGCAGGGCTGAGGCTCAACTCATGCTCAACAGCCTTGTTACGCATCATGTAAGCGTCATAAGAATCAGCCTTTCCAGGGAGCTTTGAAGGAACCTTCATGATGGCGTTAGCGCGAACGTTGATCTGAGGACGACCCTCCTGACCACGCTTGGTAGTAATCAAAATTACACCGTTAGCACCACGTACACCGTAAACTGCAGTAGCAGATGCATCCTTCAATACTGAGATGTTCTCAACCGAACCGATTTCGACAGAACTCATAGAACGCTCGATACCATCGACAAGTACGAGTGGACCTGCGTCATTCCATGTAGAAGAACCACGGATCACGATCTTAGGATCTTCCTCACCAGGAACTGCCGAAGAGGTCATGGTTACAACACCAGGGAGGTTACCAGTCAAAGCAGCACCGACACTGGTGATACCTGCAGCACGCTCGAGGGTCTTACCAGAAGCCTGGGTAATAGCACCGACGACTGAGGCCTTCTTCTGCTGGCCGTAACCTACTACTACGACTTCTTCCAACTGCTCGTTGTCTTCGTCGAGAACAATGCGGAGGGTCTTACCGTTACCAGTGACCTCCACTGTCTTCATACCCACGTAAGAAACCACGAGGGTAGATTTTGCACTTGGCACCTTCAAAGAGAAGTTACCATCAAGGTCGGTTGTGGTACCCACAGTCTTATTCGACTTGAGTACAACCGTTGCTCCAATGATACTCTCACCCTGAGAGTCCACTACAACACCTTTGATGAAAGCGTCCTGTGCCCACGCTGTTGCGCAGAAACACCAAACCGCAATCAACAAAGCCAGGAGCCGTTGTCCTTTCTGCATTGTTTTTTTCATTGTGAATTAGTTTTATAATAGATAATAGTTGTTTGTTTTTCACTAAATCTCTGCTATCGAATTTCCTCTTTTTTGATTTTCGTTTTCGCAGACCGTCGGATCTGTATAATTCCCAATTCGGAACTATAGAAATCCGACGGTTGCTCAACGGATAATGGACAACAGTTTGTCATTATCATCAAATAAGAAAATATTGTAAATAGGTAATGTGAATCTGGCAACAAGAATATACTTGGTATGCGTGTTATTATTAAACAACGCGGCAAAGATACATATTTTTGATAAAAAAAGCAAATATTTCGCGTTGCAAAAGGGAGGAAAATTGTTACTTTTACAATATCTACTGTTACAATTATCTTTCCAAATGTTACATGAATTGATTTTCAGCACTTTCCAAATTGATTAATTTTTTCTTCTTTTAACCAAAAATACATAAAAAAAAGCGTTGATTTCAGAGTTATCAACGCTTTTCCTTATGTTTTTATTCTAAAAATATGACCGTTTATTGGTTAGAAATTGACCAGAATGCCGCCCTTAATCAGCATTCCCGGCTGCTCTACAAAGGTATATTCGTAGTATTTCTTATTGAGGATATTGGTCAAATCACAATAGATCTTTGCCTTCTTCATTGACCATGACAGACGCGCGTCAAGCAAACCATAGCTTGGGTTTTCGTCTCCGATTCGATCCATCCAGCGCCATGCCATAGAGAGGTCAAGGTGCGAGAACAGACGGGTTTCGGCCTGAGCCACGAGCTTGTTGCGGAGGTACATCATGGCGTACTTGCTCGACAGGATAGAGCGCTCGTATGACGATGACTGGTCAAGATAGGCCCACTGCAGGCTCAGCTTCTGGAGCGGAGACTCAGGGTTCAGCTCGCGAGGCAGGAAGGCCACCTGAGTCTCGATGCCGACGTTGTCCAGACGGAAGTTGGTCGAGTGGAATGTCTTGCCATCCGCAAAGGATTCATCCTCGCCAGGACGCTTCTCCGAAGGATTGAAGATAACCCAGTCGATCATATCCTGCTTGTGGCTATAGAAGGCCTGCGCCTCGATGTGCCAACCGGTGCGACGATAACGGACACCGAGGCTCACGTCCTGTGTCTTCTCAGGCTTGAGGTCAGAGTTGCCGATGATGTTGGCACCACTATAATAGAGGTCAGTGAAGGTCGGCAGGCGGAGCGCCATGTTCCAAGAGGCAAACACTTTCCAGAAGGAAGAAGGTCTCCAGGCAATATCCACACCCGGGTAGAAGCGCCAGCGGTGATCGAGGCCCGAATTGCTGTTGGCCAACAGACCTAAGCTGATGGTCCACTGATCAAGCAGGACGTCATGCTCCAAGAAGAGGTTGTGATTGACACGACTGTCCTTATACTTATAATATATGTCACCATCCGCATCATGGCCTGCCGTCTTCTTCCACTCATTCTCAGCGAGCGGAAGGCCGAGCTTGGTGCTGTAGATGCCTTCATAGCGTCCCTCATAGCCGAAGTTGGTCTTGCCATGCGCAGACGAATGATTGATCAAAGCCTTCCAGGCAGCAGCATCGACCTGATGGAAGTTCTCACCGGCAGGACTGTCCTTATGCCACTGATAATGATCATACCAGCGGTTCCAGTCGGCTCCGGCCTTCAGGTTCCATGACTGGCCGAGAGGCACCTGCATCTGCAACGCCGCGATCAGGCGTTCGTTACTCTCCCACTGGTCGGTCGACGAGGCGCCATAGAATGTGTTGGCACCATAATCCTTGTAGCTGTAGCCGAACTGGCCATCGACCGTCATGTCCTTGTGCTGCAGCGAGCCTTGATAGAAGACACGGGTCGAACCGAAATCGGAGTTAGGTGTAGCACCATCGCTACGGCTGTAGCCACCGGTCAGCAGATTGGTCAGTGAGGTGTTCTGTCCCAGCGAGTTAGCCGACGTCAGCGAGAGGTCGCCACCGGCATAGCCGTACGAACCGCCATAGACATGCGCCTTGCCACCGAACTGCTGCGGATCATCGTCAGACACGACAGCCTTGCGCGTGACGATATTGATGACACCCGTAAATGCACTGGTGCCAAAGACACGCGCTGCCGGACCTTCCAGTACCTCCACCTGCTCAATGTCGAGCGCAGTGACTGGGAAGTCGGCTGTCAAGTGCCCAGTATGGGGTGAAGAGATATTCACGCCATTGAGCAGAACCGTAATCTGATCGAAATTTCCACCTCTGACCGAAACGTCGGTCTGAACTCCAAATTCTCCGCGCTGCCGCACATCCACGCCGACAGCATACTCCAAGAGATCATTCACACTGTGTACCGCAGCCGCTGCGATATCTGCAGCGCGCAGTACAGTCACCATACGTGGTGTCTGCTCAGCAGTGAGCGACACGCGAGTGGCAAGGACCTCAACGTCCTGCAATACGTCTACCTTCAGCGAATCGTCACCGACCGCGCCTGCCGTGTCGAGGGCTCCAGCATTAGTGCGAGCACCCGCAGCAACAGACATCGAGCCAGCCTCGCCTGCCATAGCCTTCAAGCCAGCACTGCTGAGCATAGCCACGGTCAGGACACCGATTCCTACCTCGCGATGGAGGCTCTGGAAAGCAGCGTACGAAGCGCCACTGAAGCGCTTCCACTTGACTGTTTTTTTCTGATTGTTATTGTACATAAAAAATAAATGGGCTTTTGTACCCGTTTTTCGCGGCGCAAAGATAGTGAAAAAATCAGTCATACCCAACTAAAAGTATGTTTTTAAACACCTCAAAAGCACAAATAATATTTAAAATGTGTACTTTTGACCGAAAAAATTTTGTTACTACAGACATTATTAGTATATTCGCCCTCAGAAAGAGTCGTCTTTCACCATTTCAGACCTTATTTTTCAGACACGATTATGACCATTTTCCTGCATATCGAATACCAGACACAGTGGGGCGCGCAGCTCTACGTCACCACAGGCAAGAAGCCTGCCATCGGCAGCAAACTCCCCAAAAATGCCATCGAGATGGACAATGACGGCCGCGGCAACTGGTTTGTCGAGGTGGAGTCAGACCTCCTCAACAACCAGCATTATCACTACGTGCTGGCATATCAGCGCCATGTGCTGAGAAATGAGTTTGGCAATGGTCATCTGATTGCAGACATCAGCGAGGCCACAGGAGTACCGACGCTTCATATCTGGGACATCTGGCGTCGTCTGCCACAAATCCGCAGCTTCTTCTCGCTGGCCTTCCGTCGCCGTCACGAGATACAACAGCTCTATAACACCGCGCATCCATTGGTCGACGAACTAACTCCGAACCGTATGACGATGGTTTGCGAGGCTGGTAAGCTGCAGGATAACTGGCAGTTAGCGCTCATCGGCAATACCGACGTGCTCGGCAACTGGAACCCCGCTCTCTCCCTCCCGATGGAGCAGGTCAGTCGTGGCATCTGGAGCGTCACGTTCGACCGATCGGCCATCCGCTTCCCTTTGCGCTACAAGTTCGTCGTCCTCGAACGCCTCACCCATCGCTTCATCGGTTGGGAAGACTGCACCAACCGCTTCTTCCAACCTAGCATGATGGACCCAGGCGACAGCTTGCTCATCTGCGACCAGCGTTTCACACGTCTGGCTCAGGACAAGGAAGATAACGACGATTCACAAGAAGTAGAAACCAAGACAAAAGAATAATCTATAAATATTAATATGAAAAAAATCGCGTTTTATGCTCTTGCAACGGCACTTTTGACCGGTTGCATGGCACCTATGCCAGCGACAAGTTCACAGCCTGGCACCAACCAAGGAACTACAAATCAGACACAACAGGCCAGCACTAACGCTCAGAATCCTTTGGGAGAGATCTTGGGAGGAATTGCCAACGCTGGAGCAGCCTCTGCTGAGCAAGGCGGAATCGGTGGTGTACTTGGAAACATCCTGGCAAGCGTCACTGGCAGCATCACAACGACTCAGGCCAATCTAGTTGGCACCTGGACCTATACAGAACCAAGCGTTCAGTTCGAGAGCGATAACCTCCTCACCCAGGCCGGCGGTGCAGCTGCGGCAGCGAAGGTAGAGAACCAGCTCGTCTCAATCTACAAGATGGCAGGTATCACTCCTGGCAAGCTCTCCTTCACCTTTACCCGCGATGGCAAAGTCACTTACACCATCGGAAGCCGCACGAACACAGGCACATACGTATTCGACGCCAAGAACAAGATCGTTGGCATCACCACGGCCAATGGCATGAATATCAACGCCTACGTGACCATCAGCGGCAATCTCATGAGCCTCTGCTTCGATAGCAGCAAGGTCCTCTCCCTCTTCTCTGCAGCCGGCAGCCTCAGCAACGGTCAGTCGACCTTAGGCAATATCGGCGCCATCGCTCAGAATTTTAAGGGAATGAAGACTGGATTTAAGTTCAAGCGATAATTCATATATTGGGTCAACACTACAATACCAGTGTTGACCCATTACATCAAAGGAGTCAACACTACAATACCAGTGTTGACCCAATACATCAAAAAAGTCAACACTACAATACTAGTGTTGACCCAATACATCAAAAAAGTCAACACTACAATACTAGTGTTGACCCATTACATTAAAGGAGTCAACACTACTTTACTAGTGTTGACTCCTTTAAAATGTCGGGGTTACCCGATTCGAACGGGCGACCTCTACGTCCCGAACGTAGCGCGCTACCAGCTGCGCTAAACCCCGATAAAATCTATGGCTCGTTGCCATAGATTTTATAATTACTAATTACAAATTACTAATTACTACATTGTGTCGCAACACCATGTAATTTGTAATTAGTAATTTGTAATTTTTTCTGACAGAAAATGTAATTTTCTCGTCAGAGAATTAGTCCTGATTGAGGTTGATACGCTTGAAAGCAGTAGCGGTAAGACCCTTCTGGATCTTGTCGAGGTACTGCTGAACGCTCAACTTGCTGTCGCTGATGAACTCCTGCTCAACGAGGCAGTTCTCCTTGAAGAACTTAGCCATACGACCCTTAGCGATGTTCTGGATCATACCCTCATTGAGGTTTGCAGCCTTCTCAGCAGCGGTAGCTGCCATGATCTCGCGGCCCTGAGCTGCCTGCTCAGCGGTGATCCAGCCCTTAGACATGTTGCTCTCGATGTGATCCTCGCTGTCGAAGTGGTTAGGATTGAGACCAGCCTTCTTGAGTGCAGCAGCAACTGCCTTCTCAACCTGCTCCTCCTTAGTCTTCTTGATAGCGAGCTCGAGCTCCTCGTCCTTCTTAGCCTGTGGGATCACGTCAGCGTTAACTGCGAGTGGGTTCATTGCAGCAACCTGGCAAGCAACCTCCTTGAGAGCCTCAGCATCAGCAGCAGCGTTGAATGCTACGATAGAAGAGAGCATGTGGTTGAAGTGGTTGTAAGCAATAACGCATGGACCCTCAACAGCCTCGAATACGACCTCCATCTTCTCACCACAAGCGCCTGAACGCTCGGTGATAACCGAAGCAACGGTACCCTCCTCAAGTGGGAGAGCGAGGAGAGCCTCATTGTTAGCTGGCTTGTTAGCCATTACGAGGTCAGCGATAGTATTTGCGAGCTCCTGGAAACGATCGTTGTTAGCAACAGACTCAGTCTCACACTTAAGTGCTACAACTGCGCCATAGTTACCCTCAGTGCGAGCGATAACTACACCCTGAGCTGCCTCACGAGCCTCACGCTTTGCAGCGATCTTGGTGAACTTCTCACGGATCCACTTTACAGCGGCATCGAAATCACCATTTGACTCCTCAAGTGCCTTCTTACAGTCACCCATACCGGCCTGAGTCATCTCACGGAGCTTCTTGATATCAGCAATAGAAACTGCCATAGTATTTTCTTTTTTGAAAATAAATTACGAATAACTAGTTATTATTACTAATTACAAATTACTAATTACTTGCGAGACGAGAACCTCGTAATTCGTAATTAGTAATTTGTAATTAAAAGAATGTTTAGGCCTCCTCAGAGGTCTCAACGTTCTTCTTGCCGCCCTTGCCGCTAGCCTCAGCAGCATCCTGGTCAGCCTTCTCTACCTTGCGCTCCTCGAGACCCTCGTTGATAGCGTCGCACATAGCGCCTACTACAGCCTCGATAGACTTAGTAGCGTCGTCATTTGCTGGGATCACGAAGTCGATGTCGCGTGGGCTAGAGTTGGTATCAACCATACCGAATACTGGGATACCGAGACGGATAGCCTCAGCAACGGCGATGTGCTCCTTCATAACGTCAACTACGAAGATAGCTGATGGGAGACGGGTAAGATCTGCGATAGAACCGAGGTTCTTCTCGAGCTTCTCACGCTGGCGGCTGATCTGCAGACGCTCGCGCTTAGAAAGGTTATCGTAGGTGCCGTCCTTGGTGAGCTTGTCGATGGTAGCCATCTTCTTCACAGCCTTGCGGATGGTGGTGAAGTTGGTGAGCATACCGCCTGGCCAGCGCTCGATAACGTATGGCATGCCAACAGCCTGAGCCTTCTCGGCTACAACCTCCTTGGCCTGCTTCTTGGTTGCGACGAAGAGTACCTTACGGCCGCTCTTAGCGATAGCCTTGAGCTCCTCAGCTGCCTCGTCGATTTTAGCAACTGTCTTATTCAGGTCGATGATATGGATGCCGTTGCGCTCCATGAAGATGTAAGGAGCCATTGCTGGGTTCCACTTGCTCTTGAGGTGTCCGAAGTGAACGCCGGCTTCCAAAAGTTGATCAAAGTTTGTACGTGACATAATTGTCGAAATTGTTTTTTTGTTTACATTCTTGTTATGCAACCAGAAGGTAATTGAGAATTGACAATTGATAATTGACAATTCCAGTCGGTCTGGTTTAGATACTAAACGCGTTATTTAAATAGATGTACGCGCGTACTATATTTAAATGACGCTTATGACGCTAATTTCATCCGGACTTTACAAAGCCTTACGCAGCGCGAAGCCAATCGTAAATTGTAAATTGTCCAATGGTAAATGAATTAACGCTTGCTGAACTGGAAGCGACGACGAGCCTTTGGCTGACCTGGCTTCTTACGTTCAACGATACGTGCATCGCGGGTGAGGAAGCCAGCCTTGCGAAGAGCTGCCTTGTTCTCAGCGTCGATCTTAACGAGTGCACGAGCAATAGCGAGACGGAGAGCCTCTGCCTGGCCCTTAAAGCCACCACCCTTGAGGTTTACGTTGATGTCATAGCTCTCAGCTACGCCAACCTCGTTGAGAGGCTGCTTAACGATGAACTGAAGGATTGATGATGGGAAATAAGCCTGAAGCTCCTTCTTGTTGATGGTGATGTTACCAGCACCAGCAGCAACATAAACACGGGCTACAGCGGCCTTACGACGGCCGATTGCATTGATTACTTCTGCCATAGTTGTAAATGTTTGTTTGTGGTGTTGATTACTTCAAAGTGTTGATGTCGATTACCTTTGGCTGCTGAGCAACCTCCTTGTACTCTGCGCCCTCATAAACGCGAACGTTCTTGAGCATCTGACGACCAAGCTTGTTCTTAGGAAGCATGCCCTTGAGTACGGTGAGGAAGAGAGCCTCATAACCGTTCTTCTTAACTACGCTGGCAGCGGTGTGTACACGCTGGCCGCTTGGATAGCCGGTGAAGGTAAGCCACTCACGCTCGGTCCACTTGTTACCGGTCATGGTGATCTTGTCGGCGTTGATAATGATAACGTTGTCACCGCAGTCAACGTTAGGGGTGAATGATGGCTTGTACTTACCACGGAGAAGCTTAGCTACCTTAGAGCAGAAGCGACCCATTACCTGGTCAGTTGCATCAACAACCACCCATTCCTTCTGTGCAGTTGCTTTGTTCACAGAAACGGTCTTAAAAGATAAAGTATCCACTGTTGATTGTTGGATTAAAGAAATTAAAAAAAGTTATTTATCTCAGACAGCGCCTCAGCTTACGGACTAGAGCTCACTGAGGGTGCCACTGGCTTTCAAAGAAACATAGTTTCCCTAAAATCAGCGCGCAAAGATACAATTTATTTTTAAAATAAATGCAAAGATTCCCTTCGAACTCTCGTTTTCAGGGAAAATTTGCTCATTTTTAATAAGAAATGCTATCTTTGCAGCACAAATATCGGACTAAAAGAGTGTTGATAACCCTACTTCTTCCTTTTTACAAGAATGGTCTGCATCAGTACAGAAACGACGATCAGCAGGACTCCGATCCAGAAGCTACGCGAAAGCTCGCGGCCTTCGTCGAAGAGGATCATCGCATAGAGGATGCTGTAGACAGGTTCGAGGTTGTAGCTCAGCGTCATCGTAAAGGTCGAGACTTTCTGCAAAGCGCGGAGCTGCAGCATGAAGGCACCGATGGTGAAAACCGAGGCCAGCAGCACGAGGTAAAGGAAGTCGGAAGTGGCTGGCACGACGGGCAATTCAGGACGCAGGTAGACGACCAGCGGCATAATGAGCGTCAGGAGCATGACGCCGCCGGCCAGCTCGCCGTAAAGCATCGTACTACTTGAATGGCCGTGGCGGCTCATCAGGACTTTGCTTCCGATAGAGAAGAAAGCGCAGGCGGCCGACGAGGCAACACCCAGCAGAATACCATAACGATAATGCACATCGAGCTGGAAGATCAGCAGGATACCCAAGACGGGCAAAAGGCTGAGGATGAGTTCAATCCAACGTGGCTTCGACTTGGTCAGCAGCGGTTCGAGCAAGGCGGCGAAGAAGCTCACCAGCGTCAGGCAGATGACTCCGATGGAGACGTTGGAAGCCTGGATACTGCCATAAAAGAAGATCCAGTGAATGGCCAGCAGCACGCCACAACCAGCAATCTCAAGGAAGCGGCGGAGCAGGAGCTTGTGGAACTGCTTGGTAAAAAGGAGAATTGGCAACAGGATGGCCAGCGCGAACATCATACGATACCACACGAGTGGCAGCTCGGTGAGCGTGATGAGACGGCCGAAAAGTCCCGTGCCGCCAGCCAGAAGGATGGCGACATGGAGACAGATAAATGCTTGTTTCATATCAGGGGATTGTCACTTGCGGGACCTCAGGAATTACTGTTCGCGCCAAACCATCGGACCGCTGGCCTGATGAGTAGCAAGAATCAGAACCTCAGCGATTTGCACATGATCAGGAGCCGAAGCAGCAAAGAATGCAGTGTCGGCAATATCCTCACCAGTAAGTGGCTTGATGCCGGTGTAGAGCTTCTTGGCAGCAGCGGTATCGCCATGCAGACGGATGTTCGAGAAGTTGGTCTCTACAAGGCCTGGCTTGAGGTTGGTCACGCGGATAGGAGTCTGGTAGAGATCCATGCGGAGGCCATCGCTCAAAGCCTTGACAGCAGCCTTGGTGGCGCAATAGGTGCTACCGCCAGGATAAGCAGCGTCGCCAGCTACCGAACCGATGTTGATGATGTGACCAGCGTTGCGCTGCACCATGCCAGGGACGACCAGACGAGTGATCATCAGCAGGGCCTTCACGTTAGTATCGATCATGGTGAAACACTCGTCGAGGTCGCACTCTTGCTCCTTGTCGACACCAAGAGCCAAACCAGCGTTATTGATCAGGATATCAATGGCCTGCCACTCTGCAGGAAGGTTGGTCAGCACCTGAGTAGCGGTCTCACGGTCACGGACATCAAAAGGAAGGAGCAACACCTCGGTGCCATACTTGGTTTCGAGTTCCTGCTTGAGCGCTTCGAGCTTATCGGTGCTACGAGCGTTGAGGATCATACGGCAACCATTAGCTGCAAACTTACGAGCACAGGCCTGGCCGATACCAGAAGAGGCGCCTGTGACAAAAACGGTCTTATTCATTTCTTTGGTTTTTATTTGGTTCTATTATCAGCGGCAAAGATACGGATTTTTTCTGAGACAGCGGCATAAAAAACGCATTTTTTGATGCAAAATTTGGCAATGTAGATTATTAGACGTATCTTTGCACGGTAAAATGTCCTTTTGACAGGACAAGAAACAAGACCTATTTAAATATTTATCTACATGAATAAGTTTACCGTATCCACACTCCTACTTTCGGCACTTGCTTGCTTACAGGCAAATGCACAGAGTCAGCAGATCCCATTGCTCTCTGGCTGGCGCTTCCAGAACGGTGCCAATAACGGTGCCGAGGCTACCGAATTTGACGATACCCGCTGGCAGCAGGTCACCATCCCTCATGACTGGGCCATCGCAGGTCCTTTCGACAAAGATATTGACAAGCAGGTCGTTGCTATCGTGCAGAACGGCGAGAAGGAGGCTACCGAGAAGACGGGTCGCTCAGGTTCATTGCCTTGGATCGGAGAAGGCTGGTATCGCACACAGTTCGACATTCCTGAGGGATATTCCATCGCTGAACTCGTGTTCGATGGCGCTATGTCCGAGCCTCGCGTCTATGTGGACGGTCAGGAGGTCGGTTACTGGGCCTATGGATATAATACCTTTAAATTAGATATCACCAACTTCCTGCCACGCAACCGCTCGATGGAGGGAGGTCTGATGCCTGGCACTCATACACTTGCCGTGCATCTGCAGAATATCGAGGAGTCTTCGCGCTGGTACCCTGGCGCCGGACTTTACCGCCCTGTCTCTCTCCTCCTGCATCAGCGTAAGTACTTGGAGACTTGGGGAACTTTCGCTCGCACGACCATGGTAAAAGGGGTCAATGCCGACGCAACCAAGGCCGAGGAGGCTCGCCTCTATGTCACCATCAAAGCAGAAGTGGATAAGCATGACGGCATGCAGATCGTCCATACGCTCCTCGACGCTGCTGGCAAGAAAGTAGCTGAGAGTTCGGCTTGGGTCAATAGCTCGCACGAGACCGCGCAGATTCTCTCAGTCAAGGACGCGGAGCTCTGGAGTCCTGAGCAGCCAACGCTCTATACCCTTGTTACTGAACTCCGTGAAGGCGATAAGGTCTGGGATCGACAGGAGACAAAGACGGGTCTCCGCAGCATCGAATATACAGCTGAAGGCTTTAAGCTCAATGGACAGGTTCGTAAGTTCAAGGGTGTCTGCCTGCACCACGACCTCGGTCCTCTCGGTGCAGCATTCAACAAGGCGGCCTTCCGTCGTCAGGTCCGATTGCTCAAGGAGATCGGTTGCGACGCGCTCCGCACCTCTCATAATATGCCAGAGCCTTGGCAGATGGAAATCTGTGACGAGATGGGTATGCTCGTGATGGCAGAATCGAACGATATGTGGGTATCGGCCAAGTGCAAGAATGGCTACTCACGCTTCTTTGAGGAGATCGAAGACAAGGCGTTCAACCGCGATGGCAAGGCCTGGTGGGAGCGCGACTTCACCAACCTCGTCCTCGTGCATCGCAACCATCCAAGTATCGTGATGTGGAGCATCGGCAACGAGATCCCTGATCAGGGTAGCGATGTCGGTCTCAAGTATACTCGTCAGATCCAGAAGCTGATCCATGAACTCGACGGAACCCGTCCTTGCACGCAGGGTATGGATCAGGGCGAGGCTCCTATGTATAGCGGTGTCTTCCAGGAGATTGATATTCCTGGCTTCAACTACCGTCTGCATGTCTATGAGAAGGGTCTTGAGATGGCTCCAAAGGGCTTCGTCCTCGGTTCGGAGACCGCTTCGACCATCTCTTCTCGTGGCGTCTATAAGTTCCCTGTCGAAGAGGTTCATGGCGTGGCTTACGATGACGGACAGATCTCAAGCTACGACCTCGAGTCGTGCATCTGGAGCAATCTGCCAGACGACGACTGGATGTGGCAGGATAAGAAACCTTGGGTGATCGGAGAGTTTGTCTGGACAGGCTTCGACTACCTCGGTGAGCCAACTCCTTACGACGAATACTGGCCATCGCGCAGCAGCTACTTCGGCATCTATGACCTCGCAGGCCTGCCAAAGGATCGCGCCTTCCTCTATCGTACTCACTGGGCTCCTGAGAAGGAGACATTGCACCTCCTGCCTCACTGGAACTGGAAGGGTCGCGAGGGTGAGGTGACCCCAGTCTTCTGCTATACCAACTATCCTGAGGCCGAGCTTTTTGTCAATGGCAAGAGCCAGGGGCGCATCAAGAAGTGTGACGTCTCGATGGAGGATTACCTCGCTGAGCGCCACGCCGAACCAATGCCATGGGGTGGCGAGGTGATGTTTGCCAATGCCGATGCGCCACATGGCAAGAACCGACTGGATCGCTATCGTCTGCGCTGGATGGACGTCAAGTACGAGCCAGGAGAACTCAAGGTCGTGGCCTACGACGCCAACGGTAATAAGGCTGCCGAGGAGGTGATCCACACCGCTGGCAAGCCTCATCACATCGAACTCGTAGCTGATCGCAGTCAGCTCACCGTCACTCCTACCGACGCTAATGGCAAGTTGCTCGACTCTCCAGACCTCAGCTTCGTCACTGCACGCGTAGTAGATAAGGATGGCAACCTCTGTCCGGACGCTGATCAGCAGCTCCGCTTCTCGGTCAAGGGTGCCGGCACTTTCAAGGCGGCATGTAATGGCGACGCAACTTCGGTTGAGGTCTTCACTCAGCCAACGATGAAGGCCTTCCACGGCGAGCTCGTGATCGTCGTAGAGGCTGGTGTTGCTGCAGGTAATGCCACACTTACCGTCACGGGCAATGGATTGAAGCCTGCTAAGTTAAATCTCAACATCGAATAATGAATAGTAATCTCGGCTGGCACGCGCTGGCTCTCCTTGTGGCCTGTATCTGGGGTAGCACCTTCGTAGCCAGCAAGGTGTTGCTCATGGCAGGACTCACCCCTGCACAGATCATGACCTTCCGTTTCCTGATCGCCTGGCTGCTGATGCTACCCTGGTGCCACAAGCAACTGAAGACAAATATAAAAGATGAGCTGTGGTTTATGTCGTTAGGCCTCAGCGGCGGTTCGTTCTACTTTCTGGCTGAGAATACCGCTGTGCAACTCACCTCAGCCACCAGTACCGTGGCCTTGCTCGTCTGCACCACCCCTATCCTGACGGCGCTGATCAATCGCATGGTCTATCGCTCAGAGCACCTCTCCTCCCGCTTCATGATAGGCTCGATGGTGGCATTGGTCGGTGTGTCGCTGGTTGTGTTCAATGGAGTGTTCGTCCTCGATGACGATCCGTTAGTCATCATCCTCAGCGTCGCGGCGTCTCTGACCTGGGCCATCTATTGCCTCATCATCCGCAAGCTGGACAAGCGCTACTCGTCGGCCGTCATCACGCGCAAAGTCTTCTTTTGGGGAGTTATCACCATGCTGCCAGTCGTCTTCTTTGAGGATCTCGACATCAGCATCCTGGCTGACCCTACGGTCATCGGCGTCACCTGCTTCCTGGCCATCGTAGCCAGCTTAGGTTGCTTCCTGGCTTGGAATATCGTACTGAAGCGCTTGGGAGTCGTCGTCACGGGCAATTATCTCTACTTTAATCCCGTCACCTCGCTCATCGCCGCCTATCTGGTGCTCGACGAGCATATCACCGTCCTGGCCATCATCGGATGCATCCTGACCATCGCCGGTGTGTACCTGTGCAACAAAAAGAAAAAAGGACCGTCATCCCGACGCTCCCTTTCTCGTGTTTTATTCTAAGATATAGTAGTTATGTTTGTTTTACAAGTGCAAAGATAACTACATTCTTCGAATATTAGCACAAAAAAGGGTAAAAAATTTCAAAAAAAGGGCTTTTTTTGTTTGTGCAATCGGTTTTTGTGTTTTTAAACATATAAAAAAATTTGTTTACGCAAAAAAATCACCCTATCTTTGCAGCACCTTAAAAGAATTAAGAATAACCATAACACAATACCTTAAATAACGCAACCTGAAAGACCTTATTATCTTATACAAGCCTTCAATGGCACATGTGACACACTAAAAAAAGAAGTTCATTTTTCCTCAGGAACGCAACCCTGAGGGGGGAAAGTAAAAAGGGCGGATCGAGAGATCCCCCCTTTTTGTTTGCACAAAAAAGGAAAAAGGAAAAGGGAAAAATCTTCTTCCCCTTTCCTTTCTTATCATATTTATATTTTTCACTTTTACTTTTTCCCTTTTACCTGTTTCATCCAAGCATCTCCCCTGAGTCTCCACAAGAAGATCGCTCCTCGGAAACAGAGTTCGATAGCCATGGCAATCCAGACACCTTTGAGTCCCATCGTTCCCGCCATCAGCGCGGCCAGCGTGATACGGACGGCCCAGATAGAAGCAAGGTTCATCGTGCAAGGAATCTTGGTATCACCCGCTCCCACAAAGACGCCATAGCAGACGATGGCAGCGGCGAAACCTGGTTCGGCCCACGCCTCGATGCGGAGCACTTCGGTCGTAAGTTGCTGCACCAGTGTATCAGGCGACATCAACTGCATCACCCACGGTGCCGTGACGTACATCACCACCGCCATCAGCGTCATGATACCCACACCTGCGGCCACGGTAATATAAGCAAAGCGTCGCGCCAGGAACTTACGCTTGGCGCCTAAGCTCTGACCAACAAGCGTCGTAGCAGCATCGGCCATACCATAACCAGGCATGTAACAGAGACTCTCGACGATGATACCGAAACCATTGGCCGCCAACGCTACCGTACCTAATGGAGCCACGATGATAGTGCTGGCAATCTGCGCGCCACACATGATGACGTGCTCGATACCCATCGGTCCTGCGATGTTGAGACACCAGCGAAGCGTCACCTTGTCTGGTCGGAAACTACGCTTGCCATCCTGCTGGAGATTCATCTCTGGCGAACGGACCGCCGCATACCACATCGTCAAGGAGGTAGTCACCAGCTGTGCAGCCACCGTTCCTAATGCGGCTCCGAGGACTCCCATTCCCAACTGGAAGATCAGGATATAGTTAAAGATCACATCGAGCAGACACGTCAGCGCCTGCATCAATGCAGGAATTTTCACATTGCCCGAGCAACGCAACACGCCTGCTGACAAAGACATCATCTGATGCAATGGCAGCGTGAGACAGAAGATGGCGAAGTAGAGCGTCGAGTTATGACAGATCACCGGATCGCCACCCAGCCAGATCGGGAGCCAAGGCGAGATGCAGACACCTAACAGCATCAGCAGAGAACTGAACGCCAGCGAGGTAGTAATACCCTGACGATAGACATCTCTCGCTCCCGGAAAATCATTACCACCGACGTGATGCGCCACCTGCACATAGAAACCCGTCGACACAGAGTGCGACAAGCCTCCGAGCAGCCACAAAGACGTCGAAACCAACGCGATAGACGCCGACGCCGTGGCTCCCATCGAACCCACCATGGCCGCGTCGATATACTCCATCGCGATGGTGGAGAGCTGCGAGAGCATGGCAGGGAACGACAGCAGCGCGGCCAGCTTGAACTGGTCACGCGAAGAGAGATGCTTGCCGTTGCGTATCAGCGCGAGGAGTTCGTCCTTGGTCATCGGTTCTCCTTGATCCAGTTGACAAAGCGCTGCAAAGCCTCAGCGAGCGTAGCGCGACTGGTGGCCAAGTTGATGCGCAAGTGATACTCGCCAGCCTTGCCATAGATACTACCCTCGGTGAACCAGATCTTAGCCTCCTTCTGCAGTCGATGGCTGAGTTCCTCGCTCGTCACACCTGGCAGCACATCGCTATAGTTGACCCACATCAGGTAGGTGGCCTGCAGATCGGCAATCTTCAACGCTGGCACCTCCTTATTTAAATAGTCACGCGCGAAAGCGTAGTTGCTCCACACATACTGGCAGAGTTCCTCCAGCCAAGGCAAGCCTTCGTTATATGCCGCCATGATAGCCTCCACGCCGAACGGATTGACGTCGCAGGTCTCATTGATATTGATGGCGCGATCAATCTTTCTACGCAAGTTAGCCTCTGGCACGATGATGTTGGCATTCTGCAAGCCTGCGATATTGAACGCCTTGCTTGGAGAGGCGCAGACACAATAGCGGAGGCCTTCCAAGCCAGCCTCTTTGTCCGAAGCCACAGTACCGAATGGCACATAGAGCGTCCCCGGAGCTGTGAGTTCGTTGTGAATCTCGTCGCTGATAAGCAAGATGCCATGCTTCTGGCAGAGCTGACCCACGCGGATCAGTTCCTCGCGCTTCCAGATACGACCCGCAGGATTCTGTGGATTGCAGAACAGCAGCACGGTGGTCTTGACGTGCGAGAGTGCGGTTTCAAGCGCCTCCCAGTCGATATCGTAGGACATCAGGTTATTTTTCCCTTCTCCCTGTTCCTTTATACTTTCTACCAGCGGCACGTCAATCTCGCGGCAACCCGCATTGCGGATCAAAGTATAGAACGCGTTATAGACAGGCGACAGCACCACCACATTATCACCCACCTGACACTCCGCCTTCAGGATAGCAGCGATGGCAGGGATGACACCAATAGTATAAAGAATCTCCTCAGCCTTGATGCGCCACTGATGACGCTTCCAGAACCAACTGACAATCGCCTGATAGTAGTCGGCTGGCACGAGGGTATAACCATAGCAAGGATGCATGGCACGCTTCATCACCGCCTGCTGCACGCAAGGAGCGGTAGCAAAGTCCATATCAGCCACCCACAGTGGCAGGACACCTGGCATCTCGTCCCACTTGACGCTGCGAGTGTTGCGGCGGTCGGGAGTTTGATCAAATTCAAACATTTGATAATTACGAATTACTAATTACAAATTACTGGCCTTAACAACCGCGTCTGCTGGCGCTTTCTGATTCTCATCGATGATCAACTCGCCGACCTTACCCTCCACCTTGATGGTTCCAGAGGTTGGGTTCTTGATCGAAACCACATCACCCTTGATCGTCGCATCGACCTTAGAATACTCGAAGAGCAGATTAGCATCCTCGCCGAAGGTGCAGTCCTCCAGAATAAGTCCATCCACATAGCAGAGCAACTGCTCGCCGGTCAGGTGGCAGCGCACCAGACGAATGTTCTTGCCATACCATGCCAGGTACTCGCCATTGAGTTCCGAGTCATAGATCGTCACGTTCTCGCTCTCCCAGAAAGCATCCTTCGAGTTGATCACCGCGTTGTGGATCTCCACGTTCTTGGCGTACTGGAAAGAGTAGTTTCCGTCCTGACGATAGTTGTCGATGCGGATATTCTCCGAGTGCATGAAGAGGTAGTCTGCCTGCGCAATCTCCACGTCCTTCAGCTCGATGTCCTTGCAATCCCAGAAAGTCTCCTGAGCGTGTGGGAACTTACAATTCTCCACCTCGATACCCGTCATTCTGCGGAACATCTTAGGCGCATCGACCTGACAATTAGTCATCTTGAGGTCCTTGCTATACCAAAGGCTGCTACGCGCGCTCTCGGCAAAATAGCAGTTATTGACCTTAAATCCGTAAGTCTCCCAGAAGACATATTTTCCCTCGAAGCGGCACTTCTCCGCCTCAATATTCTTTGATTCCTTGATCGATGACTCACCCACATGGATAGTCACCTCCTCCAATCTTAAGTCGCGTGAAGCGTAAAGGGGACGCTCTCCGCCAAATTCCTGATTTTTGATGATTTGCATATTTCTGTTTTTATGAGTTCGGGGGCAAAGGTAACAATAATTACCGAAACCAGGAATACCCTGATTTCGGCAATTATAACCTTTCTATCGGATTCATAAAAAAATCTTCTAAAGAACTCTAATCAGAGAGTCTCGAGATAAGCAGCCACGTTCTTCTCGATACGAGCTGCGATGTCGTCATTGTCAGCTGCTGGCACGAACTTTTCGCCTACGATGTGCTCATAGAGCTCGATGTAACGGTCGCTCACGCTCTGAGCGTATGCATCGGTAATCTCTGGCATGACGTCGCCTGGACGGTTCATGAAGTTGTTCTCGATCAACCACTGACGAACGAACTCCTTAGAGAGCTGCTTCTGTGGTTCACCTGCCTCGAACTTCTCCTGATAACCCTCAGCATAGAAGTAACGTGATGAGTCAGGAGTGTGGATCTCGTCGATCAGAATCACCTTGCCATCGCGCTTGCCGAACTCATACTTGGTATCAACCAGGATCAGGCCCTTGCTTGCAGCGATCTCCGAACCGCGCTGGAAGAGTGCACGGGTATACTTGACCATAGTCTCCCAGTCCTCCTTGCTTACGAGGCCCTGAGCGATGATCTCCTCTGCCGAGATGTTCTCATCGTGACCCTCATCAGCCTTGGTAGTTGGGGTGATGATTGGCTCTGGGAACTTCTCATTCTCACGCATACCCTCTGGCAACTTCACGCCACAGAGCTCACGGCAACCATTCTTATACTCGCGCCAAGCTGAACCAGTCAGGTAGCCACGGATGATCATCTCCACACGGAAACCCTCAGCCTTCAAGCCAACGGTTACCATAGGATCAGGAGTAGCGAGCTTCCAGTTAGGAACGATATCAGCAGTAGCGTCGAGGAAGCTGGCAGCAATCTGATTCAGACACTGGCCCTTGAATGGGATACCCTTTGGCAGGATCACGTCGAATGCAGAGATACGATCGGTAGCAACCATGACCATGAGGTCATCATTGATGTTATAAACGTCACGAACCTTGCCGTGATAAACAGACTTCTGACCCTTGAAGTTGAAGTCGGTGCGAGTAAGTGCAGACATAATATTTTAATTGATAATTAATAATTCATAATTGATAATTACTCCCCTTGACGAATATTTCGCAGAGCGTAATTATAAGTCGCGCCAAAGATACATAAAAAAACAATAGGCCGGATCTTTCTTCTCGAATATCCTGCCTATTGTCATTATATTTATTCAAAACCAAGCAGTTTTGACATGTTCAAATGCTATCGTATGGCTTTCATTCCATTCACCTGATATTTAGCACCATCATAATCTATAATCAGCTGACCATCGAGCATAATTTTGCGAGAACCAAAAGAAATCGTGTTATCTTCGATGGTATCAATTCCCTGTGAAGAATCGCCATAAAGTAGATTTGCTGCAACCGGAGACATACGTTTGTTGCTGTGCGAAACTCCTTCGACAGACTTGAGCTGCCAGATATAATCAATACCAAGAGATTTAGCCACCGCCGACCACTTCTGATAAAAGTTCAGGCCTCTCTCTTTTCGATTCAGCCCTTGCTCGTCGGCCTCTTCGGTTACGTTGAGATTAGAATCTCTTTCAATATCATCCTCTCCGATGAGCAGAGTCAAATCCTTCGAAAGTACCTGAGCAAAATTCCATTGAACCATACCTCCGATATTTGAGTAACCAAACTGGTATTCTGCCTCATCCGTTGGGAAAGTATAGGTACCAGCATTCGCTGCAACAGCCTTATTTAAATAAGGAGATTGATGGAACAGGACGAAACGATGCACGAACTGTGCACCAGCAGAATGTCCATAAAGATTATACTGCGTCTGAGAAGAATTAACCAACTCCTTAAAATAGAGGAAAATATCATCGATGATTACATAGCTCATGTAAGAGGGATCTGAGCTCGAATAAGCCTTTTTTACATTTCCCTGCTGATACATCGAACTTGGGAAATCTTCTGCCGTAAAACATGGTGCCAGGACAATGACCTTATAAAAGTCTGCTCGTTCGATCCAAGCATCACGATAATCGTCAGAATTTCTATCTGTTCCACTCATCACAAACTGGATAGGCATGGCGCTCAAATCACCCTCTTCTGGCAAATAATAATCAACCCTCATTGTGATTCCCTCGAAAGCCCCTTGGCATTTGAAATCAAATGAACCAGAGCCAACGGATAACGAAGCATTCGACGCAAAAACATTGATGAACGTCAGCAACGTAATGAGCAAAAGAAACGTTTTTTTCATAAAGCTGAAATATTAAGAATTATCGCAAGGCAGATTCAATTTATCTTTTCAGCATAACCTGCACTTTTTCATAACTTTGCGTGCAAAGATAAGAAAGAATCTCATTCCTCCTACATTTTTGTCCCAAAAATACCTTATTATACACTAATTTTGATTAATGTATTCCCAATTTTACATTTTTTCAAAGCACTTTTTCACCGTTTTATTACACTTTTTCAAGGGACTTTTAAAAATTCTTTCGTTTTTGAGACTTCAGTTTCAAGTATCAACGTATGCCTTTTTGTCATTTATAGATGAATTATCACAACTTAATATCCTTATTAATAACTCCAAAAGCATTTTTTGAGGAAAAATTGAACGTTATTCGAGAAAAAACAGTATCTTTGCAACTGACAATATATTATCTATAAACTATATTTTTCTGGATTTATGAACAATATATTATCAGTATTAGACAACTTCACGCTTGACAATGCCGACGACATTGCCAAGTCCTTAGCCGATGACTTCCGTAAGCGTCGTATAGAAAAAGGACTGACCCGAGAGCAAGTAGCTGAGAAGTCAGGCGTTGCATTAAGCAACATCGTAAGATTTGAGCAGAAAGGCCTCATCTCCCTCAAGAATCTCATTGGCATTGCCATGGCTATGGAGTACACTTCGGAGGTGAAAAACATATTTGCCGAGCCGAAATATTCCACCATGGAAGAGCTGACACAGATACGCAAGAATACCGGTAAAACAAGAGCTTATAAAGGATGACAAAGATAGATCAACTCACCGTCAAATACCACGGACAAAAGGTTGGCGTACTCTCGCTAACCCCTGATGACAAACGCCTGGCCTTTGAGTATAATGCACGTTGGCTAGCCGAAGGATTCAGCATTTCTCCTTTGGAGTTACCGCTGAACCCTGGGTTATTCCTTGCTAAGCCGACTCCTCTCTATGGCAACTTTGGTATATTCGAAGATAGTTTACCCGATGGCTATGGCCGTTATCTGCTGCACAAAGCGCTGCTTCGTGACGGTATTGATGACCGAAAGCTTTCTGCCATTGAGCGACTGAGTATCGTGGGAAATAATGGCATGGGAGCCTTGACCTATGAGCCAGAAACGATCATTAGCCAGGAAGAAGGAATCATGGATTTCGATTTGCTTCAAGAGAAAGCCCTGGAAGTACTCAAAGAGCAGCAGGACACAGATGCGGGACTTCTTCTTTATAATAGTGGCAATAGCGGAGGATGCCGTCCGAAAGCTATCTTTTCTGACGAAGAAGGGCATTGGCTGATCAAATTCCGTCATACCTACGATCCCAAAGACATGGGATTGCAGGAATATCACTATAACGAAGTCGCAAGGAAATGTGGCATTGACGTGCCAGACCTCAAATTAGTAAACGGAAAGTACTTTGCCACCCGCCGCTTCGATTTGACCGCCGATGGTGAACGTATTCACACAGCCACAGCTGGAGGATTGTTATGTCTTTCCCTCTCCGAACCCGTACTCGACTATAGCAACTTGCTGGCATTGACCGGATATCTCACACAGAACCCAAAGTACGTCGAGGAGATGTATCGCCGCATGGTCTTCAACTACCTCACCGACAACAAGGACGACCATTGCAAGAATTTCAGTTTCCTGGTTCGCAAAGACAACAGCGGCAAATACCTCTGGCACCTTGCCCCTGCTTACGATCTGACCCTATGCACCGAAGGCTATAACGGCCAGCACGCAACCTCCGTCAATCTAACAGGCTACCCAACTCTACAGGATTTCATCGCTGTAGGAACGAAGATCAAGATGAGCGAGAAACGATGCCGCGAAATCTTTGACGAAGTATATCAGAATTGCGGAGATCTGCGGAGAAATGCTGACCTTTGCTGAATTTTTTTGGGACCTCACTTTCAACCTTCAGTATACGTATCTCTAAAATACTGAAAGAATGGGCATTAAGCAAAGATTCAGTTGTAAAGTAATATTTGACAACTGAATCTTATAGCAAACAATAACCGGAAAAGAACGCACTATATATTATATAAGGTGTGTCACCTTGATCTTCTTCCACTTCTTACCTAATCCCAATTCTATGGCATCAGGATTCTTTATCAAGAGTTCACCCTTTTGCAGATTACCGAGGTCTGAGCGAAGTTCCTGTAGCTCCTTTCCACTTACACCGAAGAGGTCTTTCAGTACTTGGTCATTGATACTCTGCTGCTTCATCAGCAGCGGATACTGAGCATTGGCGTAGAAGTCAAAATAAGGAGACTTGAAGCTATCCATATTCTGTGTGGCCAGAATTACACTCATACCTTTATTTCGTCCTACAGCTATCAGATCTCGTAGAGGTTTATTATCAAATGAGAGCATATAGTGAGCCTCGTCAATGATGGTAAAATGACGCACCTCCACACACTCCTCGCTGACCGCTTGCTTCTGAAGCTTCTCGTAGATATTGTTCAGCTTCGATACCACGAAATATACGATTGCCTTTGCGATAGGACCATCTTTCTGGAATCGTCCTAAGTCAATGATATAACAGTTCTTCAGCAAGTCAATGCTGTCTGTCTCGGCAAAGAGGCGGCTTCTGATCAATTGCTTCAATACCGATGTTACGCTGTCATCCTTATCCTGCTGACGCTCTGGCAGCAATGCCAGATACTTCTTCAAGATCAGCTCAAACGTAATAGGAGCGCCCCCCGTCTGCTTATAAGCCTCAATGATTGCCTCACTCAGATGATTGCTCATGTTGGCACTGATACGTGCCTGATCAATGGCACAGAGAGCCGTTGCCATACCCGTTGAATACAGATTGATCTCATTCTGTATAGGAGCAGCAGAGAAGTCCTTGAATGGAGTAAATGGTAATGGCTCCTCCATAGGACGGAGGATAGCATGAATGTCAGTATCAAACTCTGCCAACCATCCCGCATTCTGCGGATCAGAGAACTCTCCTTTATAATCAAAGAATAGGAAATTAACAGGATAGCTCGAATCTGTTGACAGATGGCGCAGCTGCTGTATCAGCACAGCCAGCAGATTTGACTTACCACTACCTGTGGTTCCAGCCACCAGTATCTGGCTATTTGAGATATGACGGCTGTTCACACTCAGTGCAGCCTCTATCTCATCTTCATAATGACCGATGATCAGATCCAGCATCGGAATCTCTCCATTAGCTCCACGCTGCTGCACACCCTGGCTCATCAGCCATTCGTCCAGCGCTCCTTCCATCAGTAACTGACCACCTCTTAGTATCTCTGCATTGACTATTCGGCTCAACAATGCAGGTGACTCAGAATCCACACCCTCATAGCGCATTTTGATCAATGCAGAGAAGAGCGGTTTCATATTATCCTTGGTAAAGAAACTCGGTGTAAAACGCAGCACACGTTTGTGACTGAATGTTGGCAGCGCCACAATATCTCTCGCCTCAGCCTGCGACAATCCTGCCAACAAACACAGTCGCATCATCTTATTCCATGTCAGCGACAGCGGACGTGTACCACGAGGATAGTTCTTCAGGTTCAATCTATCCTCCAGCAAGTTCTTCAGTGCATTCAGATCCTCCTGCAGCGTATCTGCCTGTATACATTTTTCAAGTTCAAGTAACATAAGCTGTAGGTTTTTATGGGTTCAACATGATTCCGAAGTAACCTTGTTCTATCGTCGTACACTGTTCTTCGCGGTTTCTATCCAAAGTATAGGTCTTAGCAATGAATGGCTCCAGACGCTCATAGTCCTCACTGGTTCTGATCTCAGTATCAGTAGAGAGCAGGATGGTCTGTTCTGCCAGCGATGGGAAATAGTTCTCCATGATGGTCGTACGGCTATCCTTATCCAATACACCCATCACCGTATCAATCATTACTGGTGGATCATAATCTCCAAGTTCGTGTAATACTTTCAAGAGTACCTGGATGACTACCTGCTTAGCTCCAGCATTCAGCGTAGAGAGAGCTATCTCATTACCTGCCTTATGATAGATCTTGAAGGTCAGATCCTGTAACTGTTCCGATAGTTCTACACGTCCTATCACTCCACGATAAGCTGCCAGATTCTGGTTCAGATACTCTCGCATCTTCGCCTCAATCTGCGTCTTCTTCAGTCGCAGCAAAGTGTTGGCCACATCATCGAAGAATGGCTTCATCTCCACCAGCGTATCATACTTCGGATCTGGCTCCTGCTGTATCTGTATGTCGTACTGGTTAATCTTATGTTGCTGCTTCTTGATAAGGTCTTCCTGCGCTTTGATTGCCTCATTCAGTCGTGCTATCTCAGCCTCATTATCTTCGTAGGCTTTCAGTAGAGCATAGTCATTTCCACTGATCTGCTGCTGCATCAGTTCGATGTCGCTTCTCAATGTCGGCAGATTATCTATCTCCAGATTGATCTGTGCATGGTTGATCGCCAGCTGTGGCAGGCTATTGAAGGTCTTACGGCTTACCAAAGCTCTCAGCGCATCCACTTCCTCATTGTCCAGATAAGCATATTTATCAGCTGTCGTAGCTGGCTGAGCCTGCTTCTGCATCACCTGACTCACGATCTTTGCCTCATCCACACCCATCAAGAACGGACAGTCTTCTTGCAGCAGGCTCACGATCTGATGTGTCAGTTCCTTGATTACTGGCTCATCTACCTGCTGTTTCTGACTGTTGGCCAACTCGGTCTTATTCTTCAATACAAGGCTCATCTCTGCTTGTCTGAGTTTCAGCAGATGTGGCAGGAATACATTGATCTCAAGCGATTCTACAAGAGCCTCCAGATCCTTTAGATACTGACGGCTACGATCCTCCACCTCAGTGATCTTTTGCTGAGTCACTCTGATCTTGTTCCTGAGCGTCTCTTCCTCCTGTTTGCCATTCTTCAGCATGTTATACATCTGGCTGTTGTTGGCCGAGTAGAGCAGACACTTATCCAAATCATTCTTCAGTTGTTCCAGTTCGCGCTTTTTCAGATCTGTATCATCCACCAGTGCACGATACTCCTTCTGCTCATTCTCCTGCTTGAGCTTCTTCTCAGCATATTCCTGCTGCAGATGCTCGCAAACACGGCTCAGCTGTATGTACTTATTGAAGCCCATCACATTCTCGATGTTCTCCTTGATCACATGGTTCAGCTGGTCTTCCTTCAGCAGGTTACCTGCCTCCATGGCATCGAAGAGGAAGTAGCGGCTCAGCTCCTGTGGCAAGTTGGCCTTGATGATCTTCTGCACTACCTGCTGCATCTTGGCACGTTCGGCAGGAGGCGTAGCAGGTCCGTAGGCAAAGACATTGCCATTCATGTTCAGTCGTACGTTCTCTCCAACTTTGCCATTCTGCAAGAGTCGATAGGTTCGGCAAAGGATATACTGCTGTTCGCGCCCCAACACTCGTCCTGAGAAGGTCAGCTGTAGCACAATCTCCGAATCAGCATTTTGAGGAGCACCCATATTGAGCAACAGACGGAAGCGCTTGGCATCCATCTTATCCAAGCCATACAAAGCTCCATAGATAGCTTCAAACAAGGTGGTCTTGCCACCACCATTCTTACCACCTATCAGGATGATCGGACGTTCTGGCTCTACGTTCAGATCCAGATCCAGTGACTGGTAAGTCTTATAGTTCGAGACTTTGATATTCTTGATGAGCATAACTATCTAATTTATAATTGACAATTCATAATTGATAATTAATCTCAAATCTTCTTCAGTGCTTTCTCAATGATCTTCTCTACCGTAGTATCATCCACATCCAGATCATTCGTCTTGGCTGCATGATACTGCTTCAGCACCTCTTCTTCTATCCACTCCGGCATCAACTTATGCTTCTCAGCCAGCGTGGCTATTACGTCCATGTCCTCCTTACGTATTCCGTAGTTCAGGAAGTTTCCATCAAGTCCTTTTGCCATATTAAGTGTTAGTTGTCAAATCCTTGTTGAAAGTTCCAGTCTGTACCTTTTTTTAAGTCTTCAAACAATTCTTGAAGTAATTTTGGCACACCTGAAGGATCTGCATTGATTATTATTCTTGCAGAGAATTGATATTTTGCAAAATATGGACTCGCAGAGATTCTTTGGTATCTGGCATTATTGCTCGTAGCTATATTATCGAATAAAGATTCTACTTGAATAGATAAATCATTATGACCAATAATTCTAGAAACAACATATATCTCTAATAATTTTCTTAACTGAAAATTTAATTCTGGTGTTAGTCCAAAAGAATCAGGATTCTTCATAATTATTGTTATTTTTTAGTTTACAGCGTCAGTGTTGTCCATCCTGTGATATCATCCGTATCTGTGATGTCCAGCTCCGGATATTTCCATGTCAGGCCGTCCTGTATCAGTACACCGCCTTTC
Source organism: Bacteroidales bacterium (assembly GCA_045628985.1). Lineage (GTDB taxonomy): Bacteria > Bacteroidota > Bacteroidia > Bacteroidales > UBA3663 > Liminaster. The sequence continues at coordinate 7,700 of JAZQQH010000042.1, read as the reverse complement.
AGCTTCGTACCATTCTTGTTCTGCTCTTCCATGAAGCGACGCAGAGCATTGTGTTTCGATGGAGCTTCTGGATCACTGCCACGAGTCTTGGTGTCGAGCAGGTAGATACTACCATCCTTCATATAAATGATGAAATCCACATAGAAGAGGCTGTCTCTGCCTCCTGTGTCCTTATAAGCTACGGCAAAGTGCTCCGCTCCATTGTCTCCGTTCTTATACCACCATGCCACGTTGTCTTTTTTATCGATCCACTCTGCGAAGTTCTTCTCTGGGTTCGAGGCATCAATCTGCTCATAGAATGGACGAAGCGCATGCTTATGGATGGTCTTGTCTTTATTCAGATAGAAGTCCGGATTATAGCTGCGCGAGTCTGGCAATGACCAGAAGTTATGTGAGATTGTAGCCCCAGCTGTAGGCTTTCCTTGTCTGGCTTGTAACTTCTTCTCATAGCCTGCCAGCGTCTTCTTGATCAGGTCTTCCCATTTCGCTACATTTGCTTTGGCCAGATACATGCGCAAGGCTTCAGCTTCCGTCATTCCCAGATACTCATCAGCAAAGGCAATCAATGCACCACGCAATACTGGGGTAGAGTCGAACTTAGAGAACTTGCCCACATGCGCTCTGCAGAAGAGCGTGAAGAGTCGACTGGTTTCTGCTGCATTACGTGTCAATCTGGCTTTCTCTACCACCTCCACACGGCTCTGATGATCCGGATCTGCCAGCTGCAAGTCTCTTGGCACCACGACATAGAGTTTCGTCACATCTATCTGTATATGTGCTGCACCCACCTTCATACGGTTGGCAGTATAGACATCCTGCTGCTGTGTAGTATTCTGGTTCTGCTCATTCAGCAGCATCTTGATCAGATAGTCATCATCATTCTCGTCAAAGGTTAGTTGTCCTTGCAGTTCATTGATATGAAACTCATGCGCAAATACACTCATCAGATGCTTTCGGAAGTCATACCCCAGTCGGTTATGCACCTTCTTAGGAGCCTTGACGTATGCTGATCCTAACGAGATGTTCTCCACACCTTCACGCAAGAAAGCGTTGGCCTTCGTCATGTAGTTCATCTCGTCATTAGCAATGAGGATGGCGTCTTCCGAAAGATTGGTATAGACGTATCCCACATTCAGTCGGTCATCCGTATAGTAGCGCTGTTCTGGCATACGCAGGATGCGGCCTACCGTCTGGATGGTAAATCTTACATCGCTCAGTTCACGATAGATGAGCAATACTGCAGCTCTCGGACAGTCCCATCCCTTCGAGATCGCCTGCTTGAAGAGCAACACGTCCACCAGCGAGTCCATCTTCGTAATCTCGTCCAGATTCACCTTGTCCTTGTTGTCGCTGAGCCATACGGCCAGCTTTCCATTGTTCACGCTGATGTTTTTGAGGTTGTCCAGATAGGACGTCACCTCATCACGTATTGTCTGATCTTCGTTCGAAAGCGCTTCCTTGTTGTCGTTTGGCAGCTGGATAAGCAACAGCGGATTGATGTTCACACCCATAGCCTGATAAGCCTTGGCCAGTTCGTTACGCTTACGCAAAGCCTTCTCCAGCAACTGCTGGTTCACAGTCAGATCGTCCTTGAATTTCTCTGATGAGCTCACCGCAGGATTCAGCAGGATCGAGCGCTTGATCATCTCTTCTTCTATGACGTCCTCACGAGGTATCTGCACGATATCTGCATTGGTCGTGATAGGTGTAGCTGAGATTCTAAGCTCTATCTTCGGATTGATCAGCTTCAGTATCTCCTCGCTCTTCTTGGCGTTAGCGCCCGTATAGTAGTGCTCCTCGTCGATGATCACGATGATAGGGATATCCTGCTCCTTCGTCCTGCGTACCAAGGTCGAGAGGTTATGATTCATCTCGTTGTCTCTGCGCAAGATGGCATTCTCCTTGTTGACCGACTCCCAATTAAGGAACAGAATATCTCCCGACTCCAGATAGCCCCCCGACACATCTACCTCATCAAACATCAGCGTCCTGAGGTTATGAGTCTCTGAGAAGTAGTTCTTCAGGCTCTTGTAGCTCTGAATGTGCAGTTTATTCGGTGCAATCCAGATGAATGCCACACGGTCATAGCGGCACTCTCCGCTCTGCTCCACCTCGGCTTTCAGTTCATCGAGCATAGCCGAAGCCATCACAGTCTTTCCTGCTCCCGTAGGCGCTTGCAGTACAATCTTCTGACGATCCTGTGATCGGTTCAACTGCTTGATGACGCGCTTCTTCAGCTGATTGACAGCTGCTCTTTGGTATTCTTTCAGATCGATCATAGCTCTTCACTTTTATAGATTGAACCATCAGCTTCCTCATCACTCACCTCCCTATCTGGCTCGGTATTCTCTGCTTCTGCAGGAGGTGGCAATACCTGACGCATAGCCTGATACAAGGCATGTGGCATGGCTCGGAGCTCTACCTTGCTCAGTACCGTCTCGAAATCCTCGGTATAAGGGTACTGGCCTTCTGCCATCACATACACCTTCAGCTTATTCTCTTTACCGACTGGCATATGCTCAATACGCTTCACAAGGACAGGAATGGCATTCGGCTCATAGATGATAAGCATCTGACCGCCATCTTCCTTTCCATCCGTAAAGTATCTGGCAATCTGTGGATGCAGCTTTAAGCCTTCAAAGCAAGTCTCCTCCTGATACAGATTCTCCTTGATGCAAAGCAAATCAGTACTTGCCTTCATCAGCTCTTTTTGATTCGCTGCGGTCTTTTCTCTCTCAACGAAATCAACTTTATAGTAGCGCAGATTGTTATTCTTCAAGCCTTCCACTTGCTGGCCCTTTGGAGTCGTGTAACCCTGAATCACTCGCTTATTACGCTCATAAGTCACTTCCTCGCAGATGTTATTCTCATTGTTCGTCACCAAGATGCACTGGCGATGTCCTCCGTCTTCGGCGTTCAGCTGCATGGTGGCGTGAAGGGTGGTACCAGAGCCGGCGAAGAAATCGAGGACATAATCCGCATCTATGAAGTTTATCAAATATTTAATAAGACTATATGGTTTAGGGAAACTAAAATTAACCTCAGGAACTATATCCTTTAATTGTGAGCTTGCTATCTCGTTTGTATCAACACCAAACGTCCTATTAATGAGGTTCCATGGCACTTCAGGGTCGTATTCTGCTTTTTCGTAGGATGGGGAAAATGCCTTTGTCTTAATAGAAATCTTAGTTCCCACTTTAATTGCTTGGTCTAAATATTCCTGTCCCCATTTGAATTTTCCAAAAAGCGACACAGGTTTAATGAAATACCCATTCTTGACCTCAGTATCTTCTTTTAGAATAATTTCATAAGAAGCAGTCCCATACTGACCTTTTTTATAAACTCCATTTGGAAGTTTGGTATCTACAATATTTGCAGGGAAAGTTAGTTCATGCGCGGAATTGGTCTGATTCATAAGTCCATTATTACTAACGCTATTTTTTGCCAATCCCCGGAACTTGTTTGAGTTTTCTTGTTTTGAATAACAAAGGATATACTCTACAGCCTTTTTTGTTTTTAATGATAGATTTGCAGGTGTTTCTGTTTTAACCCAAGAAAAAATATCAATAAAATATCTCGCACCAAATACCTCATCACACAGCAATTTCAAATTTGCCTGCTCATTATCATCAATTGAGATAAAGATCACACCACGATCCGACAGCAAACGCTTCGCAATACGTAAGCGCTTGCTCATAAAGGACAACCATTTTGAGTGACGATAGCTGTCCTCACTATCGACATACGAGTCATTATAGACAAAGTCCTTGTTACCCGTATTGTAAGGAGGATCGATATAAATTACATCCACCTTACCCTCGTATGCATATTGTAATGCCACTAATGCAGGATAGTTATCTCCCTCTATCAGTATATGATTAGGCACCTCGTCTGTAGTATCAGCGAGGATACGTTTGGTCGTGTCTTCAGTAAGTACAGGGAGTTTTTCACGGAGTAGCGCTTCCACCTCTTCAGGACTATCTTCCCACACAAGTCCATATCTTTTCTGCTCATTGAGCAGCTCTAAGAGCGCAGATTTATCTTCTGGAGCGATTCCCTCCAGAGCCAGGATACGGCTGGCAAGTGCAGCCTTGTCAATCTTTTTGTTCATGGTGCTTCGGTATGGCACGCCCTCCATACCGTCTGCTTCAGGTTTCTCTGTCAGATTGCAAAATGCCAAGCACCTCAGATAGCAGACACAAAAAGACGCGGATCGCATTTTTACCATGTCGCTATTCCGAGGTACTTGGCGGGAAACCTGAACACAGACGATATGATACGAATGACGACCCACGCCGGAGCGCAGGCGTCTTCAATATCAAATCTGTGTTCAATTATTCTTTCTACCGCCAAGTTTTCGGAATAATCAAGATTTGAAGAACGCTATGTTATTATGTTAGTATTGTTCTGTTATGTTTACTTGTAATTTGTTAGTTTATACTCTTCTAACCGCTGCAAATATAACCATTTATTTCATCATCTCCAAATAAATCGTCATTTTTTGCATTATTATTGTTTTATTTACTCAGTTTTCAGCTTGCTTCACTACAATAGCCTTGCCAACCCTATCAATCGCGATAAGATTGGCAAACTTGATGGTCGCGCCATCATAGATAGCAGAAACATCGAGGCCTCTGCGGATCAGCTCATCAATGAGAGCGGCATCATGTGCGGCACGCTGGGAGTTGAAGCCACGGTTGCCGACCTGACGGTTGAAATTTGCAATAAGGGAGTTGAGATCTTCCTGCGCAAAGATAGCTGCGTAGTGAGTGTAACAAAGGTTTTGATTCATGATTTGATTGTTTTTGAAGTTAATAATTCTTCCACATCCTGTTGACCACCGTGGCTTCAAATACAGAAATAAAGTAGCTCGGTTGGTGAGCCCGTATAAAGGACTACTCTTGATGTTTTGACGGTGCAAAGATAGGGAGTTTCTAAGTTACTTCCAAACTTTTCTCCAACTATTTTTTGAGGGTTATTGCGTTAATCTTTGATTAAAAAAAAATTAGACACAAAGGAAACTCTGCATCATTTTAATTATGTCGAATTCGCCATAATTAGATTTTTTACAACGAATGCGAAAAAAATCCTTCACTCCTTCACTCGACCTTCTATCTCGCTGATTCTAAGGAAGAAATAGCAGTGAAGGATGAGTAAAGGATGGTGAAGGATCTGTAAAGCGCTATTTTTCCTTCTTATTTTCTATCTCTTGTACCTGCTGCCCCTCAAAGAATCGCTTTGCACTAAGCGGAGAAACGACTGAGCGACCCGTTTTTGCTTCAAGTTCCTCTCGCGCCACTTTTGCAACGTTGCCTCCATCGGCAGCACATTGCATATTCTCAGCGAGGGTCTGAGGATCTTTGGCCTTGGTGATACTTGTAGTAGAAAGTTCGGCAAGCATGTTGAGCACAAGCTCCTCATTGGTCATATTGTCTCGCAAGTTCTCCTTCTTCAGACCCTTCAACTGCTTGTACTCTTTGGCTGTGCGTCCTGCCCATGCCTGATAGATAATATCGGTGAGTGTGGCAAACTGCACGCCCTCTTCCACATTGTGCTGTTTCCACTGATCGGTCAGATCCTTACGAATCTCAATACTTTTGAGTCGCTGATTAATCCAGTTATCGCTATAGCCAAGGCGGCGGTAATCCTCCAAGGCCTGATTGATGCTGCGCTCAGGGTCTGCCATCTGATCTAAACGCTGTGCAGCGACCTGTGCCATCCACTGCTTGAATGGTTCTGCTTTAGGCGATGGGATGGACTGGATAAATCGGAAAAGCTGCTCTGCATCTGCTACATCGGTTTTGTATGACTTGCCATCTGCTGACGGCATTTTCAGTTGGTTACAATTTGTAACCGACTCATTCCCTTCTTTCTTAAGTCTATGTTTTAGAACTTTCCAATAGTTCCTGGCATGATCAATATCTGGCTGATCAGTAAGAACTCCACATACATCCACGATAGAGAAATACCACTTCTCCTGTTCTTCATCCCATACAGATCGGACCTGCCGATCCTGGAATAGTTTTATCTCGGTATTCTTTGCCATATTGTTCTATATTATTATGAGCGTCCTACGCGCTGCAAATGTAATACATTTTATATATATAACCAAATATCTATACGCAAATCTTCATGAATATTTTCATTCAGTCACAGTTTTTCAACGAATGCGAAAAAATCCTTCACTCCTTCACTAGACCCTCTATCTTGCTGATTCTTAAGAAGAAACAGCAGTGAAGGATGAGTGAAGGATGGTGAAGGATCTTTTAGCATCCTTCACTCATTTTTGGATGCCGAAATGCTTATGTCTCAAGAGAATAAGATTCAGTAGTGAAGGAGTGAAGGATTTTTTCGTCATGCAGCGCGTTTGATCGGGACGATGAAGTACGCGGAGCCCTGATTAGAGGCTTTATGCTCATAATCCAAGGCCTTCAGGATGCGGCCGACCTTGACGTTCATACCCTGTGTAGGTCTGAGCTCTGGGAAATTTTTGCAGAGGATGTACACTACATCACGAGTTAAGAGAGGGATGACCATCTCACCGGCTTCTGGTCGACGAAAACAGGTGGTGAGCATAGATTCGAGGTCTGAGACGCGCTGGAACTTGACGTTCATTTCCTCGATGCGACGGGTCTCGGCTGGGGTGAACCAGTAAGGGAACTTCTGCTCACGAATCTCATAAACTACCTGCGCGTAGAGCTGGTCGTAATCGATGGGATGGTCGTTGAGGATGATCGCATCCTGAGGGATCTCGACACATAAGTAGCGACGCGAGCCGGTGGTATCCTGTAGCGGACGAGGGTTGTTGGTCGTGGCTACGAAGGAGGCGTAACGCTTACGATTGCGCTGAGCCTTGCCGAAGATCGGACGGCCGTTGACCTGGATCTTCGAGAGCATTTGCTTGAGCTCGGCCTGCTTGCCTGACTTGATCTGGTCGAGCTCATCGAGGTTGACCAGAAGGTTGCTGGTCAGGGCCATCTCCTTGTCGAACTTGTTGCCGAGGTTGACGTGATCGAGGTAGTACTCGCGGAACTGTGGAGGGAGGAGCTGAGCGCAGAAGGTACTCTTGCCACAGCCTTGCGCGCCGATGAGAGTCAGGACTTGTTCGTTGCCGTGGAGTTGATCCATCTGGAGCCAGTGTGCTACACAGCTGCGGAGCCAGACGCAGTGCTGGGCAATCTGCTCTTCGGTCAAGCCGGGAAGGCGCTGGAAAAGCTCGCGGACACGGTCACGACCGTCCCAGGCAGGTAGCTGGTTGAGATACTCAGCGATCGGGTCGTAGTCAGGCGTCTCTTCGGAGTAGATGTACTCCTCGATGCTGGCTTTCAGGCCTTTCTGGTCTCCGAGTTCGCGTTTGGCACGGCGCAGGAGGGTATTCTGGCTCTCGCGGGTCACGGTTCGCCAAGAATGATTAATTTCTCTCATTTCGTACTTATCGGAAAGTACGTTGCGACGGAACTCATAGCTCATGGCCATGAATTCCTCGACAAGGGTCTTACCAACTACTTCAGTAGCTGGTACACTCTGGATAGGAGTTTCTTGCATTAAATAAAAATTGAGGGGTTTAATGAAATGAATAATGTGTTTTGTTTAGGCTTTTAGGATCGGCAATTAATAGGCTGGTAAAGTGTGCGAGAGATTTTTCGTTGCACTCAAAATGACAATCTATTCAGTGTGTTTTCTCAAAAGCGGGCGCGAAG
>JAZQQH010000041.1:0-1841 GCA_045628985.1 Bacteroidales bacterium | reverse complement strand
TGTGCTGTCGGGCAGCTTAAATTGTACAGGAACGGAGAATCGCACACGGACGGGTTTCCCACGGTGTGAGCCGGGCTTCCATTTCGGCATGCCGGAAATGACGCGAAGGGCCTCCTTGTCGAGGTCGGGATGGACAGACTTGGCAACCTTGGGTTCGGCAATGGAGCCATCCTGACAGACGACGAACTGGAGAATGACCGTGCCCTGGATATGCTGCTCCTTGCAGCTCTCGGGGTACTTGATGTTCTCGCGGAGGTATTTCAAGAATGCGGCATTACCACCAGAGAACTCTGGCATACTATCCACCACCTGGAAAACCGAAACCTTCTGATCCTCAAATTTCTCCAGTTTATCCTTGACTTTTACGGTATCGTTGTCCAGCAGTTCCGTAGTTCCGTGATTCCGTAGTTCCGTATCTCTGGGATTACGAATATCCGTATTTCCGCCACTCGGCGTGGCGAAGGCATAGAGAGCAAAGCCCATGGCGGGCAGGATGAACAATGCCTTGAGCATCATCCATCGGTTAGATTTCTTTTCGTACATCATAATAAAACGTTGTTTGAGTGAGCCTCGTCGGAAGTTGTTGGCAAATGGCTGCAGACGATTGCCGACGGCCTTCAGAACGAGAAGTTGTTGATATTGTTTCGCATCGATGCCTTGGTTGATAACGGCCTCGTCGGCCTCGTATTCGTGGATGTTCTTCAGGTCATGGCCCATGAACCAGATGAAGGGGTTGAACCACTGCATCACCCTCACAACCTCCAGCAGGAGGAGGTCGTAGGTATGGCGCAGACGGATATGTTCCTGCTCATGCGTCAGGATGCTGTCGCGGTGCTGCTCATAATCCTCCACGCTCATCACTATCCAGTGGAACAGGCTGAAGGGCGACTGGATGCCCGGCTTGAGGATGACCGTGTTACCCTGCCCGTCGGTATGGCGCAGCCCGCCCCGTATCAGGCGTATCATCTGCACGGTGTGGAAGAGGATGAAGAGCACCATCACGGCTACGCCTATGAGGTAGATGCAGGTGAGCAGCGTTTCCCACGTGAGCGGCGCGGCAGCCACCTCTTCAGCGGCTGCGGATTGTCCAGGCTCAGCAGCCATCGGGCCATATTCAAAAAGAACGGGAACAGGTGCTTCCGTGATATACGCCTCAGACGACTGTATGGCCTCGTTGATGGCCGAAGGCTGGCTGACGGTCATGTGCACCAGCGGCAGCACCAGCGACAAGATCATCGTCAGCAGCAGGCACACGCGGTTGAAGCGATGGAAGGTCTCACGGCTCAGGAAAGCGAAGAACAGGCAGTAGAGCAGCGCGAGCGTAATGGCAGACTTGAGGATGTAGGCTAACATAAAGGCTTCATTTTTGGTTAATCATTTCAAGGATGTCGCGGAGGTCGTCTTCGGCCAGTTCCTCCTCCTGGGCAAAGAAGGTGAGAAGCGATTTCAGCGAACCGCCAAACAGCGTGTTCTTGACCTCCTTCATATACTTGCGCGTGTATTCCGCCCGTGTGATGAGGGGATAGAAGTAGAACGTCTTGTCGCCCTCCTCACCCTTGCGGTAACTGACAAACTCCTTCGTGGTGAGTATTTTCATGAAGGTGGCCACGGTGCTGTAGGCTGGCTTGGGGTCGGGGTACTGCTCAATGATGGCATGCGTGCTGAGGGCATGGTCCGCATCCCACAGGATGTTCATGATTTCCATCTCAGCCTTCGTCAGCGTATGATCGTCTTTCTTGCGTCGCATAATAAAAAAGGATAATGTGGGTAATAATGACTCGATGATTTAATTCCTTAGATTTGTACGGCGCAAAGGTAATCTAAGAAATTAAACGACAAAC
>JAZQQH010000040.1:0-7745 GCA_045628985.1 Bacteroidales bacterium | reverse complement strand
AATCAAGAAGACCATTACCCTGAGCGATGGACGTACCATCACTCTTGAGACGGGTAAGGTAGCGAAGCAGGCAGATGGTGCCGTAGAGCTTCGCATGGGTGGCACGATGTTGCTCGCCACCGTATGTACAGCACGTACCGTTACTCCAGGTACCGATTTCATGCCTTTGACTGTGGAGTATAAGGAAAAGTATGCGTCAGCAGGCCGTTTCCCTGGTGGTTTCACCAAGCGTGAGGGTAAGGCAAGCGACTATGAGATCTTGACCAGCCGCCTCGTTGACCGTGCTCTTCGTCCTCTTTTCCCTAGCAATTATCACGCTGAGACTTTCGTCAACGTGACTATGTATAGCTCTGATAAGGAGAACCAGCCTGATGCACTCGCAGGTCTTGCTGCATCAGCTGCTATGGCTGTGTCTGGCATTACTTACGAGGGTCCTATCTCTGAGGTTCGTGTAGTTCGTATCAATGGCGAGTTCGTCATCGATCCTACCTTCGAGCAGATGAAGGAGGCTGATATGGACTTGATGGTTGCCGCTACCTATGACAACATCATGATGGTAGAGGGTGAGATGAAGGAGGTTTCTGAGCAGGATCTGCTCGGCGCTCTCAAGGCTGCTCACGAGGCTATCAAGGTTCACTGTCTTGTACAGAAGGAGCTCATGGAGGCTGTTGGCAAGCCAGTATTCGAGTACTGCCACGAGGTCAATGACGAGGAGCTCCGCGCTGACGTCAAGGCTAAGTGCTACCAGGGTTGCTACGACATCGCTAAGAGCGGCAACAAGAACAAGCATGAGCGTGAGGCTGCATTCGAAGCTGTAAAAGAAGCCTTCGTAGAGGCTCTTCCTGAGGAGAAGAAGGAGGACGAGGAGGTACTCGGCATGATCGATCGTTACTTCCATGACGTAGAGCGTGAGGCTATGCGCCGCTGTGTACTCGATGAGGGTACTCGTCTCGATGGCCGTGCACTCAATGAGGTTCGTCCTATCTGGATTGAGCCAGATTACATCCCAGGCCCTCACGGTTCGGCTATCTTCACCCGTGGTGAGACTCAGGCACTCGTTACCTGTACTCTCGGTACCAAGATGGATGAGAAGATGGTTGACGACGTGCTCCGCAATGGCTATGACAAGTTCCTCCTCCACTACAACTTCCCTCCATTCTCAACTGGTGAGGCTAAGGCTCAGCGTGGCGTAGGTCGTCGTGAGATCGGTCACGGTCACCTCGCTTGGCGTGCTGTGAAGGAGATGATTCCTGCTGATTTCCCTTACACCGTTCGCGTTGTATCGGACATCCTCGAGTCTAACGGTTCTTCTTCAATGGCTTCTACCTGTGGCGCTACTCTCTCAATGCGCGATGCAGGTATCCCAATGATCCGTCCAGTATCTGGTATCGCTATGGGTCTTATCAAGGACGAGGATGGTCCTAAGTACGCTGTCCTCTCAGATATCCTTGGCGATGAGGATCACCTGGGTGATATGGACTTCAAGGTCTGTGGTACCGAGAAGGGTATCACCGCTACTCAGATGGATATCAAGTGCAATGGTCTTTCATACGAGATCCTCGAGAAGGCTCTTCTCCAGGCTAAGGAAGGTCGTGCACACATCCTCGGCAAGATGCTCGAGGCTCAGCCTAACACCCGTGAGGACCTCAAGGAGCATGCTCCACGTATGGTTGCCTTCGACGTTGACAAGGAGTTCATCGGTGCTATCATCGGCCCTGGCGGTAAGATCATCCAGGGTATCCAGGAAGAGACCGGTGCTACCGTTACCATCGACGAGAGCGATGGCAAGGGTCATGTAGCAGTATCTTCAGCTAACAAGGCTTCTATCGACGCTGCTGTGGCAAAGATCAAGGCTATCGTGGCTATTCCTGAGGAAGGCGAGATCTACACTGGTCCTGTCAAGAACATCCAGAGCTTCGGTGCATTCGTAGAGTTCATGCCAGGTAAGGATGGCTTGCTCCACATCTCTGAGATCGACTGGAAGCGTTACGAGACCATGGAGGAGACTGGCATCAAGGAGGGTGACGTACTCACCTGCAAGCTCCTCGAGATCGACAAGAAGACTGGCAAGTACCGTCTCTCTACCAAGGTTCTCAAGGAGAAGCCAGCTGACTATGTAGAGCCAGAGGCACGTCCTCGTCGTGAGGATCGTCCAGAGCGTCCACGTCGTGAGTTCGGTGATCGTCAGGATCGTCCACGTCGCGAGTTCAACGATCGTCCACGTCGTGACGACAACAACCCATTCCGTGAGGCTTTCGGCGGTGATCGTCCACGTCGTGAGTTCAACGACCGTCCACGTCGCGAGTTCAATGATCGTCCACGTCGTGAGTATAACGACCGTCCACGTCGTGACTTCGGAGGCGAGAACAACGGCAACAACGAGCAGAACTAATCATTGCTTTATAAGGATGAATAGTCCCTATCTATACCATCCGCAGCCTTCCTCAAAGAGGGCTGCGGATGCTGTTTTAACTCATATCTCCTCACATCCTACGTGGAGCCAGCTGTTCGCTCAGGGCAAGATGCTCGGAGTATTAGTCTATTCGCGCGTACCTTTAAAATATATATGCGCATACAGCGGTGTGATCAATGGCCTGGAAGATCCGGATCATTACTTCGTGCCACCTATCTACGACCTGCAGAATCCAGAGGATTTCTATCTGCAGAAAGATGCGGAGATCACAGCCATCAACCACGAAATCAATGACCTCGAAAAACGCACAGAAACAGGCCTACAAGGCGTCGTTGCAGCCAAGACGATCAAGGACCAAGTCGCAGCATTAAAACAGCATAGAAAGGCGCTGAGCATCAATCTACAGCAAGAGATTTTCGAACACTTCTCTTTCTCTGATTCGCAAGGGAAATATAAGAACATCGTGCAAATCTTTTCTGATGCTAAAAGAGGTCTTCCTCCAGGAGGATCGGGAGAATGTGCAGCTCCTCGCCTACTGCAATATGCGTATGAGCACCAACTGCAACCTTTGGAATTAGCAGAGTTCTGGTATGGAGCTTCGCCTAAGAGCGTGCTGCGTGTGCATGGACAGTTCTATCCTTCGTGCATCGAGAAGTGCAGTCCTATCCTTAAGTATATGACCGAAGGGACTGAGGCAGGACAAGCGCCAGAGGCCGAGTCTCCACGTCCTATTGACACATTGAATATACTCTATGAGGACGAATACTTATTGGCCGTAGAGAAGCCAGCAGGAGCGCTCTCTGTGCCAGGAAAGGTAGCGGGAGATTCTGTTGAGACATGGCTCCATAAACGCTATCCAGAGGTCAAAGGACCAATGCTGGTGCATCGTCTGGATCAATCTACTTCTGGCATCCTGTTGGCAGCTAAGAATGCGCAAATACACAAGTGTTTACAGCAAGATTTTGAGACACGTAATATCCACAAGGAATACTTAGCTTGGCTGGACGGAAAACTATCGACGAAGTGCGGTGTCATCGATCTTCCGATCTGTCCGAATCCGGATGATCGTCCACGTCAGATCGTAGACTTTCTGTTCGGGAAAAAAGCGGTAACGGGATATATAAGTGAGGAATTAGGAGTGAGGAGTGAGGAGTACTCCCCTCACGCGCAGCAGGCTAACAATTCCTCACTCCTCACTCCTAACTCCTCACTAGTCCGTTTCGTACCTCTCACCGGTCGTACTCATCAGCTTCGCCTCCATGCAGCCTCTCCTTTCGGCTTAGGTCATGCCATCATCGGCGACACCATCTATGGCGGGAGACCGTATAAGCGATTATTGCTTCACGCCTATCTGCTGAACTTCGAGCATCCGATCACACACAAGACGATCAGCCTCAAGTGTGAGCCGAAAGATTGGCCTCATGCAGCGTGCTCTTTATGAGTGCAGAGAGTTTGGCCAAAGAGAAAACTCATTGACACTATTACCAATAATATAATACTAACGACAAGATGAAAAAGATTTTTCCCCTTTCACTGATTCTTATTGCCTTAGCTTCATGCACGACGAAGCAGGCTCCTACTGAGATCATTGACCTGCCACGAGCCACAGCAACGCCAGCAAGCCTGCAGGAGGCTGTAGAGGCAATGATTGCCGAAGATGACTCACTGGACGACGTACGCTTCGAGAGCGTCATGATCTCTAAACATGGCGAGGTACTCTTCGAGAACTGGTATGGTGAAGCTGCTGCGGATAAGCCACACGCTATGTGGTCAGTCAGCAAGTCATTCACTGCAGCTGCCATCGGCATGTGTGTCGATGATGGTTTGCTCAAGGTGACTGACAAGGTCGTGGATTTCTTCCCTGATCAGTTGCCAGAGGAGCAGTCGGACAATCTCAAGGCCATGACTGTGCATGATCTGCTCACGATGAATTGTGGACATGAGACAGAGCCAGCTATTCGCGTTGTCTCTCATGAGGTTGATACCACCAAGAACTGGGTAGGCAAGTTCCTCGCACATCCTGTCACCAAGCAGCCAGGCACCTGGTATTGCTATAACTCCATCGGTACCTTCATGCTCTCTGCCATCGTACAGAAGCTTACAGGCCAGAAGGTCAATGACTTCCTCACAGAGCGTCTCTGGCAGCCATTGCACATCAATCAGCCAGAATGGTGGGAGAATCCTGATGGCATCAACTGTGGCGGTTGGGGCCTTAATCTTAAGACTGAGGATATGGCTAAGTTCGGACAGCTCTTCCTTCAGAAAGGCCAGTGGAACGGCAAGCAGCTGATCAGCGAAGCATGGGTGGCAGAACAGTCGAAGTGCCACGTGCCATCAGTTCCAGCAGGTACTCGTCCTGATGAGGTCGAGGCGAAGGGTCTCACCAAGGAGAATTGCTCATGGTTGCTCGGCTATGGCTATCAGATGTGGATGTGTCCTGAGGATGCTTATCGTGCAGACGGAGCCTTCGGTCAGTATATCATGGTTTGGCCATCGCAGGATGCAGTCATCACCATCACAGCTTCTTCGCAGAATTTGCAGAAGGAGCAGGATCTGATCTATAAGTATATCTTCCCAGCTATCAAGGCGCTGCAATAACAAAATAAGTTCACACGAAATCGCGGCGTCCGATCCTATCAGCAGGATTCGCACACCTGAAATCACGGCGTCTGATCCTGCATCAAAGATTGGACGTCCTGAAATCACGGCGTCCGATCCTGTATCAAAGAATGGACGTCCTGCATGCACGGCGTCCGATCCTGCATCAAAGAATGGACATCCTGCATGCACGGCGTCCGATCCTGAATAATAACTCAGTGGTAGTATATAACAAAATATTCCCTCTCAAGGGATTTAAAGCAATGAATCTCTTTGGTCTCCTTCTTATCCGGAAGGACCAAAGAGACTCTATGTCTCTACGTGACTATACTCACGAGCAAATACATTCTGCGCAATATCGTGAGCTCGGTTATCTGCTCTTCCTCCCCCTCTATCTCATAGAGTGGATGATCAAGCTCTGCTACTATCGCTTTAATAACAAGAAAGCCTATCGTGCCATCTCCTTCGAGCGTGAAGCTTATTGGAATGAGCGCAATCCTGAGTATCTAAAGCAGCGCAAGCACTATGCTTGGATCAAGTTATTGATTATCAAGAAAGAGGCTTGCTTTTTTATACCTGAGCCAAAAGATACTCTACCACGCTCTTCCAATCAGGATATTGCTCACTACCGAAGTGAATCCAATGGTCACCAAACTCCTTAGCGCCATGCTTCGGACGGTCATCAATCAAGTATGAGCCTTCCTGACGACAAAGGTCCTTATGATGCGAGAGGATGAGTCGCTTATAGAAGACGTTATCCTTCTCATTACCACCAGGTTCATCGAAATATAGCTTAACCCATTGCAGCTTATCGACCCATGCCGACGGATTTCCCCAAGGAGCCGTAGAGAGAATATAGAGGTCGTACTTCTCTGCCAATTTCTTCACCGATTCAATGGCGCCTGGCATAGGGTCCATCAAAGAGAAGATGCCAGGAATATCATCGAAGTGAGGCTTGTGATCCTTAGAGCCATCGTCCATATACTTGGCCTTGATACCCTCAGGAACGCGAGCAATACCACTCTTAAAATCTACCAGCACATTGTCCATGTCGACGTAAAGAATCTTCTTCATTTTTCTACTTATTTTTTGTTAATCAATCAATACACATATAATATAGACACATTTCTGAAAAATTCAAAAAAGGGAGCAATTTTTTTCAAAAAAAATTTTTACATTACAATGGACATCGACAAGGATCAAAGTTTGGCGCAAAGCACGATCATCACACTCATAATGAAGCAAGCATTGCTAAAATAAAAAAGATGGCTATGATCCAGACAAAGCATCCGATCACATTGCCGAAGCAATGGCCAACACCCTGGAAGATAAAGGATACTATATGGCTGAGAATCTCAAGAATCCATCCTCCTACACTCAGAAGGCATAGGAGGACGATGATTCCGATGATAACGAGAATTATTTCCATAATTACTTTTTTAGTATATGTTCGGTGGTGACACTGGCACGATCGAAGCCACGAGCCTTGCGATACTCAATGTCACGCTTGATGGCTTCGGTGATTGCCTTATCCTCTTCTTCTGAAACTACACGAGGCAATGGAAGGATATGAGTGGCTGGGATGCGAAGACCATCGAAGAGGAAGTACTCGTAAGCTCCCTTTTCGTCGGCAGTAAGGCTGACGGTGATGGTGAAGGTCTCTTTGGTCGATGGAGTGGATTTTACGACGGTCAGTTCTTTACCTTCGCGCTCCTTAATGATCATGAGCACGATCTTTTTTGAATTTGAAGGATAATACTTTCTACCGATCTGGAATTTCTTAATTGTCTGCATAGCTAACTGAATTTTTTGATTACAGTTATAATATAGAATGATCTTTCAGAAATTTCAAAAAAAATGAAAATAAATCTTACATGTTACACTTTTTCTGCCCACCCCTTCTTCACATTATCTGCGATAAATTCATCCATGAGCTTGAAGATCTAGTCCTTATCGTTCGACACTCGGATGTCGCGCTTGAGAGGCTCCTTATGGCTCACGCTGAAGTCGTTGAGCTGAGAGATACGGATGACACAAGGTCGATGACACTGATCTCGACGACAATCTCAGGACGTACCATCTGATAGGCAACGTTGCGTGAGTCGGTCTCGACATAAGTAGTGAACTGAAGGAGCTGGATAGAATTTCAAAATTATTCCAATATTTTTTTCAATTTATGTTATAAAACATATAAATCAGCCCTGTCATCCCTGTCACAGCACGCGGTAAAGGATGCCACGATGCAGGAATGGACGCCATGCTTGCAAGACGGACATTCCTGTATGAAAGAACGGACGCCGTGCTTGCAAGACGGACATTCCTGCATGAAAGAACGGACACCGTGCATCACCAACAAACATTAAAAAAAATCTACTGTTCAAATCATCGAACAGTAGATTTTTTAGAATTCTTTATTAATTCCTTACAAGACTATGTCTGCACATTAAAGATCAATACTCTTCCTCATTGAACGAGGGTCTTAGCCCTGATTATCAAATAGTTAAACATACTCCATTGCTGTCATGTCAAGCATATTTGGCTCTAAATGAACGCAAAAGATGAAGCAGTTAGTCTTGATTATCAATAGATTAGGTTTTCAAAGAGCGAGTTGAAAATATTAATAATATTGTTATAAGACTCATGCAACTGGTCGATATTATTCTTCACTAAGGAGGACGAATATCGTCTTCTTTTGACGGATGAGAATGCCATCTTCCGAATTGCGATGCAAAGA
>JAZQQH010000039.1:0-129380 GCA_045628985.1 Bacteroidales bacterium | reverse complement strand
CTCTTGTGACAACATATCTTCAGATTTTCTCTGCAAAGATACGAAAAAGAATGCACATATGCAACACTTGAGCTGCATTTGTGCATCCTTTTTTATGAACGATGCTATATGGAGAGTTTTTCAGTACCCTCCGAATCACTGCGGTACCTTCACAAACGCAGGAAGGTATCACACGAATCTGTATGATACCTTCCTGTTTGTAATATGTCTTGTCCGGATTACTTCACTTCCCAAGTGTCACCTGAGAGGAGGAGATCCTTCAAAGTACGCTGTGGCTTCTTGCCCTTGACGTCCTCGATCTGCTCCTTGACAGCCTGATCGTAGGTCATGGCCTCAACGTCGCGGATCACACCGAGAGCGATTGGGAGCTCGTCAGTAGCACCTGCGTAACCGTAAGGGCTGTAACCCATCATAGCAAGCTTGAGATGGAAGGTTGGATCGGCCTTATGAGCGTCATGAACGAGGAGGTCAGCCTCGGTGATGCCATTCTCGCCGATGGTCACTGGCTTGATGTCCCAGCCATCGAGGATAAGACCCTTGTTGCGGTCCTTACCATAGATCATTGGCTTGCCATGCTCGAGGACGATGGTCTTGTCGGCACGGACAGCAGGATCGGTGACGAGCTTGTGGATGCCATCGGCAAAGATGACACAGTTACAGAGCTCCTCGACGACAGCTGCACCCTTGTGCTTGGCAGCAGCTACCATGCAGGCAACAGAACCCTTGATATCGCCATCGATGGCACGAGCGAAGAAGTTGCCACGTGCGCCGAGGCAAAGCTCTGCAGGACAGAATGGATCCTCTACAGTACCCCAAGGTGAAGACTTAGACACGAGGCCACGGTCAGAGGTTGGAGAGTACTGACCCTTGGTGAGGCCGTAGATCTTGTTGTTGAAGAGGACGATATTGAGGTCGATGTTACGACGCATGGCGTGGATGAAGTGGTTACCACCGATAGCGAGGCAGTCACCATCACCAGAGACGTTCCAGACGGTGAGGTCAGGTCGCGCGGTCTTGAGTCCGGTAGCGATAGCCAAACCACGACCGTGGATGGTATGCATGCCGTAAGTATTCATATAGTATGGCATACGGCTTGAGCAACCGATACCTGAGATAACAGCTGTCTGACTTGGTGCGATACCGAGTTCAGCCATAGCCTTCTGCATCGATGCAGCAACTGCGTGATCACCACAACCAGCACAGAACTTCAAAGGCTGATCAGACTTAAAATCTGCTTGTGTATACATAGTCAAATTACTAATTACAAATTACTAATTACAGCGCCTTGATGGCAGCCTCGATGTCAGAAATCTGGAATGGCTGACCCTTCACCTCATTGAACTGCTTGATGCTTACGCCCTCGATCTTTGAGCGGAGGTAGCCAGCGAACTGGCCATTGTTGAGCTCGCAGCAGAGGATGTTCTTATACTTCTTGAGAACCTCAGCGGTGTTCTTTGGAAGTGGAGAGATGTAGGTGAAGTGAGCCTGAGCGATCTTCATGCCGGCAGCGCGACAGTTCTCGACAGCTGCAGCGATGTGGCCATAGGTACCACCCCAACCGAGGACGAGAGTATCTGCATCGGCATCGCCCTTGACCTCAAGGTCTGGGATAACGTTAGCGATGTAGTCGATCTTTGCCTGACGATTCTTGACCATGGTCTCGTGCATAACAGGATCGGTAGTGATAGCACCAGCAGGAGTCTTCTCAAGACCACCGAGACGGTGCATCAGGCCCTCTGTGCCAGGAACAGCCTTGAGACGGACGTAGGTCTCAGAGTCACGGCCGAATGGCTGGTAGTCGATGGTTCCCTCTGCTGCAACAGCTGGCTTGATGGCTGGCATGCCATCGATATCCTGAATGCGGAACGATGAAGAACCGTTGCCAATGAAGGCGTCAGTAAGGAGGATGACTGGAGTATTATGCTCGAGGGCAATCTTCGAAGCCATATAAGCGCTCTTGAAGCAGTCAACTGGAGTGCTGGCAGCCATGACGACAGCAGGACACTCACCGTTGCGACCATAGAGACACTGGAGGAGGTCGGTCTGCTCAGTCTTGGTAGGAAGACCGGTAGAAGGACCGCCACGCATAACGTCGATGACAACGAGTGGAAGCTCGGCCATGACAGCAAGGCCGATGGCCTCAGACTTCAAGGCGATGCCAGGTCCAGAGGTAGAAGTAGCTGCGAGTGCACCACCGAAGCTGGCACCGATAGCAGTACAGATACCTGCGATCTCGTCTTCTGCCTGAACGGTAGTTACGCCGAGGAACTTCAACTTAGAAAGCTCATGGAGAACGTCGGTAGCAGGAGTGATAGGATAAGAACCGAGGAAGAGGTTCAAACCTGCCTTCTCTGCAGCTGCTACAAGACCGTATGCAGTAGCAGCGTTACCCTTCACGTCGCAGTAGATACCAGCCTCAGCCTTCTCGCTCTCAACGCGGTAGGTAGAAACGCTGGCGTGGGTGTTGGCACCATAGTTGAAACCGTCGGTGATTACCTTTGTGTTAGCCTCAAGGACAGCTGGCTTCTTGCCGAACTTGCTGGCAAGGAAGTCGATAGCCTTCTCGATAGGACGGTTGAACAACCAGAATACGAAACCGAGAGCAAAGATATTGCGGCAACGAGCGATAGACTTAGCGTCCATGCCAGAGTCAGCCAAAGAAGCCTTGGTGCTCTCAGTGACAGGTACGGCAAGGATCTGATACTTGTCGGCAATACCCATCTCCTGGAAAGGATCTTCGGTAGTGAACTTAGCCTTCTCAAAGCCAGACTTAACGAAAGTATCCTGGTCATAGATCAGGACGCCACCCTTCTTGAGGTACTTGGCATTCTGCTTGAGCGCAGCAGGATTCATTGCGATGAGCACGTCGCACTCATCACCTGGGGTATAGACCTTCTTACCTACGTGTACCTGATAAGAAGATACACCACCGAGCGAACCGACCGGAGCGCGCATCTCAGCAGGATAATCAGGGAAGGTAGAGATCTCGTTGCCAAGGATGGCAGCGACAGTTGAGAAGATGGTACCGGCCAACTGCATGCCGTCACCAGAGTCACCCGAGAAGCGTACAACTACTTCGGGAGTCTCAATAATCTTTGGGTTCTCCATAACATTTAACTAAGTATAATAATAAGTATATAAATAATCAGAATACCTTAAACATACGTAAATGAGTGGGGCAAAGATAAAGAAAATTTCGAGAACCTCCAAATAAATTTGACAAAATTCTCGAAATTTACTTAATTATATAACAAAATGTACCTATAGGTTACAAAATAGCAAAATGCAACTTAGTTTTCGTCCTTCACATGGATATAACGGGCCCTGACCATGCTGGCCTGACGCGGACGGTCGCTGATAATGATATTATTCAGTTTTTCGAAGATGGTTTTATCCTCGGCCAGCGCCTTTGCCATCGCAGGATTATAACGGGTGCCAGCATCGGCCACCAACTCCTTCACCACCTGCTCGAGGGTCTTTGGTACACGATAGTTACGATCCAGATAGTCGGTAGCAGCATCGATACAGTCGCAAATCGTGATCAGATCGATCATCGGACGCCAAGGAGATGCTGTATTATCGAACGAGGCAGGGTAGCCACCCTTGCCATCATACCATTTATGATGACCTAAGGCCACATCCTGATATTTAGCGAAGAGAGGATCGAGCTTGAAGAAAGCCTGAGACTTCTCAGGGTGCATCTTGATGATCTCGAACTCATGATCGGTGAGTCGACGGAAGTTGTTGCCGACAATCTCAGCCATCTGAGCCTTACCCAGGTCATGGAAAAGCGCAGCCATCGAAACATACTGCACCAGCTCACTTCGGCGACCCTGCAGTTCTTCGACCGTCTGGCACCCCATCACTCCTAAGAACATCTCTGGCTGCTTGTCAAAGAGACTTTCAAAGAGTGCGACGCAAAGCTTCTCAACCATGTTGACATGAATGACCGTTCCGACCTGCGACTTCACTGCCACCCTGCTCATGAACTGCTCTTTCATCACCGATGGCAGATGGTTGATCACGACTTCCTGGGTAGCAAGGTCGGACAAGACATAGTCGAAGAAAACATAATTGCCGACAATACGCAGACGCTGGATCATATCGGTAAGGCGGAAGACGAAATACGAGACACGCTGGGACATAAAGTACTCATCTACATGACTTTCTTCCATCAGTCGTAGTGTGATGACCAGGCCATCGACGATGTCCATCAGCTCACGCTCTCCAATATTATCAAGCAGACTGAATCGCTCAAAAACCTTCATTTCGAGCTTGTCGCTCTCCTGATAGGCCTGACGTACAGGCATCTTGCCCAGCAGGGCCATGGCATGATAATAACAGAGAGAGTCGTTAAGCGAAGTCAGATTCTCCATCGTACCACTGGCAAAAGGAGAAGCATCGAACATCTTGAAAAGAGCCAGCGAGTCTGACGCTGTCCACTCGGCTTTCTTCATCGAATAAATGCGGAAAGAGGTGGTACGGATATAGTCAAGATAATCGTTATAGAATGCCAGATCCTCTTCGGAAAAATGAGTGCTGTTTTTCTTCAGGAAATCCTCAAAATCATCGGTATAGGCCAGGCCCTCTTCAGGAGAGAGAGCTCCGAGCGTAGCCAGATAGTAGCAAAGGTTGATATAGTCACGCGGAATGACGCTCGCCGCCTCTGGATTGAGCGAAGCATAACGACGGCCATACTCTATATTACGCTTGAAATACTCCACCGCCTTGTCCTTCATCTCTGGCTGATAGCCACGGGTGATATCGGCATAACAGTAACCTGCATAGTGGTTGAGCTGCAGAAGATGAGTGACATCTTTCTTGGCCTCATAGTGTGGCAGAAGAATATTGGTAAAATGCTCCAGCAGGAAGACATCATCGAATCCACCTATATCCTCAAGGATATTGAAGAGCGAATCGTATGCAGCGGAAGGAATACGCTTCGGATTCTGCTCGAAATAGCTGGTGATCTCACCAAGGACACGATTGTTCTCTGGATACATCTGCTGGCACACCGCTGCACGGCGGAACATCAGATCGATCCAGGCCTTCTCATCGGTTCTAGCGAAGACACTGTCTTCGTAAGATTGGTAGATTTCACGATTCTCACGCAGGATTCTGGCCGCCTCCGAGAAATTCGGCATCGGCTTAGCGGGGACTTTACGTGCTGCTGATACCGCAGACAGGAACCCTATCTGGCAGATCAGCAGAATAAGTACACGATATAGATGAAAAGAGTTAATGCGCATGAGTGTTATGGATATGATCTTAAAGTAATGAGGCTAATTTTTCGGCATTTTGCACGATGTCTGCCTTGTTTTCGAGATGCGAGGCCTCGAAAGTGATATTGGCCTTGAGGTAGAATGGCTCGCGCCATGCCAACTGTTCGCGGATGACCTGAAGAATCTCGTCGTCGGTCTTTTCGGCCAGCAGCGGACGCTTATGCTTGCCTTTGATCAGGCGCTTCAGCAAGACTTCCTCAGAGGGTTTGAGATAGACGGATGTTCCTGCGGCATTGACAATCTCCATATTATCGAAGAAGCAAGGCGTGCCGCCTCCGAGTGAAAGGATCACGTCTTCATACTCGGCCACCTCCTGCAAGGAACGTCGCTCAATCTGGCGGAAACCTTCCTCTCCGACCTCGGCAAAAATCTCTTTGATGGTCTTGGAATGACGGGCCTCGATGAAGTTATCCAGATCGATAAACCGCAATCCCATGACCTGAGCCAGCGACTTGCCCATGGTTGTCTTGCCAGCACCCATGTAGCCTATGAGGAAGATACGTTTCATGTTAATATTTGGTGTTTCGAAAAGATTTTAGCGCCACAAATATAAAAGACTATCCGTATTTCACCAAATAAAAATAGGAAAAACTCTCATTTAGTGACAAATTCTTTGGTCGATTTGCAAAATAAGGGGGTCAAAATTGCAAAACGCCACTATCAATCAAGCGAGAATCCAAGTCAATCGGCCAGCGGAGAAAGAAAAAAGCGAGGAAAGATTTGTCTATAATTTAAATATTGTGGACCTTTGCATCGGTTTTAAACCTCGGGACGAAATATCCATCTAAGAAATAAAAAAATCACGTAGAATATGAAGAAGTTTTTTGCAGCAATCGTTGCTATCATACTCATGAGTTGTGCTGCCGTCCAGGCTCAGATTCCTTCTGTACAGCTCAAGACCCTCAGCGGTCAGACCGTCGACGCTTCGACTCTTTCAAACGGAGGCAAGCCTTTCATCGTGTCGTTCTTTGCAACCTGGTGCATGCCATGCGTCAAGGAGATGACCGCGGTTTCGAAGGTCTATGAAACCTGGAAGAGCGAGAGCGGCATCAAGTATTTCGCCATCAGCACTGACCAGCCACAGACCGCTGGCAAGGTACAGCCTTGGATCGAGAGCAAGGGGTTCAAGTTCGACGTCCTGCTCGACTCTGAAGCAGAGTTGGCTCGTCATTACGGTGTGCAGAGCATCCCTTACATCCTCGTTTTCGACGGTGATGGCAACCTCGTGTACAAGCACACCGGATACCGCGATGGCGACGAGAACGCGCTCTATGAAGAAGTAAAGAAGTACGTCAAGTAAGATGCTCTTCTACCCTAGTCATGACATTGCCTTGGCACATGGTGTCAAGCACTTCAATCCTCCTCTGGCGGCCCTCCGCTTGCAGGAGGATTTAGCGTCTTTGAGCGATGTCTGGAATGGGCCTTTCTTCCGTGGCGAAGTGGCCTTTCCGCAGCCTTGGGGATGGGATTGGGATACGCGCAAATTTATCCACGAGAAGTATAAGATAAAAAACACGCAACTCCCTACAGACGAGGAATTAGAGACTCTTCGACAGTTATCATCCAGGCAGACGACAGTTACGCTCGTTGAACAACTGGGAAAGCGTCTCCAAGACAACTCTTTTCCGACTCCCTCTTACTTATCAAATATGGAGGAAGTCGAGGCGTTCATGGCTTCGCACAAAGACTATGTTCTGAAGACGCCATGGAGTTCTTCAGGACGCGGATTGATGCGTTCGACAGTTCCTGCTTCGACACTACAGAGACATGCGCTAGCCACACTACAGAAAATGGGCGGCATCATGGGAGAGCCTTGGATCGAGGACAAGGTGCAGGACTTCGCCATGCTCTTCTTCATCGGTGCAGACGAGGTCAGGTTTATCGGGTACTCTCTCTTCGACAATGACGCCACGACCTACCGACAAGGCTACCTGATGAGCAACGACGCGATCATTGAGAAGTTACAGGTTGGACGAGAGAGGCTCGATGCCATCAGAGACTGTTATCTGGACATTCTGCAAGGAATGTTCGCACCCCTGATGGGAAAACCTTGGCAAGTGGGATATGTAGGTATCGACATGATGACCTATCGGCCCTCGGGATTGCAGAAAAAAGAGTCAGAATTGCCATTGTGCATCTCTCCTTGCGTGGAGATGAATCTGCGCTGCACCATGGGTGTTGTCTGCCGACTCTGGTATGACGAGCACCAGCAGGAAGGTGTTTTCCGCATCTCTCCGATGGAGAAGGACGGACATTTCAAGGCGCAGTTTTTGACACATCTGGACGAATAAACGCGCCTTCTTCCTCTTATTTAGGGATTTTTAGCACTGAAATAGCGAGAATATTTGGTAATGTCAGATATTTTCGCTATTTTTGCCGCGTTTTAAAAGTACGCGTATACACATATATGGAATTTACAGCTCAACAAATAGCAGCATTTCTGCAAGGTTCGGTGATCGGTGACGCCAATGCCAAGGTCAGCGATCTTGCCAAGATTGAAGAGGGTCGTCCAGGCTGTCTCTCTTTCTTAGCCAACCCTAAATACACAGAGTATCTCTATACCACTCAGTCAAGCATCGTATTGCTTGACGAGACTATTGAACTTGATCCTGCACAGGAAGTCAAGACCACGATGGTGAAGGTAGCCAACGCCCGTGCCGCCATGGGTATGCTCCTCAACATGGTGCAGGAAGCACTTAATCCTAAGAAGCAGGGTATCGAACAGCCAGCCTTCATTGCAGA
The DNA here is from genome assembly GCA_045628985.1 of Bacteroidales bacterium. Classification (GTDB taxonomy): domain Bacteria; phylum Bacteroidota; class Bacteroidia; order Bacteroidales; family UBA3663; genus Liminaster. The sequence goes on along the minus strand of JAZQQH010000039.1, from coordinate 121,356 downwards.
AGGCGTGGAGGTTCCTGCAGATGCATATGTTGGCGCTTTTGCATACGTCGGCAAAGGTGCTCAGATCGGTGAGGGAAGCCAGATCTATCCACAGGTCTATCTCGGCGAGAATGTCAAGGTGGGCAAGAACTGCATCCTCTATGCAGGTGTCAAGGTATATCATGATTGTGTGATTGGCGATAACTGTATTCTTCACAGCGGGTGTGTCATCGGTGCTGATGGCTTCGGTTTCGCTCCTGTCAATGGCCAGTATGAGAAGATCTCTCAGATCGGCAACGTCATCCTCGAAGGCGACAACGAGATCGGTGCCAACACCACCATCGACCGTGCTACCATGGGTCACACCGTCATCGGCCGTGGCACTAAGCTCGACAACCTCGTGCAGATCGGCCACAACGTCGTCACCAAGGAGAACAACATCTTCTGTAGCCAGGTGGGTGTGGCAGGTACGACCAAGATCGGTGCTTGGAACACCTTTGCTGGACAGGTCGGTGTAGCTGGCCAGTGCGAGATCGGCAACCAGAATGTCTTCGGTGCTCAGTCAGGTATCCCTGGCAACATCGGCGACAAGCAGACATTGATGGGATATCCTGTCATTCCGGCACGCGACTGGGCTCGCCAGGCCGTCTATATGAAGCGACTGCCAGATATGCAGAAGGATATCCAGGAGCTGAAGAAGCAGATGAAGAATTCATAATTGAGAATTCATAATTCATAATTGCATCAGCATATCGTTCGTAATTTGTAATTAGTAATTTGCAATTTGAAATTAAAATATAAACTATCATAATGCAACATCAACAGACACTCAAGGAGTCATTCACACTCCAAGGCAAAGGTCTTCACACAGGCCTTGAGATCACTGCCACATTCTGCCCAGCAGAGGCAAACACCGGTTATACCATCCAGCGCGTCGACCTCGAAGGTCAGCCAATCGTCGAGGCAATTGCCGACAACGTAGCTGCCACCAACCGTGGCACCGTCATCAAGAAGGGTGACATCGTAGTCAGCACCATCGAGCATGCCATGGCAGCTCTCTATTGCGCTGGTATTGACAACTGTCTGATCCAGGTGAATGCTCCAGAGATGCCTATCCTCGACGGCTCTGCACAGCCTTTTGTCGAAGCTATTGCTAAGGTCGGTATCGTTGAGCAGGAGGCTAAGCGCGACATCTTCCGCATCCAGAAGAAGTATGAGGTAGTGGACGAGGAGAACGGCGTCAAGCTCGAGATTTTCCCAGACGATCACTTCTCTGTGACCACTTTCGTCGACTATCCAAGTCCTGTACTCAACAACCAGTACGCTGTACTCAACGACGTTGCTGACTTCAACGATCAAATCGCAGCTGCACGTACCTTCGTCTTCGTCCGCGAGATCCAGCCATTGCTTGCTGCTAACCTCATCAAGGGTGGCGACCTCGACAATGCCATGGTTATCTATGACCAGCAGGTATCGCAGGAGGAGCTCAACAAGCTCGCAGCAGCTATCGGCAGCGAGGCTCCATCAGCAGAGAAGCTCGGCTATGTGCAGAAGCGCCCTCTCCAGTGGGACAATGAGCCAGCTCGCCACAAGTTGCTCGACGTCATCGGCGACCTCGCTCTCATCGGCAAGTTCATCGAGGGTCGTGTCATCGTCACCCGTCCTGGTCATGGCATGAACAACAAGCTCGCTCGTGCCGTACGTAAGGACATGAAGCGCACCGAGATCCAGGCTCCTGTCTACGATCCAAATGCAGCTCCACTCTACGACAACATCGCTATCAAGGGTGTATTGCCTCACCGCTACCCTATGCAGCTCGTCGACAAGGTCATCGCACTTGAACCAAATGACTTCGTAGTCGGTGTGAAGAATGTTACTGCTAACGAGCCATTCTTCGTAGGTCACTTCCCTGAGGAGCCTGTCATGCCAGGTGTACTTCAGGTCGAGGCTATGGCTCAGTGTTCTGGCATCCTCGTACTTAGCTGCGTCGATGAGCCAGAGCGTTACTCTACCTACTTCATGAAGATTGACAATGTGAAGTTCCGTCAAAAGGTCGTTCCAGGCGACACCCTGATCTTCCACGTCAGCTTCATGACTCCACTCCGCCGTGGTGTGGCTCAGATGAAGGGCTATGCATTCGTAGGCGATAAGATCGTCAGCGAGGCTGAGTTTATGGCACAGATTATCAAAAACAAGTAAAAAACAAATATGGCAGAAAACTTAATTTCTCCTCTCGCATATATCGAGGAAGGCGCTCAGATCGGCGAAGGCGTCAAGATCGGACCTTTCTCTTGCATCTATAGCGACACTATCATTGGCGATGGCACCATCATTGAGAATAATGTAACCATCTATCCTGGTGCTCGCATCGGCAAGAACTGTCACATCTTCCCAGGCGCTTGTGTTGCTACTACTCCACAGGACCTCAAGTTCAAGGGAGAGTACACCACCGTTGAGATCGGCGATGGCACACAGCTCCATGAGTGTGTGACTGTACACCGCGCAACCGCTTCTAAGCAAGTGACCAAGATCGGCAAGAACTGCCTCATCATGGCTTATTGCCACGTGGCTCACGACTGTAACGTCGGTGATGGCGTGATCATGTCAAACTCAGTACAGATGGCCGGCGAAGTCGTTGTCGATCCTTGCGCTGTCATTGGTGGCGGCACCTTGATCCATCAGTTCACTCACATCGGCAGCTACTGCATGATCCAGGGCGGTTCGGGCTTGACCAAGGACATTCCTCCATACACCATGGTAGGTCGTAGTCCTGCTAAATATATGGGTCTCAACACGGTCGGTCTGCGTCGTCGTGGGTTCACCCGTGAGCAGATCCTCAACATCCAGGAGATCTACCGCCTCATCTACGCCAGTGGCTACAACACCACTCACGCTTGTGAGCATATCGAGGCCGAGATCCCAGAGTGCCCAGAGCGCGAATATGTACTCAACTTCATCCGCACTTCCGACCGTGGAATCATTGCGGGCAATATGATGTAATGTTTCACCAGTTTAGCAAATAGCGAGATTTATGGTTTACCACTTTGTTGTTTTGAGCGACGAAGTCGATGATTTCCGTCGCGAACTGGACATCGATGCAGAGGCTACCTTTCAGGAACTGAATGACCTTCTGCTCAAGACCTGTAAATATAAGAAGGATCTGATGACCTCTTTCTTCCTGTGCGATGAGTACTGGGAGAAGCAGCAGGAGATCACCGCCATGGATATGAATGACGATCCGACCAAGGAGCCTGCTCCTCTCATGGAGCATACGCACCTCTCGGACATCATCTCTGACGAACAGGCTCACGAGAAGGCTAGGTTCCTCTTTGAGTTCGACACCATGTGCGAGCGTTACCTCTACATGCAGCTCAAGGAGGTGAAGGATCATGAGCATCTCCTCGCTCCTGCCATCACTCTCGAGAAGGGTACTGCTCCTAAGCAGGAAGGCGATCTCGACTCACTCTTCGGTGACATTGACACCAGCGATATGTATGGTGAGGATGAGTTCAACGAGGATGAGTTCGACATGGAGGACGGTTTCCAGAGCCTCGATGACATGGAGGCTGCAGGATACTAAGGAAAAAGTAAAAGAGAAAAAGTAATAAACATATTCACTGAGTGAAAGAATTCATTCTCACTACCAAGAAGAGCGAGAACTGCATCCTCGTAGGCCTCATCACAGGCCGACAGAACGAGCAGAAGACGCAGGAATACCTTGACGAGCTGGCCTTTCTGGCAGAGACTGCCGGAGCCGTGCCCGTCAAGCGCTTCGTGCAGCGACTCGACTCTCCGAATAACTCAACCTACGTTGGTCCTGGCAAGCTGCAGGAGATCAAGGACTATATCGAACTGAAGGATCGCGAGTATGACGACATGCTCCAGTCTTTCAAGGAGGAATATGGTTCGATGACACAGTTCCAGTTCCAACCTGCTACCAACCAGGTAGAACTGAAGACTCCAGGTGGCGGCAAGATGACGGTGGAGCTTCCACCAGATCCTCGCATCGGTCTTGTGGTGTTCGATGACGATCTCGGACCTAAGCAGTTGCAGATCCTTGAGAAGGAACTCTGTGTCAAGATCCTCGACCGCACCTCGCTGATCCTCGACATCTTCGCTTCTCGTGCACAGACCGCTGCTGCTAAGACGCAGGTCGAACTGGCTCAGTACCAGTACCTCCTCCCTCGCCTCACCGGTCTCTGGACCCACTTGGAGCGACAGAAAGGTGGTATCGGTATGCGCGGACCTGGTGAGACCCAGATCGAGACCGACCGTCGTATCGTCCTCAACCGCATCAACCTCTGCAAGCAGTGGCTCGAGCAGATCGACAAGCAGAAGGCTACTCAGCGCAAGAACCGCGGCAAGCTGGTGCGCGTCGCACTCGTCGGCTATACCAACGTCGGCAAGTCTACGTTGCTCAACCTGCTGGCCAAGTCGGATGTCTTTGCCGAGAACAAGCTCTTCGCAACCCTCGACACCACCGTCCGCAAGGTCACCATCGATAACCTGCCATTCCTGATGTCCGACACCGTCGGTTTCATCCGCAAGCTCCCTACCCATCTGGTTGAGTCGTTCAAGTCGACGCTCGATGAGGTGCGCGAGGCAGATATCCTGGTGCATGTGGTCGATATTTCGCATCCTCAGTTCGAGGATCAGATCAAGGTCGTTGAGGAGACGCTCAACGAGATCTGCCGCGACATGACTCAGACCGACTCGAAGAAGGACGATCGCAACGGCTACAACCGCAAGGACAAGAAGCAATGGGAACGTTCGCTCAAGGATCAGGGACACACCAAGCCAACCCTTCTTATATTTAATAAGGTGGATAATTACACCTTCACACCTAAGGAAGAGGATGACCTGACGCCAATGACCAAGGAGAATATCTCGCTTGATATGCTCCGCGAGACCTGGATGAGCCGCCTCGGTGAAGGCAACTGTATGTTCATCTCTGCCAAGGACGGTTCAGGTATCGACGCTTTGAAGGAGCGTCTCTATGCGATGGTGAAGGACATTCACACCAAGCGATTCCCATACAACGACTTCCTCTTCCAGCACTACGAGGATGAGGAATAATAGTAAGATTATGAAAGTTGCATTGATCCAGAAGTCCCGCACTTCGAACACAAAAGAAAATATACTCGCACTGGCTGATGCTATCAAGGACGCTGCACAGAAAGGCGCGGAGCTGGTGGTATTGCAGGAGTTGCACAACAGTTTGTACTTCTGTCAGGTCGAAGACGTCAACAACTTCGATCTGGCCGAGCCGATCCCTGGTCCTAGCACTGAGTTCTATGGTGCTGTGGCTAAGGAGTGTGGCGTAGTGCTTGTCACCTCTTTGTTTGAGCGACGAAGTGCAGGCCTCTACCACAACACGGCTGTCGTCTTCGAGAAGGACGGTTCGATTGCTGGCAAGTATCGCAAGATGCACATCCCTGACGATCCTGCTTACTACGAGAAGTTCTACTTCACGCCTGGCGATCTTGGCTTCCATCCTATCCAGACCTCGGTCGGCAAGCTCGGCGTGCAGGTTTGCTGGGATCAGTGGTATCCAGAAGGCGCTCGCCTCATGGCACTGCAGGGTGCAGAGCTCCTCATCTACCCTACCGCCATCGGTTGGGAGAGTAGCGACACCGACGAGGAGAAGCAGCGTCAGCTCACCGCCTGGCAGACCGTCCAGCGCGGCCATGCTGTAGCCAACGGCTTGCCAGTCATTGCTGTGAACCGCTGTGGCTGGGAGGAAGACCCATCGGGACAAACCAACGGCATCCAGTTCTGGGGTCACTCGTTTGTGGCAGGTCCTCAAGGCGAGTTCCTGGCCGAAGCAGGTACCGAGGAAGAGACACTCATCGTCGACATCGACATGAAGCGTTGCGAGAACGTCCGCCGCTGGTGGCCATTCCTCCGCGATCGTCGCATTGAAGAGTTCGGCGGACTGACTCGTCGATTTATTGACTAAGCAAAATTTGTTTTTGCTTTTGCAAACAGAATGAAAAGAATCTATCTTCTCATATTATCTCTTATATTGGTCATGCCATTCGCTGGCATGGCCCAAAACCGCATGAATAACCAGGGAGGCGCGGGTCGCTCTCAGAATTCCAGCTCAAGTAGCAGCAAGGAGGATAATGACGAAGATCCTTGCGTCGATCTGGTCGATGACCGTATGTACTGGACGCTCGATCCTCTGACTGGCATCATGCACTATCAGGAGCCAGACACCAGCTACCTCAAGCTGGCCTTCCGCAATACGATGGCAGGCCAGTCCATGGCGCTGGTTCACACGGGCAACCTGTTCAGTCCGCACATGGTGGAGGATTACTTCAATCGTCGCGATGACAACGATTTCATGTTCCTCAACGCCTACAGCCTTTTCCTGCCACATCAGGAGGACATCCTCTATCGCAGCACCAAGGTGCCATACACCGTCATCGGCTATACGACTTCAGGTTCGAACCAGCAGAGCAACGACCGCCTCCTGATCGACTTTGCCGGCAACATCAACAAGCGCACCGGCCTGGGTACTTCGCTCGACTATGTCTATGCCCGTGGCGACTATACGAGCTCGGCTACCAAGCCTTTGAAGTGGACCTCCTATGCTTATTATAATGGAGACAGATACAAGGCGGCTGCCAACTACAGCCTGCTCAAGCTGGCGAATCAGGAGAATGGTGGTATTCAGGACAGCCTGTACATCCTGACACCAGACAAGTTCGATCAGTCGTTTACTGATCCAAAGACCATGCCGGTCAATCTCAACGATACCTGGAACGATATCGACGCCTGGAATGTGCACCTGACTCACAGCTACGAGCTGGGTCGATGGAGCGAGGAGCTGGAGAATCCAGAAGACTCCACTTCGGTCTATGATAAGTTCACATCCATCGCTTCGGTCTTCAATAGCATCGACTTCGAGTCTTACGATCACATGTTCCGCATGGATAGAGGTGCTGACATGTCCAATGGTCGTGACTTCTATCACAACCACTTCATCAACTCTGACTTCACACAGGACTCGCTGAGTTACAGCCGTCTCTCAGCCTACGCTGGCATCCGTGTCAACGAAGGCTTCAGCCGCTGGTCGCAGTTTGGTCTCTCGGCCTTCATCGGCTATGAGCGACAGTCATATACACAGATGGTCGACTCTACCGAGATTGACTTCATCGACCGTAAACATGTGTCGAACAGCGTCTTCATCGGTGGTCAGCTGAGCCGTCACCAGTCAAGTATCCTGACGTTCGACGTCACTGGCAAAGTGGGTATCTCTGGCGATAAGGCAGGCGACGTGGATATCAATGGCGTCATCCAGACGGTGATTCCTTTCGGCAAGAGCGACAGCCTGATTGTCAATGCCAGCGGTTATTTCCGCAACCAGCAGGTGCCATACATGACAAAGCACTTTTTCGGCAATCACTTCCGTTGGAGCGAGGACTTTGATCCGGAGCAGCGTCTGCGTCTCAAGGGTACGATTGCTTATCCACGCACCGGCACATCTATCAGTGGTGGCTTTGAGCATATCAACAACTACCACTACTTCAGCGCCGAGGACTTCAAGCCTCATCAGTATGGTGAGCAGCTCGATATCTTCAGCCTTCAGATCGACCAGAAACTGCACTGGCGCGCCTTGAACTTCAACAACCGCCTGCTTTTGCAGCAGACGACCGAGGAGTCGGTCCTCTCCCTGCCATCCCTTGTCTGGGAGTCAGACCTCAACCTGCGCTTCCTCATCGCTGGTTCGCTCTCTACCGAGCTGGGAGTCATCGGCACTTATCGCAACAAGTACTATGCACCGCTCTACCAGCCTGCGACTCAGCAGTTTGCTCAGCAGAATGTTGTGAAATGTGGAGGCTTCCCGAGCTTCAATGCTTACGTCAACTGTAACCTGAAGCGTATCAAGTTCTATGTGATGTACTCTGGCTTTGGCACCAACCTGATCAATAACGACACCTTCCTGATGCGCAACTATCCGGCCATGCCGACGCGCCTCGAGTACGGTGTGATCTTCGACCTTCAGGACTAACTTCTGGACAAAGCATGAACATCGCACAACACTTTGCCCAACAGGAACGACTCCTGCAGATGGAGTACGACTACGAGAAGGAAGAGTATCAGAAGCTCTGCCAGCAGGTCGGCATCCAGCGCCGCATCCGCCAGGGTAAATGCTGGTATCCGATCACGGTTGGCCGAACGTTTTACAATGCACTTGACCAGTTCTGCATCGAGGTGACCTGTCCCGACAGTATCCTGCAGCGTGAAGTCAAGGATCCGACGACCGGCGAACTCGCCAACAAGGACATCGAGTTTGAGTTCGAACCAGGTCGACCTGTCTCTTTCTTCCGCGTCGCAGCCAAGGACGATAAGGAGAAGACCATCTTCTTCCCCTACCAGTGCCAGGTATCTCGCTACGATGGCCAACGCCTGCAGATTACTATAAATAATGTGCAAGCCGCACAGATCCTCCGCGAATACGCCATGCAGGGACTCCTCGGCGTGCAGCTCAGCTTCGATGCCACCACCTACCGTGTGATGCGCGAAGCCATCCACGAACTGCAGGAGACCGACGACCGCAAGCTGCAGCATCTGCGCGCCGTACTGATCGGCGACGAGCAGCCAGGTTTCCGCACCGAGCAACCCGTCTCCTTCCCGTGGCTCAACAGTTCACAGCAGCAGGCCGTCCAGAAGGTTCTTTGCGCCAGAGAGGTAGCCATCGTCCACGGTCCCCCTGGCACCGGCAAGACAACAACGCTGGTCGAAGCCATCGGTGAGACCTTACGTCGCGAAGCGCAGGTCATGGTCTGTGCACAGAGCAATGCAGCGGTCGACTGGATCAGCGAACAGCTCCTCGCTCGTGGCATCAGCGTCCTGCGCGTCGGGAATCCGATGCGCGTGAGTGACAATCTGTTAGCAGCCACTTATGAGCGACGCTATGAGGGACATCCCGACTATCCAGAGCTCTGGTCCTGTCGCAAAGGTATCCGCGAAGCCATCGGCCGCCTCTCTGGCAACCGTCTCTCCGGCACTGAGCGTGCCAGCGTCAGCAACCATCTGAGCAAGCTGCGCAACAAGGCCACCGAACTGGAGATCCGCATCAACGAGGAGCTCTTTGCCAGCAGCCGCGTCATCGCCTGCACGCTCATCGGCACCTCCAGCCGTGTTCTGGAGCGCAAGCATTTCCCGACGCTCTTTATCGACGAGGCCGCGCAGGCTTTCGAAGGTGCTTGTTGGGCCGCTATCCGCAAAGCCGATCGTGTCATCTTTGCCGGTGACCACAAGCAGCTGCCACCTACCATCAAGTGCCGCGAAGCAGAGAAAGCCGGTCTCGGACGTACGCTGATGGAGCGTGTGGCACAGCTCAAGCCAACGTGTGTAGAGTTGCTGACCATCCAGTACCGCATGCACAAAGCCATCATGCAGTTCAGCAGCGACTGGTTCTACCATCACCGCCTCGTGGCTGCACCGGAGGTAGCCGACCGCACCATCGTCCCAGTCGATTCTCCACTCATCTGGATCGACACCGCACAACTCGGGTACGAAGAAGAGCAGAACACGCTCTCCTTATCAAGGCTTAACACCAACGAGGGTATCTTGCTCGTCGAGACGCTGAAACTCTACATCGGACAGCTCGGCATCGACCGACTGATCAATGAGCGCGTCGACTTCGGCATCATCTCGCCATACAAGAGTCAGGTACAGTTGCTCCGCCGCCTCATCCGTCAGGAGCGCGACCTCAAGCCGTTGCTCTCCAGCATCACGGTCAATACGGTCGACGGCTTCCAGGGTCAGGAGCGCGACGTCATCCTCATCAGCATGGTGCGCGGCAATGACGAAGGCCGCATCGGATTCCTTGGCGATCTGCGCCGTATGAATGTAGCCATCACCCGAGCTCGCATGAAGCTGATTATCTTGGGCGACACCTCGACCTTGAGCAAGACGCCATTCTACCGCAAGCTCATTGAGCATGTGACGGAGCATGGAAGGATGCTGGTCATTCCGGGAATGAACCCATCCCCTACACCTCCTGTGGAGGAAGGGGAGTAATTTGTAATATTACGCAAAAAAGAAAAAGATGCCAAACAATCATATCACCCGCATCGTCCTCACCGGTGGTCCTTGTGCAGGCAAGACCACGACCCTGGCGCTTATCATTGAGCACTTTACGCAGAAGGGATACAAGGTCTTCGCTGTCCCTGAAGTTCCTACGATCTTCACACAGGCAGGTATGGACTATCTCACTCCAAACAAGGAGTTTTTCTACGAAGGCGAGAAGGCAACGCTTGAGGTGCAGCTCCTGTTTGAAGACCGCTTCTATCGCATGGCACAGGCTTGTCCCGAGCCTTGTCTCATTGTCTTCGACCGTGGCACGATGGACATCTCGGCCTACATGCAGCCTGAGATGTGGGAGGAGATCACCGGCAGCGTAGGTACTTCAAGCGCAGAACTCATCAAGCGTTACGATGCCATCTTCCACCTCAAGACCGCCGCTCATGGCGCTGCACAATATTATAATACGGTCACCAACGCTCAGCGCTATGAGGCTGCCACTGAGGAAGGACTGCAGATTGCTCGCATGCTCGACGATAAAGTCATGGCAGCTTGGTCAAGCCATCCTCACCGCATGGTCATCGGTACCCATGACGACTTCGTCTACAAGATGAATCAGGTGATCAGTGGCATCGAAGAAGTACTGAAATAATTAATAATTGATAATTAATAATTTATACTCCTATGAAAATTGAACACGGCAAGCACATTGCCATCCAATACAAATTGACTGGTTACGAAGCACCAGAGACCCAGGACGAAGACATCGAGCTCGAGGACATCGAGGAGACCAGACCTGATCGTCCATTTGAGTTTATCTATGGCGTTGGCCAGCTCCTCCCTGCTTTCGAGAAGAACATCGAGGGCATGCAGGAAGGCGACACCTTCGACTTTACCCTCTCACCAGCAGACGCTTACGGTGAGTATGATGACGAGAAGGTCATCGCACTGCCAAAGAAGTTCTTCTGCGACGACAAGGGTAAGTTCCTCTCTAAGTTCGTCATGGAAGGCGGCGAGGTGCCTCTGCAGAACCAGAATGGTGACATCATCCAGGCCACCGTGCAGAAGATTACCGACACCGAGGTTGTCTGTGACGTCAATCACCCACTCGCTGGCATGACCCTCCACTTCGTTGGCTCAATTCAGGAGGTCCGCGAGGCCTCAGAGAAGGACAAACTCGAGTACATGCGCCAGATGACCGGCCAGTTTGAGACCGGCGGCTGCGGTGGCGGTTGCCACGGAGGTGGCTGCCATGGTGGAGGTTGCGGTGGCAACTGCGAAGGCTGTGGCGACGGCAACTGTGGCGGTAACTGCGGTGGCAATTGCAACTGCAAGTAAAAAAGATACTCTTTAACTTCTTTAGATAGTGAATACATTCGGCAATATATTTCGTCTGACCACCTTCGGCGAGAGCCACGGCACCGCAGTCGGTGGCGTCATTGACGGCATGCCAGCCGGCATCGAGGTCGATGAGACCTTCCTGCAGGCCGAGATGGCGCGTCGCCGTCCCGGTCAGTCGGCCATCACCACCGGCCGTCAGGAGCAGGATCATGTGGAGCTTCTCTCTGGCGTCTTCGAGGGTAAGACCACCGGCACGCCTATCGGCTTCGAGGTGCGAAATAATAATCAGCATTCCAATGATTATGAGAACATCCGCGACCTCTTCCGCCCAAGCCATGCCGACTATACCTACACCCAGAAGTACGGCTTGCGCGACCATCGCGGAGGCGGACGCTCTTCGGCTCGCGAGACGCTCTCACGCGTCGTAGGCGGCGCTCTGGCCAAGATGGCGTTGCGCCAGCTCGGCATCGAGATCTACGCTTACACCAGTCAGGTCGGCGATATCTGTCTGGAGAATGACTGGACGAAGTATGACCTCTCACAGATCGAGAGCAACGCCGTCCGCTGTCCGGATGCAGAGAAGGCGGCACAGATGGAGGAACTCATCAAGCAGGTCAAAGCCGATGGCGACACCATCGGCGGCGTCATCACCTGCGTCATCAAGAACGTCCCTGTCGGCCTCGGCGAACCTGTCTTCGGTCGACTCAACGCGGCTCTTGGCAACGCCATGCTCAGCATCAACGCCTGCAAAGGCTTCGAGTACGGCCTCGGCTTCGCAGATTGTGGCAAGCGCGGCAGTGAGATGATCGATATCTTCGAGCCAAACAACGACTCTTCAGAACTATCAACTCCTCACTCCTCACTCCTAACTCCTAACTCCGTGATTGCTACCCGTAGCAATCACAGCGGCGGCATCCAAGGCGGCATCTCCAACGGTCAGCCGATCTATTTCCGCTGCGCCTTCAAACCTGTTGCGACACTTCTCAAAGAGGTCGAAACAGTTGATAAAGAGGGCAATCCTACCGTCCTCCACGCCCGTGGCCGTCACGACCCATGTGTCCTGCCACGTGCCGTACCTATCGTAGAAGCTATGGCCGCGATGACTATCCTCGACTATTATCTGTTGAACAAAACAATACATCTATAATGAAGAATTATCTGCTTCTCCTTATATCGTTCCTCGCCTTCTCGCTGACCTCATGTCACGAGGAAGAAGAGCCTGTAGTAACCAAGGAATGGCCAGAGTCCAATCACACATTATTAATATATATGATTGGAGACAATAACCTTTCAGAGTGGTGTGAAGCCAATACAGAGGCTTGTATAAAAGGATTGCTGCATACGGAGACGCCAATCAATCTGGTCATCTACGAAGATGGCAGGAGTACTATGATGGGAGAGAGCAAAAAAGGAACCCCTGCACTCTTCCGTCTCAAACGCAACTACGAAAATAAAGAGAAGATTGACACGATTATGATTCGCACCTTCAGTGCTGATCAGAATTCTGCCGATCCGATAGTCCTACAGGAGATTGTCAATGAAGTATTTACTGAATATCCCTCTACCATCAAAGGTCTTGAACTTTGGTCGCACGGGTTAGGATGGGCACCTTCACCAAACTATAAACCACGTGCGGCTGGAAACGCTACAACCCGAGCAACGCAGTTTATTGGTCAAGACGGTAATAACTTCATGGAAATCTGGGAGTTGCGCGAGGCCCTTGAGAAATGTCCTCATCTTGACTATATTAGTTTTGACGCTTGTAACATGGCACAGGCCGAAGTGGCCTACGAACTTCGGAATGTCGCTGACTATATGTTAGCATGCCCAACAGAGATCTTGATAGCCGGTCTTCCATATGACGTAATGATGGAGATTCTGTCTGAAATTAAAACCAAAGAAGATATCAGTACAGAATTTCCAAATTTAATCGACGCATTCGGGTTTTTATCCAACTTTAGTGGTGGTGGCACCATCTCTTTCCTTAATCTAAAGGAAATGGATAACTTATTACAAGCCTATAAGAACCTTTTGGCGGTTTGCTCCGACAGAGTAGAATTGCTCTCGCAGCATACTTATACCTATGAGGATTATATACAGGAGTTCGGTAGAGGCGATATGGGATCTGCGTATCTTTTTTATGACATGAATGACTATGCAGACTTCCTCGTCAACTACCAGACAGAAAACAACCCTGATTATGATCGTTTGATAGATGCTATCAATAAAGTTGTAATCAGTGAATACCATTCACAAAGGTTCCTTGATTTTTCCGACATTAGATGTTGTGGTTTGGGAGTCGGTATTCCTGAGGTCTTTAGGAATATTGCCCTTAACCGAAACACGCTATGGTCAGCTTATCAGGAACTGCAATGGTGTAAGGACTAAAGCATCGCATATCTTCCACTGTACCGTGGAAGGGATGCCACAACTCTCGCATATCTTCCACGGTACCGTGGAAAGGATGCCACGATCACGGCATCTCCCCCAGTGTACGGTGTAGGAGATGCCGTGGTCGTGGCATCTTCTACACCGTACACTGGGGGAGATGGCATGACAAAAAATAGGGCCCTGGAGATTTCCAGAACCCTATATACGAAAAAAGGATGAGCTCTTCATATCGCGCCGCTACAACCTCACGCCCTTGCTGCGGTCAAGCCCTGGGGGATTAGAAGGAGCATGCCGTATGACACTCATCCGACTGCAAAAGTACGAACATTTTTTCAATTCACAAAATATTTCGGTAAATAAATGTTATTTTTGCTCTAAAATTTTCTATTTTGGGCAAAAAATCGTATCTTTGCAGCGCAAAAACTAAGAGAAATATGAATCCATTAGGCCGCATGGTCAATAATTTTCTGATGAAGATGGCCCTCCCGATGGGCATCTGGTTCATCGTTGAGTACCTCCTGCGCAACGCGGCGGCACGCAACGTCCTGCTCAGCTTCATCACAACGCCAATCATGGTGGTGACTCCCATCGCCCTATGGTTTATCCTGAGACAGCTGCGTCGCCAACTGCTCAGCGACCGCATGTCGTGGTTTCAGGCTTGGACGTTCGGCACTCAGGTCATGTTCTATGCAGGTCTGATCGAAGCGCTCTTTATTTATATATATAATGAGTTCCTCTACCCTACCAACCTGGCCGAGGTGCAGCAAGCCATGATCCTGCAGTACGAAGAGGCTGCCGAGTCGCTCCGCGCTTTAGGATCGTTGCCAAGTCTGCTCCAACCGATGCAGGATACGCTCGATGCGATGAAGGAGATGCCTGTCGCCACTCCTATCGAGACCGCCATCAGCCAGCTGAGCACCGATATCTTCTACGGCATGCTCATGATGATCCCTATCGCCTTCATCGTCCGCAAGAAGGGTGAGGAGAGTAATTCGTAATTATTGATTCGTAATCCGTAATTTGTAATTAGTAATTCTTCCATGTCATTAGATATAAGCGTAATCGTCCCACTATACAACGAAGCCGAGTCGCTACCCGAGCTGGCAGCGTGGATCGATCGTGTCATGCAGGCCAATGGCTTCTCCTACGAAGTCATCTTCTGCAATGATGGCTCGACCGATGAGAGCTGGCAGGTGATCCGCCAGTTGCACGAGAAGTATCCGCAGATGCACGGCATGTCGTTCCGCACCAACCACGGCAAGAGCCCGGCACTCCATGTTGGCTTTGGCATGGCGCAAGGCAACGTCGTCATCACGATGGATGCTGACCTGCAGGACTCCCCTGACGAGATCCCAGAGCTTTATCGCATGATCACCGAGGACGGTTATGACCTGGTGTCTGGCTGGAAGAAGAAGCGCTTCGACCCACTGTCGAAGACCATTCCGACCAAGCTCTTCAACGCCACCGTCCGCAAGGTCAGCGGCATCAAGAACCTGCATGACTTCAACTGCGGCCTCAAGGCCTACCGTGGCGAGGTCGTCAAGCACATTGAGCTCTATGGCGACATGCACCGCTACATCCCTTACATTGCCAAGAATGCCGGTTATGGCAAGATTGGCGAGAAGGTCGTGCAGCATCAGGCTCGTAAGTATGGCAAGACCAAGTTCGGCCTCGACCGCTTCGTCAATGGCTACCTCGACTTGATCACTCTCTGGTTCCTCAACCGCTTCGGTTCGAAGCCTATGCTGATCTTCGGACTCTGGGGTACCGTGGTCTTCCTGATCGGTTTCATCGCCGTGCTGAGTATCATCTGCCACAAGATCTATGTGCTTAACACCGTCGGTACTGGCACGTTGATCACCGACATGCCAGCCTTCTACATTGCACTCACCTGCATGTTGCTCGGCGGACAGCTTTTCCTGGCAGGTTTCCTCGGTGAACTGATTTCACGCACCGCACAAGAACGTAATAAGTACGATGTTGCAGAAACGATCTAACATACTCATCCTCCTGATCGGCATGGCGCTGGCCGTGCTGGGAGTTGCGTCGTGCGACAACGGCTGCGAGCAGATGCGCGAGAGCTATATGCACATCAGCTTCACCGGCACCACCAGCCGCACACTCCGCACCATCAACATCGATGCACATGGCCGCAAGGAAGGTATGGCGATGAGCGATAGCACCACGCTGCAATATACGTTGCCGGTCAAAAAGTTCGATAACATCGAGCTGGAGCTTAATCCGAACGACTCGCTCGTGACCCTCGTGCTCCGCTGTGAGTATCAGGACTATGGCGATAAGTTCCTGGCCAACGATACCGTCCGTATCGCATATACTGTCAATGGTCGTTTCCTCGACATGGAGTGCGGCTGCACCGTCGACTATAATATTACCGACGTGCGCTACACCAAGAATTTGCTCGAAGAAGTCAAGATTTCTGATCCGCTGGTTTACACCGAGTCGGGTATCAATCTTGAGTTAACCTACTAGTATTGTTATGAAGAAAATACTTCTGCCACTCCTCATCCTGCTGGCCTGCTGTTTGCAGACCTTGCCGTCATGGGCTCAGGGCCGAAGCATTCCGAAAGGTTCGCAGGCCAAAGCAGAAGAGGCCGCGACGATCATCGATGAGATTCTGCCAGAGGGTCAGAAGTATCGCTATCCGCTGTTCAATGGCCTCAACGTCAGCATCGACATCTTCGATCCGCTCTATGACTTGTTCCTGAGCAACCATGCATCTTACGAGGCGCAGGCCATGATCGACCTGCATCACCGCTTCTTCCCGCTCGGCGCTTTCGGTATGGGTTATGCCGATGAGAAGTCGAACAACGGTATCGAGTTCAGCACTGGCCAGAAGCAGGAATTCACCTTCAAGTCTGAGATGTCGCCATTTCTCAAACTGGGTATGGCCTACAACCTCCGATACAACAGCACCAAACCCGATGACCTTTATATGGTCTTTGCACGTTATGGCATTGCCCGCAGTAAGGCCGATCTGACCAACATCTACTACGCTTCGGCAAACTGGCAGGATGTCCGCCTCCCCGACCTCGTCGATCAGAAGTACACGACCCAGTGGCTCGAGGCAGGTGTGATGCTTAAGGTGCAGCTCATCAAGCACGTATCGCTCGGTTGGGACCTCTACGCCAAGATTAAGATCAGCCAGAGCGGAACCGAGAACGGCAAGCCGGCGTTCGTCCCTGGCTACGGCGACTGCAGTTCACTCTTTGGATTCAATTTCAGAGTCTACTATGATATTTTCTAAAAACACAGCCAAGATCCTGCTCTACCTGAGCACCGCCATCTGCCTCCTGTGCATCGTCCTTTTCCGACAGCACAAGCAGCAGGGAGAGGTGTCATCGTCTATTCCATTCACACGCATCGAGGGCAGCGTCTTCCACACTTTTTACCACATACAGTACGCCGACAGCGTCGACTATCATCCACAGATCAAGCAATTGTTTGCCGAGTTCGACGGCTCGCTTTCCATGTTCAACGACACCTCCATCATCTCGCGCATGAATCAGAATGATCCGGAGGTCATCGCCAACAGCTACGTCCGCACCGTCTTCGAGAAAGCGCTCGAAGTCAGCAATCGCACCAACGGTGCTTTCGATATCACCGTCGCTCCTCTCGTTAACCTCTGGGGCTTCGGTTTCAAGAATTCTGACAACGTCAATCAGCAGATGATCGACAGCATCCTGCCATTCGTCGGCTATCAGGGTGTCTGTCTCGACGTCGAAGGCCGTCTGCATAAGAACGATTCCCGCACCATCCTCGACGCTTCGAGTATCGCCAAAGGCTATATGTGCGACATCGTGGCCAACTTCCTCCAAAGCAAAGGCGTCAATGACTACATGATCGAGATCGGTGGCGAGCTCGCCATCGGTGGTCATAATGCACAAGATAAGATCTGGAGCGTGGGCATCAACCAGCCAGTCAATGACAGCCTGCAGATCGGCAGCAACGAGCTCCGCGACATCATGCACATCACCGACTGTGGCGTGGCTACCAGCGGCAACTACCGCAACTTCTACTACAAGGACGGTCAGCGTTACGCGCATACCATCGACCCTAAGACCGGCTATCCGGTGCAGCAGGATATCCTCAGCAGCACCGTCATCGCACCCGACTGTATGACCGCCGACGCCTATGCCACCGCCTTCATGGTGATGGGTAGCGAGCGTGCACTCCGCGTCCTCGCAGCCGACACCACGCTGATGGCCTACTTCATTGTCACCAAGCCAGATAGTGAAGAGACCGACGTCATCTATTCGCCAGGATTGAAGAAGATGTTAGGCCAATAGTCTCGCGCAACCGACACTATCGTCCCTTTCACTCCCCTTTCACTCCCTTTTTACTCCCCTTAAATACCCTTTATAACAAACAATATGGAAAAGAAATTCATTTCCGTTTCTGACCTCACCAAAGACGACATCCTGAGCCTGCTCGAAGATGCCGCTCAGTTTGAGCAGAACCCTAACCAGCGACTTCTGGAGGGTAAGGTGGTGGCTACACTCTTCTTTGAGCCAAGTACACGTACCCGCCTTAGTTTCGAAACCGCAGCCAACCGCCTCGGTGCTCGTGTCATCGGCTTCAGTGATCCGAATGCCACCTCTACCAGCAAGGGCGAGACGCTGAAAGACACCATCAAGATGGTCAGCAACTACGCTGACGTCATCGTGATGCGCCACTACCTCGAGGGTGCTGCACGCTATGCCAGCGAGGTGACCAACGTGCCGATCATCAACGCCGGCGACGGTGCCAACCAGCATCCATCGCAGACCATGCTCGACCTCTATTCTATCTGGAAGACCCAGGGAACGCTCGAGAATATCGATATCACCATGGTGGGTGACCTCCGCTACGGCCGCACCGTCCACTCATTGGTTCAGGCCCTCTCGTTCTTCAATCCACGCTTCCACTTCATCGCACCAGAGTTGCTCCGCATGCCACACGGCTACCGCGACTTCTGCGTACGACACAACCTCTACTACGATGAGAGCGAGGTATTTGACGAGAATGCCATCAACAATACCGACATCCTCTACATGACCCGTATCCAGAAGGAGCGCTTCACCGACCTCCGCGAGTATGAGCAGGTCAAGAACGTCTTCACCCTCCATCGCTCGATGCTCGACAATGCACGTCCTAACCTCCGCGTCCTCCATCCGCTCCCACGCGTCAACGAGATCGCATACGATGTGGACGACAGCGATAAGGCTTATTACTTCCAGCAGGCTCAGAATGGTCTCTACGCCCGTCAGGCCATCATCTGCAAGATGTTAAATATTAAAGTAAGATAATATGAGCGAGAAAACCGAACTCGAAGTCAGCGCCATCAAGAATGGCACCGTCATCGACCATATACCAGCCGACGTAACCTTCAAGATCGTCCAGATCCTGAATCTGTATAACCACCCTGGCGCCATCACCATCGGCACCAACCTGGAGTCAAAGACCCTGGGCAAAAAGGGTATCATCAAGATTGCCGACCGTTTCATCTCCGACGAGGAGATCGGCCGCCTCTCTGTCGTGGCTCCTAACGTCACCCTCAATATCATCAAGGATTACCAGATCGTGCAGAAAAAGTACGTCCAGTACCCTAAGCAGATCATCGGTGTAGTAAAGTGCAGCAACCCTAAGTGCGTCACCAACCACCAGCCAATCCCTACCAAGATGGAGGTATTCGACATGAAGTACAAATCTCTCCGCTGCGTGTATTGCGAGAGAGTGATGCAGCACGATGAGATAGAGCTGCTGTAAGGGACCCACCCCGACCCTCCCTCATAGGGAGGGAGATCCCCTGCTGGGCGAACAAATGCAACAACCCCGCCACAGATTATGTAGCGGGGTTGTTGTGTATCTAATACTCCCTCCCTACGAGGGAGGGTTGGGGCGGGTCCCTTTAAATCTCGTTGTAAAGTCTCTTCTCCTTCACCTCCTTGGCGCGCTTCTCCTTATCCTTCTTCATCTGCTTCTTGGTCTCTTCGAGCGCCTTGTTACGTTTCTTGAGTTCCTTAGCACGGTTGGCGCGACGCTTCTCGTTCTCCTTCTGAGCCTTCTTCAGTTTCTCTGCGCGCTGCTTGGCCACACGCTGGCGATCCTTCTCGGTATAGCTTGGTGCCCATGCATCGCTCTCATCGGTAGTGAGGCTAATACGATTCACATTGTTATTGCGCGAACCTGGACGGTTCCACTGACGCTGGTGGAAGTGATAGGAGAAACCGGTGTGGAGCTTCACGAAACCACTCGTAGCCACACGGCTCTCTACGCCATCATATCGACCATCGGTAATCGTGTAGCTACCTTCGAGCACCCAGTCCCAGCTTGGAGAGATGCGATAGGTGGCCAGCAATCCGGCATGAGCGGCCCAACAGGTCTTGTCCCAGCAGTCCACAGGATAATACTCCCAATCCTTGACCTTCTCATGGTCGAAGTGGAACGACTCAAGGCCACCACCACCGATGAACGCTACGATATCGAAAGATGGACGGTACTTTCTGCGAGGCGTGAAGAGCGTGGTCAGGTCGACCAGCACGTCGCCAAAGCCCGTCAGCACATTGAAGGTGTAGTGAGTGTCATAAGTCTCCGGATCACCCTCGCGCTGCGCCTGACCCGGACGTGCATTCTGCGGATTCAATCCCAAGCTCAGTCGGAAACCCAATGCACGATTGACGAACGTACCCAGTTGCAACTCGCCACCCGGGATGTTCTTGACAAAGTCATCGCTCGTAGCATTCTCTGCCAAGCTATGTGTCACACCAGCCGACAGTCCTATCCACCAGTCGTTCTTACGCATCGAGCGCTCCTTCTCCTGGCCGAGGACCATCAGGCATGACATCCATGCCATCAGCAGAAATATGATTGTTTTTCTCATTATTAACAACAAGTTATTCGCGTGCAAAAATACTCATTATTTTCGACACATGCAAATTTTCGTCCGCTTTTTTGCGATAAGAAGGCAAATAAGTGCCATGAAGTTTCAAGGGCGGAAGGAATTGATCCATTTCACCACCTCTTCTGCCTCAGCATCCGTCAAAACCGGACTCATCGGGAGCGAGAGTTCCTGCGCGCTAATCTGCTCAGTGATAGGCAGGCTCAAATGATGCAATTCGGGGTAGCACTCCTGCCTATGAGGAGGAATCGGATAGTGAATCAGCGTCTGTATTCCGTGCGATGACAGGTACTGCTGCAAGGCGTCGCGATGCGGTGAAAGGATCGGGAAGATATGGTAGACCGATGATAGTTTTTTTCGCACTAAGTCTTGTGGTAGATTCTCCTCATAATACCGCGCAATCTCCTTGCGCCTCAGGTTATCCTCGTCCAGATGACGCAGTTTCACCGAAAGAATCGCCGCCTGCATCTCATCGAGCCGGCTGTTGCGCCCCTTGTACTTGAACACATACTTCTTCTGGCTGCCATAGTTGGCCAACGCCCTCACGACCTCAGCCACCTCCGCATCATCCGTTGTCACCGCGCCGCCATCGCCTAAAGCTCCGAGGTTCTTTCCCGGATAGAAGCTATGCGCCGCCGCATGACCAATGGCACCTGTTCGTCTGAGGGGAAACTCCTCACTCCTCACTCCTAACTCCTCACTAAAAATGCTTCCCTGCCCCTGTGCATTGTCCTCCAGCACCAGCAGCCCATATTTCTTGGCGATCTGCCTGATCTTCTCGGTATACGAGCACGTTCCATAGAGATGCACCAGCAGAATAGCACGTGTTCGGGGAGTAATCGCCTCTTCAATCCGCGCATCATCCATCTGCAGCGTATCGATCCTCGGTTCCACCAGCACCGGAGTCAATCCATTCTCAGAGATCGAAAGAATCGTCGCGATATAAGTATTAGCCGGCACGATCACCTCATCCCCTGGCGCCATCCGACCTAGTTCCATATAAGCTCGCAGCATCAGGATCAGCGCGTCCAGGCCACTGGCACAAGACACACAGCAGCGAGTACCGATGTATCGCGCATACTCCTCCTCGAAGCGCGCGCACTCCTCCCCCTGCAAGTACCATCCGCGGTCAATCACCCTGCGCGTCGCCTCATGCAGCTCCTCCGCATACCGTGCATTGACCTTCTGCAAATCCAGGAACTTAATCTCCTTCATCTCGGCAAGTTTTTCTACAAAAACAGGCTAAAAGGCCTCATTTTTTGCCGATACCGGCAAAATACGTAACACTTCCTAACTTCTAACTCCTAACTCCTAACTATTTTAACGTCTCTCGATAAAATTCATACAGCTTCTCTCTCACGAATCCCTGCTCCCAGCGCTCGCTCACAATCTCACGTGCACGCTTACCCATCTGCAGGCGCTCCTCCTCATGCTCCATCATCCAGAGCATGGCATCATAGAGCGCATCAGCATTCTTCGATGGGATCACCACGCCATTCTCGCGAATATCGAGGTGAGGGGCGTAATCTGTAATTTGTAATTCGTAATTTGAAGCAGAGAGATCATCTGTCTTGCAGATAATCTCCCTGCTTCCATTAATATCCGTCACGATCGATGCCAGCTCCATCGCACCTGCTTCGAGCACCGTATTCGGGAAACCTTCGCGATAGCTAGGGAAGACAAAGCAGTCGGCAGAAGCATAATAAGAAAGCAAGTCGTCTACAGGTTTTGGACCTACCGCCTCAATCTCTGGCATCGCTTCAATCAGATGGCGAGTCTCAGGCGATACAGGATCCAGATGATCCTCAATCCATCCCACCAGCACCAAGCGGCAACTTCTCCCTTCTCCCTTTTCCTTTTTCCTTTCAATAAGCTTGTTGAATGCAGCAACAAGCTCATTGATTCCCTTATCGCCCACAATTCTACCCACGAAGAGGAACGTAAAAATCTTTTCGGAAGCGGGGTTAACCTTTAACTCTTCACTTTTAACTTTTAACTCTTTCGTATTCTTCCAATACGAAAGATCTACCCCCTTCACATTGCCATACCCCAGTATGTGCATCGGTTTCTTGGTAATCCCGTGATTCTTCAGATCATTGAGCACGCCCTGACTCTCAGGAATCACATGAGTTGCACAGGCGCAAGTAATTCGGTCGGTCATCATCAGGATCTTCCGCTTGATACCCGACGTCGTTGGCCAGATCAGTCCAGTAAAAGTATGGATTCGATAAGGAACACCAGCCATCCATGCCGCCGTCATGCAAAGCAGACCCGCTTTCGGAGTCATCGAGTGCACCATATCCGGTTTCTCGGCACGGAACACGCGATACAACGCCCACAACGCCTTCATATCCTTGAACAGGGAGATCTTTCTCTCCATCTCCACCCCGATGGTGCGAACCTGCTCACGCTCAGCCACCTCACGCAGATCATCGTCTGGCGAAGAAACCGCCACCACCTCATACCCCTGATCCTTCAGATCCTGTATAATTCCCTTGCAGAAGATATTCAGCGACAAGCCAATCGTGGCACAACGTATAATCTTTGTCATCCTTTTTTATCCCAAAACAGTTTGCATGATAAGCTTCAGATCGCCCAACAATGAGTTGTTGCGATAATACTCCAGATTAATCTTCACCTTATCCGGATAGATCACATTGTCATTATACCAAATGGCAATCTCCTCATCGCTCATCGACGAGAAATCTACAGCAGGGTATTCACTCCTCACTCCTCTCCGAGCTTGCTCGCGTGGAGCATCGCGTAACAATTCCTCACTCCTCACTTGACGCAGAAAACCTGCAATCATCTCTTCTTCATCACGATACTTCAGCGTCGCCGGTCCCGTAATACCCGGACGGAGTTTCAGCACCAGTCGGTCCTCTCCTTCCAGCTTATCTGCATATCCTGGCACATCCGGACGCGGCCCCACAAAACTCATATCACCGATGAATACATTCCAAAGCTCCGGCAACTCATCGAGCTTATACTTACGCAACTTAGCGCCAAGCGGAGTGATACGGCTCTCACCGGCCACACTCACACTGCTACCACCGTGATTCACAGCCATCGAGCGGAACTTATACATCGTGAACAGCTCGCCATCCAGCCCGACCCTCTTCTGCTTGAAGATCGCAGGACCTCCCGGCATCTTCACCTTAATTAGTATAGCAACGATGATCAGCACCGGCCACAACAGCAGCAGTCCCACCAGTGCCATCACCCTATCAAATATCCATTTACTCATTATTCTATGGTTATGGTTTATCTATAGCAATCACACCTAACTCCTCACTCCTAACTCCTCACTCATCAAGCGGCAGATCCTCAATGAGCAGATCACCATGCTCCAGCTCCTGCAGCACCACCTGCTTCAGCACTGCTCCCGTCGATCGCATCGACGCCATATTCTTCTTATTGATCGACTCGAACATCCTCACGCCCAGCGTCACCGCCACATCCATCGCAGCCTTGCACATCATCTTGCCGATGCCCTGCCCCTGATGCTCATGATCCACCATCTTGCCGAGGTACGTCTGTCCATGCACGAACGAGCGCAGGAAGAAATATCCCACGATTTGACTATCTTTATCTGCCACAAACATCATAAACGACGTCCTCTTCAGCAGCTTCCTCAACGTTTCCACATCGAACCCATGAGGTCGGAAGAACTCAAAGCCCTCCTCCGGCTGCCGAGCGAAAAACTCCGCCAGGGCTTCCGCATCTTCCACCCTGGCCTCACGCAGCAGCACCTTCTCCGTACTGTTCTTCTCCAGCACCTCCGCCACACCCTTCAGTGGCTTACGATACCTGATCGTGAAAGCCGCAGAGTTAATCCCCTCTGCCACTTCCCAGAGCCACGCCATGTGTTCGCGAAGTAAATGAGCTAATTTATAAAGCATAATTTTCAGCAATTCAAAGACTCATCACCTTGATCTGGAGCCCCCGCTTCGCCAAGAAACGGTTTGCCCACTTAAACAAGTAATAAGTCAGATTCTTTTTCCTGGGTTTCTCCAGCATCCTCAGATCGAGACCACCCTGATTGAAAGGCGTCCATGAATGGAAGTGAAAGTGAATGCATACCACATCATCCATCCCCTCATATTTCGGAGAATCAAAGAATCTGGCAGGATAGACATGAATATCTTCACGAATCACCTCTTCCTTCTCTACCTCCAGAATAGAGCCTCGGTATCCATACTTCTCCGAAGCCAACAGCGTCTGAATGAGAGGCATTGGACGGAGATCCATCCGCAGCGATTCCGGAAGCGACAGGTTCTCCGATCGCACAAAATGCCGGTCGCGATAATAATCGACACACTCCCTTAAGAATGGATGGCCTTTTTCAGCTCCGAAGCAATGCGAAGTCAGCAGATTTGCATGCTGGCAACTCCCCTCCAGCAGAAATTCCTCCGCATGCTCTTTTCCGATGAACATACGATGATGTAGGAATGCATCGAACGACTTATAGACAGCCACATCGCCATCCAGCCAGATACCTCCCTGGGTATATACCGCATACACTCGAATAGCATCGGCAGCAAAGGCCCACTTACGTGCCTCCACGGCCTCCTTGGCAAAAAGAAGATTCGCAGCCTCGAGCGCCTCACGGTCCCAACAGACAAAGGTATAGTCCTTCAGATGCTCCTGCCAGGTAGCCATCATTTCCTTAAACGACGCCGGCATCTCTTCACCTGAGAACCAGCTATAATGAATGATCTTAGGTATCATACACCATTATGCATTACGTTTCAGCCGTGGCAGGATCCATGGCACAAAGACATGGCGGTAACACCAGCCACCGAGGCAATATCTGCCATAGCCATCCATCATCCAGCCCATACATTGACCGATGCGACCAGCCTGGGTCAAAGGCAGACCACCCACCACTTGCATTCTCTCCTTGACCGAGTGCCATTCCTCTCGGTGATAGTTTGCCGAAAGCGCGCGACTCAAACAAGGAATCATCTGTTGCTGTATGTAAGTCTGCATCTTCTGCTTCAGTTCCACATATTGCACACCATACTCCTGCATCGAGGTCATCATCTGCAGGTAGCTCTCCACGATGCGTCGCATCTTCTCCGGTTTGCGCGCCGTAGTCAGCGAATCAGGTTCCACCACATACCTATATATATTAGCGCGCACCGAGATCATCCTCGGATTCGCCATCATCAGATCCAGGCAAAAAGCAGCATCATCGCAGAGCGTGTAGTTGCGAAATCTCACTTTGTGGGTCATCACAAAGCTCTTCCTGATCAGCAGTTGCCACACGAAGTAGGGCATCATCGTCTGATAGAATCCATGACCATCCCCCTGATAGTCGATGCTCAGATCCATCTCCGCTGGTTCCGTCCAGTGTTTCTTCGAGTATGTATCCATCGTGCGCGAAGTGAAGCGCAGCACATCCACCGCCTCGCTCCAGTGCATTTGAAGCAAAGCTGCATACGCACCCTCTACCAGATAGTCATCCGCATCGCAGAACGTGATGATCTCACCTCGCGCCTCCTCAATACCACGGTTTCTGGAGGCTGGGCAACCCATATTCTTAGGATTCTCAATGAGTCTTACCGAAGCCCCCAGCTTGCCTGCATAGTTTCGAATGACCTCACACGATCCATCCGTCGACCCATCATCCACACACACCACCTCCATCTCTTCCTCGCTCAGACCCTGACTCAGCAACGAATCAAGACAGCGAGGCAGATACTTCTCGGCATTATAGACAGGGACAATGACAGACAGTAGCATACGTCGGAATACGTTTATACTCTTCTGAATGTGCGAACCTCCACGCATCCACCAGTCCCTGCACATAATAGACAGGGATTCTCAGATCCAGCAGCAGCACGCCCGCAATGAGATTGACCAGCAGCAGCCACACACACTTCAGCGCGAAGGCCGTCACTATCAATTTTTCATTTTTCATTTTACATTTTACATTTATCTGGTATCGCACGCGATACCAGATAAGTGCCGACATCAGCGCCCTGATATAATATTTCCTATGCGTATGGTGATACGTCGAGCTCGCCGTCTTCGCGTTGAGGTAGTTCACACCCGCGTCATAGTTAAGCATCAGCTTGCCGCCATTCACATAGCACTTATATGACTCCACCAGGTCATCCCCGTACGCGAATTCTGAGAGGCGATCCATCCAGAGCTCATCTTCCCAGTGCAGTGCCAGCATAGAATCTTTCTTCCACATCACGCAAGGTCCATCCAGTTTCTGAGTCGCCAGGCAGAAGCCCTCTTTACCTATTTCCCTCTTTACCTGTTTACCTTCAGCTACCTTTCCCGCAGAAAGATAGCTGAACGCTCCCGTCCGGGTCACCTTATACGCCCACCGCTCATCTCGGTGCGGCGCCACCCAGTTGGTCAGGACGGCGAATGTCTTCAGCAAGGGGCTCATATCCTGATTCTTGAAGCAGTCGGCACCCATCGCATCCGCCTCATTTGCTACCAGACTCTTCAGCAGACGCTCTGCCGAATCCGGAGCCAGCTCCACATCATCGTCAAGCAACAGCAGATAAGGCGACGTCAGTTCCTCGTATGGCAATGCACGCTGCGCCACCATGCCCTTACGGACATAGCGGTACTCTTCGCGGCCGATCGTCCCGTCCACGAACTTCACGCCACTCGTCTCCGCCACATACACGATCACTCTTTCCGGCTGAATCGTCTGACGCGCGATGGACTCCAGCTCCTGACGGAACTTCTCTCCTGCCGTACCCAGCGTACGTATCGCTATCGAATATCTCAACGACATCAATTCCTAACTCCTAACTATATTTGGCAACGCCAAATACTTCCTGCACCCTATGCCACACCTGTGTCACCTTGCTCCGATAATAAGCCATCTTCCCGTGAGGCGACTTGGTGAACCAATGGATGCTAAACGTGTTCTCGGTCTTCCTCATCACACCCGTCAGGTCATTATACGGGCACATCCAGTCACGCGGCAAGATCTCTGCGTCCAGCACCCTTTGCCTTTCGCCATTCAGCACCATTCCCTGCGCCACCATGGCCTCCGTATTCAGCTGCGGGCAACCCTTGATCTCCGGCAGATTCTCATACATCGCCAGCATGGCCTTCACGGCAGGATGATGCGCCGCAGCCGCAAAGCCCAAGCCCGTGTTGATATACTCCTTAGTCTCCCAACCGAACCATGCGGTTATAGTTGACTGAGTTGAGGTGAGTTGAGAGGGAGCTGAGTCAACTGAGCCTATAAACTCCACAGGCCTCCTTACCAGCTCCACATCCGTGTCGAAGTAGAAGCCGCCCTCGCGCTCCACCACGATCAGACGCACCACATCGCTCAAGTAGGCCCATCGCCTCCCCTCATACGCCATCTTGGCATAGGGGTGCGAGTTCACGTCGAAGTTCTGCTCATTCCACTCCTTGATCTCGAAGTCTGGCAGATACTTCTTCCAGCTCTCAATGCACTTCTTCGCCGATGCTGGCAGCGGATTGCCACCGAACCAGCAGTAATGTATCTTCTTAGGTATCATCTCAATAAGTATGCGAATACTGACTTCAGATAGCTATCCGCCAGCAGATAATAATAGCGAACCAGCGGCAAATTACTGCGATTCATCCGAATCGCGACACGCCCCTGTCTCCTCCTATACAAATACTTCTCCTTATCAAAGCCCTCAGCCTTGCGATAGAAAATCAGCGGTTCCTGTAAAAATCCGAACTTCGACACCTTCCGCGTCCTCGTCCACAGATCCCAGTCCTCGCACCCATCGCACTCACTCCTGTAAGGATGCTCCTTGAACCACTCCGTCCGTCCCATCACCGACGGATGAATGAACGTCCATTCACCCGCACCCGTGCCACACACATCCACCTCTGGGTGCTCCTGCAGATACTTCACCTGCCTCTCCAGCCTCTCTGGCAGCATCACATCATCAGCATCCATGCGTGCGAAGTATTCCCCCCTCGCCATCACCACCTGCTGATTGATCCTATATGAGATCCCCCGATGCTCCCCATCGGCAATCACCCTTATCCTCTCATCCTTCTCAACTTCCTCAACCCACTCAACTCCATCCTCAACTTTCTCATCAATCGTCACAATCAGCTCCCAGTCCCCATACGTCTGCCTCAGGATCGACTCTATCGCCTCCCCCACCCATTTCTCAGCATGATATACCGGCATTCCAATTGTCACCATCTTTCAGTAAGTCCCGCACAGCGAGAACTTTGCTTAATCCGTATACTTAATTCTAAAATAATCAAGCACCGCCTTATACTGATCCTGCGCCGTCAAGCAAGTATCTCGCAGATATCCAGGAGTCTCAGGCCATTCTCGAAGACCACGATAGTAAAAGAGCTTCAGTTGCTCTGTAATTATGAATGGCGTAAGGCCATTTGCCAGACACTCCTTAAACATAATCAGTCGACCCACTCTTCCATTACCATCCTGAAATGGGTGAATAGACTCAAAGCGCTTATGGAAGTCCAGGATTTCATCCAACGAATGCGTTTTGCTCGTATGATAAGCCCGGAGCAACTCCTTCATCGCACCATGCACCTCTGCCGGCAGGCAAGTTTTCATACCACCTACTTCATTCTCCAGCTTCTTGTATTCACCCACTTTGAACCAATTCTTTCTACTATCGCTCGTCCCAGATTTCAATATACCATGTAATTCCTTGATCAACGCCTCAGAAAGTTTCATTTCTGCATGATCAATGATATAGTCAATACAACGGAAGTGGTTAACTGTCTCTACAATATCATCCACGCGAATACCTTCGTCTGTCACACCAATAGTGTTCGTCTCGAAGATATAACGTGTCTGATCATGTGACAACCGAGAACCTTCTATGTGGTTAGAGTTATAAGTTAGGTCTATCTGTGTCCGATGATATATGCCACCCTTCATCTGCATCTCCTTCTGCTCACGCAATGCAGACAACAGTGCACTACACTTCGCCTTCTTTGCCTTCACAGGCAGCGGAGCATCCTCCGGCACACTCCAAGTCTTGCCCACCAATACGGCGCCCTCGATCTTACCCGCAGCACAGTAATTTCGCACTGTACGTTCCGAGATTCCGAATCTATCGGCAAATTCTTTTACAGAAATCATTCAAAACACTATTTTTTTTTTGCCGATACCGGCAAGTTTTTACGTCCACTATATTAATTTCTTATCAAAATTTGTTCGTATTACGGGAGCGCAGCGTATTTCTTTCAGTCAGCCCCGCGCAGCGAAACTTCATCACTCACAGAGCCTATAGATCTTCTCAATCTCCGATTCATTCCCATAGTCATGCTCCGCGAGATACTTAGTGAGCGAATCTAATAATTCTTTGTCTTTTAATACCTCAATCATCGCCTCAGCACACGCCTCGCGCTCCAGTGGCACGATCACACCGTCTTGTCCGACTAAAGTTCCCTCCCTGCGAGGGAGGGATAGGGTGGGTCCTACCTGCGACGTCGCCGTCGGATAATGCGTCACGATCACCGGCTTACACAGTATCTGCGCCTCCCTCACCGTGATGCTCTTCCCCTCATAACGCGAAGGCTGCACATACACATCGCACGTACGGATATAAGGATAAGGATTCGACTGCTTTCCCAGCAGTATCACATGCTCCTCCATCCCCTCCTTTCGTATCTCATCCTTCACCTGCTGCTCAATCTCAGGACTTCCATACCCAATAATGTACCATTTCAGGGGCAACTCCTCACTCCTCACTCCTAATTCCTCACTCTTACTTAGGCCATCGACCAGTCGATGACATAAGTAAGGAATGTCCTCCATCTTCTTCTGATACGAATACCTTCCAATCGTCAGCAGTTTCAGCGAAGGCTCATTCTCAAACACAGGGCAAGGTTCCTCGCTTCTCTTTCGGATAAACTCCGCAGACAGGATATTCTCAATCGGCACGATCTTATCCGTCAGTGTTGGGAAACGATTCGCGAACCCCTTGCCCACATCCTCAGAGATAGCACCGATATAGTCATACCGTGCCCATACCTTCTCCTCCTGATCCGAGACATACACCTTCGAATAATCCGTATGCAGCCATGCAAGATATTTCTTCGCACGCACCTTAGCTCGCACATACTGGTGAGGCAGCAGGAACGAGATCGCCAGATCATACTCCTTCTGAGGCTCAATCCTTGGTAGGAAGCGTACCACCTTCTCAGCGATGAAGTGATAAGCCGCAATGTTATCCAGTCCCTTCCGGTTGTTCTTCATATCGCGCTGGTAAGCAAATCGTGCCAGGAGTCTTCCCAGCGCAATCCCCCAGTATCCCTTCCGGATCACCTCCTTAATCGGCCTCTCCAGCATCGCATACGCCTCCATCTCCGGCAGCAAATGGAATCGTGGCATCTTATACTCCTCACTCCTCACTCCTAATTCCTCACTCTTTACGTAGTGCATCAGCTCCCCCTGGTGACTATAGATCATCACATCCACCTCTGCACGCTCCGGATCCACACTCTGCAGCATTCCCAGCAGCGCCGCCTCAGCACCACCCAGCTCCATATAATGCATCGCCACCAGAATCTTTTGCCTCATATTATTTCTGATCTAATTTCCTCGCATTAGAATAATTTCCTTCAGTCCTCGCGGAGCGCACTACCGACCCAGCTGGCACATCCCCTTTCACAATACATCCTGCCCCGATCACACAATTATCTCCAATAGTCGTTCCGCGCAAGATGATCACATCCGAAGCAATCCAGCAATGATCCCCGATGCGTATCGGCGCCGTCTTCAGCTTAGTCGACACCCCCATCTCTGGCGAATGCACATGATCATTATCAAAGACTTTCACCCCAGGTCCGAACATACATTCCTTGCCGATAGTCACCTCTTCATGCGCCGAGATCATGCAGTATCGGTTCATATACGTCTTCTCCCCTATCGCCAGCACACCCTTGCCATGCACCTCCAGGTCGCAATAAGCAGCAAACTCGCAGTTCCTTCCTATCTCCAATCGCCCCTGTCCGAAGATTTTCAGCGCGCAAAGCGGCGAGATACGCTGTATCCCCCTGATCTGCCAATGCCCAGGATGACAGAGCGAACATACCGCCATCCTGATCAGGTTATATGCAATCAAAAACAATGACTTTATCATGGTTAAAGCTTTCCTAAAAGGAACATTATCAAAGTAAACCCAGCATGAGCCAGCAGGAAGAAACCTATTCTTCTATCCTGATCCTCCCAAATTTTCAGGCGGATCAAACCGTAGGCAAGCACCAGCGGATAGAGGAACCAGGACAAATAAGCAAAGCGGTTACTATAGTTCACTCGGATGACCAGGATCCAGAAACTATTCGCAAGCAAATAAGTTACGGAAAGGAAATTAAAGACTACATCCTTGATTCCTTTCTTAACCGCAGCATAATAAATCAGCCAAACTGGCATGGCACTATAGAGCAGGAAGTCCCAGCGGAAACCTGAGCGAGAAAACTCAGATTCTGTCTGATGATGTGTATAGTCATTATAGGTTGCCTCACCCGCCATCAAGTCACCGACATATCCGACAAATAAACTACCAAAAGCCAGAGATAGAATAATGGATACAACCCATATTACCAATGCATGTTTAGGTTGTTTAATCACCTTATACGCAACAAAAGCACAAGCTATAGGTATTATGGTCGATTTATGAATACCTGTGGCCAAATATGCTAAAACAGCAGCCAATAGCAATTGCATCTTACTTCCTTTTGCCTGAATAGCAATAGTCATAGCTACCATTACAACAGCACAACCCAAACCATTACGCACACCATTCACGGCAAAAACATAGAACTCAAACGCTGAAAGAATAAACAGCATCGCTATCCACACATTCTCCCATAGCAGACGCCGACATACCCAATACTGCAAGTATATGTAGCCAATAGAACAAACCAAGAAGAAGATTTGCTCACTCATACCCAAATTAATAAGCACCTGCTGGATTAAAGCGAAAACCCACTCTCCTTTGCTCACAACAGCAGATCCTGTCATTTGACCATATCGGTAGCCCTGAGCATAGATCACCATGTCTCCAAATGCGAAATGAGTAGGGCGTAATCCTATGAACAAAACAGCCAAAACACTTAATCCAAGAGCTGGCAGGAACGAATTCTGCTGCAACAAAAGTTTGTTATTGGGCGAACTAATATAACGGAAACACAGAAAAGCACACAAGATGAATGCCGACCAATAGTATACTTGAGAAT
Source organism: Bacteroidales bacterium (assembly GCA_045628985.1). GTDB lineage: Bacteria > Bacteroidota > Bacteroidia > Bacteroidales > UBA3663 > Liminaster. Next base: position 88,514 of record JAZQQH010000039.1, on the reverse strand, counting down.
ATAACCAAGGAGAAATATCAAACATTTTATTTGAATATAAAATCAAACATTATATATTTCATACAATCTTGAGATATTCTTTTCTACAGAATATCCAGCCTTTTCAATCAAAGAAGAAGTATCCTCACGATTAAATTCATGCAAACACTCCAACCTTTCTACCCATGATGAGACAGGTGCTTTCAGGTCTTCAAACCATACATTTCCAGTCACATCAACAGTCTTGTCAATAGTAGAACTGAGAAGGCAAGGAAGCCCCGCTGCTTGTGCCTCAATGACAGAAACGGGCAGACCTTCAAATAAAGAAGGCATAAAGAAAACGTCAAAAGACTGAAGCAGTTCATTCACATTGTCTTTTACTCCCAGCATAATAACATGATCTTGCAGATTAAGTCTATCAATCTTTTCTCTAACTTCATTCTCAAGATCGCCGTTTCCGACCAACAGAAGTACCGCATTCTTATCAGCTTTGACCAGTTCTGACACCACATCGAGCATAAACGTATGGTTTTTCTGCCATGTAAGTCTTGCTACGCTACCAAGCACAAATTTTGATTCAATGCCCAGTTTCTTTCTGATCTTACTACGTGTTTCTGCGTTATATCGATAAGCGTTTACATCAATAGCATTTCTAAAGACTTCATAATCTTTAGCTCCAAAAAGATATTTGCCAGCATCTTCCCCGCAGGCTATTCTTTGAGTAGTATACTTCTCCAGGTAGATTCTTGCAAACTTTCGGAAGAGGACTTTGGCATCCCACCCAATGAACGCGATGTGACTGTTGGCAATGCAATTCGTCAACCCATATTTCTGCGCGTACTTAAAGACGAAGCCCGAGTTTTCCTGAATGTGAGAATGAACCGCCACGTAATCTATGGCATGATCCTTAAAGAAAGAGTCCAACCATCGGAAGTAGCTGTAATATGACCATGGACGAATTGGCATCGTACGGATAATCCTACCTCCTAAGGCCTCGATCTCATCATCATACGCACCTCGTTCTTCACGATGCACCAGAAAGTCAAATTGAACCCTTGACCGATCAATCACGCGGTAGTGATTCATTATCATCGTCTCTTCACCTCCACGGTTCATGATAGTCATCACCTGAAGAACTCTTTTCACCTCTTTCATTTCTTTACAGAATCTCGGTTAAATAAAGATTGTAACTTTCTGTAGCCTTCTACCCCTAATACAGGAACTAGAATATTGAATCTAATCCACTGGACTAGACGCACCTTTCTGCTTGCCCACAATATGGTATGCCAATGTATTAAATAAGAATTTTCCGTTTTTCTTACCTTCCCGGTATACAAACTGCGACAGTTGAAGTAATCAGATGAAAAAAGTTTTACACCACAATCATCTAGCGTCTGCATATGAGGCATGATCTTATATCCATATGGTTTTAGCAGCTCTTGCATATATGCATTGATCACAGTTAGATTCATGGATCCATCTTCTTTTATAAATGACTGATTGATGTACCCCTTTATCAATGCTCCGATAATAGGATGTCCTTTTTCTGATGCCATAAAAGCTCCATCAATATATCCGAAATCGTCAATACTGAGGTTCAAGCCAAATGAAAATAGATTATTGGGGAAAGGTCTTAATACCTCCATATCCGTATCGAGGTATATGCCACCATATTCAAATAAAGCATGGAAACGGACAAAATCAGCCACAAATGCATACTTCCCACAATCGTAAGCTTGCCTAACCCATTTATTAGAATCCAGATCAAAAGTGCTCTCATCCCATCGTCTGATCTCATAATCCGGAAGATTCTTTTTCCAAGTATCAATGCATTCTTGTATTTTGTCTGGGTATGGATTATTCCCGAACCAGCAGAAATGAATTATTTTAGGAATCATTTTTTTGAGTTTTTAGTCAAGACCACCCAATATAATATAGCGCCTAATGGCAAGGCAAAGATAGTCGCAAGCTTCATCGGAGAATCCTTAAATACATTATATTTTTTTGCGATCAGACGACTTGAAATATAATGGATACAAGACTTAAATCTCAACAAACACGTGCTGTGAGTCATACTCATCTCCAGCAAGCGCAATTTTGCGAAGCTATTTGGACTATTCCAATACTGACGCCAAATGCCTGCACTCATTGAATCTGCCCCGACTTGATACTCAACATTGCAAAGATTCTCATCTATTACAAGAATTGGGTATTTATCGCAGACTTGCATAAGCATATACACAGGATTGAAATTCTTTTCACCCTCAAACCCAATCATCGGAGCAACGGTTTTCATCAAATCCGTCCTCATGACCTCCTTTGTATCGCCTCGATGCACACGCTTTATTTCAGAGAAAAAACCTTGCTTCAAATCCTGTGGGAATGAACCACTAATAGGACTATTTGTACGAATGTCATAGTCAAGACCCATCATACCGCAATACGTTTTCTTCTCCACTTCACTCAGCATCCCCCACTTCTCCACGATCTTCTCCACCGCATCATCCGGCATATAGTCATCCGAATCAATGCAGACGCAAAGTTCCGTCTGGATAGTCTGGTAAGCTACATTATAACCTGTATAAAGTCCTCCATTCGGTTTATACACATACTCAATGCGAACATTGGGTGCCTGAATCACGAAATGATTCTCATCATCACCTTCCAGAATTCTTCCCATCCAGTCGAACTTCTGACCAAAAGAAATCGTCATTGGACCTAAACTCTCAATCCACTCGCGAGTCCTATCAGAACTACCATCATCAATAACAAGCCAGTCAAAGTCTCGGATCGTTTGGCGGCATAGCGACTCATAGGTGCGGAGCAGTGTATGCTTGCGATTATATGTCGGGGTAAATACGGTAAGTGTTTTCATTGTTGTCAAATTTTAGCGAGGCAATCTGCACAGACGACAAATTGTCTGTACTACATACGATGCACTCAAAGCACATCCCACAGTTATAAAATATATGAGCAATGGATACTTGAATCCATAGATAAAATCATGGAACAGATAATAGCAGAAATAAGAATGTGTCAACCACATGACTGTGCTATAATTACCCAAGAACTGAAGACCCTTGTTTGCCCATTCTGACCATTGAACTCGAGAGAGTAGCAGAATAACAAGGAATGTATAGAGGGGGCTACATGCATCGGAATTGATTATGCAGCGAGCAATAATAAGCATAACCAGTAATAAAACGACCTTCCAACCTCGATCTGTCAACCGTGTGAACCAAGCGGGAAGACTATTATTGGATGTCTTACATGCTATCGCTCCAAAAAGGAATGCACACAAACACTCAATATAAAGAATAGGATGGTAGGCCCACATGGTGGTAAACAACCACTCATCACCACTTCTGGATGCCCTTGAGATGATAAAGGCAGCGGAAAGATATAAAGCAAAGCCGATTCCTGCTATTAGTGCACCCCTCATTTTACAAACCCAAGTAAATAGCCATCTAGCCGACAATACTAACAGAAGATACGGGAATAAGAACCATGCCTCTGCATTGTAGCTGGTATTCTATCCGGTGACATTCTCAATGATCTTAATACCTGAACCAGGATAATCAACAGGCTTGATATAATAACCTACACCAACCATGACCATTAGGCTGACCCAATACACCTGATAGAGCTTCAGGCATCTGTGCCATGGATTTAGTTCCTTACCAGATGACCAAGAATAGTACAAGCCATAACCACTCAGGAAAAGATAGAACGGCACAGGGTTCGCCGCTCTCGTCAACCAATTTACCAATGGCACATCTCCTACATGCAGAAAACAGATGCATTGCTCTACATCTGTCACATGATTGAAGAGATGTAGGAATACCATCAGCAATATGGCTATACCTTTGATGATTCTGGTTTGGTCAAGGGTTAATTTCATTTATCCACCTATTATCCATTCTTCCCCTCTGCCAGTGTCTTTGCCTTGCCGAGAATCAGCGCACCACTAATCATAAAGAAGAGCCCGATACCGGCAGCGGTGATATAAGATGAGCCGCTCAGGAACCAGCCAGGAATCCCCATACCTGCACGCTGGGAGTGCATGAAGACGATCATCACACAGGCGATGATGCGGAGGAGGTCAAGATAGAGGATTCTTTGTTTCATGTTTTATTGCGGAAATAAACGGAAATGGTGACGGGAATTGGACGGGAATTGGACGGGATTTTTTTTATTCAATCGTCTGGATGGCTTGTAACACTCTCTTCTTCGTCTCTTCCCAAGACAGATCACTAAACATATATGGCATTGGCAGTAGTTCTACAATCTTTAAGCAACGTAGATTCTTGTAACCTTCTTAATAATCCCAAGGTTGCAGGCTCGACTGTTTCAAGGTGTAGCATCTGAAATCCTCTTTAGAATGGTTGGTAATAGCTGCGATAAATGACATGGCGCGAGGCTCGAGTGAACGCAAATTCATTGCTACCTCACCTATGCGATTAATACCATAGATTGATACTAACTGCCGCCAGTCTTGATCAGCGCCATATTCAAGAATTCTCTGAACTACATAAGGAGCATGTTTCTGAAAATCGATATCTTCAAAACGGACGTCCCAAAATAAGTTCTCGGAAAATTGGTCTTTGGTGTATCCCATATTTGTTGTTTGCGTAAATGACCGTGGAATGATAACGGGAATTGGACGGAATATCTGCTTTCCTCCACTTTTAATCCTTCGGCTTCCACAAGTGCAATAATCTTGTCTTATTTTATAACGTTTGTATTAATTTTTGCTAATAAGCAAGGTTTCTGTAGCTACTTCAACAAATTTTGAAAGATCGGCTTCATGCAGCGGATAATACATGCGCAGAATCTTATCGAAGGTAAGGCCCTCTGCACTGATCTGTGCGAAATCCTTAACTGTGTACCACTGGTAATAGGCGAGTACCCATCCGGCCCAATATTCTGGTGTGACAGAATAGTATTCGTTGACAGGGCGCTCAATGCCATGCTCTGCAAGCACCATTTCTGCCAGTTCTTTGCCTGAATGACCCACCAGATAGTTCGGGTTTCCCTTTGCTATCTGTTTTGAGACATGGCTCTTCTGAAATGCTGCATCAAAAGCTGTGGGGGCCAACCCATACTCGTTGATACAGAAGTGAGCCATGACTCCCATGTTACGCATGGCATCCTTCAGATATAGTTCATCGTAAGCGCGTGTCATCATTTTGCCATTTACCTCTTATAATATCCATGACGTACGTACCCTCTTCTGGCGAGGAGTTAGCTCTCAGCGTGCGATAATCCGATCTTGCAGTTGTATCGCGTTGCGTATATTTCTGGTAATATACTTCGCCCGATGCAGGAATAGCTTCTATGAAAGTAAGGGCAGAGAAAGCCTTTGCTGACATAAGCACTACCTGCTCACCCAATTTACCCAACTTCATGGCTGTGCGCAGATTCTCAAGCGAGAGAGTATTATCGACGAAATCACTGGCATAGGCAAAGTAGGAATCGTCGGCACGATAACCAATGATGATATCATACAACTTGTAATCGGGAAGGAAGTGCTGCATCAAATACTCTTTGGCGCGCGAGGCTATGCCTTCAGAGATGTTGAATGTACGATTATCCAAAAGAATCGATAGCCAATTCAAGATATGAAACTCCGAACTATTCAGGCGAAGTACCGACAATCCTTCCATGTTTATCTGATATTTATTGGCATATCCATCGTTGCCATTGGCACAGGCCCATTCCTTTGCCAGCTCAATGCTCTCGGTGCAATAGAAGCCTCGTCCATAATCATTCTTTGTCTTTCCAAAACCATATATCGGATTCGGACGCGGCTCGTTAGAGCCATGGTATATTATCATATTTTTTAGTTATATTGATAGTAGTATAATTGCCCATTTTCGCTGCGCGGGGTGCGAGGCGTGTTTCACCTGGCGAGCGCCCTCAGTTTGAACTATTCGGAAATTCCTAATAGTTGCCTCCTCTGTCAACTCTTTATCTGCAAAGATCTTTGCAATATGCTCATTGACAGTAGGAACCTCTACCCCATACAGCTCTGCCATCATGCGCTGTGTCAGCCAAACATTCTCATCCTGATAGCGCATCTCTATGCTTGCAGGATTATCGCCTGTGGCGGCTACGAAGGTCAGATACTCTGCGGCAGAGCTTCTGATCGAGATCTCTTTCTGTGGTTTCATTTCTTTGCGTAAATGACCGTTGAATGATTACGGGAATTGGACGGAAATACTATTTTTTGACTTAATGAGCGACAAGGGAATCCAGAACAGATTGAATCTTTTCGGCAACGTCTTTATCGACACTATACCTGTCACATAAAGGCAGGAATTGCTCAACTGCACGGAAGACAATCCTTATCTTATCTTCCGGATTTTCCACGAAATCCTCTGCGAACTCAATAAAATCACTCGTCGTAAGAGAAGATCTTTTCCCCATCACACCCATGCAATGGATGTGAGCGGATGAGTTTTCCCACGTGTTAGCAGAAAACATCACATCATAGGCAGGAGACAGACGCCAACGTCCCGACTTATCCATGAGGAACGAAAAGTTCTTGTTGTGATCATCTGATACACCAGCGACATAGTTGAACACCATTCGGATAAACAGCTGATCCTTGTCCTCTTGTGGCAGATTCAGCTTGTCTGCAAGCCAACCTATCTTCATGTAATCATCAGCTTTGGGCGAAATAGCCGCCAGCGTCTGACTGAATATCTTCTCTCCATCCCTTCGGTCAAAACGTTCGGTAACAAAATGACGCTTGCCATCTATCTCTTTCAGGAAACAAGGCATCATATCAATGCCGGCAGCCTTAGCCATCTCGTGATACACCATCTCAATCTCTGCCGTAGGAGAGTCATCTGATTCCTTGAACTTTATGATATAATGTTTGAAGCCTTCGGGCAACTCCACCTGCCCAGAGCGGAACTCTCCAGAATCTCTGTTGTAAGCTATCACCGCCTTCGGACGCATGCCGCCGGCTGAAGTCCCCAAGAATATGAGTTTCTTCATCGTGACACTCTCCTTACGTGATATAATGGCAGTATTTCTATCTGAATATATCTTTGAAGCGAGGTCGGCTAGTGACGCAATATCAACAGTTTCCGAGATCGCTGCTTGCTCATATTCTGGTTCGAACTCCAATGCCCCCATAGCTCGTTTGCCAATATACAATAGCTTCAGCAACGGAATAGATTCCACTACCTTAATATTGTTATCGCTCAGCCATTGGTCAAAAAGAGATGAGCCCCACCTGTCTGGTAGAGCATCTGCCAGGAACTCTGGCAATCCCTGATAGAGGCTTTCTCTGTTACCGTAGAAGGACGACGAAAGAGGGCTATTCTTGGGATGTGTTGATGGGCAAATATCAAACGGCAGATCCATATACTCTCTGGAGAACTGGAACACCGAACAATGCTTCGCCATATCCCAGCTAAGCTTGCCTATGCATGTTCCCCAAAGATTTACATTGACGATGATATTATCTGATTTCATGGCTGCATTCGCTTGCTATTAAACCGCTGTACCCTCTGCCCTGTTTTTTCATTGATGAGGTAAGGTGACGCAGGGAGGTCTGGCAACAAGTCCACCACCCCTTCTAACAGACCACAGACGCGCATAATCTTTAGGAGCGTTCCCATCGTAATGTCATTCGCTTTGCCCGATTCAATTCTCTTGATTGTAATGATCGATACGCCACATTTCTCAGCAAGCTCCTGTTGTGACTGGCAGCAACTCAAGCGCACTGACTTCAATCTCTGACACAGCTCTTGTATTATATCAGCATCCGAGAAGTCGTAAATCATCTCTTTGGCAAATACCTTTTTCATAAGAATAGTCCTCTAAAGTATCATTTATGATACAAAAAGACGCGATTTTAACTTACAATCCACAGCAGAACTTATTTTTTTGCGTAAATAACCGTTGAATTAATACGCCAAACACTTACCGTCTATGTCTTGCACGCAATTGCAGCCAGCTCTCAGGTCCTGCCTCGCTCTTCCTGCCCGTCACCGTCTTGCCGAGCTTGCGCTGGAAGAAACGCCACACAGAGCCCTTGCTGGAGTAGCCACAAGCCTGGGCAATCTGATCGAGCGTCTGGTCAGGATGAGCATTGTAGTAGGCCTCGATCTGACGGAGGCGGTAGTTGTGAATCACTTCGATGAGGGTCATCCCCAGATCGATCTGCAAGGCATGTGCCAGCTTATTCGAATCAAGAGCGAGATACTCGGCCAGATCTTTGCTCTCGATACATTTGGTCACGCAGAGCGCCTCAGCCACCGCATTGACGACAGGCGAGGCAGTGTAAGTCTCCGGCTGACCAGGAACATAGTCCAAAACCTGCTGGAAAGTTGTAACAGGAAGGTAAGGCTTAGATTCTTTCATCATGAAATTTGACATTAGGAACGTAGTGTTGGTATTTTTATTTCATTCGGTCAACACTAGAAAAGCAGTGTTGACTCCCGCGACGCATTCGGTCAACAACAGAAAAGCAGTGTTGACTCCCGCGACGCATTCGGTCAACAACAGAAAAGCAGTGTTGACTCCCGGGACACATTCGGTCAACAACAGAAAAGCAGTGTTGACCCACAAGCTTCGCTAAGGTCCCCCACGAATATTTTCGCGACTGACCCCGCTCAGTTATTGTATAGATAGTATAATACACGCGACAAAGATAACAATAAAATTGATACGTTGGTAAAATAGACATAAAAAAAGTGAGATTGACACGGGTTTTCGGGTGTCAACCTCACTTTTATATCATTTTTCTGCGATTTTCTATCGAGAAGAACGGGGATTTCCGTCCAATTTACGAACTAATTTACGGTCATTTACGCAAGCACCTTGCTCACATCAATCCTAGCAATGTACTCCGGCATAAACGCTTGATAATGCTCCCGTATAGCATTCTCGTGTTCCATCAGCCAACGAAAAGCATTGGTCAGCTCATCAGGCTGTGTCATTGACTGCACCGGCAGGACATAATTTTCTTCTGTACCAAAGATATCCCGCGCAATGCCACGAGCCTTGACACTATAACCTACCACAAGCGTAGGCACCTGAGTAGAATACGCGGCAATAGAAGCATGTGTGCGAGCAGCTACCAAGACGCGGCACTTCGAGATGATGTACTTCAATTCCTCCGCATTCAACTTTGCATCCACATCGACCATGATGACACGACCAGTATCCTTGAACTGCTCATACAATGCAAGCAAAGGTTTGCGATCATCATTATGACTCCACACCACATGCGGAATCAAAGCCACCTGCATATCCGTCTTCTCAATGATGTATCGGATAAGGCGCACATAATTCTCAAGCGTCATGCCTGCAGCCTTCTCATAGCCGATGATCATAGGACTCACGTTAATGGCAACAGTGTTCCCTTCAGCAAAACCCTCAGGTAATGGTACGTCCTTCTTATCCATTACAAATGCAGGATCTGGCATCAACAATGACTGTGTCAGCCCTTTTGAAAGCAAAGCCTCATGGGTCAGGCTCTCGCGCGACCATATCTTGTGAAAACCCTTCAAATCATCCAGAAGCTGTCCTTCCAGAGCAGAAGGTTCCACCGAAGCGCCCCATAGGATACGTTTCACTCCGGCCTTATCGATCATTTTATCGACCAGATAGATGAAATTATTGGCTCCATAGCAGTAATTATCGCCTCCGATGGAAAGGAAGGCGTCTGAGGTGAGAGCATCGGTGATAATATGCTTGAATACCAGTTCATCGAAGGCCTGATGATTACTTCCAAATTTATTTTTCAGGACGGCGAACCAATAATCAAAGCTTCCTCTGTCAATAGGACACTCTGCCTCTGTAAGCTGGCACAAATGCTTGAGCCCATACATTGTATCCTCCCCACAATTGTTAGAGAACAGATGCAACTGAGCATCAGTAAGCTTGACAGTACTTCGAACAATAGCCTCGCAGCCATGATTGCCACTACCGCCGTGTGGATATAATGTCAGTTTCATTTTTTGAATTTGAAGAAAAGGTAAAACGCCCAAGCCTGGCGACAGAGAATTGCTCGTTTGATCCATCCAGCACAAGAAAAGTCGTATTGCTTTAGGTCATCAATTTCTGGTATAGCCAAGACCTGCTGAAGATACGAGATTCCCGTGTTCTTCAGCTTTGGGAATAAGAACAAACCATCATACACGGTACCCCAAAGGCGCTTATATAACAGTTCTTTAGCAGGTTCTAACCACAGATTATGACGAATGTAGAAGTCCCGCAATAACAGCCACTGTTCATAGTCTTGACAGAACTGATCAGGTCGCAATTTTGACGACAAGGTACCACTACCTATAATCCGATAATGATAATCGCACACTGCTACCTGTGCAATCTTCTTGACATGCTCAAGATAGGCATAGTTAAACTGAAGATCTTCTCCGTATGCACAACCTACAGGAAAATGAATGTTGTACTTAATTATAATGGCACGTCGATAAAGTTTCTCATGAGGTGCATACAATAGGAATTTCTTATTTAAGTCGACAAAATCCGAAACGGAGGATGGCTCCAAAGCAAAGACTTTTGTCAAAGACGGCATTGCCTCAGCACCGCTATGGTCATCGTATTCTTGCACTAATCCAGAAACTGCAATCTCCGCTGCTCTTATATGATCATAAAGATGCTTAAGATAATCTGGATCTACCCAGTCGTCTGAATCAACAAAGCATAAGTATTTTCCTATAGAAGCCTTAATACCATTGTTTCGTGCTACACTGACTCCTTGATTCTGCTGGTGAATAACCCTGAACCGAGAATCCTTAAGAGCCCATTTGTCGCAGATAATTCCGGACCCATCTTTACTGCCATCGTCTACCAAGACACACTCCCAATCAAGATAAGACTGACGCGCAATTGAAGACAAACTATTGTCCAAATACTGTGACACATTATAGACAGGAACAACGATAGAAATCATAGCACAGTTTCTATTTTTGCCAATAATTCCTTTTTATGAAAAGATGTTCCCTTCTGCAGAGCTTTATCGGAATATATTTTACGTAAATCAGGATGTTCTAGCACATGTTTCATTGCATTATACAATCCTTTCTCTGAGTTTTCACATCTAATGCCATACTCATTTTCTCCCAGCAATTCTTCTGTTCCAGAGCATTCTGTGCTTATTATAGGTGTGCCTATCAGCATACTTTCTAGAATAGCCATACCAAAAGCTTCTGCCCTAGAAGAACAAACAAACCAATCGGCACTCCTTACATAGGGCATTGGGTTATCTTGATTTCCAAGCAACTGCACATAACCCTCCATAGAATCATCTCTAATAATGTGCTCTAAAGATAAGTTATCACCAGCACCAATAATGTTCAGATGAAACGAATATCCCTCCTCTTTTAGTGACTTGCAAACATGCAATAATCGGTCAAAGCCTTTCACTTCGCATAATCTACCAACAGAAATAAAAGAAACTCCAGATTCTATTCGAGGGACATCGAATAGCTTCGATTTCCGTATGATTTCTTCTTCATCAATCAGATTGTATAAAGTAAATACCTTTTCTGATAACCCAATCTTATTCTTGAAATTCTGGCTTACTCCTTTTGATACTCCTACAACCGTATCATACTTATCGTAAAGGGAAGAAAATGAGTGCAGATCATTTTCTGAAAGATTTACGAATCCATTTCCATAATGCAGCCACGCAATCTTCTTAGACTTCTTATTTGAAGAATGTGCCAGAAACAGAGTTGGCAAGCCTTCATAAAATGCTACCTCCGTATCATACCCCGAACCAATCATCCAACGATGAATCCACTTCTTCGGGAGCCGGTTGAAAGCGACATTGAACAAGCGATATTTCCACTTGCTACTATTATCGACAAGATAGTGATAATGAACAGACGGATCTAATGCATCGGCGAACTGGCAGTTGTACCCTTCATAAACGCTTTGCTTGAAAACTGCCATCACAGTCACATCAAAGCGTTCCTTGTCCATCGCATTGACCAGATTGAGCAGCACACGCTCTGCGCCACCGACAATAAAGGATTCTATTAGGAATAAAACTTTATGCTTCATATAACAAATGCTCGACCAATCTTATCAATCTCATTTATCATTTGCTTTCTCTTTTCTTCCGTAATCTGCCCTATAGTATAGCTCCAATCATAGCAAGGACATTCCGCCATCTGCTTCTTCCTTTTTTCCATATAGTCAGTATAGCTGCCAATAACACGAGCTGGAGATCCAACAGCAACGCTATCCGAGGGAATACTTCTGCTCACTACCAATCCTGCACCAACCACCACATGATCACCAATCGTGACACCAGGAAGAATGATTGAGCCTGCACCAATAAAAACATCAGAACCTATCTTGACAGGAGCAAGAGCGGTATATCCTAATTCGCGTTTGGTAGAAGCGTCATGTGCCAAGATATGTACACGAGGAGCCAAAGTCACTCGATCTCCAATCTCAATGAGCCAGCAATGGCCGGGATCAAAAATACACTCGTCCATCACAGAACAGTTTTTCCCCATACGAAGGCCATTCGAGATGGCGATCTCCAACTGACTACGATCATCAATGTGAAGAATCCGGTGACGAATGAATGCACGAATGGCGAGATAGATTTTAGCAAGCATTTTTTATCTGATTACGTCTTCTTTTGGAAAGCAGCCAGCCTACAGGCCAAAATATCCATGACAAGCGGCTATTACATTTAAAAATATATCCGAACTCCCCTGCTAGGCAGCAGCATGAGATGAACTGCAAGACAAGATTAGCGCGAGAATTAAAGCCTGATGTATGCAATAATTGATGATTGAAAAGCATAGCATAACCCATCGGATTATCTCGCAACAATCGCCAAGAACTATTGGTCAAACCATCTGGCTGGTACTCGCAGAGATATTCCACTTTATCAAACCAGCGAAGACGATAACCATCCAAAGCCATCTGGTCCCACACAACAGCCTCAGGAGTAAATTTCTCACCAGGCCAGACAGGGAATTCATATTTCCGGAGTTTGTCTATAAAGAATGCCTCCGCCATATCAGCCTGTAGCCCATGCTTTGGTCGCTCGAGATTGTTGCAATCAATATAACCAATAGCTGGATCAATTTGAGGTTTACGGTGAAGAGGATTGCCTTCAAGATCTCCTCTAACGACAGATATTCCAATAAAAGAATCATCCCCTTTCGGTAAAGAAGCGAAGCAATCATAAAGCGTTTTTATTGCAGTAGGTCGTAAGAGATCATCACTATCGACAATAAAGAAATACTTACCTCGCGCCATCTGCAAGGCTTTATTGATGGCGCGATCCTTACCTCCATTCACTACCTTATTATATCTTATTAGGAAACGATTCTCTTCCTGACACCATCGTTCGAAAAACTGTCCTGTCGAATCTTTACTTCCATCATCAATTACCAGCCACTCAAAATCCAAACATATCTGTTGCTGTAATGATTTATAAAGGCGAGGCAACGTATGAGCTCGATTATATGTTGGTGTAAAAACTGTAATCATGACAATACTGCTTCTATTTCTCTCATCAACGAATCAATGCAAAAAACTTTACCTCTCTCTATAGCCCTTGCTCTCATCGTACTCAGCATCTCAGGATGATCAAGCACACTCTTCAATCCTTGATACAAAGCCTCTTCTTCATTCTCAGTGATAATACCACAACCATTGGACAACTGCTCCCTTACACCACTCACCTCTGTACTCACGACAGGCATGCCAAGAATCAAAGCTTCGGTAATAGCTGTACTAAATCCTTCGGAAATAGAGGAGCATACAAAAAGATCACATCTAACAAGATACTTATATGGATTCGCATGGAAACCTAAAAGCTTTACATCCTCCGACAAAGCATATTCTCGGATATATTTTTCAAGAAGGGGACGATCTCCCCCCTCACCCAATAACCAAAGCTCGCAATTCTTGCCCTCGTCCTTCAGTTTTTTGAAGATACGCAACAAACGATCGTATGCTTTCTGCCTGTTCAAACGTCCTATAGACACCAATCTGACTCGATTGCTTCGAGGATTATCAATCTGTTCATGTGACAAACGAAGAATTTCCTCTGCATCAATCGGATTATAAACCGTCCTAACGGGAGATGTTAGCTGAAACTCTTGCTTGATAGCGTCTTCTGCCGTCCTGCTAACAGTTACTATCTGGTCAAAAGAGTTGTATGCTTTAGTCTCATACACATCGTTCTTGAATATGCTCCTCGTCCAATGAAACTTGTGCAAGTCAATATGTACCCATGCGATCTTCTTCGCCTTCTTATTGTATGATGCTGCCATTAGCTTTGTAGCAAAACCCTCAACAAAAGCCACCTCCACATCTGCACCTTTCGGGACGAACAAACGATACACCCAAGACATTGGCAACCAGTCATAGATCAAATGATACTTGAAAACATACCACAGTTTCATCAATCCATGATAGCTATCAGGAGCATTCAAGACAGGATGATATTGAGCGACAACCCTCATCTCCTGCTCATACTTACCACCCCCACTAATGACGCAAACCGTCACGTCAAACTTCGAACGATCAATATGCTGCACCAAGGTAGTGAGCACCTTCTCGGCACCACCACCAGCAAGAGACTCGATCAGGAAAAGTATTTTACGCTTCATTGGGTTCTATTACTTCGGGGTTCTTTTAATAAGAGCGAATACTTTTTTAAGATATTGCTGAAGGACGTATTTACGCTCTTCCCATTTCTCATAATCCGACAATGGTGTTGTGGCATCACGATAAATACATGGATTCCAATGTGTGGCCTCATAGAACGAAATCTTCTTCTGGTTGAATTGTGAAGAAACCTCCCTCCAGAGATTCTTAGCAAGATCAGTGTGCAAAATGACCACAGAGGCGCCTTTCCCGTCATTCATTTCAGGAGCGAAGGCCTCTACTCCCCAGAAGTCTGCTAAGGTAAAATCCGCTCCACTGCTGAAATGTTTGGCTGCGCAATGATGACAAGACTCACGTAGAATGCTTCCATCACTAAAGGCGCAATAAAAGCTATTTTCTGTACTCTTCTCATAAATAATACTACCATCGGAATGCGTAATCTCTATGCCCTGCCATCCATCTGGCTTTTTGCAACGGAAATCGATCTTTGCAATTTGATTCTCCTTAATATATTGCTGATAAACCTCTCGTTTCGGCACGCCATGACAAGCCACCTCTACCAAAAGGAGTTTACTTCCATGATATTTTTGCCGTATAGACTTCACCTGACATGGAGTGCCAGAAAACAACACCCAACGCGTATCTGCCTGCTGCAATGCAGTTGTAACTGATGGGTCAGATAACGAGCTTGGCGCATATTTCGATTTCTGAAGGCGAGGAAGATCGTCTAAATTATCTACTGCAATATGCTGCACTACAGCAGCAGTATCACCATATGCAGCTCCTATTACCACTCCGTCCTGGGTTATTACCCACTGGGCAAGTACATAAAAAACACCTCCAGAAGAAGAAGTCTGGCGAACTATATCGAATTTGTTGATGACAGCAAAGATTGAATCACACATAACGAGCGGCAAAACTGATAATACCAAATTTCAATGAAAGGTAATAGACATATTCCTTCCAAGAAGGATAGATATTGCGGAACCCAACTACCCTAAATGCATGTTTTGCCATTGGCAGAGATAAAACAGCCCTTATGCTTTCCTTTTTATCCTCATTATTTGCAAGCCGGTTCCTTATCAGCATCGGCAAATATTGCAAAATAGTATATTCTGCCAAACACTGTGTATAAGGAGTATAATCATCGATATGATATTCTGCTATCTGACGGAGCTTGATGTCGTACATCCGTTGGAAAGATTGTTCCAATGCAGGCTTATATCCCTGATAATGCATCAAGCTATTATTGTTGTCTGTACGATATAAATATAAAGGTTCATCTATCAGCATAATTCTAGTAGCCTTTGCCACTGCATTTACCATAAAGATCATGTCTTCCCCAATGCGAACCTGTTCATCAAATACAAGGTTATTTTCCAAAAGGAATTGCCTTCTAAACATATACCGCCAAACAAAACACAAGTCATTAGAGGATTGCAAATGCTCATTTGATCTTAATAAAGCGCTGAAATCAACTACCTTATTAGTTACAAACTCATATTTACTTGTATATCCATTTGGGAAGCATTGGTAACAACAGCCCAAGATTTCTAAATGATTAGTTATGATTGCACTAATCATAGTTGAAAGGTATGTTGAAAGTAAGCAATCATCAGAATCAACAAACACTATGTATTCTGCACTCGCATTTCTTAACCCTGTATTACGAGCACCACTTAGTCCTTTATTCTCTTGAGAAATTACTTTAAAACGAGAATCTTTCTCCGCCCAAACTTGCAATATTTCCAAAGAATTGTCCGTGCTTCCATCATTTACACAAATACATTCCCATTCAGTATGAATTTGCTCTTCAATACTACGCAAACACACTTCTAGGTATCTAGAGACATTAAATACAGGGAGGACTATTGAAACTGCTGCTGGCATATCTTATTTGTTTTACCTACCATCCATGGCAAATAATTATTGAAAATCGGAATAAAGAAACAACATGCTGTAATTCCCGTCAATAACTGAATATATGGGAAAAAGTATTCATCCTGAAGCCAGGGCAACATATACCTACACATTTTGCCAGCCCAATAATGAACAGCTAAAATACACATTGAATTAACAGAGATATATCGCAAGAAAGAACCAACCTTGAGATTGTCTTTTACTCGATTAAGAATAATCATAAGAAGCAAATACAGATATAAACCAAACACTATAGTTATAACATAGCCCCATATACAATGACATAAATAATTACTATGCAAGGTAATTATACCATTGATGTTTAGTCCATATATATATAAGACGGCAGAGATCGCTGCACAAAAAAAAGTTCTATTGATCGTCTATTTATAAGCCTTTCAATTAAAGGTTTTGATAGAAAGCCGAACAATGTTATCGCACCTGCCGTTAAAGTCACTTCAATATGCCACAAAAGAAATATATTATGAATCCATAAAGTCCAATCTGTCAAGCAACATCCTAAAGCACTTAAAAGCAAGAAAAAAGTTGAAATAGGATTGAGCTTGCGTGAGATTTTATTCAAAACATAAACAACCAGTTCGATCGAAAACAAAGAAAATACAAACCACATAGAACCCGTAATTTCAGAACTTTTTCCTTCAACAAATATACTTAATAAATGTATGACAGCGACTTTCCTGGATGAGTCATATAGAAAAAAAGAAGGAGATAGAATCGACATTAAAGCTTTATGCTCTGGTTCAAAAATCAAACGATGATAATCATATAGACATGGATCCAAAAAGAAGAAAAAAAGAAATAAAGTAAAATATGGGATTAACAAAGAATGACACTTCTTACGAAAAAAACTTTTAAAAGATGAAACATTGTCAGATTTAAATAATAATCCAGATAAAAAAAGAAAGATGCGACATGCAATGTGGATAGCAACCATAATCCAGGAATTGGCACATAGTAATGTACAAGACATACTACTAAAAGCATAAGGCCTTTCCAATTATCAATCCATACTATGCGATTACAGCCTTTATTCATTCCAATATTTTTACAATCTCACTTAAATATTTTTTATCTAAACTTTCTCCGACTCCTTTTCCCGCACCCGCCTCATTGACAAATTTATTGTCAACTGGGACTTTATGGTCGACTCCCATACGCATCCACTCGTATTCAATATCAATATGACCTATATCTATTGCTTGATATCCAATTTGACATAAATCGGCTGCAAGGACAGTAGCGGTAGGTCCAAGAGCCAAAAGAATCAGATGGTCTTTGTCAAATTTCTTTACCTCCGCCAACAATTCGCTATAATGGGCGAATGCATTAGTGTTTGGTGCCAATATGCGGTTAACACTATTTACATTGTCAAATAAATCATTGCCCACCCCCAAACGAGTCTTTGCTCCTTCCACAATCAAAAGATCTCGTCCTTTCCAGATTTCCTTCCAGAGAGAGAAATATTCTTTGGCATGAGACCGATCTTTGTAGGGAAGATAACATCGAGAAATAAATGCCTCCCCATACGTTTGATTTCTATCAATATGCCGATACCATTGCAAACGATGCCGAGAGATATATTTTTGCCAATAATTTCGAAACTCTGGTGCATACATTTTTAAAGAACCGAATATGCCAGGGATGCAAACCTGCAAATTGGCATTTGGGGCATATAATATCTCTGACAAGCGCTGCTTCAAAACAGGATCCGTAGGCTGAAACCAAGTCTCTGCACCTATTATAAATTTCATTTCTCCATCACCATAACGGGCCACAGAGCAATGATGCTCGTTTATATACAGAAGTGTCTCTTCTAAAGAAAGAACATTTGGCGAAGGTCGCAATTTGCGAATAATGATATCTTTAAGATAAAAAAACAAATCAGTCAAAAATGCAGTGATTATCCATCCACAATCCCATATATAAAGTAATACCTTTTTGAAAAGTAATAAAAACTTGTAAATCTCGGTTTTTAATTTACTGATAAAGGAGCTATATCTTTTTGCACAAGTTACAGAAAACCAATATTTAAAAGGAGAAGATATTATGGCATACTTTTCATCTGCATCTACAGGTAATTCTCCCTCATTTTTCAGGTAGCTATATGAGTCAAAGAACATAGAACCATCATTATATTCGAACCCTAACTGTATATAGTCCTTATGGAAATTAGTATCAACCGTCTTTTTATAAACATCTCGTTCTTCATCTGGCATATTAATGCTATCAAGAGTCGAAAAAATAATATGATGATACTCCTTTAATTTCGTAAGACGCTCTTGCAAAGTCTTATTGCAAGAATGGCTAACACTCTCTTCTCTTTGTACAAACAAAGACTGAGGTTCAGAAATGAACCCACGCTCATAATGGTAATACAAAGGCAATAAAACTTGCTGATTGATTCCCATTCTTGACGAGAAGAAACGTCGGTCTGGATGTGTCTTATCAAACATCTCTGTTCGAATCATTATACATGCAGAGTTATATATACTCTGAGTCACTAAGGAAGCATTGAAATGATTCTTATCGAAACGATTTGGATTGTTACGGGAAATCAATTGAACCTTTTTTTCTAAATTAGATTCTGATACAACCCAAGCATCAGCAGTCACTACGGCACATTGGGAGTTATTACGCAAATAATCAACTCTTTTTTCGACTGAGGTCGGAAACAAAATGTCATCATACTCAGGACATGAGAAGAACTCTCCATGAATTTTTTGAAGCCCCTCCATGATGGTTTCAGATAGACCGCCATTCTCTTGTCTCTCAATAACCTGAAAATCAATGTGTGCATCTCGGAATTTCTTAGCGTATCCTCGAACTATGTCAATGGTGCCGTCCCCCGAACAGTCATCGACATAGAAATACTCGATAGGACGATAAGTTTGTGCTAATATACTATCAAGAAGGCGATGTACAAATTCCTTGCCTCGCCATCCTGGGGTGATTAATGAAACCAAATTATCTTTATAGTTTTTCATAGCATATTAAGAATTTAACCTACTAATAATAGCTCTTAATCCTTTTATGCAAATGAGAGATAAATGTAGCAACTTAGTATATAAGCGCTTTTCATGAATTAATAATAACGAATCTCTCGTTATAATACAATCTTCATATTGGCTTAATTTCTTCTGCAGTTCATATGTTAGTTCCAATGTTTGTTGCCAATGAGGAGGAACACAATGTCTTACCATCTCAATTTCTTTTTTCTTTTGCTCCGTATTAGAACAACATAAACCTCCCATCATGAAACGACATATTGGGAAAGATATGCGTTGAAAAGAACATCCTTGGCATGCTAATTTTAACCATCTTGCCCAATCTCCAAGTATGTGGAATTGTTCGTCATATCCTTCTTCTTTGAACAGAGAACAGTTAATAAACATAGCTTGATGACATATACGATTATCTTGATATAATAAAGGAACAGTTATTTCTTGTGGACTTTTTGCAATAGAGCATTCTCCCCTTTGAGAAACACGAATCCAATCGCCATAAACAATACCGCTAGAAAGATTCATGGAAAATACAAGTTCCAATGTTTTTTCTTCATAATATGTATCACCAGAATTCATAAAACTCAAATAATCTCCTTGTGCTTTCACGACACCTTTATTCATCGCATTATACACTCCATTATCTTTTTCTGAACACCACTTCAAATAAGGAACAGGATGTGGATTTTGCGGAATAACAGCAGGAATAGAATGCTTATCATTCTTCCAATCTTCCGCAGTAAAGCCAAGAAGTGAGAAATTCTCGGTATTCCAACCTTGGGATGTAAGCAGTAGGGCAGTCTCCTCAATAAGTTCCTTGCTTCCATCCGTCGATCCTCCATCTACAATAATCCATTCAAACTCTTTCCAAGTCTGATTTACCACACTCTCAATAGTCTTGCGGAGACCCTCACAATTATTAAAGTTGATTGTTATGATTGATAGTTTCATGCATTCTAGAATAATTAACTTGTCACGCTTAATATCAGTATACACATCTCTTATTGCTACCCCTCACGTGTTAATACCGACTACCTAAAATATCGATAGAGATTCTTTCTAAGGAAAATAAATGGTCGTAATAAAAAATTACCCAATCGATAAGACAAAGAATTAGAAATAGTTAGCAGATCTTGTTTGCTTGCATATACAGATTTATACAGAGCAATTTCATAATCAACGGCTCTTCTAATTGCTACATCTTTATCCTTTTCATATAATATAGAAAACTTATAATAAAAATCAAATAATCGAAAACTTTCAAATGATTTCAAACTTTGGATTGACGATGTGCTTAATGATCCTTCATGAATTCGATATCTTACAGTAACTTTATCCATAAGAGACAACTTGATTCCCTTATTAAGTACATTTAACCACATAGCGCAATCCTCCTGGAAAGGAATTCTTTCATCATTCCGAATGCCTATCTCTCTTCGCTTTATTATATTCCAAAATGAAGTAGGTGCAGGTATACAATTTCTCACATTAAATAAATAGTCATACTGATCTGATACTTCCCAGCAGAACAAATCATAATTATATATGACGTTATCAGAATGTAAACATGTCTCTTGCGATGCACCAAAAGATTTCATCCTACCAAAAACTAATACCATATCAGGATTCTTTTCAACATACTCCATGTAATCCTGAATACAATCTGGCATCAGTATATCATCTCCAGCAATTCCCTTATACCATTCCGTATCACAAGCATCTTCAACTCGGTTACAATTGGCAGATACACCTGTATTATGCTCAGGCACAATAATACTAGCACTCATAAATCGAGACTTGTTCTCCTCAATCCACCTGCGACACAATTCTACAGTGTTATCGGTAGAACAATCATCGCCAATGATGAGTTTTAGAGGCTGATAAGTTTGGGCCTTGATACTCTCTAACGTCTCAAGGACGTATTTGGAGGAGTTGTAAGTAATTACACCAATGGTTACGATAGGTTTTTCCATCATTTGAATTGATTTACAAGGCGTACGACTTCAGACACTTCTTCCATTGTAATAGAAGGGCCAATAGGCAGACTTAACTCTTCGTCAGCAAGACGCTCGGTAATAGGAAGAGAGAGCTGAGTGATGTTCCAGAATTCCTTGGAATAGCACTCCTGCTTGTGAGGAGCAATCGGATAATGACAGACGGTGCCTACTCCATTCTGCTCTAGATAATCGTGCAGACGGTCACGATTTTCCTTGCATCTCACTATAATAGGGAAAAGGTGATAAGCATTCTGCTCATCTGGAAGTAGTTCTGGAAGGGTGATGAGAGGATTGCTAATGTTCTTATAGTAGTAGTGGGCCACCTCCTTGCGATGTGCATTATCCTCAACAAGATATTTCAGCTTCACATCAAGGACTGCAGCCTGAATCTCATCAAGGCGGCTATTGCGTCCTGCATATTTGAAAACATATTTTTTTTGACTACCATAATTCGCAAGGGCACGAACTGCTGCGGCCAGCTCAGGGTCGTTGGTAGTAACAGCACCACCATCACCAAGTGCACCAAGGTTCTTGCCTGGGTAGAAAGAATGACCTGCAGCATCTCCTATTGATCCAGTTTTCTTGAAGCTGCTGGAACCATCTGACTCATTAAATACCATACAGCCACAACCATGCGCCTGAGCGTTGTCTTCGATTAACTTCAGATTATACTTTTTGCAAAGCTGACCAATCTTATCGGTATAGGCATTACGGCCATAGAGATGAACAAGAGCAATTGCTTTGGTCTTTGGAGTGATAAGGCTTTCAATAAGGCTATCGTCTATCTCAAGGGACGTTACCTTAGGTTCGCACAATACTGGAATCAAACCATTTTCGGTTATGGCAAGGATGGTAGCAATATAGGTGTTTGCAGGCACAATCACTTCATCGCCTGGTTGCATCACCCCCATCTCAATATATGCTCTGAAGATCCAGATGAGGGCATCAAGACCGTTAGCACAGCCTACACAATACTTGGTTCCAATAAACGAAGCATAGTGCTGTTCAAATTGCTCATTGGCTTTGCCTTGCAAATACCATCCACTATTTACAACATTTGTTACAGCCTCGTTGATCTCGGCTCCATGAAGAGCAGTAACGTCATGGAGGGAAAGAAATGGGATATTCATTTTATTTATTTCAAAAGTTTTGCTCTTAAATATTTCGCAGATGGCTTCTCTATAATATAGTGAAAGAAATTAGCAATACAGAAACATATAGTTGCAGATACTAATATGTTAGCTATATTGCTTCGACATCCGACGAGTTCCATCATGTACTTTACAGATGTCCAAACTACAATCAATTGACTCAAAAAAAGGGAGAACGATAGTTCACTGAGATATTTAATTGTTGTGGATCCTTGTAAGTTTTCGAAGTTAATGTGTCCCATTGACATTAGGAGTGAGACAAAGCATGGTAATGCAATCCAGCTATACAACATATAATCACCAGGAATTCCAGTACTATAGGCAACACATACACCAATTATCAGGACTGCAAGAGTCAGTATGCAAGACAATTTCTTTCTTAATATCCTTATGGTAAAATTAGAAGCTTTGCTCTTCACATTCATTTGGCTAACCAGAATACCAATAACAAATTCAAATACGCGAAAGAATGGATTCGCATAGATGGATACCGTATGGAAGAATATCTGGACAAGAGGACTCCATAGTAAAACAGAACTTAGAACAAGGATGATGATCATTCTTGATTTATCAGTAATACCCTTTGTGAGAGAAAGAATTAAAGGGAAGACAAAATAGCATATCAAAATGCAGGAAATAAACCAACTGCCACCATTATGCGAAAAAGGGAATAAGGTAGCAAAGACTGATTGAATGCCTAAAACCTCAATTGGGAATAACATTATCTCTTCTATTGCGGACTGTGAACCTTTGATAGCTATATTAATAACAATATTCAGCAAAGCCCATGCATAATACAATGGAATGATAGATATTAATCTTTTGAGATAGAAATTCTTGATAGTCTTTGCACTGGTCATATCCATCTTTTGATAAGTCAGATTGAGCACATAACCTGATAACAAAAAGAATCCTGTCATTGCAATGGCACCCATACTGATAAATCCATTCAGAATACCATAATCACAATGCAATACATGTATGCGGGAATGAAACAAAAATAAAAGTATTGCTAATCCTATTCTCAACAAGTCCAAACCTATGGCACGATGTGTTTGAGAATTTACCCCCCCCGAATCGATTTTTATTTGGCTATTTATCAATAGATTATCCATGGTTTTAGAAAGACCAATTTACCTCAAATTTGCTATTATAAAAGATACTGTATGTCTGTAAATTCATTTATATCGTATTGTTTCACGTTTTTCTCTGCCCAGAATTTTTTTGAGCGGAAACCTTCTAAGCATACTCTAAATTCACAATTTGCATTCATTGCTGCATTAAAGTCCACTTCAGTATCTCCTATCATAAAATTAATTCCCTTATCTAAAAGGAACGAAGTCTTTAATTCAGATGCCTGCTTTCCTGAGGGAACAATTTTAATACCTTCAAAATACTGAGAAATGCCCAATGCGAAGATTTGATTTCTAACTGAGGCCTCGTTATTTCTTGCAGTGATTAAATATAATGTATTATTCTTAGATAATAGTTTTAGGTTTTCTTTTGCTTGTGGATATAGTTCGTCAAACCGAAGATATTCAGGAGTTTCTATTCTCTCAATCCACTCTTTATTAATTTCGGTAGCAAGTTCACCAGTAATTCCTTGACTTTGTAGCCATGCAATATTATTTTGGCCGTCCGCCTTAAAGGCGACCAAGCCATCAACTGATATATTAAAGCCTTTACGACAAAGAATATCATGCATTAGCAAAGCATGCCTCTTTCTGCTATCTAGTAACGTACCATCAAGATCGAATGCAATACGTTTGTTAACTTTTTTTGTAACTATATCTGTATAAGCCCTTATTACATACTGTTCATTGACAGGCGGAGATAGCGTTGAAAAGATCTCTTCCTCTGATTGCGACAACATTATTTTGGCTAAAGCAGAGGTTTCATCCCATCCTGCAGCATAAGACAAACTCATTCCTCCTGCAGTTCGGAGATTAACATCTGTAATCACCATCTCCCCTTTTGTATTTTTCATAAACTGAAGATTAAAAATATATGGGAGTTTGGCAATCGATGAAAACCTATGAGCTATGGATTGTAGATATTCATCATGATAGACGCGGGTCTTGGTGCATACTCCTGATTTTGAAGCAATGCGTACACGAGCCACAGAGCTTAATCTTCCGTTAAAATTAAAGCATTCTAATGTAACTTCTGGATCATGGCAGCACTCCTGAACAAGTACATCTTTGTCCCAATTATTAAGTAGTTCTTTGCCATTCATCTCTCTGGCTCCAATTGATCCAACGCCATGAATCGGCTTGATAAAATATTTCTGGTTATCTGTAAGTTCGGACTTAGAGTATATGACAGGTACGGGCAAATTATTATCCTTAAGGAACTTGTTAATGTTAACTTTGTCGCTATACATATCCAAAAGAGATTCATTTATCCCTAACGATGTCACACCTAATTCTTTCAAGTCGGGATTTCCACCATAAAACATCTTCTGATCTTCATCAAAAGATGGCAAAATGAAATTAACTTTTTCCTCTCTACATATTTCAAGTATGAAAGAATAATAATCCGTGCTTGAAGAATACGGACATTGATAAAATACATCTAAATATGGAGAAGTAGGAATCATCCATCTATGGTTGATGTCCGTTCCTACAATACGAAACTCGCCAGGAAATTTTTCTTTGAGAACTTTCGAAACATGATAGCACGCATTGGTTCCACATGTTAATAGCAACAAAGTTTTAACCATGAATTATCCTAATTTTCTAAATTCCAAGAATTCATCATAATCACGAATATAATCCTCTACCTTGTATACTTCAGAAGCAAGCACCATACATACTGCACCAGAAGAGAAGTCATCAAGATCACGCCAGATTCCTGGTTTGACTAATAATCCTTGGTATGGACGATTTAGATAGAAAGTGCGCTTGCAAGTACCATCATCGAGAGTGACACGAAAAGATCCGGATGCAGCTATAATAAGCTGTGAAAGCTCTTTATGTGCATGTGAACCTCGAGATTCACCTCCTGGCACATCATAAAGATAATAAACTCGCTTGACATCGAATGGGAGCGTCAGTCCATTCTCGACTACAGAGAGATTGCCCTTGCGATCGCTATGATGACGGTCAAGTTCAATAATAGAACAGTCGTATATATTAAATTTCTCCATTTTGCTTCAGGGTCTTAAACTGTTCGTATTCTTCAATATAGTCTTCACGGGAATACTTGGTTGATGCGAACTCAAGTGCTAATGAATTGGTAGAGAAATTATCTATATCACGCCATAAGCCTTTAGGTATGTAGAGGCCGTAATAAGAGCGGTTGAGCGTAAAGGTACGCTTCTGAACACCATCGCTCACAATGACATCAAAAGCTCCTGACATGGCTATGATGAACTCCTCTGTCTCTCTGAAGGCATGACCACCGCGATTCTCTCCTCCAGGGACATCATAAATCCAATAGGTTCGCTCAATTTTGAAAGGTATCTGATCGTGCTCTTGGACAAAGGAGAGATTGCCTCGTGGATCATTGAACCTTGGAAGCTCTATGAGTTTCACATCACTTAATGTCATAATTCTATTTCATTTGTTTTATAACTGGATAGGCAGACAGCTATATTGATAGTCAAACCGTGGTTTCATGATGCCAGGCAAAACATTCATATTATAGCCTTGACCAGTAAGTGTATTCTCCACCTCAAAAGTATGGAAATAATTACCCCAAAGCACATATTTCTGATTCTCTCCGAACCAAACCTTCATAACATATTTACCGGTATTAAGGGTAAATGGAGGAATAGTAAATTCAACCGTATAGATACCTACCCTAGAATCTTTTTCTGGGGTCAAGACTTTGCCTGTATGAAAGACGATGATGTCTTCGAGGGTATGAAGTTCAAAGGTGGCATCCATCATGATGTCTGGCTTATAGCACATGAAAGACATACGGAAACGAATGCCAGACTCGACATTTACGACATTTCCTTGCAAAGGCAAAACCTCAAATGACTTAATGCGAATGTTATCATTGCCAGGAGCTGTTGACAAATCATTGAAATATGCATTCTGTGTGATCTCCGCACTATCGCCAATATACACCTCTACGGCATCTTTGATATCGCCAGAATATTTATAGGTGCCATTCTCAAGGACAAGACCTCTGTTGCAGAGTTTCTTGATTGATGCCATATTATGACTCACAAACAGTACCGTACGTCCTCCCTCATGGCTCACATCGTGCATCTTTCCTATCGCCTTCTTTTGAAATTCTGCATCGCCCACCGTAAGCACCTCATCGACCACAAGGATCTCTGGCTCAAGGAAGGCTGCTACTGCGAAGCCGAGGCGGACGGTCATACCAGAGGAGTAGCGCTTGACGGGAGTATCGAGGTAGCGCTCTACGCCGGCGAAATCAACAATCTCATCGAGCTTACGGGTGATCTCAGGCTTGGTCATGCCCATGATGGAACCGTTCATGTAGATGTTCTCACGGCCGGTCATCTCGGGGTGGAAGCCGGTGCCGACTTCGAGGAGGGAGGCGATGCGGCCCTGGTACTTGATGCTACCGGTGCTCGGCGAGGTGATGTTAGAGAGGAGCTTCAGGAGAGTACTCTTGCCGGCGCCATTCTTGCCGATGATGCCGAGGACTTCGCCTTGCTCTACTTTGAATGAGATGTCACGGAGGGCCCAGACGTAGTCGGAGTCGCCTTTCTGGGTGCGGTCGTTGGTTTGGCCGATCTTGAGGTAGGGATCCTCCTTGCCGAGGATGGACATCTGCCACCAGCGGTTGAGGTCGTGACTGAGGGTGCCGGTGCCGACGCGGCCGAGGCGGTACATCTTACCGACGTTATTGAATTCTATTGCGGTTGCCATGTATACTAAATAAAACTGGAAATTAACTAAAGAATAATTTTCAAGGACTATTCCTCATCAATATCAGGAAGGACTTGAAGTTGTTTTACCATTGCGTCAAAACCATAATTGTATGATGCTATCATAGGGATATTCTTCTTAAATGCTTTAAGGTTAAAAATATATTGATAAGCCCTTTTGGCTTTCTCATTATTTTTTTGCGTATCAGGTATGCAAAAGTCCCCTTTTTTTCTTAGTTCCTGATTAAGTTTGGTGATACAGCCTGTCGTAGAGCATGCCCGTTTGTCAGAGTAAAATAAAGGAAGAAACCAACATTCTATTTCGTCAAAGCAAATAGCAAAGATTATTCTATTTTTATTTGATTGATAAAACTTCTCATCAACATTTATCAAGAGCCTATTTAATATATCTTGATAAACTTCAGCATCTTTACGAGGCACGCCATTCTCTCCAGTTTTCTTGACATCGAACCCGACGTCGTCACATCTGTCTGTATCAATCTGTACTATTAAATAATCGTTAGCCAATAATGCTTCCTTAAAAATCTCAGTTGTGCAATGTCTAAGTACTTCCGTCCATCCTCCAGATCCATCTTGAATAAGTTGGTGGTGAACTTGTTTTATTTCTGGTTCAATATTTGAAAAATAGGACTCTGATTTTCTGAATCTTTCTATTATTGCACGAAGGCATCTGTTTTCTGAAACGCCCTCACAAATTATTGCAAACTTTGCCATATTAGAAATTATTAGGTAACCCGCCAATGAACCCACGAAGCCATAACTGAGACAAAGATAGTTCACTTTGTATCACTTCTGATGGTTTTATTGTCCTAACCTTGGTGTATCCATCAATTGATCGTTGAACGACCATCAACTTTTGTTCTTCGTCTTGCAAATCCAGACCATCCAAAACTGCAGGATTATGTGTAGTTGCAATGATTTGCTTATTATGTTTCTTTGCTAACATAACGAGCATGCGAATAACTTCTCGGCATAATTTTGGATTAAAAGAAGAATCAATATTATCAATGGCAAAAAACATCGGTGTTTCATCAGAAACAACTAATGTAAGATAGAACAATAAATAAAGAAAACCTTCATTTGTACTTCGTTGATCAAATGCGCTCATTGTATCATCAATAAATCGATCACGGATGAACACATTATTTTCTGTTGATAGTTGATCCTGCGGAACACTCATGTCGTCAAACCAATCCAAAAGCTTCAATCCTTCACGAATCTCTGTCAACAATTCTATTCCATTGTCCCGAGATGCCATCTCTTTCAAAAACGAAAACAAGCCTCTTCCATGGATTCCTAAAGCTGTTTCTCCCGGCTGAGTATATGAGCGAAGTTCATATTCATCAAGACTATAGGTCAAGAATCGTTGCCAGTCTATAGACTTTGTGAAAGAAACTTGATTCTCTTGATCTTCAGTTTTACTACTTTTAGCACATAAAGGAGAACTTAATGGAATATTCTGCTTTTCAAAATCTTTTAATAAAACACCCACTTTTTGGCGGGTCTCTTCATCTAAAGAATTATTTTCTACTAATTGCTTCAAAAGAGAAATTGGGTACACAGATGATATATCAACCCATGAAGCAGGTTTTATATCATTTCTATAAGTTATGACATGAGAGCATTCGGTGCCGTCATCTTCTGTTATCTTTAATTCAATATTTGTAGCATCAATATCTTCAAACGCTGGAAACATAAACTTAGGAGTAGTCATCCTAATTCCCTTAGTTTCTAGATATGCCTTGTCTAGTGAACCAGAATGAGCAGCCCCCCCCAAGGTAAGTGCCTCTAAGATATTAGATTTTCCGCATCCATTTTCTCCGATTAAAACATTAAATCGACCTAACTTAAGTTTTAAGTCAACAATAGACTTATAGTCTTTAATTGAAATCTGGGCTATCATGTTACAAGGAAAGAAATTTAATAATATTAATTGAAAGATGATGGTAATTTGAACTGGGACCTATTGTAAACAGGAACAATCTTAACAGTTGACTGCAAATCTTCTGGCAACATTGATTTAACTCGTTCATCTATTTCCTCAAAGTTAGGATCCTGTATCCATATCTTTTTCAACAAAGGCATAGAACATAAGACTTCTTCATCTAAAGTTCTATTTACATACGGAAAGGAATAGCCGATTACAATAAGTTCTTCTGTATCTGCAACTCTTCTTGAGACCATTTCCTTAACTTCCTCCAGATTCCTATCTTCCCAAATATACGACAGGTGATTTTTGTATTGATGTTGCATAACATCCAAAGCATAATCCACACTATCTAATTTATCTTTATGCCCGAAAAAAGGATCTTTCATCTGCTTATAGATACAATTATCGTAATTCTGGCAAGCAGATGATTCAAATGTTGCTGACCCATTCAATTTTATCATTGCAAAAGGAGCCGTTGCCGAAAATTTGGTTCTATATGTTTTGTTCAACACATTTAGACTATGCCACTGGTAAGGAATATAGCTATAACTGCATTTGGCCAATGCATATCCACTATATGCCAATTCAAATTGAACATCATAATTCCATGACAGAATAGTCATTGGTGGCATTTCACCTTGGTTTGAAATAACGGAAGCTATAAAGCCATCATAACGAGGATCTCTATTCTTTTGGAGTTGAATCATCGTAAGAAATAGAGATAGGGTATCTTTCAGATCATCATAATCCTTTATTGGAGGATAGTCAGAATAAGCACCAGTCACTGCTAATTGCTTTGCATAAGTATCGACAGTTGGAAAGTCCTTACATATCTGCTTTAATGCTTGAAGCTTCTTGAGTAGTATTTCGACATTAGTATCACTAATAACCTTCAAACTATTCGTCACTGAAAACTTCTTATTGATGTTCCTTATTATATCATCAATGGCATTTTCGAATTCCGATATGACAGGAACGCCTCTAACGATATAATCTTCGTCTGGTTTCTGCTCACGTCCCAAGCGCATGCCAAAACTTGCTCCTGCGCCCCAGAGATAGGTAATTTTGCTCATAATTTCACATTACATTGAGATTATTGAAAACAATCTGGATAATAATCATTTACAAGACGCTTCATTTCCTGCCAGTAAGGTTTGACATCAGTATCCACAACCGTTTCAGCTTCATGGATTACATGATTACGTTTTTCCATTATTTTTCCAAAATGCTGATCATAACCAATGATAATGCCTAAACTACTCGCCATATTTCGAAAGTCTAAAAAGCCATTCAGTTTTTTACAGATTCTATCAACTGCCTCCTGTGGCAAATCTGTTTTAAGCCTATCTCTTATTAACCCTTTGTACGTAGAGTCAATAATAGACGCATAATTCAGTAATGCTCCTCTATAGTCTTTCTGTATTAAGTATTGATATGCATACATCAATAAAGAACGCTGTAATATAGGAGTTTTTCCAATATTATCACAAACTATAGAGAACATCTTATCTGTAATTATATCAAAAGGTTGTAAAAAAGAATCAGGTTCCTCAAACGAACCAAAGACACAACAATCTCCTCCTCTATATAACTGAGACACAAAACTACTCTTTATATCATCTGCATCTATTCTAATAACCTCTGGGTTGAGAGCAAGAAGTGTATTCGGAAAATCTTCTATGAATTTTGTTACATTTACATTATAATGATTCGCAGCATCATTGATGCATTCAATTACAACTGACTTGATTCGCAATTCTGGAGTACCATTGCTAGTTACAACCTCTCCCCATTTCCAAGGTTCCACCGACATATTCAAAGTACTAAATGGCAGGGGAGAGTCCAATTCGGAACTAGTTATTGTTGGTGAATTAATTATAAGTTTAGGGAAATACAATATTATATTCTGACCATTATTAATAGTCAATGGGAAACTCTTACCAGCAAAGGATACGTCATAAGCAAAGCAATACTTGAACTCAATCAAGTAAAAAGATTTCATAAGTTCGTCCAAAATATACGTACACCCCCATTAGGGCGACCGACAGTGGGCAATCGTCGATCATTCGGGGGGGGGGGGGTAATAAACTATTGATTTTTAATTCTTGTTAGATGCCTCCATGGTCATCGGAAGCAAGTTCTGGTAATCGGTCCTAACATTTATTGTTCCGTAAATTCCACGCGAGCAAACTCGAAGGATCTCATGCTACTCTTTCGTTGTACTGTCAGTGGACTGATGCTCCATTTGACCCATTAGAATTGTAAAGAACTTTTTAAATGAAGAACATCTATCAGACCTTAGCAACTGAATAAAATCTTCTTTTGTCAGTAGTCCCATGATGCTGGAAATATCTGATTCATGCTTATCATAGTTGATACCTCCTAATGCTAAAATCTTTTTCAGAATTGCGGCAGGATGAAAGTATTGGGTTTCCGGATCACTATTGAGGCTAATACCAAGATCTTGATGCACTTGCTCAACTGTTAATGCCGGATTGATGCGCAAGAAAAGGTTCTCCATTCCTAATAGCCACGACTCCACTTCCATAATGGCGAATTGCATGTGTAGTAATGAATTCCAGTTCTGTCGTGCAATCTCTAACTGGACACCGGAGATAAACCGCTCATTCAATGTATCATCAATATGACTTCCCTCTGCTTGACGCTTGTATTGATCAGAATACATATCGCGCAAGCCAATGACATGCTGAAAGCCGAGATTTTTATAGAACTGCGCCTGACGGATCATCGTCTTAAGGACAGTGTTGTCGTTTCCGACATTGATTATCTGATAGAAATGCTCACTATTTCTGGTTCCGATATTATAAGGGGCCTCTATAAATTGATCAGATAATAGCTTATAGCAAGAAACTCCCAATCGTGTAGCATCGTAATCATACCACATAAATAAGAACTCTCGCACAAAGACTTGTTCTGTAAGTCCTTCCACCAAAATGGCGGTCTTTGTCTTATTCATTATTAGATTGAGATGCTTTATATCGATCTATAAAGTCAGACGAAAAGAAGTCGAAGTTGCTCATTCCGGTAAAAGCAAAATCATCGAACATCGACTTGCTGTTTTCATAGTTCAGCGTCTCAAGGGTTCCGCCTTTACGTGTCAGGACATTCCACTTGGTCATATCGACTACATCCATCAAGAAACTGTCGTTTGAAGTAACGATAAGCTGGATTTTCTTTTCCTCACAATAGCGAAATAGTAACTTTCCTAATTTAGTGGAGCGAGAATAATCGAGTCCTTCGCAAAAATCATCAATGATGAGTGTGCCGTTATAGGTCTGCATGGACAGGTATTCAATCAAAATCAATACATACACGACACGAAACATACCTTTAGACAGTAAGCGATCGAACAGAACCTGATTTACACTATCTTCGTAGAATAGGACTTTCTTGAACGTTCCGATTTCTGTTGCCTCCATTTTCTTCAGAGGATAACCAATCTGCATACACTTCTCAAGGATATGCTCTATTGATTCTGCATCCAGTGCTTTGACCATGTCATATAGACTTATCCTAATACCGAACGAAGAATCATATCTGTCATCTCCATAAAGATCCAGTTCATTAAAAGAGATGGCTATAGTATTCTCTGCCCACTCGAATAGCATCTCTATATCAGGGAACTGTTCTATGTCTCTGCGAACATTAACTACCAGTTTCGATGCTGGAGGCGTGACCTTTGTTCCGTTCAGCATACAATTGCCAGAATTATCGCGATAGATAATCGGATACTCGAGATTGTTTCCTTTATAAAACACCTCCTGCTGAACTTCACCTTCAATGTAAGCAAACTGATAAGAATATGGAAGATTATCTGCGCTGATAAACTCAAACCCCACCAAAAATGATGTATTCTTATTGGGCTCTTGAAGTTGCAAAATATGCTTAACTGCCAGTATAATCTTCTTCAGTAGCTGAGACTTTCCGACAGAATTTCGACCAACGATCAGATTACTCTGTTGAAATTCAATCTTCTCGCCAGTCTTCCATCCTGGTTCATTATAAATAAATGATTTTATCCTTAACATATTTGTATACAAGCTATTTTTTTAGGTTATCCAATTTAGCCGTTTTATTTCTCGCTATCATCCACTCTGGAATCGCCTAGATGGATTTCAATAATTCCAGGGTTGCTGGTTCGATTGTTTCAAAGTGTAGCATCGATAATCGTCTTTTTTGGTATTGGTCAAAGTACATATAAAGACCAACGCCTTTTCTTCAAGCGAGCGTAACTGCATCGAAATCTGTGCGATACGATTCAGCCCATAATATTTACGAAATAAACGCCAGTCTTCGAGCAGCCCATACTCAAGTACTCGCTGCACCACATAAGGTGCATTCTGCTCTAGGTCAATAGATTCTCTATCAGCATCCCAAAACAAATGATGGGAAAATTGGCTTAATAAATCCGATTGTGACATATTCGGCTATTTATTTGATGCGAATTATACGGTGTCCATGAAGTTGCGCTCGGTGCGTGAGAAGATGATGACGCTGAGGAAGAGGGTGACGAGCATGAAGATGGTGCTGTAGAGGAGGCCGCCCCAGTCGAGTGAGCCACAAGAGAGGCAGGAGTATTTGAAGGCTTCGAAAATAGGGGTCAGGGGGTTGAGGGCAATGATATCGCGGTACTTCTCAGGCGCAGCGCTCAAGGGGTAGATCACAGGAGTGGCGTACATGAAGAGCTGGATGCCGAACTGGATGAGGAACTTGAGGTCGCGGTACTTGGTGGTGAGGGAGGAGATGATCAGGCCCCAGCTCATGGAGTGGAGAGCGAGCAACAGAATTAAAAAAGGAAAAAGGATAAGGGAAAAATTTGGAGTTAGGAATTGGCCTGATGGGGTGAAGAACTTGAAATAAGCATACACCAAGATGAAGAGGACGAGCTGGATGAGCATCTTGATGAGGTTGCTGGTGGCGCTGCTGAGAGGGACGACCAGGCGGGGGAAGTAGACTTTGCCGAAGACGTTGGCATTGGCGGCAAAGATGTCGGAGCAGACGGTGAAGGTCTCATTGAAGTAATTCCAAAGCAGGATGCCTGCCATGTAGAAGAGAGGCTGCGGGGCGCCATCAGTGCTGATGCCGGCAAGACCACCGAACACGAACATGTACATGACGGTGGTGAAGACGGGCTGGATGACGTACCAGAGAGGACCGAGGATGGTCTGCTTGTACTTGGTGACGATATCGCGCTTGATGTACATGACGTAGAGGTCGCGATAGCGCCAGAGGCCTTTAATATCGATATCGAGGAGGCCGCGGCGGGGGGTGATGATATGTTGTTGCATAACTAATGATGAGACGATTAATGATTAGTGAATAATGATTTATCGAAAAATCTTCTCGCGACATCGTGTCAGATACTCTGTGTAGAAATTTCGCTGCAAGGCGGAAAGATAGGGGGTATCTGATACTAGAGAAGAGAAATCGAGCGTGTTAATGAGTGGAAGGAGCTGATGCATCATATATCTTTATGCCAAAGAAACTTATCACGGAGGTATTCTGCGTGCTCGTGAGTGATGGCCCATGTTCCCAAGCACGGTGGATGGTTGCAAGATCTGGCATCGCAGGAAGAAATCGAAAGGATTCGCAAAGGATAAAAGCTTCGCTAGAGCCATGCCCGGATCGGGAAGGGTTCTGCGGAGGATTTACAATATATCACGTGCAAATATAGTAATATTTCGTGATACTGGGAATTTATTGGAAGAAAAAATGTAAATATTGCAGTTTTTTCGTGGGTTTGAGCTGAATATTATGTTATAGAACATAAAAAAACGCAGACTCATAAGGGTCTGCGTTGCTCATTTCATAAAGTAGCTCATCGCCCTCTCGATGACTGGGGCCATGTCGTAATACCGATATTCGGCTAGTCGGCCACCGAAGATGACTCCCGCTTCTTGCCGGGATAGGGTCTTGTAGGCTTCGGCTAAGGTGTTGTTGCGCGCGTCGTTGACTGGGTAGTAGGGTTCCCTGCCGGGGAAATATGCTTCGGGGTATTCTTCGGTGACTACGGTCTTGGGGCTGGCATAGACCTCAGGACCGAACATCTCAAAATGCTTATGCTCGATGATGCGGGTATAAGGGACCTCGTGGCTGGTATAGTTGATGACTGCGTGACCCTGATAATCTGGAGTGTCTTCTGCTCGGGTCTCGAAGCGGAGGGTGCGCCAATCAAGAGGGCCTAGACGGTAGCCAAAGTATTGGTCAAGAGGGCCGCTGTAGACAAGATTTTCGGCTATGTCGCGCCAATGATCTCTCAAACATGAATTGCCACAAATTGACCACGAATTATTCATTAATTGTAGGTCATTGTGGAAGAAATCGCAATCTGTAATGTAGTCAATCCCTTCAAGCAATCCTTCTATCAACTTATTGTAACCTCCGATAGGGATGCCCTGGTACTTGTCGTTGAAATAGTTATTATCGAACACCATGCGAACAGGTAAGCGCTTGATGATGAATGAGGGCAACTCGCGGCAGCTGCGTCCCCATTGCTTCTCGGTATATTCCTTGATGAGTTTCTCAAAGATGTCATGGCCAACCATGCAGAGCGCCTGTTCCTCGAGGTTCTGAGGTTCCCGACCATGCAAAGCAGCCAAGGCTTCGAACCGTTGAGCATCAATACGCTGCTTTGCCTCTTCAGGGGTATGTACGTCTGGCCACATCTGAATGAAGGTATTCATGTTGAATGGCAGGTTGTACAACTCTCCCCTATAGTTGGCTAGTGGCTGGTTAGTGAAGCTATTGAACTTGACGATGGAGTTGACGAAGTCCCAAACTTCCTGACTGGAGGTGTGAAAGATGTGAGGTCCATACCGATGGACGTTGATTCCCTCGATCTGCTCGCAATACACGTTGCCACCCAGATGAGAGCGCTTGTCGATGACCAGACACTTCTTGCCCGCCTTATGTGCAAGGTGAGCGAAGGTGGCACCAAAGAGGCCGGAGCCGACGATGAGGTAATCGTAACGTGGAGACATGGTCAGGCTAGACGTTGAAAGAAATCATGATGATGCTGGACGGACTGCTCCTTACTATATCGCAGTATACCTGTCTGGGCCTGCTGTGCATAATGCTGGAGAAGGCCTGGCTGGGTGAGCAAATGATGGAGACCGTCATAAAGGCCTTGATCGGAGTTATCGACCACCATGCCATATTCGTTGTCCTTGCCCAAGAGCTCTTCTGCGCCACTGCAGAGGGTACTCAAGACGGGAAGACTGAGGGTCATGGCTTCGACTATGGCGGTGGAGAAGCCCTCATTATGCGAGGAACAGACGTAAAGATCGGCCTGCTCAAGATAGGGATAGGGATTGCTGCGAAAACCAAGAAGATGGACGGTATCCTGCACATGAAGCTCCTGTGCCAGATTACGGAGTGAGGATTCCTGCGGTCCTGTGCCAATGAGATAGAGATGATGGGCCACGCCTGTGGACACTAAGCGCTGATGAACACGGATCAGACGGTCATAACCTTTGACGGGGATTAGGCTACCGATGCTGATAACATTGACAGAAGTTGAGAATGGAAGATCGCCGGCAACGGACTTTGAAAGCTGGAGTACACGATCGGTGTCGATGACATTATATAAAAGGTTACAGCTGCGCGATAAGAGCGCCTCCATGTGCTGACGGATGACATCAGAGACGGCCACTACCCTATCGAACTTGGCATAACAGGCGAGGGTTTCCTGCTCACTGCGGAAACAATAAGAGAGCTCTGATAAGTCGGCAACATGGGTATGGACCCACGCTAATTTCTTAGAATCGAGGTAGGGGCAACCTGAGATGATGCGGGTGGCGGAACCTTCGAGATAAGCTATGACAAAGT
The DNA here is from genome assembly GCA_045628985.1 of Bacteroidales bacterium. Lineage (GTDB taxonomy): Bacteria > Bacteroidota > Bacteroidia > Bacteroidales > UBA3663 > Liminaster. The sequence continues at coordinate 51,168 of JAZQQH010000039.1, read as the reverse complement.
CATATTTTTTCTTAACGATGAACCGATAGAGAAATCGTGGAGAGAAGAGCTTCATGAGCTGCACATAGCCACGAAGGAGGAAAGGCAAACCCGGACGATACTCCACCTCAGGTCTCAAGCCGTAACGCAATTCTCCCACATCGAACAACGTCTGCACCGTGATGCGATACTCGCTCTTGTCAAGACTGTTGACCAAGTTGACAAGGACTCGCTCAGCGCCACGCGTGGCCAGGGAGGGGATGAGGAAGAAGAGGGTCTGCATGCTGAATTCAAGAAAAACTATTATGAAAACGATTCCTAATGTATGTGCGAATTTTTGCATTGATGCAAAAGAACGGCCAATCAATAAGAATGCAAGCCAAACAGACAGCAACAGAAACTACGATGCCAAGGAGAATACTATACGAAAAAAATCCAACTAACCTATGATAAAGAATCCAACCTGAAACCTCTGTAAAAAGATATATGGCCAAGCAATGACGACCTAATAAATTTATAAAAGGAATAACTCTAGCTTTGAATGTTAACGTAAAGCATAGAATGGCAATAGCTGAAGTAAGTATGAGAATGTCATTATACCCAAGAATAAACCAAGACGCCCAATTTTGACCGGAATATATCTCATATAATCCAATGCAATAAACGACTGCTACTGAAAAACACCAAAGGCCAAGACTCTGCATTCTGGCAAGTTGAATTCTATATATACCGAGATACCGTCCTATGAGATATACCGTCAGCATCCATAGAAAATCCATTCCTGCATTAAAGGAATGAACGGAAATGAAGCGTGTAATAGAATGATAAATAATGAGAATAAGTAATACAATGCTAAACGAAGGTCGGTTTATTGACGTAACGCCTTGATTAATGATCGGACTTAAGACCAAAATCATTATATAACAAGACAAAAACCACCATAAAGAAGAGGAGATTGGAAAGAAATAAAGCCAAAAGTCATTAAGATTCGGTTCGTAACTTTTGCCGAAACAAACAAGCATGGCTTGCCACATTATGCTGACGCCAAGAGCCTGTAGTACAATTTTCAATAATTTATCGAGCGAAAAACGAATGCCATAATACCCTGAGATCAGCATGAAGCAGTTTACAGACGATGCTGTGATTACCATAAGCAGATACTGCACAGCATCTGGAGCGGCATTATCTCCCTCAAAACCAAATCCATGAACAAATATATGCCAGATCAGAATCATATTCATCAATAAGAATCGCAATAATTCGACATTACTATTACGATTAGGACTATATGAACTATTGGCCATAAGTTGCAACATTTTATCCAATAATCTTTACGATTTCTGCCTATATATAGAGAGATGATGCCTGAATGCGGATTGAGTGCAAGCCACCTGGGTGTAATACTGCTTCAAGAAATGAGCCTCAGAATGGAGTTGCATCAGATCATCCTCATCGACGACCACCCACAATGGACGCTGAGAAACGAAGGATGGCTGAGGGAATATGTCTTCTTTGAGACTGGGCCGATCGACACGATTGATAGGATATAGATGCTGCTGAAAAGCAACATCTGCAAAAACAAAAATAGTAGCATTCAGATTCCATAGTTGGGTGCGCTCCTGGGGAGGAATCTGGTCAATAACCTCTGTAAACTCCTGATGAAATGCTATATTATCTGGTGTATGCTGATAATGCCAAAAAGCATCAAATACATTATACTTGCACATCCATGAACTTGTGAGCAAAAGCACTAAAAACAGCCGATATCGACATACACGAAAAAGAAGACTGAATGAGATCAGGAATGTAGGTAGCAAGATCATCTGGTAATGTGAAAACCAGTGTTGTCCTATAGAGAGATAAGTAAGGACAAAGGTCAAAATGAGAGAGATGGAAAGCGAAGAGTGATGTAGCCTATAGAATTTGATCAAAAAAAGGCATATGAAAGAAGCATGAAAAAAGAAGACGGGCAGAATCTTCCACAACGGTACAGGAGAAGATAAATGGACCTGCTCGAAAAAATAATCGATATTTACAAGAATGGTGGCATAATACCACTCATACCAGCCATAGAGGCCCGCTTTCTGATATAACCATGCTGCTGCAATCGATATAGGCAGCAGAAAACCCAATAAGGAAAAAACAAAGAAACGGCCAAGAGATGTATATTGTTTATGGTGAATCTGGCCGATAAGCCACCACAAAAGCATAGACAATAATGGGACAACATTGTTTAGGCGGAGCAATGCAAGTAGCCCTATGCAGAAGCCATAGGAAAAAGATTGAGACGGGAGAAGATCATTATTTTTACCCTGATAAAGTGGAAGTATAAAAAACAAGGGAAGTGTGAGTGGCAACAGACTCCACTCCTCAGTCAAGTTACCATTATCGAAAAAACGTATAATAAAGGTAAGCAGTAAGGGCAGAACCCACACCCAAAAGTGGCAAGAATAGAGCTGTCTATGAAGGCGATAGCATAAATAAAAAAAGAAGGTCCAATGCACCCATTGCAGAAAAAGAAGGCCATAAGTTGGGTGGATCAATATGGCCAGGCAATTGATTAGGTATAGGAGCGGTCCTTTATTGTCGAACACATCGACATAGAGAGTCATACCATCGGACATAGCCATAGAGATATACCTGAAAACCACACCATCAGAATAAGGTATATCGTATAAGGGAGAGGTGGATCCAGAAAAGAAAAGAAGGACCGCGGCAGAGACTAGTAGAAAAACCAAGACTGGCCAAATAACCGCATATCGAATGAACATCTTAAATGAACCTATTTTTAATGTTATATCGTAAAAATGCCAGTTTGTTCAAGAGAAGAAAGACCCAATAAAGATGATGCTCAATAGACCATTTCAAAGACTTGGTATACATAGTACATGGGCAATAGAATCTACAATAACGATCGAGGAAGGTATCTTCTATCTCCTTCAGGTGCAGAGTGCGAGAGTTGTGACTGCCTGGATGTGTAAGGCTAGTGAATACTAACCGATGAAGGTAGGCACCATAAAAGGAACTGAATGATGATAATAATGCAGGACAACAACAAACCGAGAGTAGTTGTTCCCAAGCCTGTATCAATTCTTGCATGCTCTCCCGCTCTGTCATGTAATCCCAATAGTGCGCAGACATGGATTCTCCATTAAACAAATAATGATAGTTAGTTGTTGTGGACAAGACAATATGATGAGTCACCGTAAGGAAGGAAACGACAAAGTACATATCCTCGCACATATAGACTTGAGGAGAAAAGGAAAGCTTATTATCAACTATGAGCTTGCGGCGAAACAGTTTGCCAACGACATTTCCCATACTTGAAACATCAAAAGAAGAGAATGCTGATTGTGGCTCCTTAACAAGATCATAAGAACCGGGTGTCAATACGGCTACGTTGTAATGTTGACTGCCTTTAATATGAGTGATACCTTGTACTACTAGATCTGCATCTGAGGATAAACTATCAGCATAAAGACCAGACAAGTACTCAGGTAGCAGAATATCATCGGAATCAAGAAAACAGATGTATTCTCCTCGTGCCGCTGCTATTGCTTTATTACGTGCATTATATAACCCTTTCTTCTCATTGTGTATCAAATGGAAACGTTCATTACCCTTCGTCAATTGCTCCGCCAGGCTATAGGATCGATCGGTAGAGCAATCGTCTATAAGTATGACCTCATAGTCAGAGAACGTCTGCTTAATGATGGAATGAATGCAGCGTGGCAAACGGCTCTCTTCGTTAAAGAATGGGACAATAAGGGTGATCAGCATCTTTTGCGAATGAAAGACTGAAGGCATTGCATGGGCCAGATGATGTGAAAAGACCCAAGCACATAACAGATACGATAAGTAAGGCTCAAGCTGTGGTTCCTCCAGATATATGGCCACACCTCGGGGTAAGTACGGCTCCACGTATAGCAATCTGGAGAATCACCTTCGAGATACAAATCGCGTGCAGAATGCTTCAACATGTGGAGCGAAGGCAAGTGCTGTGGAGCGTGTGTGTTGAAATATGCAGTCAGATGATCAATAACCAGCTGACACTGGAGGAACCCTTTGTCACGCTTATGCTGATGAAGAGAAGACTGCTCATGCGTTCGGTCATAATGATAGAGCGGATCGGGCAGATAGGCGATAGTCTGCGCATGAACAAATACGCGCATCAAGAGATCTATATCTTCCCAGAAGGTTATTTCTTCGAGGGGAAAGATGTTGTTGCGTTCTATTAGGGAGCGGCGGACAGCATGTGAACAAAGACTCCACCATCGCTGATCATTAAAGCAGGATGCAATGGGAAGTTCTCGATAAGTTTCTGCAAAACGATGATCTGAGAACTCATGAAAGAAAGGACATACGATGACATCGGCATGTGTCTGAGAAATCTTGTCACAAAAAGACTGATAAGCGGTTGGTTCTACCCAGTCATCTGCATCACAATGGATCAGATACTCGCCTTTCGCCTCCTCCATGCCACGCTTTCTGGCAGCACTAACTCCAGCATGAGATATGGATATCATCTTGCACTGATCCTGACAATCGGAATATTCTGCTAGTGTTCGCTGAAGTATTTGTGCAGAATCGTCGGTGGAGCCATCATTGACAAAGATATATTCTATATCTGTCTTCTTCGTCTGCTCCATTAAGCTCCTTGCACATCGCTCGATGTAAGCCGACACATTATAATATGGAATGATGACTGAAAGCTGGATCATGAAAAGAAGCGATACAAATCGTAATGATCGAACAATGCTTTAAGCTGGACATCATTACCACCACCGTCGACATTCTCCTTGCTGAGAGCAATGTCCTGAACGGATTCTTCGCGATAGATGTCATGCCACAAATCAATGGCGTTGTGCAAACGGAGGATGGGAGTTTTAGACAGCAGACTCATGGCTTTGAACCAAAGGTCATCGGCTGTGGGCGATAAACTCATGAATGCGGCCTCATTGAAAACCTCTTCTGGCAAAGAATGAGGAGGATAAAGCACTCCATTAAAACCCTCAGGAAGATATCGACTAGAAATAGAGTCTTCATAGGAAGGGATTTCATAACTGAAAGTGCTAAAAGGCTGGAGCTGATGATCGGGGGTGAATGATAGGGTCAGTGCCGTACGGCAGCAGATAGCACCAGGATATGACTGATGCGCTTTGACAAGTTGCTCAACCAGATAGTCTGGATAAAGCAGATCATCATCTACAGTAATGATGCAAGCGTCAGGATAATCACGAAGCGCTGGAAGTAACTTGGTATAGGAGCGCTGATCTTTAACAAATCGGATACTTAGACCTCGCTCTACCTGCTTTTGCAAGACAAAAGGAAGCTGATTGATAGAATGAAACTCCTCTTCTCCTATATATAATACAAGGTGATTGGGGCAAAGGGTCTGCTGAAGTAATGACTCTATGGTCAGATAAACTGTATCTATGCGCTTACCATGAGTAGTCAATGAAACTACAATAGGCTTATCGGATACCAGCTCTTCGGTCACTCCCGACTGAGTAGAATGGAGAGCTGATCGTCTAAGCCTATCTTTCAACGCCATATACTCTTGCTGACGCTGACGCTTCTTGCGATATTCATCGGGGAAACGAAGATACCAGAGGAAGACCCTAAGACTATGGATAGCGGTCCGCATACTACTCATTTACTTCTACCTTAGATAGATTCTAATCCACAAAAACCTTCCCATCGGGTCTGTAATGGATGTCCGAATTCATCCATGCTGCCTTCTACATGAATCATTGCACAACGCTTGGCCCAAAGGAAGCGCTCGATATTTGCGCCATCAATGCTATGCTTATTGACTTCAAACTCCAATTCATAGTCTCCCTGACTGAGATAACGAGGCAAAGCGATGGTGCGTTCCAGAAGGAAGTGTCCCTGAGGGATGGCCTCCATGATACCTTTATAAGCGCCTTCCGAATAGGTGGCCATAGGCGTTCCTCCCATGCTGAAGAACTTCAGTTGCAGGTTGGCAGCAAATGGCATCTGTGTCTCTCCCTCAAAGACAATTGATAAGGTATCCTGATTTGAGCGAATAGTGCTGAAGGTGGAAGTGGTTCCATTTATCTCTATACGAGAGACTTTTATGGCAGGATGGAGGAAATCGATATAATCAGCTATCTGACCTGGTTTGGGAGTCTCAACCTGATGGATATAGTGATCAACGGCAGTTTCTACGGGTCCTATATAATCCAAAAGGCCATCATGAAGAACGACTCCTCTGGAACACAAATTCTTGACCGCCGCCATATTGTGACTCACGAAAAGGACGGTGCGCCCCTCACCCTTAGCGACATCCTGCATCTTGCCGAGCGCCTTCTTCTGGAACTCGGCATCACCTACGGCAAGGACTTCGTCGACCACAAGGATTTCTGGTTCGAGGAAGGCGGCGACGGCAAAGCCGAGGCGGACGGTCATGCCGGAGGAGTAACGCTTGACGGGGGTGTCGAGATAGCGCTCAACGCCAGCAAAGTCAACGATAGCATCGAGCTTGCGAGTGATCTCCTGACGGGTCATGCCCATGATGGACCCGTTCATGTAGATGTTCTCACGGCCAGTCATCTCGGGATGGAAACCGGTGCCGACTTCGAGGAGGCTTGCCACACGGCCGTGGTAGTGGATGCTGCCTGTGGTAGGACTAGTGATGTTAGAAAGCAGTTTGAGCAAGGTGCTCTTGCCTGCACCATTCTTGCCAATGATGCCAACAACTTCACCCTGCTCAACCTGGAAGGATATGTCTTTGAGTGCCCAAACGTAGTCGGACGATCCTCGAACTGATCGGTCGTTTACTTCACCAATCCTCAAGTAAGGATCCTCACGATGCAGAATACGAGTCTGCCACCAACGATTGAGGTCATGACTTAATGTGCCTGTACCGACTCGGCCGAGTCGGGACATTTTACCTATATTGTTAAATTCGATAGAAATCACTTTTTCTTCTTTGTGGTCTCCTTCTCGTCGTCATCCTCACCATAACCGTATGATGAGTAGTGACCGCCATAGCCGTATGCGTAGCCGTAGCGTGCACCATAACGATGAGTGCCATAGCGTGAGAAGGCGTCGGTAGTACCGTTGAGAAGGATAGTCATCTTAGGCAGACGCTTCTCGTCGTAGTACTTCTGTACGTCTGGCAATGCGGTGCGCTGGAGGGCCTCTGCACGGATGACGAAGAGTGACATAGTAGCCAAGCGTGCACAGATGGTAGCATCGGCAACGATCTCAACTGGAGGACAGTCGATGAAGATGTAGTCATAATCCTTCTTCAGCTCATTGATCATCTGATCGAGACGCTCCTCGAAGAGCAACTCGGTTGGGTTTGGTGGAACCTTACCGGCTGGGAGGACATCGAGATGCTCGTTCAGACCACTTGGCTTGATCAATGAGCGGAAGTCATCGACATGACCTGCCAGATAGTTAGAAAGGCCGACGCTGCGCTTGCCGACCAATGCAGAGAGGGAGCGCTTACGCATATCAATATCGATCACCAGCACATGCTTGTTCTTCAAGGCCAACGCCATAGAGAGGTTGGTCACGATGAAGGTCTTACCTGAGTTCGGGTTGAATGAGGTAAGCATGACCACCTGCGCCTCGTTAGAGCGACCTGCCACGAACTCGAGGTTGGTACGAACCACGCGGAAGGCCTCGTTCATGACGTCGGTCTTGCCTTCCTTGACCATGATGTGCAAGGTCTTATCCTCCTTAGGTCGCTTGCGGAGGTGCAGTCGTTGGCCGACATTCCGGAAGAAACGGACAAAGGCGCTGTCTGGATTAGACATTGGAATCTCACCAAGGAATGGGATGTTGAGCACATCGAGATCCTTGCGACCACGGACAGAGGTGTTGACCAACTCAGCCAGGATGATGATGATGCATGGCAAGAGGAAGCCGATCAGGAGGCAAAGGATGTAGACATTCTTGGCGACCGGGAAGGTTGGCCAGTTGCTACCTGATGGAGGGGTAACCACGCGGCTGTTGTAGGCGGTGAATGCCTGAGAGAGCTCGTTCTCCTCACGCTTCTGCAAGAGGAAGAGGTAAAGCGACTCCTTGACCTTCTGCTGACGCTCGACAGAGAGCAGGTACTTGCTCTGACCTGGTGCCGAAGCTACGCGACTGTTGCTGATGGCCTGAACGCTCTGTGAACTGCGGACCAGGAGGGAGATCTCACTGATGTAGCTATCAATAGAACTCAGCATCGAAGAGCGAAGACCTGCCAACTGCATGTCCATATCCTGCACCAATGGGTTCTGGAGAGAAGAGGCAGAAACCAAGTTGTTACGACGGAGGAGCATCTCGTTGTAAGCTGTCACCTGACCACCCACGGTACCTCCGAGGCCCTGGCTGGTAGGAATCAGCTGGTTGTGACTCGACTCGTTGGTCAGATAGCTACGGATGGTGCGGGCCATGTAGAGCTGGTTGTTGAGCTTGACCTGCTCCTCGCTGGCACTTTGAGCCTTGCCCATATAAGCACCGGCAGTAGCCTCAGCATCGCCAATGATGAGGTGCTCAGACTTATAGCTTGAGATGTCACCTTCGACACTTCCGAGCTCGTTTTCGATGATCTTGAGTCGCTCGCTGATGAAGTTATTGGTACTGATGCTGACCTGATTCTTCTCCTTCATCCACTGTTCGTTGTAGATGTTGATAATATTATAAAGAATGTCTTCGGCCTTCTGTGGATTGAAGTCATTGACCACAAGGTTGATGACCGATGAACCATTCTCTGGAGAGACGGTCAGCTCACTGACGTAGAACGACAGGGTGCTCTGCAAGCTGTGCTGCTCTACGACAATCGGGCGATCGGACTGATAATAAAAGTCGGTGGCAGAAATCTTCACCTTGCCGACTGGCGTCTCGATGGTGTTTCCTAAACGACCCTTCAATGACTTATCGCTCCACTCCTGATAGTCGAGATAGATGTTGTGGAGGACATAAGCTGAGTCTGGCAGCAACTCAAGGTTGAAACCTGCAGCCTTATTGTCTGGCACATCGAGGAACTCGACTTTGACAGGCAACGAACTACCATAGAGTGTGCTACGATAGAAGCGACCCTGAACGAAATACTCCATCTGAAGACCCAGACGCTTGATGGCCTCGGTCATGATGACTGGCGACTTGAGCGTGAAGATCTCGTTGTTGATATCGATGTTGCTCTGGAAGATCTTGTCATCGGAGAGGACACCCAGGTCCTGGCTCTTGGCGACATCCTTGATCATAATGGAAGAGGTACGGGTATAGACAGGACGGGTATACTGAAGATACAGTTCTGCTGCACCCCAACCTAACAACAGGCAAAGGATGATCCATGGCCAATGGGATACCAAAAGGATAAGGATATCCGTAGGACGCATAGAAGGACCAGATGGCACCTGCGTCTGCTGTGGCGTCTGAGATTGTGTGGTTTGTGATTCTGGTAACATTATAGTATTATTTACTATTGGACAATGTACAATTTACGATTGGGAAATGCTCGTTGTACGATTTGCTTTACTTGAAGATAGCGATGACGGTGAGGGCGCTGGTGAGGAGGCCAACCCAGAAGGTGTAGTTGACCATGCTGCTGCCGTACTCGGTGGTGGTACGCTTCACCTTATCACTTGGCTCGACGTAAACGATATCGTTCTGCTGCAAGTAATAAACAGGAGAGTTATAGAGTTCCTCAGCGGAGCAGAGGTTTACCTCATAGGCGGTACGCTGATTGGCACCTGACTCACGGATGACACGGACATTCTCACGCTGACCAGAGATATCGAGGTCGCCGGCCTGGGTGATGGCATCGAGGATGGTGAACTGATCACGATCGATAGGAACTCGCTTGACTCCAGTAGCACCCATCATCAGGACGTTGAGGTTGACAAACTCAACGGTAATGATTGGATCCTTGACCAAGTTCTGAGAAATGAGTTCTTCCTTGATGTAATCCTGCAATTCCTCACGAGTCTTATTGAGCACGTTGAGGCGACCCAAGATTGGGAAATTGATGTAACCATCAGAGCCGACAGTATACTCAGAAGGCTGACTGCCAGTATTAGTTGTCATTGCAGAGCCCGCACTATTAATGGAATAGTTGCTGTGCAAACTAAACAACTGCGACAGTGAAGCATCGCGGGTGCTGACGAGGATGCTCACCTTGTCGGCAGGATGGAGACGGATGCTCTGTGGCTTGACGATAGGGACGCGCTTCTCAAGTGGCATGTCCTGGAAGTAGGCTACGTTGTAAGGCGTAGAGCAGGATGACAGGGCTACGAGTAAGAGCATCAGTGAGAACAAGAATGACCGATGAGAGGTCAGTCGACTGAATGAGTTACTAAGAGTTTTCATATCAGGAGTTATTTTATATTTGGCAAAAGGTATAGAATGCGGCGGTGAGACACGCCTACGGCGGTGGTCACCACACAGGAGCGTATGGCAATCACACTATACGTCGCGCAAATATATAAATAAATAATGACTCCTCAAAATCTCAGCGAAAAAAAATGAGATTTTGAGGAGTTTTCGTGGGGAAATTGTAAAAAAAACGCGAAAAAAGACGGTTTTACGTATCTATTTTTGTAAACTTATGACCTCATTCGCTTATTACCTCATAACCTTACTGCCGTATCCACTTGAGGATATCCTTCCAACTGAACTTCTTGCCATACATCAGGATGCCGGTGCGATAGATGCGGGCAGCAAGCCAAAGGATAACGAAAGCGGTGGCATAAAGGATGGCGAGCGAGAGGGCGATCTCATAGAACGGAACGTCGAAGGGGAGACGCACCATCATGGTGATAGGCGAGGTGAATGGCACCATGCTACACCACCAGGCCAAAGGTCCGTCAGGATTCTGCATGCTGAACATACCCGCATACAAAGCGAAAACCATGAAGAACATGATCGGCGCCATGAACTGCGAGGTATCCTGCTGCTGATCGACAGCCGAACCAAAGGCGGCAAAGAGGCTGGCATAAAGCAGGTAGCCTCCGACGAAATAGAGAAGGAAGCAGGTGAGGATGAGGGGGTAATTCACGCTCAGGATCATCTCTATGAGCTGATAGTGAGGAGTTAGGAGTGAGGAGTTAGGAGTAATTGAGGGGTCGAGGGCAGTAGGGTCGAGAGGGGCATTGAGGCCGAAGGCGATTGTAGCAATCAAGCCTGCGGTACCGAGGAGGACGCCCCACACGGCAAACTGAGTGAGGCCGACGAGTGCCACACCGATTATCTTGCCAAGCATGAGTTCGATAGGCTTGCAGGATGAGATGATGACCTCGACGATGCGGTTGGTCTTCTCCTCCACTACCCCACTCATGATCATGGCGCCATAGGTCAGCACAAACATATAGGTCAGGAAGGCCAGACAGAGGCCGACGATCTCGGACACCATGGCAGACGAGACGTTCTCCTTGCCGTCCTCTCCCCATTTGATGGTGCGGACGTTGAGGTTGACGTCACAGTCCTGCAGGATCTCTTCGAGTCCATCGATGTCGTGTGCTGCGATCTTGAGGCTGCGCATCGGACGATAGAGGATGCTGCGGATATCCGATTCAAGACTGCCGCTCAGGGACTGTTCGCTGAGGATAGTCAGTTGCTGTGTTGTTACAATATCCTGCGGGAGGATAACGATGGCATACAAGCCCTCGTTCTGCTTGTAATAGTTATAGTATGACTCATCGGACGAGGAAGAGACCAGAGAGTGATCGCATGTAACGAACTGATATTCATCGGTGGCTGTGAACAACGACTGGAACTGCTCGCCCTCGGTCTGATCGACCACGGCTACGACTTTCTTTTCGTCGCTCTTGACGTTGGACAACATGATAGGCAGCACGCCACAAAGCAGGATGCTGAGGATAGGTACAAGAATGGTGGTGACGATGAAGGACTTCTTTGCCACCATCTGCAGGTACTCACGCTGAATGATCAAGCCTAACTTATTCATACACTTCATCTGAGTTTACGGTCTCGACGAAGATCTCGTGCATGGATGGCAGGATCTCGCGGAAGCCGGTGAGTGAGTACTTGTCATTGAGTGATGCGATGGCATCGTGCATGGTCTGACCAGGTTCGAGACGGTAGTCAAAGCGCTGACCGTCGGCCGTGGTGACCTCGAGGATATTCTTCTTAAAGCGCTGACGCACCTCCTCGACCTTGCCTTGCAGCACGGCTTTGCTATGGTTGATGAGGGTGATCTCCTGACACACCTCCTCGACCGACGACATGTTGTGTGTGGAGAAAAGGATGGCTGCACCCTCGTCACGAAGGCGCAGGATCTCGCGCTTCAGCTGGTCAGCATTGACGGGATCGAAGCCAGAGAATGGTTCATCGAAGATCAGAAGCGGTGGACGATGGATGACGGTGGTGATGAACTGCACCTTCTGCGCCATGCCCTTGCTGAGCTGCTCGACTTTCTTCTTGCGCCACTCCGTGAGGTCGAAACGCTCGAGCCATTCGGTCATGGCATGCAGAGCTTCAGAGCGCGACATGCCGCGAAGACGGGCCAGATAGACGATTTCGTCCTCGACGGTCATCTTCTTATACAAGCCACGTTCCTCAGGGAGGTAGCCGATGTGATGGACATCCTCATCGGTCATCGGACGGCCGTGGAGCAGAACTTCGCCACTATCGGCATGCGTAATACGATTGATGATACGTATTAAAGAAGTCTTGCCGGCTCCGTTAGGACCCAGCAAGCCATAGATTGAACCGTCAGGGACATTGAGACTCACGTGGCTCAAGGCCACGTGGTCTCCGTATTGTTTGCTGACGTCTTTTACTTCGATGAAATTCATAATATTATCCCTTCCTCTTCAGCTGCTCAATAGAAGCCGCGATCTTCTCCAACTGCTGTGGGATGCGGATGTTCTGAGGACAGTGAGGTGTACACTGGTTACAGTTGATACAGTGATCGGCCTGACGGAGCGTAGGGATGGCGCGGTTGTAGCTGATGAGGTAGTTACGACGGAGCTCACTGTAGTTTGCATCCTCCTCGCCACCAGGGAGCACACCTTCGTTGACACATTTATTATAATGTACGAAGATACCCGGAATATCGAGGCCGTAAGGACATGGCATGCAGTACTTACAGTCGTTACATGGGATGAGCGGATACTTGATCAGCTGCTTGGCTGCACCCTCGAGGTAATCGAGCTCCTCCTGTGTCAGTGGCACGAGTGGAGAGAAGCTGCGGAGGTTGTCCTGCAGGTGCTCCATGTAGGTCATACCCGACAGGGCGCTGAGTACGCGTGGATAAGTACCGCAGAAACGGAAGGCCCACGAAGCTGCACTCATCTCTGGCAGACGCGCCTTGAGGTGGGCAATGACGTGGTTAGGCAGGTTGCTGAGTCGGCCGCCGAGCAATGGTTCCATGATGACAACAGGAATCTCGCGCTTGTCGAGTTCATCGTAGAGCCACTCAGCATTGATGCTTCGGCCCTCCTGCTTATCACCGTTGTTCCAATCGAGGTAGTTCATCTGGATCTGCACGAAGTCCCAATGATACTTACCCTCATCGTGCCACTTAAGCATGGTCTCGAAGACTTCAGCCTCGCCATGGAAAGAGAAGCCGAGATTGCGGATAACACCCTTCTGCTTCTGCTCGACGAGCCAGTCGAGGATACCATTGTCCATGTAGCGACGGTTGAAGTTGGCCATACCGCCACCACCGATGCTGTGCAGGAGGAGGTAGTCGATATAGTCGGTCTGCAGGTACTTGAGCGAGTTGCGCAACATCTCCTGCGAAGCCTCACGGGTCTGCTGCTGCACGGCGAAGTTTGAGAGCTTGGTAGCGATATAATAAGACTCACGTGGACGGCCGGTAGCCTTGAGCGCGATACCTACCGAACGCTCAGAGAAACCTTTGAGGTAAGCCGGACTCGTATCATAATAGTTGACACCATGATCCATAGCGTACTTGATCAGTTCGTTGATCTTCTCCTGGTCGAGGTCATTGCCATCAGGACCTTTCTGGCCATCGGTACGCTGTGGGAAACGCATACAGCCATAGCCGAGGATACTTACCTTGTCACCATTGGCTGGGTTGACACGGTAGGTCATCTCGCCCAACTGGTCTTCGCTGAATGGACCGCCCTTAGGATTGAAGTCGCCCTCCTCTGATGGTTTAGGGGCAGAGATGCACGATGGCAAAGTGGCAGCGGCAGCAACGGCAGCCGAACCCATACCAAGGCGCTGTAGGAACTCGCGACGATTGATTATCTTTTTCATTGTTTTTCTAAGAGAATTTAAGAGATCACAAAGGACTCTAAAAGACACTAAGGGTTAAATCTCACGCTGTGTATCGGCACCCTCTACATAGATGGCAGAGAATGGTCGCGATGGACAGAGATTCTCACAAGCACCACAACCGATGCACTTCTCCTCGTCGACCACAGGAATCTTGGCAGACTTAGGATCCTCTGCATCAGAAGGAACCATCTGGATGGCGTTCTGTGGACAGCGACGAGCACATGCACCACAGCTGACACCGTCGCTGAGGACGACACAGTTGTCCTTGATCCAGTGAGCAGTACCGATCTTGGTGCTGGCCTTAACAGCCTGACGCTCCTCTGCATCACCCTTGAACTTGATGATCGCACCAGCAGGACATACATCCGAGCAACGTGTACACTCAGGACGGCAATAGCCACGCTCATAGCTGACCTCTGGCACCATCATGTGCAAAAGGTCGCTGCTTGGACGGAGCACGCCGTTAGGACACTCGCTGACACAGAGCTGACAACCTGTACAATGCTGCTGGAGATGCTTGAGGCTGATAGCGCCTGGAGGGCAGATGGAGTTCTTTCGCTCAGGCACCTGCTTGTCGAGGATGGTAGCGAAGCCGCCATCGGTAGTCTTCTCCTGCGCCTTGATAGCGGTAGCGCCAAGGACGGCTGCGGTAGCGGTCAGGAAAGCGCGGCGAGAAGGCTCCTTGCCGTCGGCAGAGTTAGGAGTTTGGTGTGAGGAGTTAGGAGTACTGTTCTTCTTGGCGATTGAGTAAGTCAATGCACCATGGTTACAGGTATCGAGACAGTCGAAGCAGTCGACACAACGTGAGCCATCGACGGTGTGATTCTTGAAGTCGATAGCTGCACCCTTACACTTACGAGCGCAGAGACCACAGTTCTTACACTTATCAGCATCGATCTGCACACGGAAGAGGCTGCGACGAGAAAGGAAGCCAAGCAGGGTACCGACTGGACAGATGTTATTGCAATATGCACGACCACCGACCCAAGCCATGATAGCTACGATAAGGAAGGTGCAGCCAGCCAGGATGGTGAGAGGCAGTGAGCGCTGCCAGATATCGATCGTATAATACTGGAACGAACCGACCTCCTCAGCCTTAGCAGCCAGGGCGTTGTTGCCCATCTCATAGAGTGGCTTGAGGAGCATGGTGACCATACGGCCGAATGAGCTGTAAGGTGCAAGCAACTGTACGAAGAAGCCAAAGCCTGCGAGCAATGAGACGACAAAGAGGGCAAAGACAACGATACGTGCCAGCTGATGCCACTTGGTGTCATCGTAAGAGAAGCGACCAAACTTGCGCTTGTTCTTGTTCAAATTCAACTTGCCAGCGATCCACGAGATGGCATCCTGCAGGATACCCAATGGACAGATGACGGAGCAATAGATGCGGCCGAAGAGCCAGGTGATGACCAATAAGGCCACGACCACCACCCAGTTGAGCGCCAGGATCGATGGCAAGAGCTGTAACTTAGCCATCCAGCCTAACATGGGCTGTGCTGTACCCGTGAAGTCAAGGAACAGCCAGGTGAGACCCAACAAAAAGATGAGGGCCACGATGCGGCGTGTCAGTTTTAACATAGATTAGGGGTATTAAAATGTAATTGATTGTTCTGTTTATGAGAAGAGGTTCTTCACCTGCTCCTTGAAGCGAGCAAAGGCCGATGCTGGAGCCTCGAAGGCCTTGGTCTCACGCATCTGCTCAACGAGGCTGCGCTGAGAATCGGTGAGACGCTCTGGCACATAGACACCGATGTTGACCACCAGATCGCCACGGTGCGAAGAGACGCGGCCGTAATGGTCTACCACTGGCAGACCCTCACCATGGATACGCATCTGGGTATCTGGCTGTGTACCTGGCTTGATGGTGATAGTCTTCTTGCCCTGCACGAGCGGGATCTCAACCTCGCCACCGAGAGCGGCGGTAGGGAAGTCGATAAGCAGGTTGTAGATGAGCGTATCCTCCTGACGGATGAAGTCTGGATGTGGCTCTTCCTCGATCACGACATAGAGATCGCCAGCAGGACCTCCCATCTTGCCAGCATGACCATAACCGCTCATGTTGAGCTGCATGCCGTCGGCAACACCAGCAGGAATCTTGATATCTACGACCTGTTCGCCGAGGATGACACCCTCGCCGTGGCAGTGTGTACACTTGCTCTTGATCTTCTTACCCGTGCCATGGCAATCCGGACAGACGGTCTCGGTCTGCATGCGGCCGAAGAGGCTGTTGACCACTTGTACGACGCGACCACGACCCTTACACTTCGGACAGGTATCGAAGTCCTTGCCGTCCTTGGCGCCTGTGCCATGACAGTGCTGGCACTCGACGTATTTCTTGATCTTGATGTGCTTCTCAACGCCATAGACGACGTCGGCCAAGCTGACCTTGACACGGACACGGATGTTCGATCCGCGCTGACCAGCAGGTTCGTCATCGCCACTGAAGAAAGAACTGAAGCCGCCTCCGCTGCTTCCGCCTCCGAAGAAGCTGTTGAAAATATCGAATGGATTGAAGCCTGCTCCACCGCCGAAGCCACCACCCATGCCAGGATCATTGAAACCGAACTGGTCATAACGCTGGCGTTTCTGTGGATCGCTGAGCACCTCGTAGGCCTCAGCACATTGCTTGAATTTCTCCTCGGCGGTCTTGTCGCCAGGATTCTTATCTGGATGATATTTGATGGCGAGCTTACGATAGGCTCGCTTGATTTCGTCGTCTGATGCGTCCTTCTTGACGCCTAATACCTCGTAGTAATCTTGCTTTTCCATTGTTTACGTTAAAAATCGGGCGCAAATATACTCAATTGTGAGCATAAAAGCAAATAAATGGCTAAAAAGTTACTATATTTTATAAGGTTCGCGTACATAAAGCCATTTTCTACCCATTTTTATAGACAAAACTGAGAACAAAGCGCCTCAAATCGCGCAATGCTGTCGGCGCCGAATTTCTGCATGGAGCGACGAACTCGGTCGAGTTCTTTCTCCTTCGACGGATTACCGGATTTACTGAAAAATTTATCAGCCAGACACACCAACTGCTCCTCAGGAGTCTCTGGCAGAAGGTCTCGGACGGGAGCGATAGGCAAGTGCTGATCGAGGATATTCTGAACGGTCAATCCAGCTCCGGTATGGCGTTCACAGATGCGAGCGCAAGCCTCGAAGTCAACACCCGAAGAATCTTTCCCATCGCACTCTAATTCAGCGCGATAGTCTCGAAGCATCTGAGCGCCGATGGTACCGTGGCAGATATAGGGTTCGGTGCCTTCACAAAGGATTCCGTGAGCATCGCAACGACAGATACCAATGTCGTGAAGCATCGCACCGTCGATGACGAGCTGAGGGTCAACAGGAAGCGGCATCTCGCCTACAGGAAGCGATGCTTCATAATGACGCAGGATGGTCATAGCCTTGTCGGCCACACACTGACTGTGCAGGAGCAATAACTGACGAAGAGGAGTATCCTCTGGATAGAAATGATAGATGATATCGAGTGCAGTCATTTTTTCAAAGAAAAAAGGGTCCGAAATTTGGACTTTTGAATAATAATGAGTATATTTGCCGCGCAAAATTAAACATTTTTTCTTGCAACACCAACAATGAAGCGATTTTTCTTGCTATTATTGGTCTTTATCGCCACTTTTTCCACCTCCAAATATTCTCTTTGCACTGCCAAAGTCCTCACTGGTGCCGAAAGCATGTCGGCTTACCTGCCTTTGCTCGAAGGTAAGCGCGTGGGACTCGTCGTCAACCAGACAGCCGTGGTTACCCGATCTTCTGACGGTGCATTGATCCCCTTGCCAGACACGCTGATGTCTCGTGGCGTCAATGTGCGATGCATCATGGCTCCTGAGCATGGTTACAAAGGGACAGCCGAAGCTGGTGCACACATCACCAATGGCAAGGACGAGACAACTGGTCTCAACATCTACAGTCTTTATGGCAACAACAAGAAGCCTAAGACAGAATGGATGAAGGAGGTGGACGTGCTGGTGTTCGACATTCAGGACGTCGGCTGCCGCTTCTATACCTACCTCTCGACACTTTATTATGTCATGCAGGCTTGTAGCGAACAGCACGTTGACCTTATCATCCTGGATCGTCCGAACCCGAAGGATGAAGTCGATGGACCAACGCTCGACATGAAATTCTCTTCCTTTGTCGGCATCATCCCGATTCCCCTTTTGCATGGCTGTACACTTGGAGAACTGGCCCGCATCATGGTGGAGCAGGACTGGCTTAAGGAACAGCAGCAGCCAGGACAAGCTGCGCCTTCACTCAACTATACTGTTATCCCATGTGTCGGCTGGAAACATGGACAGCCTTACTCGTTGCCAATAGGTCCGTCGAAAAATCTGCAGAACGATCATGCCATCGCGCTCTATCCGAGCCTCTGCCTCTTTGAAGGCAGCGAGGTCAGCGTAGGTCGTGGCACTGATCATCCTTTCGAGATGTTCGGCAAGCATGACTTGCGAAAGACTGAGGCACCTAAGGGTTTCAGCCTCCGCTTCTACTTGCAGCATCAGAAAGAAAATGGCTGGGGATGGATCACTCGTCGTCAATTCTTTAACCAGCTGGCAGGTTCGGACAAGCTCTATAACCAGCTCAAGGCCGGCATGACCGAAGACCAAATCCGCGCCACCTGGCAAGAGGACTTGAAACGATTCCGCGCCATCCGCGCCAAATATGCACTATACCCAATCGAATAAGTCTTGAAATTTCTATCGACCATCATACGACGCAGCTTGCACACCATCGTCTATACGGTGATGCTGCTGATTGTGGCCCTATACCTGGCGATTCATTTCAATCTGGTGGGTCTGACGGTCGATAACTCGTTGACGACAATTCTCAGCGACAAACTTGGTACGCGTGTGGAGATCGACGGTGAGGTGGAAGTGGACTGGCGAAACCAGGTCGTACTGAACCGAGTCATCGTCTATGACCAGCAGGACGACACGCTTCTCTACGCTCGTCGTGTGATGATGGCTTATGATGTCTGGCCATTGCTGAACCATCATCTGGTGCTCAATACCTGCCAGCTCATCGATTTCGAAGTCAATGCCAAGAAGCAAGAGGGCGACAGCGTGGCCAACTATCAGTTCGTCATCGATGCACTTCTCAACAAGGACGACAATAGTCCATCATTCATCCAGCAACTTGACCTCAACGCGATTTTCCTCCGTCAGGGACATCTCTCCTACAACCAGTATGCCATAGATGATCTCAGTGCCAACCTGCACTTGCACGACAATCATCTGCAGATTAAGAAGATGCACTTCGAGGGCATGGACGCGCAGGTCAAGGTGAACCGTTGCGATCTCTTCATTGACCGTCTGCAGTATCTCCGCGAGAAACCTCAGGAAGTTCAGGATATCTTCGAACTGAAGGGTTTGCAGATCGAGCATAAAGACCTCCTATGTAAGGCGATTGCTAAGGGGACCTCTGAAGGTATCGCGATGGAACTACAGCAGCTGCAAATGCCACACGGCCATAGCAATATCAAAGGTTTGCTGAGCGCGAAAGTTCAGTCCTCCTTATTCATCTCTCATCTCAATGCACCACTGGACAGTTTGCTGATCAGTGCCGATATCCACGAGAGTTCTTTCAGGATAGACACACTCGGCAACATTGGCCTCCAGGTTCATCTGGAAGGTATGCCATGCGATGCAAACCTCCAAGGATCGGTTACAACCGACCATGGCAACATTACGCTTGACGGTCATGCTATCACAAATCTACAGTCTCGTGATTTCCAGTTCTCTGGTCATTGTCTGACCCACGGTTTCCAACTTGCTTCACTCCTACCTACGTCAGCTCAGATAGAAACCGTAGCTGCTAATACAGACTTTGAAATCAGATACGGTAAGGACTCGACAATTTATCTGGCTTTGGACGGAACCATCGACCGCTTGGATTTCCGCCAGCATTCTTACCGAAACATTCTGGTCAAGGCTGGAGGTTCGAGAAACGAAGGTCTCAAGGGAAGCATCGCGCTGAATGATTCGTTAGGAAACCTTGACCTTGATTTTGATCTGGACATTGCTCATGCACAAAAGAGATATAAGGTCGATGGTACGGTGCAGCACCTGCAGCCAAATGCATTGCACCTGACAGACCTCTCTGTGACCGATAGTCTGGCTCTCAGTGGCAAAGTGCATGCCGACCTCATTGCCAGCAGCTGGCAAGATACAGAAGGTGAGGTTCAGCTCACCGACCTCCTGCTGCAACGCAACGGGAAGCAACTGGCCTTAGAACCGATTCTTTTTGAGGGAACGACCGACCGCGGCCAGCTGAGCAGCCAGTTGCTCCAAATGCAATATCGCAGAAACAGGAAGCAGAAATCTTATAGCATTCAAGGCCGCGTGCCAGTGCTGAACGAGCTAGCTACCCTGTTGAATCGTCCTGAGCGAATGACCAATGAGGCTCATTTTGCTTTGGGCGTTGACTCTTTGCAGCAGTTCAAGGAGCTGACGCTTGACCTGCCAACTGTCTTCTTCGATGCCAAGACCCGTCTGTCGCTCTATGCGGAAATGGAGAAAGACAAGCATGGCACGTTGCTGCCAATCATAGACTTCAGTGCAGGAAATGGTTCGCATGGCCTCAGCGGAACGCTGAAAGGCGAGGTGGAACTTAATCCGATGGAGATCACCCTCTACCCTACTACCTTATTATATAATAATGAGGATGAGCTGACGCTGAACGGAGGGCATCTGGCTCAGACCGAGGACGGTGGTTTCTCTATCCAAGGCTTCAGCCTGGAAGGTGCGGATCAGGCGGTAAGTGCGTCGGGATTCTTAGGGAAGAACGGCAGCAAGGACTTCATCGTACAGCTCGACCGCTTTGAACTCGGACAAGTCTTCCGCAATTTCGATAAGGGATACCTGCAATTCACAGGCAAAGCTACCGGAGACCTGGTATTCTCAAGCGAACCAGAGAGCAAGTTGCACACAGAAGGTCTGAAGATTGAGAACTTTGCTTATATTGACACACTCTTAGGCGATGCAGACCTCAATCTGGACTTTGTATTTGACAAAAAGAGAATCGATGTCGAGGCAAATTTCCTATCGAACAAGCGCTATCGCACCCATGCTTATGGCGATATCAGGCTCGGCAAGCGAGACTCTCTCGATCTCTATTTCGACACCGACCATCTGCCTTTAGGCTTTATCAATTACTGGAGCGGAAACATCCTCCAGCAGTTCTCTGGTACCATCACCGGACCAGCACGTCTCTTCGGCGATGCAAAGCGTCTGGAGTTGGCAGGTCATCCTGTGGTCGACGGCCGCTTCACGCATAAGTTACTCGATGCACATTTCCATCTGAATGACACAGTTCACCTGGAACACAATCTGCTGTATCTTACAGATGTAACTGTCGATGATTGCCACGGACATACCTTGCAGCTGGATGCACAGATCAAGCATGACCATCTATCTAATTTCGACTATGACGTCAACATCCTGATGCCAGAGGCCAACCAAGGATTCCTCGTACTGGACCGACAGCCAGCGCCTGGCCGTATCTACTGGGGTCAACTCTACGCTTCCGGACAGGCTCATCTGCGCGGTGGCCACGGACAGCATCGCATCAACCTGAATGTCGAACCGACAGAAAAATCCTGGTTCTACCTCTCTCCTCGTGAGCAAAGTTTCGAACAGGAAGAGTCGGCCTATACTTTCCTTTCTTTCCGTGACAAAGAAACGCTAAGCGATCATCTTGCCACAGCGTCAGGTACTCACCTGCTACAGCCTTTATCGTATGAAGAACTGGTCGAAACGACTCTCAATCAGGAGGACTCACCAACCGACCTGCAGGTGGACATGCAGATCAATGCAACAGAGAAATGCTTGGTATATGTACAGATGGACCCTCTGGCCGACGACAAACTGACGGCTCGCGGCCGTGGCAACCTAGCATTGCATTACGATCCAAGACGCGACATCACGCTCTCGGGAACCTATAGTATCAACAGCGGTTCATACAGCATGAACATGCGTGGCGACCTGATGAACAAAGTTTTCCAGTTGGAGAATACCTCGACGGTCCGCTTCAGTGGCGTGCCAAGCGAGGCAGAACTGTCGCTCGACGCTCGCTATAGCATTCCTTCGGTCAACCTCCGAGACCTCGATGAAGGTATCACGACACTCGGTTCGTTGAGTCGCAGCTCCGTTCCTGTTGACTGCAAGCTGGCGGTCACCGGACAGCTCTCGTCTCCGCAGGTCAGCTTCGACTTGGAGGTTAAGAGCGTGAGCGATGAGATCCAGGCCTATGTACACAACGTCATCGGCACCCAGGAGATGCTCAATCAGGAGGTACTCTATCTCCTGCTCTTCAATAAGTTCTATACCCCTCAGTATGTGCAGACCGCTCAAAACCGAAGCGGGTCGGAACTCACCTCCTTTGCCAGCGCCAGCATCACCTCGCAGCTCAATCAGCTGTTGAGCCACGTCAGCAACAACTTCACCATGGGAACGAACTTCCGCTCGGACAAAGGTGACTTCACTGATATGGAGATGGACCTCAGTCTCAGCACCCGTCTGCTTGACGACCGACTCCTGCTCAATGGCAACGTCGGTTATCGCGACCCGGCCAACCACCTTGGTGCTGCAGGAAGCAGCAACTCTTTTATCGGAGACTTTGACTTGGAATTCCTCGTGAACCAGAAGGGTACGGTGCGTGTTAAGGCCTACAGCCATTATAACGAACGCGACTATTCGATCAACAATGCACTGACAACACAGGGTATCGGATTCATCCTCCGAAAGGATTTCAAAAATTTCCAGGAGTTGTTCCTTCGTCGCAACATTCAAAAGTCAATTGAACAAAAGAATGCCAAGCCAACTAAAACCAAATAGCAAACATTTCTATAATAAATAGCTACAATATTATTAAATAATAGGAGACTTTCTGTCGAATAAGAATTGCAAAGACATTTTTTTATATAAAAAGTGTCAAAAAATTTGGACAATCCAAATTATTATAATATCTTTGCAGCGCATATAGCAAATTCCCACATATTTTCTTTCACAACACGATTCCTAAACGTTCTATTAGGAAGTATTCCAATTTTCTTTCTGACCTTATTGGTAAAAGAATGGGCTATGTGCGTTTCCCAGATTGTCATCTCCCAAATTAATAACTATGCATTCAGCAAAAGAACTGGACGTAATGGAGCCAGGCGAGCTCGTGCTTCTTACACGAGAACTCAACATCGAAAATCCAGACTTCAACGACAAAGAGTCCCTGATCAAGCAAATCAGGAAAGCAGAGCGTGCAGCAGAGAAAGCGTCGAAAGATAGCGAGGAACCTGTTGCCGTAGAACCAGCTGCGCCAAAGAAGCGTGGCCGCAAGCCAAAGGTCGTTGAGACAGTGGCAGAAGAACCAGTAGCACCGGCCAAGCGAGGAAGGAAGAAAAAAGATATAGAAGAAGCTGATCCTGAAGCAACTGAGAATATTTCTGAGGAGCCAATGGATCAGTCAGATGCCTATGCTCCTATCGCAGATGAACCAATGTATACCGACAATCCTGACTACAGCACAGAGGGTGAAGAATTTGCCCCTGAAGGACCAGAATATAACCCAGAAGAAATGGATTATAATCCGGAAGGTTCGGACTATGCGGGTGAGGATAGTTATGAAGAATCGCCAGACTATGCTCCAGATGGCAATTATCCAGAAGATGGCATTGGATTCGAACAAGGAGAGGAGTTCTTCGAGGAAAACAATCCCGCCAGCAATGAATCAGAGGACGCTACCCTCCTGTTGATCGAAAAGAACAAAAACGCCTTTGCTGACATGTTCGGCTTCGGACGTCCATCACGCAACAAGAACAATAATAAGCGCGATGACCGCAGGAAGAAAAAGCAGCGAGAGCCTGAACCTCAGCGCTATCAGCAGGAGATTGTCTCTCAGCCAAAGAAAGAGGAGAAAGCATATCGTGAAGAAATTCCTGTAGTGGAGGCTGCGCCAAAAGAGCCAGAAGTCAAGGCTGTTTCTCGCGACGAGTTTGATGGCGTGCTGACCGGCTGTGGCGTATTGGAGATCATGCCAGATGGTTTCGGATTCCTTCGTTCGAGCGACTACAACTATTTCGCCTCTCCTGATGACATCTTCGTCAGCCAGCAGCAGATCAAGCAGAACAATCTCAAGCAGGGTGACGTCGTGGAGGGTCCTATCCGTCCTCCTCGCGAAGGCGAACACAACTATCCACTGGTCCGCGTTGCCGAGATCAATGGCAAGAGCGTAGAATTTGTACGCGACCGCGTTCCTTTTGAGCATCTTACGCCTCTTTTCCCAAATGAGAAGTTCAAGTTAACCAAGGGTAACAACGACACAGATGCTTGTCGTATCATCGACATGTTCGCCCCTATAGGCAAAGGCCAGCGTGCCATGATCGTAGCGCCTCCTAAGGCCGGTAAGACCGTTCTGCTCAAGCAGATTGCTACAGCCATTAGCGAGAATAATCCGGAGGCCTACATGATCGTTCTGCTCATCGACGAACGTCCTGAGGAGGTCACCGACATGCAGCGTAGCGTCAACGCCGAGGTTATTGCCTCGACCTTCGACGAGCCTGCCGACCGTCACGTGAAGGTTGCCGACATGGTCATCGAGAAGGCCAAGCGTCTCACCGAGTGTGGTCATGACGTCGTGATTCTGCTCGACTCTATCACCCGTCTGGCACGTGCATATAATACGGTCTCTCCATCGAGTGGCAAGGTACTGTCGGGTGGTGTCGAGGCCAATGCATTGCAGAAACCAAAGCGCTTCTTCGGTGCTGCACGAAACATCGAGAATGGCGGTTCGCTCACCATCATCGCCACTGCATTGATCGAAACAGGTAGCAAGATGGACGAAGTAATCTTCGAGGAGTTCAAAGGTACGGGCAATATGGAACTTGTCCTCGATCGCAAGATTGCCAACAAGCGCATCTTCCCTGCCGTCGACCTGCTGGCATCCAGCACCCGTCGCGACGACCTGTTGCTCGACCAGGCGACATCGAATCGTATCTGGATCCTGCGTCGCTTCCTGGCCGACCACACACCTATCGAGGCCATGGAGATGCTGCAGAAACAGCTTAAGAATACGCGCAGCAACGAAGAACTGCTCATGAACGCAATGTCGCGTTAATAAATAGACAAAGGAGCTGAGTCTGTATGGGCTTCAGCTCCTATTATATAAATATATGGTATCAATCGAAAACCTAAGTGTCGAGTTCGGCGTCAAGCCTCTCTTCACGGATGTAAATTACGTCATAAACCGACACGAGCGTATCGCTTTGGTCGGAAAGAATGGTGCGGGCAAAAGTACCATGCTTAAGATCATTGCCGGGATACAGCAACCTACCCGTGGTCGTGTGAGCAAGCCGAAAAGTATGACCATCGGTTACCTTCCACAGGTCATGATTCTCAGCGACTCGATGACCGTTCGCCAGGAAACCGAGAAAGCTTTTGCTTCGACCATCGCACTGGAGGAGCGACTGGCTGAGATGAACAAGGAACTGGAAAGCCGCACCGACTACGAGAGTCAGTCATACGCAGATCTGATCGACAATATGACCGAGCTCAACGAGCAGCTGACCGTCATCCAGAGCCAAAACCGCGATGCAGAAATCGAGCGTACGCTGATGGGACTCGGCTTCGAGAGAACTGATCTCGACCGTCCTACCAGCGAGTTCTCTGGCGGCTGGCGTATGCGTATCGAGCTGGCCAAGATTCTTTTGCAGCATCCTGACCTGCTCTTGCTCGACGAGCCCACCAACCACCTCGACATCGAGAGTATACAGTGGCTCGAGAAGTTCCTCGTGCAGAACAGTACCACGCTCCTGCTCATCAGCCACGACCGCGCCTTCCTCGACAATGTCACGACTCGTACCATCGAGATCACCTGCGGTACGATCCATGACTACAATGTCAACTATAGTAAATATGTAGTCCTCCATGCGGAGCGTATCGAGCAGCAGCGACGAGCTTACGAGAATCAGCAGAAGATGATCCAGGAGACCAAGGACTTCATCGAACGTTTCCGCTACCAGGCCACCAAGGCCATCCAGGTACAGAGCCGCATCAAGCAGTTGGAGAAGGTCGTTCCGATCGAGATTGACGAAGTGGACAATAGCCGACTGAACCTGAAGTTCCCTCCCGCACCTCGCAGTGGTGACTATCCAGTCATCTGCCAGGATGTGCGAAAGATCTATCCCAAGACCCACGTCTCAGACAAACCACATGACGGAGAAGACGGACATCTGGTATTCGACCACGTAGAACTCACCATCAACCGTGGCGAGAAAGTGGCTTTCGTCGGACGCAATGGTGAAGGCAAGTCTACGCTCGTGAAGTGTATCATGGATCAGATTCCATACGATGGTACCCTCAAGATCGGCCATGGCGTCAAGATCGGATACTTTGCACAGAATCAGGCGCAGTTACTCGATGAGAACATCTCGGTGTTCGATACGATTGACCGAGTTGCCGTAGGTGATATCCGAACTAAGATCCGCGACATCCTGGGAGCTTTCATGTTCGGAGGCGAATCTATCGACAAGCCTGTCAAGGTTCTGTCGGGTGGTGAGCGCAGCCGTCTGGCCATGATCCGCCTCTTGCTCGAGCCTGTCAACCTGCTTATTCTCGACGAGCCGACCAACCACCTCGACATCTCTTCAAAACAGGTCCTCAAGGATGCCATCATGGCCTTTGAGGGTACGGTCATCGTGGTCAGCCACGACCGTGACTTCCTCGACGGACTTGTCAGCAAGGTCTATGAATTCGGTCAGGGTCGCGTCAGAGAACACATCGGTGGCATCTACGACTATCTGCAGAAAAAGAATATCGACAGTTTGCAGGAGTTGGAGAAGAAAAAGACTGGAGGACCCACCCCATCCCTCCCTCATAGGGAGGGGGAGATTAAAGTCACTTCTCCAAACAAGAATACTGTAGATCCGAAAGTAGCAGCCCAGTCCTTAGCTGCGCAACTAACTTCCAACTTCCTCCCTTCGAGGGAGGGCCAGGGTGGGTCCGCGCCACTCACTTACGAGCAACAGAAAGCTCTCAAAGCTCAAGTCTCGAAACTGGAGAAGCAGGTCAAGGCCATCGAAGATAAGATGGAAAAAGTCCAGAAGAAAATCGACGAGTTGGAGGAGCAGATGGCCACCCCTGAAGGGTGCCAGAACCAGCAACTCTACATCGATCATGGCGCGCTGAAAAAAGAACTTGATGACCTCTCTTTTGAATGGCTGGAAGCCTCAGAAGAGTTGGAAAACCTTCAGAAATGAGAAAAAACCGCAGTTTCCTCGATGAAATTGCGGATTTTTTTTGTAAAATAAGAAAAATCTCATTAAAAAATTTGGAAGTATCGAAATCCATTCATATATTTGCGGTAGATTTATTACTGTATGAACAAAATGTTACAACAAAATCTGAAACTACATTTCGGATTTGACAATTTTAAGGGCAACCAAGAGGAGATTATCTGCAATCTGATGGAGGGCAACGATACGTTCGTGCTTATGCCAACAGGCGGCGGAAAGTCTCTCTGCTATCAGTTACCTTCTTTGTTGATGGATGGCACAGCGATTGTCATCTCGCCTTTGATTGCCTTGATGAAGAATCAGGTCGATGCGATGCGCAACTTCAGCGAAGAAGATAATGTTGCTCATTTTATTAATTCTTCATTAACCAAGACTGCCATCGATCAGGTCAAGCAGGACATCATCGATGGCAAGTGCAAACTGCTTTATGTTGCGCCAGAGTCATTGACCAAGCAAGAGAATATTGACTTCCTCCGATCGGTAAACATCTCATTCTTCGCGGTCGATGAGGCTCACTGTATCTCAGAGTGGGGACATGACTTCCGTCCTGAATATCGTCGCATCCGTCCTATCATCAATGAGATTGGCACGCGTCCTTTGATTGCCTTGACTGCCACCGCTACTCCAAAGGTGCAGCATGACATCATGAAGAATCTTGGCATTCTCAAGGGCAAAGTGTTCAAGTCTTCGTTCAACCGTCCAAACCTCTATTACGAGGTACGTCCGAAGACCGACAATATCGACCGAGACATTATTAAATATATCAAGCAGAAGCCTGGCAAGAGTGGCATCATCTACTGTCTTAGCCGCAAGAAGGTAGAGGAACTGACCGAAGTCCTCAAGGCCAACAATATCAAGTCTCTGCCTTACCACGCTGGCATGGATAGCAATATCCGTAGTGAGAATCAGGACGCCTTCCTGAAGGAGGACGTAGACGTCATCGTGGCAACCATCGCCTTCGGTATGGGTATCGATAAGCCAGATGTACGCTACGTGATCCACTACGACATGCCGAAGAGCCTCGAAGGCTACTATCAGGAGACGGGACGTGCCGGCCGTGATGGTGGCGAAGGCGAGTGTATCGCATTCTACAGCGAGAAGGATCTGCTGAAGCTCGAGAAGTTCATGCAAGGCAAGCCTATCGCCGAGCAGGAGATTGGTCGACTGCTCCTCAAGGAGACACAGGCTTACGCTGAGACCTCTATGTGCCGTCGTAAGGCGCTGCTCCACTACTTCGGCGAGGACTACAAAGACGATGAGTGTGGCAACTGTGACAACTGTCGCAAGCCAAAGAAGCGCATCGAGGCCAAGGAGCTCCTTTGCGCTGTCATCGAGACCGTCCAGGCGCTCAAGGAGAAGTTCAAGCAGGAATATGTAGTCACCATTCTCGAAGGTATCCGCACCGACGAGGTCGCTGGTTATCAGCATGATCAGCTCGAATGCTTCGGTTCTGGCAATGACGAGACGCCAGCCATCTGGAACGCCGTCATCCGTCAGGCTCTGGTCGACAAGTACCTCAGCAAGGACATCGAGTCTTACGGTCTCCTCAAGGTTACCGCTTCAGGCAAGCGCTTCCTCAACTCTCCAAAGGCCTTCTCTATCGTCGTTGAGTGCGACGAGGATGACGAGATTGAAGAGACAGAAGTTAAGGGTGCAGGCGCCAGCGCTGCTGCTGACGAAGCTCTCTACAACATGCTCAAGGACTTACGCAAGAAGGTTGCCAAGCGTCTGGAGTTGCCTCCATACGTCATCTTCCAGGATCCTTCGCTCGAGGCTATGGCTACCACCTACCCTATCACCATCGAGGAACTTCAGAACGTTCCGGGTGTCGGTGCAGGCAAGGCCAAGCGTTATGGCGAAGAGTTTTGTGCACTGATCAAGCGTCACTGCGAAGAGAACGAGATCGTCCGTCCTGAGGACCTCCGTTTCCGCACCGTGGCCAACAAGTCGAAGAAGAAACTGGACATCATCAAGGCCATCGACCGTAAGATTGCGCTCGACGAATTAGCTCAGGGTCAACACATTGAGTTCAATGAATTGCTCGACGACCTGGAGGCTATCATCTTCAGCGGCACTCGCATTAACATTGATTACTTCCTCCATGAAGTCATGGATCCTGAAGATATCGACGAGCTCTACCAGTACTTCAAGGACTCTCCGAAGGACGATCTTGAAGCTGCCATTCAGGAGTATGGCGATGTATTCACCGAAGAAGAGATTCGTCTGGTTCGTATCAAGTTCATCGCAGAAGTTGCAAACTAAAACTTCAAGTTTCGCAAGCTCCACTTGAGGTTCTTAAGGGTATAACAAGGGGAGTGAAAAGGGAGTGAAAGGGACAAAAGAAAGTATCGTCCTTTTCACTCCCTTTTCACTCCCCTTTCACTCCCTTTAATTACTTAAAGCTACGCTTTAGAAAGGCAGATCGTCGCCTGCAGCTGGCTCTGCTGGAGCAGCAGGGAACTGTGGCACAGCTGGCTGTGGAGCCTGGAACTGTGGAGCAGGTGCAGCCTGAGGAGCACCGAAACCATCAGCTGGAGCGCCAAAGCCAGGAGCTGGCATCTGAGCCTCAGCCTTCTCAGCCTTCCAGCCACGAACGTCGGTAGACCAACGCTCTACGCCGTCACGGCCAACGAAGCTGCGGCTGTCGAGGTCGAAGCTGAGGATGATGTCCTCGCCAACCTGAAGTGGATACTGATCAATAGTATTATTGAAGAAGTTAAAAATTACCTTGCGTGGGTACTGGTCGAAAGTCTCCAGGATATACTCCTGCTTACGCCAGCTATTGCCAGCCTTACTTACTCCTGATGCCAACGGCAGGACCTGAATGATACGTCCTCTGATTTCCATGTTTTCTTTATATTATAATGTATATTTTTTTGCGCTTTCTTACCAAAAGGGGTTCAAAATTGCGACGCAAATATACCATTTTTTTCATTGACTCGCAAGAAAAGGGCCAAAAAACTGTTCGATTATCTACTTTTTTATTTTTTTAAGAGAGTTTATCGAGAATTATTAGTATCTTTGCGCGCAATTTTTATATAATGAAAGATCAATTAATAGAAAAAATCGTCGAAGGCCTGCAAGACTGCAAGGCTAAGAACATACAAATTGTTGACATGCGCAAGCTTGAGGAAGCAGCGTTCCAATATTTCGTCATCTGCGAAGGAACATCCTCGGTTCATGTCTACGGTATTGCCAACGGACTGACCGATTATATCCGCGACCACATGGGTGAGCGTCATCAAGGCCAGGTCGGCATGCAGAACCGTCAGTGGGTAGCCATTGACTATGGATATGCACTCGTTCACGTCTTCCAGCCAGAGACACGCGACTTTTATCGATTGGAGTCTCTTTGGGAGGATGCGGTCATCACCAAGGTTCCAGATCTCGACTGATCTCTGTTTTTCATTTTTCACTTTTACTTTTTTAGCAAGTGGCATACGAAAAAGATATAAATAAGCCTGTCGAAAAGAAAGAGGGCAAGCCTTCAAACAATCCTTTCGGCTCAGCACAAAGAAATGGCAATGGTGGCGGATTCAACTTCTACTGGATCTACCTTGTCATCGGTGCAGTTCTCTTCGGTGTATATTTCTTCTCTTCGAATGAGTTGACCCGCGAAATCGGCTATACCGACTTTGAGCGCATGGCTCAGGAGGGTGATTTCTCAACGCTGGTAGTCAATACCAAGACCAACTCGGTGACCGCCAAGCTCAGCAAGGCTCCTCAGTTGGAGAACATGAAAGGCTTGAAAGCCGCTTACGAGCAGGCCAAGCAGGAAGGCAAGCAGATCAGCATCGAAACCAGCATCCCTTCTGCAGACAAGTTCGCTGACAATGTCGAGAAGTGGCGCAACGCTGAGAACAGTCAGTTCACAGCCGACGTCCGCTACGAGAAGGCCAGTGGTCCTTGGGACATCATCCTGAGCCTCGCCTCTCCCCTGCTGATGCTCTTCTTCCTCTGGTTTATCTTCTTCCGCGGCATGGGTCGTGGAGGCGCAGGTGGAGGCGGCGGCATCGGAGGCATCTTCAGCGTAGGTCGCAGCAAGGCGCAGGTCTATGAGAAGGACAACAAGATGAAGGTGACCTTCGAAGACGTCGCTGGCCTCAGCGAAGCCAAGCAGGAGGTGCAGGAGATCGTCGAATTCCTCAAGAATCCAGATAAGTTCACCAACCTCGGCGGCAAGATTCCTAAGGGAGCGCTCCTCGTAGGCCCTCCAGGCACCGGTAAAACCCTGTTGGCCAAGGCGGTAGCTGGCGAGGCCGATGTTCCATTCTTCTCAATGTCTGGTTCAGACTTCGTGGAGATGTTCGTAGGTGTTGGTGCCAGCCGCGTACGCGACCTCTTCCGTCAGGCCAAGGAGAAAGCTCCATGTATCATCTTCATCGACGAGATTGACGCCGTCGGCCGAGCTCGTAGCAATCGTGGCGGTATGCCAAGCAACGATGAGCGCGAGTCAACGCTCAATCAGCTCCTCACTGAGATGGATGGCTTCGGCACCAACTCTGGCGTCATCATCCTCGCAGCCACCAACCGTGCAGACATCCTCGACAAGGCGCTCCTCCGTGCAGGACGCTTCGACCGTCAGATCCACGTCGACCTTCCAGAGTTGCAGGATCGCGTAGAGATCTTCCAGGTTCACCTCAAGCCACTCAAGCTCAATCAGGAGCTCGACGTCAAGAAGCTCGCTCGCCAGACCCCTGGCTTCAGCGGTGCAGATATTGCCAACGTTTGTAACGAAGCAGCTTTGATTGCTGCTCGCAATGGCAAGGAGACAGTCGACGAACAGGACTTCAACGACGCTGTAGACCGTATCATCGGTGGCCTTGAGAAGAAGTCGAAGGTCATGACGTCCGAAGAGAAGCACTCTATTGCCATCCACGAAGCCGGTCACGCTACCATCAGCTGGCACCTTAAATATGGTAATCCTCTGGTCAAGGTAACCATCGTGCCACGCGGCAATGCACTTGGTGCAGCATGGTACATGCCAGAAGAAAGACAGATCGTCACCTACCAGGCCATGTGCGATGAGCTCTGTGGACTCTTAGGCGGCCGTGCAGCAGAAGAACTCTTCATCGGTTCCATCAGCAGTGGTGCTGCCAATGACCTGGAGCGTGTCACCAAGCAGGCATACGCCATGGTAGCCTACTACGGTATGAGCCAGAGCCTTCCAAACGTCTGCTACTACGACTCAACCGGTCAGGAATATGGCTTCACCAAGCCTTTCAGCGAAGAGCGCGCTAAGTCAATCGACGCTGAGATCAGCAAGATTATCGCAGAGCAATATCAACGCGCCAAGGAGATTCTGATCGAATATCGAGAAGGTCACCAGCAGCTGGCTGCCACACTCGAGGAGCGAGAAGTAATCTTTACCGAAGACGTTGAGCAGATCTTTGGTCCTCGTCAATGGGCCTCACGCTCTGACGAACTCCTGCAACAAGAACAAGAAAAAAAGAACGACGAAACAATATGAAACTCCGATCATTCCTTCTCCGCACCGCTACAGCTCTCGTGCTGGTAGCCGTCATGCTGGCAGCAATCCTCTGGGGTCCATATTCATTTGCCGCCTTCTTTCTGATTCTCACTATAGGTATCCTCTGGGAATACTACCATCTGGTCAACGGATTGGCAGAGATCAATATCTACCGCCCTCTCCACTGCTTTGGAGGCGCGCTGATTTTCTTCTGTGCATTCTGTGTCTCTTCACATCTGACCGACACCTGGATCCTGCAGCTCTATGTCATCTACCTGATGGCCATGTTCATCAGCCGCTTGTATTCTAAGAAAAAGAATCCGATGCGAGAGCTGGCCTACATCCTGATGGGACAGATCTACATCGCCTACCCTATCGCCATGCTTTCGGCCTTGGCATTCCACACATTGGCCTTCCCGCTGGGAGAAGTTCTCAAGGACTACAGCCCTCTGTTCGTCCTCTCGCTCTTCTTCTTCATCTGGATCAATGATACAGGCGCCTACCTGACTGGCATGGCCTTCGGCAAACGCCGTCTCTTCCCTCGCATTTCTCCGAAGAAGAGCTGGGAAGGATTCTGGGGCGGATTGGTATTTGCCATGCTTCTCGGTTGGGGACTCTCATACGAGACCGTCTGGAACTTCCTTGGCATCAACCTGCACGAAGGACTTCGTCTCACCACCATCGAATGGATCCTGATGGGTCTTATCGTCAGCGTAGCCTCAACCTTCGGCGACCTGATCGAATCACTGGTCAAGCGAGCTGTCGGTGTCAAGGACTCCGGAAACATCCTGCCAGGCCATGGCGGCCTGTGGGATCGCTTCGATTCGCTCATTATGGCAGCTCCTGCCATGCTTGGTTACCTCGTTTTTGTTACGTTATTACATCAGTAATTGAAACGAAAAAACCAAGAAAAAACATACTAAAATAGCTATTGTTACCACTATTTTGGCAGTTTTTCGTGGCGCAATACGCAAATGTAACGCTTTTTTGACCAAATGATACAAACTAATAGAGTTATGTAACAATAAAATTTGGTAGGATGAAATAAAAGCCGTACCTTTGCAGCAGAAAAAAAACAAAGAGTAAATAAGGATATGATAGTAAGCTTTAGACATGTGTGTGTTTAATTAGCGGCAGGCGTTACCTTAATTCGTCGTGATGACGCGTTTCTGTAACGTACTGCCAATTTTTTTTGCTTTCTACAGACCTTTCCATCAAATCTCAGAATCATCCTCTCCTTATATATAATAATATAGTATAGACAGTGCTATTTCGGCATTGTCCTTTTTGTTTATGGCCATACATCCTCCTCTTTACTTAAGAAAGGACGTACAGCAGGCAAGATGGACGTTCTTTGACGCAGGAATGGACGGCGTGCATGCAATTTGTCTGATCCGTGATGCACGGAGTCAACACTAGTATAGTAGTGTTGACTCCCGTGATGCAAAAAGTCAACACCAGGATAGTAGTGTTGACTCCCGCGGTCGTGGCATCCTCTACACCGTACACTGGGGGAGATGCCTTCATCACGGCATCCTCCCCAGTGTACGGTGCAGGAGATGCCATTGTTATCGCATATCTGTCATGAGACAACAGAAAGTCTCCCTATCATCGCAAGTACCGTAGAAAAGGAAATATAACGAAAACGGACCGCACAAAGATTGTGCGATCCGCTTGCAATTTATAAAGTCTAAGGTTCTGGATTAGTTGGCCCAACCACGAACCTGATGCATCTCATGATTGAGATCAATGATATCCTGAGGAATTGGCCAGTACTCATGCTTGCCTACCTCAAAACGGTTGGTGTAACCAGCCTCAGCGAGTGGATGCTTGGTCACTGCACGGAGATGATGCTCCTTGTGATAATACTCAGTACCCTCGATGAAGAAATCATCGTAGCAATAAGGAATATTGTCGGTAACCTTGTCGAAACACTCCTTGGCAATACCCCAGCGGACGATATCGTGGAAGCGTACACCTTCGAACCACATCTCATACTCCTTCTCGTCCTGGATGTCAGTCAGAGTCAGGGTGCTTGAGATCTTGCCAGAGCCAGAGCGCTCCTGGATACGGTTGAGATACTTCAGACCTTCATCGTTCTTGCCAACGTTAAGACAAGCCTCTGCATAAAGGAGATAAGCCTCTGCCAAGCGTGCGAGCTGGAAGTTGGTGTTATTGTTGGTGTCGTTGAAGCCCATGTCATTAGGGTGCATCATCATCTTCACCTCCATGTAGATACCACGAGAGAAGGTGCCGTTCAACTGGCTGATACCACGCTTAGGATCCTTCTTCTTATCCTCGAGAGTAGGACACTCAGCGTCACTTGGCCAACCACAGAGTTCAGAATCATAGAGGAACTCGTCAGGGGTAAGGAAAGTAGCCTTACGACGATAGCTGTCGCCATCATGCTCATACATCTTGATAGCAAACTGATCGTTGATGGCGCCACCGCCCCAGCCGCCACAAGAGCAGATCAAAGGCTTAGCAGGCATATCATCACCACGCCAGTTCAGTACGTTCCAGGTCATCCAACGACCACGCCACATATCGTAGCTGTCGCCGATGTTCTGGTTGGTTACATAGTTGAACTCCATGATCTTCTCCTCGCAACCGTCACCCTCAGTGTGGAAGAGGTCGCGGAAACGCTCGCCAGGTACGAGAGCGTAGTTAGAAGACTCTACAAGAGGCTTAAGATTATTGTAAGAGCGCTGGTTATCACCGGCAAACATAGCAGCCTTACCTGCCACGAACTGAGCAAAGCCCTTGGTTACGCGATAAGCGCCTTCCTTATCGCTCTGGCCCTTACGCTCAGGAAGGTCAGACATAGCCTCCTCACACTCAGTAGCACACCAGTCGAGCAGGAACTTCTGGCTCTCTACGTTAGTTGGCTTCTCTGACTGGTCAAGACAATGGTCGACCAGAGGTGGCTGGCAATAGGTCAAAGCCAGGAGCATGTGAGCCCAAGCACGCATGACACGTGCTTCTGCGACACACTGCTTCTTGACTGGAGTATCACATGCATCGCCCTTAAAATTGTCAATGACAAGGTTGGCGGTATAGATGGCCTGGTAGGCCTTCTGATAAACATGATATACAGGAGCCGACTTGGTATCATAGCGGAACTCATCCATGACACGGAAGTCAATGTGGTCAGTGATGTCACCACCTGCAGAGAAGACGTCGTCTGCATTGTAGTTAAGGCCCATCATGATAGGGTTCCAGATATAGGTGTCACGTACAGTAGCAAGACGGTCCTCGAACTGAGAGTACATAGCTGTCAGTGCAGACTTTGCATCTTCGTCAGTCTTATAGAATGTTGCAGTACTGCTGGTTGCCTTCTGCTCGATTTCAAGGAGATCTTCGCTACAAGAAGAGAAGAGCATGCAGCCGAAAGCGATTGGAAATATAATCTTTTTCATATTTTGCACAACAGTTAAAAATTAGAATGTAATACTTGCGCCCAATACGATCTTAGCCATGTTAGGATAAGCACCTGCATCGAGACCAATACCATTAGAGCCGACAGAACAGGTTTCTGGGTCGAGACCTGGATAATCGGTAAAGGTGAAGAAGTCATCAAGTGATACATAGGCGCGTACGTTCTGCATGAATACCTTCTGGGTAATGCTCTTTGGCAAGGTATAACCGAGCTGGATCTGCTTGATCTTGAAGAACGAGCCATCGAATACCATAGCAGAAGAAGACCAGAAGTGCTGGTCGCCTGCTACCTTCTGCATATCAGGGAATTTCTTGCCAGCCTTAGCAATATCATAGATGTCCTTTGAGATATTGTTGTAGCCAGCACGATACATACCGTAGTAGATATCGCTACCGAATGAACCTGCACCGAAGACCGAGAGGTCGATACCCTTCCAAGCAGCGTTGAGGGTAATACCCATGGTTACGTCAGGGATACCAGAACCGATGTTGCCCATATCAGCATCTGTTGGATTGCCAGTCTCCTTACCGTCCTTGTCATAGTAGATGGCTGAGCCATCAGCTGCACGGCCCTTATACTGATAACCACGCATGTACCAGACAGGATAGCCTTCCTCGAACTGGCATGAAGTAACCAGGTTAGAGCCAGAGACGGTGTTACCGCCAAGACGTGTGATAGAAGGATCAAGGTAGGTAGCCTTATTCTTCAGGGTTGCGATATTACCACTGATACCGTACTGGAAATCACCGATATTATCCTTCCAAGAGAACTCAACCTCAAGACCAGAGTTCTCAATCTCACCAGCGTTGATGGTCTGTGTTGCTACACCAGTCTCAGGGAGACATGGAGCAGGAACGAGGAGGTCCTTGGTCACCTTCTTATACCAGTCGATACCCAATGAGAGACGGTCGCTCAAGAAGCGGA
The DNA here is from genome assembly GCA_045628985.1 of Bacteroidales bacterium. Classification (GTDB taxonomy): domain Bacteria; phylum Bacteroidota; class Bacteroidia; order Bacteroidales; family UBA3663; genus Liminaster. Next base: position 13,821 of record JAZQQH010000039.1, on the reverse strand, counting down.
GGTCAAGACCGAGGTCGAGCTGATTAGAGGTCTCCCAAGTCAACTTAGGATTGGCAAGGCCATTTGGCATAGAACCGTAGGTTGGAGTATTGTCAGTACCATACTGATAGGTCTGAGCGTTGGTAGCAATACCTGCGGTGTAAGCATAGTCGTGCAAAACGTTTACGTTACCGTTGGTACCATAAGAAGCACGGATCTTACCGAATGACATAACCTCAGGGCTTACGTTGTCCTTGATGAATGACTCGTTAGAGAAGGTCCAACCTGCAGAACCAGAGAAGAATACACCCCAACGGTTGTCCTTAGCGAGCTTAGAAGAGTCGAATGCATCAGCACGGACATTGAACTGCAAGCTATAACGGTTGTCATAAGCATAAGAGAGACGTCCGAAGTAAGAGATACTGGTGGTCTTGCCTGGCTGACCCTTGATAGACTTAGCAGTATCTGCGTTGCCGTTTACAGAATTGAGGTAAAGGAAGTTAGGGCTGTAAGCGTTGAGGATATCAGGACCACTTGCGCTGGCATTCACATAGTTAGAGTCGCTCTGGCGGTATGACATACCGGCCATTCCTGATACATTATGCTTGCCGAAATCATAGTTAGCATTCAAGAAGTTCTCCCACATATAGTAGGTACCATTGCTGGTGTTGCTTGAGATGCTATAGGTCTTGTTCGAAGTCTGAGAGTTCAGATAATATGGAGTGCCATAATCAGAACTGTTGGCAAAGTTCAGACGATAACCGAGACGTGAGGTGAAGGTAAGCCACTTAACTGGAGTGATGTTGGCAAAAGCAGTACCATTGATATTCACGCCATTGCTCTTTGCGTATGCGCGGTCACGCTGAGAGAATGGGTTACCACCTGCAAGACGCTGGTTGAAGTAAGAAGTAGCATAGTAGCCATTCTTGTCGCCATAGAACTCGTATGGAGCATCAGCAGTGCCATTCTGGACAGCCTCGAGCTTAGCACGATACTCTGGCAGCATCTGGTCAGGAGAGGTCCAGTAGAGAGGAGTAAGAGGATCGATGAGGAGGAGCATCTCGAATGCAGTACCATAGTTCTGCTCAGATACGCTCGACATGCTGTACTTCTCGATAGAGTTGTTGATACCGACCTTCAACCAGTCCTTGATCTTATAGTCAGCATTGATCTGAGCGGTAAGGCGGTTGTAGTAGTCCTTGTCGCCCTTGACAATACCGTCCTGAGTGGTATAGTTCACATTCATGAAGTAGCTGCCACGGTCATTGCCACCCTGGAATGAGAGAGAATGCTGGGTGCTCCAGGTGTTCTCGAAGTACTCCTTCAACCAATCGGTATTGGTATTTGGATTCCAGTTGTACTGAGCCTTAGCGGTCTCAAAGTCATTCTTAACGCGCTCCTCACCAAGATTCATAGACATCCAGTCGGTAAACTGGGTAGCATTGAGCAGCTGAGGAACACGACCGAGAGAGTTGTTGGTAAACTTAACATTATAAGTTACAGTACCCTTACCCTTGTTCTTAGCACCATTCTTGGTAGTAATGAGTACGACACCGTTACCTGCCTCTGCTCCGTAGATGGCAGCAGAAGCAGCATCCTTGAGGACCTCCATAGATTCGATGAGCTCTGGATCGAGATACTGGATAGAGCTTACCTGGAGACCATCGACGATAAGAAGTGGACTGATATTGCCTGAGTTAGAAGAGTAGCCACGGACACGGATCTCTGCGCCCTGGCCAGGCTTACCAGAAGTATTAAGGATCTGAACACCAGCGGCCTTACCCTGGAGGGCTGCAGCTGCATCGGTAGTAGAGCGGTTCTTGAGGTCTTCAGCCTTTACTGAAGCTACAGCACCGGTAAGGTCACTCTTGCGCTGAGTACCATAACCAATGACTACGACATCATCGAGCACCTTGTTGTCCTCGACAAGACGAATCATAATGTCTGTCTGACCATTTGGCTGCACCTGCTGGGTGGTATAGCCAACATAAGAAATCACGAGGGTAGCATTGTTGCCGACTTTGAGAGAGAAGTTGCCGTCAATGTCGGTAATAGTACCATTGCTGGTACCTTTCTCGACGATAGCAACACCAATCAGAGGTTCTTCTTCCTTGTCGGAAATGACCTGACCCTTAACAATGCGTTGTGCGAAGGCGGTAAAGCACATCATGCAGAACGCTAATAAAAACAACAATCTTGTTTTCATAAACTTGTTTTTTGGTATGTTAATAAAATAGGTAATTGATGAATGCGATTAAAAAACGAACCTTTATCAGGAACGTATGTGGTTAGACTTAGGGGCTATTTATAAAACAAATTAAGTAAAAAAGGGTTCAGAGTCGTATTATTCAGAAATGGTGCTATTGATTAGATTTTGTTTAAGGGGCGATTGTTGTTGCCTGTAATACGAGAATACTAGCAAGGCAAAAGGTAGATAATTTCTATCATTTACGAGCGCAAAGGTAATCGAATAAACCCATAGTTATAAATTTGCGCCATGAAATTAACTGTATTAATTAACATTTTTAACAAAACCAAGGTATTTATGCCATCATCCAGGCGAAAACTTAATCCTATTTTGAGAATACTTTGCTGAATTCGTCAGCGCTGATCTTTACAGGCTCAATCATGAACTCTGGACGGTTATAGCACTTCAGACGATAAGTATTCTGCTCAGGATCTTCTTGTGGAAGCAGGAAGGCCTTCTCTACCTTTCCGTTGTTGAAATAAGAGAAATAAAGACGGCTGTAATTGCCATCACCACGGCGAGTAGAACACATGATCCACTTGCCGTTGCTCGACCAGGAAGGATAGGTATCTGCAAAACCTTCGCTATTGAAGTTGGTGAGGTCAATGAAAGGAAATGTGCCAGCGACAGAGTCGTTTTCAATAGGGAAATGTCCGTCAAGAGTCACACACACAACGTCTGCATCGCCATGTCGGGTATGGAAACAGCCGTACTGGCCTTCAGGGAACAGCATATAGCGGCCATCAGGACTGATACGTGGCAAGGTGGCACTCTTGTTCTTCGATGCAGCATCATAGACCAGCTCCTCTTCGCCGAACGAGAGCGATGCTAAATCAAACGACTTGCGATACAGGTTGTACTGAATCTTCTCATAAGTAGTGTGAATGTCCTTCCCTTTCATCTCTTCTGGGAGTGGAACAGACTTGCCATAGTAGAGATAATTTCCATCAGGAGACCATGTAGGATAAATCTCGAGAAGTTCGGGATCGTTGCTGACTACAATCACAGAATCCTTTGCTATATCGTAAAGGATCAAGTCACTCTCCAGATCATAAACCTCAATCTTGTCAAGATGTGCAGTATAGAAAGCCTGACGTGTCTGGTTGGTCGAGAAAGCGATGAGCTTCTCTGTAGGGTGCCATGATGGATAGACACCAGAAGAGATAGTATAGTCACGCTTCAGGTTTACACTTGAGACCTGACCATCATTCACGATAACGGTTCTTGCGTTCGAGAGACGCACATGGAAGAGCATGTTATCTGTCTTGTAGTTCTGGTAGCTATGGCAGTTGATACACTGACCTTTAGCCCTATCATTGCTGGTAATCTCGTTATTGAAGATCTCAGACTCTTCGAACGAGGTAAGATTTCGCTGAGCAATAGACATATAGTTCCATGCGACATAAGTCGGTTCAACGAGACGATAAGAAACATACTCGTCGATAGGATCTTCGGCCACACGAATCTCAAAAGGACTGAACGAGAGCCACTCTCCCGCTTTTTCTCCCCAGACCTCAACCTTGATGGCCTTACCTTTCGAAGCGCTGAGCATGTCATGCCACTCCGATTCGGGGATCTGGACTTTCACACCCTTGCCGTAGGTCTGCTGCGTACCGTCTGGAGTGCTAAGGCGAGCCACACAGGCATCATACTCCTCTGCTGGAAGCATGAAGTTAAGTGGCGCAATGTTGCAAGGTACCGTGACATTGCAATAATCCGGGTATATGGCAGGAAGAGTCTCTACCTCCTTGCTCGAAGAAGGAACATCTGGATGAGAGACACACGAAGTCAACAGCAGCATGGCAATTGCCAGAAGCTTAGAAAGTCGATTTACTATAGAATTGCTCATGACTAATAACTTGTTACTGTTGCTCTGTTGTTGGTATATTTTCGTCCAAAGACATAGTAGAACCAATAGCTATCCCCAAACTCAGCGTTCATCTTTTCGGGGATATTCTTTTGTTCCATTCCACTATTCATCAAGTTTCCGAGTTGTTCCCAGAATAGTTTGTAGCGCTCATAGATATCCTGACTGACAGGAACCATCATTTTCTTTTCTTCCGGAAATCTGTCAATATATAAGATGTATGCTTCCTGTGCATGCATCGGGAATTCTTCATTCTGGTGCATTTTGATATATTTGCGCAACGATTTCCAGAAAGAAGGTGCATCACGTCGCATCATAGAATAGAACAGCGCTTGTTCTGAGGCAACTCTGCTGTCGGCCTCATTCCAAAGATAAAGACTATTGACGAGATAGCTATCGCTGTTTTCAATACCCGTGATTTCATCCGGATAAGACTGCTGCAGCTCATGAATCTTATCGGTGACAGGAGCCGGCTGCCAATCCTCATAATAGGGATGACCGTGCAGCAACGTGGTATAGCGGTCAACCAGCGCTTTCTCCCCGTTGGCTAAAGCACATCGAGTAAGCATCTTCAGATAGAATGGCGAAAAACCTGTCTGCACGGCACATTCAAAAGCCAGACGGAAACCGTCATTCATCAGACCATAGTTGTAGTAAGCCACCGGTGCGGCTACTTGCAGGAAACTCACGCGGAGAGAATCCGGATTGTTGATAGGAGCGCCATTGTTACCTTTCATCTTGAAAGATCGTTCAAGCAATCCTCCTTCATTCATCAGCGCTACATTCTTGAGGAAAACCATCGAGGTGGTAGGCGAAGAAGTCTCGCCATACAGGTCAAGTACCTCTTCCCAGTTATCAGCCTCTGCAGAGCGTACCATGCGCATTTCTTCGATATAATTCTCATCCTGATACATAAACGACCAGGTGAAGACAATTCCCGAAATCGCACAAAAGACTGGCACGAATCCTCTGTTAAGATAACGGCTAAACAGCGCGATAAGAATAGAGACAATACCGAGCATCCAGAATGGATAAGTGAGGTATTCGCTCTTGTTTGTTGGAGTTTCGAAGACTGGCAAACCAGCCAGCATCATAGAGCCGATACTTTGGTCGGAATAAAGTATTGCTTTCCAGATATTGGCCGTGAAGAGAAGCAAAACTATGCCAAGAAGTTCTCGCCATGATGGGTTCTCGACCAAAGCAAGGCAAAGTACTAAAAGCAAAGCGAACCAGCCAAGAACCGGATAGGTACAAATTGCCAGCACATACCATACCAGATGCCACTTGCGAGGCGTACAACGAGCCACCCACAAGAGGATCAGCATGATAAGAAATCCCAAAGACTGTGAGAACCAGTAGCCTTTGATTCTAAAGATATAGATCCAATAACCCAGATCGACAATCGATGTGAGAAGGCAAGCAATAGGCAAAAGCATCAGCGCCATGGCACTTCCTTGCAGGCGAAACGCCTTGACACCAAAGAAGAAAGACAGCACCCAGATAGTCAGCAACATACTTGCACCGACCAATGGCTTATAGAAGAACTGTGCAAACCATGCTCCCACATACTGCATCAGGCCGAATGGTTTCGACAAGAGTTCGTTGAAGAAGGGAGATCCGATGAGGAATTCAGAGCGTTCTTGTGCAGTATAGAGCACCTCCTTATTAATATATAATATGTATAGGACAAAAACTACGAAAGCCAAAAGACTTGCGTAGAAGAAGGCGCCTGATGCTTTGCTTTTTGTGTTCATGTTTTTTTGAATAAAAAGGCTGGCTCATTTGACTGAGCCAGCCTAATAGTATTATACTAATAAGGAATTATTCCTCGTAGTAAATGCTGTTGATAGTAACCTTGCCACGACGGAACAAGAGGTCGAGGTCACGGCTCTCACCACCTGCAGCACAAGCCTTAGCGATGTCGTCGGTGAGAGGGAGCTCCCACAACTGTGCACCATCCTCAATCACAACTTCATCAGCAAAGACAGGATCCCACCAACCAGTCATGATACGGAGCATAGCAGGACCTGCAGGCTCGCCCCAGATACCACCATCAGAACCCTCAGCAACGAGGTCGAAGATCAAAGTCTTCTTGCCGAAGTAAACATCATCTGAAAGATAAGGAAGGCCCTTACCCTCGTTGTCACTGAAACGGCCAGCAGCAGCATCACCTTGCTCGATTACAAATGGAGCACCCTGATAGATGTAATACTTCTCGAGTGGGTCAGTAATCTGAGTAACAGAAACAGGGAAATCAGCAGTGAGTTCGGTACCATCAGCACAAATGCCAGTAAGAGTAATTGTCTGATCACCGAGCTTCAACTTCTTCCAAGCATAGTTGCCAAGCAAGTTCTTGCCTGCGATAGACCACTTTGCATTTACAGGAGCTGAGGTAGAACAAGTAACGACATTACCATCCAAAGTGACAGTACTCATATTCTTGAGCTGATCTGCAGTGATGTGACCACCATTGCTAATGTCTTCTGATACAGGATCACAAGAAGCAAAAGCACATACAGCTGCAAGCAGCATAAATAACTTTTTCATATTCTAGTTTTGCTAAATTATAAGATTAATAGAGAGTCTTATACTGAGTCTCAGCATTAGCAGCATCCCAACCAGCATTCTGAACGAGCTTGCCGTTCATAAGGGTGATCTGTGACTGTGGCTTAGCCAAGAAACCATCAGTATCAGCGTAACGCTTAGACCATGAGCAGGTCATGTGAGCCATAGAACGCTTGTTAGCCTTATCACCAAGACAAACGATCTGCTTGCCAGATTGAGCCTGAAGAGCCTTAGCAGCATAGCAGCTTTCGCCACCACCGATGCCAGACCAACGACGCATATCGTTGAAACGGAGACCCTCGAAAGCGAACTCCCAACGACGCTCGTCCTGAAGCTGCTTGAGAGAGTAAGGAGTCTCAGGAACACCAGCACGACGCTGTACCTCGTTCAAGTAAGAAGCCTTACCAGAAAGTTCAGCTGCCATGAGGAGAACGTCAGCATAACGCATGAGGTAGAAGTCCTCGAAGTGGTCACCCTGCATTGGGTTGTCAAGCTTAGAGCTTGAGAAGCCAGGAGCAGCATCCCACCAAGGTGAGTCACCAGTGAGTGACATGGTAGTAACACCGTTCCACTTCTTAACACCGTAGCCAGATTCCTCGCAGTCATCCTTTACATAAGTATACTCGTGGAGCTCGCCTTCGCAGTCGATCAAAGAACCGAGCTTACGGATATCTGAGTAATCGCCATTTCGCTCTGCAGCAGACCAATCGTCCCAGATGTTGCCAGAAGGAGTACCCTGACCCCAACCCTGGGTGAATGGATAGGTGTAGTCACGGTTACCGTTGTTACCGTTTACACGGAGAGCCCAGAATACTGAGAGGTAGTTACAATACATACGAGCGGTAGAATAGGTACCACCGATGCCCCAGTTAGAAGCGTTCATGAACTGGATCTGGAAGAGCTCCTCGTCGTTACCGTTACCCATACCAGGCTGATCGAAGCAGTTTTCACGCTTCATATCCTCGATAAAACGGAAACGGTGAACCTCATCACCAGCCTCCTTAGCAGCCATGGTCTCATCATAAACCAAGCTGTTAGAGTACTGCCAGAGTGAACGATAGTCCTCAAGAAGCTTGTACTGACCACTATTGATAATGTCCTCCAAACCAGCAAGAACTTCTGCCTGTGAAAGGCTACCAGAGCAACCTTCCTGCTCAACGAGAGTGATAGCAGGACCAGAACCAGAAGAAAGATCTGCAACCTTCTTATAGAAGCCTGCCCAGAACATATATGCACGAGCGATGAAAGCCTCTGCAACATACTTGTTAGCGTGACCAGAGCTCTTCTCAGTGCTCATGAGGTTCTTAGCAGAAACAAGGTCAGAAAGAATCTGTGGATAGATAACCTCCTCTGCGCTTACCTGCTCCTCCATCTCTGGAGTAATGACGGTAGAGGTGATCAAAGGTACGTCACCGAACAACTGGGTAAGCCAGAGAGTATAAAGAGCACGCATGAAATAACCCTCACCGAGGAGCTGGTTACGCTTAGCCTCCTTACCAGTCCAGTCAACATTGTCGATAGTCTCGATCTGGTTGGTAGCACGTGACATACCACCATAGAGAAGGATAAATGGCATCTCGTACTGGTTAGAATTCATCTCTACAAGATGGTGCAGAGACTTAACCTTGTTATCCTGAAGACCACCAGCACCGAAGCAGTTATCAGACATGATCTCCCACCAGTAGAAAATATTCTGGTTGTCAGCATCACCACCACCCATGGTATTCATAATAGAATAGGTAGCAGCATTCAATGCCTCAACATCGGCAGGCTTGCCAGGGAAAGTAGCTTGGGTCATCTCGGTAACACGAGGATCAGTATCCAGCATGTCATCACAAGCAGTGAATGATACTGCTGACAGCAAAGCTACTGTTGATAAAATATATTTCTTCATATTATTATTTCGAATTAGTAATTGTCAATTATCTGTTATCAATTGTCAATTATTAAATTAGAACTTGATGGTTGCACCAACAGTCCATGTGCGTGAAGGTGGGTAAAGACCAAGGTCGATACCAGATGCCCAGCTGTCGCCACCACCTGCAGAACCTACCTCAGGATCGAGGCCAGTGTAGTTGGTGAAGGTGTAGAGGTTAGAAGCCTGTACATAGAAGCGGAGCTGCTGGAGAGGACATGCCTTCCAAAGCTTCTTGAAGTCATAACCGAGAGTAACAGCTGTGATCTTGAAGTAATCAGCATCCTCCATATAGAGGCTAGAAATCCAAAGGGTATTTGGATGACCAGTACCAGAAATCTTGGTCATAGTATTTGAGGTGCCCTCACCATGCCAACGATTCAGGATAGTGGTATCGTAGTTGTGCTGCCATGAGTCAGCATATGAACGATAAGAACGCATAACCTGCTGACCGAATGCACCTGCACCGTTTACAGAGAAGTCAAGACCCTTCCAAGAGAGACCGAGGTTTACACCAAGGGTGAAGTCTGGGTTAGGATTACCGATCTCGTGACGGTCGCAGTTAGCGCCCTCAGCGTAGGTAATCACGCCATCACCATTCCAGTCATCCCAGATTGCATCACCTGGCTGAGCCTCTTCAAGAACAGCCTTGCCAGCAGCGCGAGCTGCATCGATCTCGGCCTGGTTCTGCCAGATGCCGCTGTATGACATACCGTAGAAGTAACCGATTGGTTTGTCAACCTCTGCACGGTAAACATACTCAACACCCTGAGAGAGGAGTGAACCTGCACCATTGATATAACCGTTCTCGTTAGCGATACGGGTTACTCTATTCTTGTTGGTTGCGAAGTTTACACCAAGGTTATAAGAGAAGTCCTTACCAATCTTGTCATTCCAGGTAAGAGCGAGCTCGATACCAGTATTCTCAACGTCACCACCATTGATGTAAGCAGGGCTAGTACCCTGGATAGCGATCTGTGGACCACGGATCAACCAGTCCTTAGTAGTCTTCTTATACCAGTCGAAGTTCAAGCCCAAACGGCTCTGGAGGAAACGTGCGTCGAGACCGAAGTCAAGCTGCTCAGAGGTCTCCCAAGTGAGGTCAGGATTAGGAACGATGTTAGCATAAGCACCAGTGTTAGGAGTACCAGAGGTAGTAGTCTCCATCTTGTCATCGAACTTATAACCGTTATCGTTGTTACCACCTGACTGAGCGATAGTAGCGAGGTACTGATACTTAGGGATACGGTTGTTACCGTTCTGACCCCAAGATGCACGGAACTTCAAGAAGTCCATCCAAGAAGAGGTGCTCTCCATGAAGTTCTCGTTAGAGATAACCCAACCTGCAGATACTGAAGGGAAGAAGCCCCAACGGTTGCCCTTGTTGAAAATAGAAGAACCGTCATAACGCATGGTTACGGTAGCCATATACTTCTCATTGTAGTCCCAGTTCAAACGACCGAACCAAGAAGCGAGATACTCCTCATCGTTAGGATTGCCACCAAGTGAAGCGTCAGTAGCGCTGACGAGCTTGATGTTGTTGAGCCATGCAGAGTTCCAACCCTTCAAAGTAGCGAGCTGATCGCCATCAGCAACCTTGTTAGAACCGCTGAGGTTAGAGCTCCATGCTGAGCTCTGGAAAGACTGACCAGCCATTACACTGATCTTGTTGCCAGCGATGATTGGAAGATCATAAGTAATGGTGTTCTCGATAGAGTAGTTTGTGCTCATGTTCTGGTTCTGGCTTACGCTGTAAGAAGCAACGGTACCTGAACCTGATGAAGGAGAACGTGGCTCTGCATAGTTGCGATATGCACCAGCATACCAACCGAAGTTGAACTGGCTGCGGAACTTCAAGCCCTTGATAGGCTGGATGGTCATGAATGCGGTAGCACCTACACTAAGACCGCGGCTCTCAGCCATTGAGTTGAAGCCACCCTTAGTGAGGCCTTCCCATGGGTTGCTGAACCAGAAGTCATTCCAACCCTGACCGTAGTTTGCGTGGTTGTAGATCTCGCCATTGTCAGCATACTGTGGCATGAGAGGGGTTGTCTGAAGCAATGAGTGGATGTAGCTCCAGTACATACCGTCCTCTGCGAGGTCATGGCTCTTGTTGTAACCGATAGAAATGTTCTCACCGATGGTGATAGCATCGAAATCCTTAGCCTTCAAGAGAACGTGGTCGCTGTTGAGGCGGATAGTGTGACGGTTGTAGTAAGAAGCCATATCAGCACCCATGATACCCTCGTTATCTGTATAGGTATATGAGAGAGAGAACTTCGAACGGTCAGAACCACCGGTCAAGCTAAGAGAATGATTCTGCTGCTGAGCGTTGTCATTCATGAAGACACCCCACCAGTCAGTACCTTCCCAACCATTCTTAACCTTGTCGAGGATGTTCTGAGGAACATAGTCGGTGAAGTTAACCTTGTTGCCTGAGGTATTGAACATATACTCGTCCATGATGGTCATGTACTGCTGAGCGTTCAAAAGCTGTGGACGCTTGTAGCTGTTAGACCAACCCATAGAACCATTGTAAGTGAGCTCTACCTTACCCTGCTTACCCTGCTTGGTGGTAACCAAGATAACGCCGTTAGCAGCACGTGAACCGTAGATAGCAGCCGAAGCAGCATCCTTCAATACGTCGATTGACTCGATATCGTTAGGGTTGATGCCGTCGAGGTTACCACCAGCTACACCGTCGATAACGTAGAGAGGTGCAGAATCACCGATAGTACCGATACCACGGATGTAAACCTTAAAGCCCTTACCTGGCTGTGAAGAAGACTGGGTGATCTGTACACCTGGAGTAGATGAAGCCATTGCACCGAGTGCATTGGTGGTGTTGAGCTTAGCGATGTCGTCACCCTTAACCTGTACGGTAGCACCGGTAACGAGCTTCTTCTTCTGAACACCATAACCTACTACTACTACGTCCTCGAGTGACTGTGAGTCCTCCTTGAGGGTTACCTTGAGGCCGTTAGCAGCCTTGACGGTCTGTGTAGCATAGCCGATGAACGAGATCTCGAGGTTCTCGCCAGCAGCGGCATCGAGAGAGAACTTACCATCGAGGTCAGTGATAGTGCCTCGAGAGGTGCCCTTTACTCGGATATTGGCGCCTGTGATAGGCTCGCCAAGATCGTCTACAACAGTACCTGTGATCTTCTGGTTCTGAGCCTGAATGGTATTCATCATACCTGGGGCGAAGAAACCAGGAGTACCACTAGCAAGCAGTGCGGTAGCACCGACTGCGAGCCATGTCTTTCTTGTCTTGATACTCATTGATTTTGTAAATTAATTATAGATAATGTGGATAAGTATTTACACACAAACATCTTCCGATGCAAAACGCGCTGGCTATGCATTGGAAAGAGGTCATATAATGGTGTTATTATTGCATATTAATCAATTGTTTTTAGTTATTGTGTCATCTTCAGAGTAAATAGGCTACGATATTAAGTAATAGACATACGTGTTTTCCTTCAAAGTTTTAAAATAATATTATCAAAAATACGTTACTTATAATGTGCATTATCAGTACAACAGTGTCATATCCTGCACAGAGGATTCGTATACCCGAAATCACGGCGTGTGATCTTTCTTGTAGGATCGGACGCCGCGATTTCGGGTATACCTATCTGTGTTAATAGATTCGTACATCCGCATTACAAAGAGCGGATTTTATTTTCTGTTTCGGTTGCCGTGTATTCGTTTCTCCCTATATTAACGTGCCATGCATCAGGGATTGATACAAATGACCAAAAAACATCGAGCAGAAGATCTCGCTGATGATTAGCGGAAATCTTCTGCTCGATGTAATGTGTCACCATTTGACCACCTCATCGATGATCCTCTGTTGTTCCTGCGATGACATTCGCAGATATATCTTTGTGGTATCTAGGCTTTCGTGACCCAAAAGGTCTGCAAGCATGCTGAGGTCACTTTTTGACTCAAGGAATTTCTTGGCGAAAAGATGCCTGAAAGCGTGTGGATGCATCAGGCGTTTGTCAAAGCCATATTTGTCGGCCATGCGTTCCAGTCCTTTAGAAACGCCTCTGATGCTGATTGCCTGTGAGCGGTCGTTGAGAAAGAGCGCTTCGTCTTCCACCTCTCTCTGATTGATCCAGTCAAGAAGCTTTGTCTGTAACCGTTTCGGGAAATAGACGCGCCTGATTTTATTTCCTTTCGATCGGATGTCTACAAATCCTTTGGCTACATGTCGGACCTGGAGCTGGACAAGTTCGCTGACCCTGACTCCAGTCGCTGCCAGTGTCCAGACAACGAAGTACCACTTGGGGTCCTCTTCTTTTTTTAACAATTGCTTTAGTTTCAGATAGTCCTGATAGCTGATGATATCATCAAGGAAGTTCTTCTGTCGGACGCGAATCATGTGGAGCCTCAATTCAGGCTTTCCAATGAAATTCAGGTATCGGTTGACTCCGATGATGCGAAGGTTGACAGACCGTGGAGAGTAGTGTGTTTCGAGATGTTGTTTGAATGCATCAAGATTCTTTGCAGTCACCTCCTTATATATATTATAATAGGTGTAGACTGATGTCAGGTAGACTTTCACGGTGTTTCGGCTTAGTCCGGATCGTTCTAAGCTTTTCTGAAATTCTGTAAGATTTTTGTGCATGGGGCGTTGTTGTTTGACAGCAACCATACAGCCTCAGAATAATGATATTGCCTTGGTTACAAGAAGTGATATCATTATTGATATCTGTAGATTTCTGCCATTTTGAGGCATAACTGCGCTAAATTTGTTAAATTTGTTAAATAAAATAGTTAAATTCATAAAGCAAAATTATAAATTAAGATTAATTAGTGTATCTTTGCGCCGTGAAAAATAGCCGGAGTTACGCGCTTTTTTCAGGAAAATACCGATAATGCACATTATACGTAGCAAAATACACATTATTAATTAAGTAAAGCTAAGGAAAGACACATGTGAATATCTCTTAATATCGTAGCCTTATTACACATTAAAACAAAACAATACAAAAAAACGAAAGAATATATGCTATAATAACAACCACTGCAACAAGAGCGTTTCAGGTTAACTTGGTAGTATCAGGCTGACTTGGGGCGGTTATTAATGTATGTATATATACTTATCCACATTATCTATAATTAATTTACAAAATCAATGAGTATCAAGACAAGAAAGACATGGCTCGCAGTCGGTGCTACCGCACTGCTTGCTAGTGGTACTCCTGGTTTCTTCGCCCCAGGTATGATGAATACCAT
>JAZQQH010000038.1:0-24109 GCA_045628985.1 Bacteroidales bacterium | reverse complement strand
CTACGGCCGCAACTATCTCCTCCCTACTAAGAAGGCTATCCTCGCTACCGAGTCAGCTCTCAAGCAGCTCGCTGAGAAGCAGAAGCAGCAGGCTAACAAGATGGCTAAGATCAAGGCTGACGCTGAGGCTCTCGCTGAGGCAGTTAAGGCTGTTGGCGCTCTCGAGTTCGCTGTTAAGGCTTCTGAGGAGGGTAAGGTTTATGGCTCAGTTACCAACGCTAACGTTGCTGAGGCTCTCGCAGCTAAGGGCGTAAACGTTGAGAAGAAGCAGATCGTACTCGAGACCATCAAGGCTCTCGGCCAGTACGTTGCTGTTGCTAAGCTCCACCGTGAGGTTAGCGCTGAGATCGAGGTTAACGTAGTCGCTGAGGCTGCTGAGTAATCGAAACTCTCTTAAGCAAAAATATAGGAGTTGATGTTTTTCATCAGCTCCTTATTTTTTTTCTTTAACACGAATTATCATGAATTGTCACGAATGAATCATTAATATTTTATTTTAAGTAAATGATCAAAATTAACTATATAAACTGAAAGAAATGAATAGAAATAAAAAGAAATGAATCCAGAAATATTATATTATTATTTATTTCTGATCGAAATTTCTTTTAATTATTTTTATTTCTTTCAGTACCCGCGGAGCGAAATAGTATAATTTAATTTTGACTGACTACTTAGAATAATATTATTTATGAAAAATTCGTGACAATTCATGATAATTCGTGTTTAAAAAGTTACTCCAGCCACAGATAGTCGTAATGCACGAGAGGCTTCTGTCCTTTCTGCCCAAGCACTGATGCAGCCTCAGATGACGAGTAAGCCGCCTTGCCTACTCCAAGTCGCTTACCGCTGTCCGCATCGAAGATTCCTACGATATCATCCTCCTCAAAGTTCCCCTCGATGCGAGTGACACCCACAGGAAGGATAGAGGCTGCACGCTGGCCAGTGAGCGCCTGCACTGCACCTTCGTTGAGGAAGATTGAACCTTTCGAGAAATCCTCGCTGTGTGCGATCCACTTCTTGATGTTCGATGTCTCGCGAGCGTCAGCCTTGAAGCGTGTACAGCGACAGTTAGGATCGATCTCGTTGCGTCCTGTCTCAGGATTGAGATGTACGAGCTCCAATAGGATGTTGTCGCGTTTGCCATTAGAGATAATCACCTCAATACCCTCTGCCGCCACCTTACGAGCGATGCGATGCTTGGTCACCATGCCACCACGTCCGAATGAGGACTTATTCGTCTGGATATACTGCGAGATATCTGCATCGTCGCTGATGATCGGGATGAGGCGTGACTGCGGATCCGCAGGATTGCCGGTATAGATGCCATCGATATTTGAGAGTAGAATGAGCATGTTGGCATTCATCATCGTAGCGATGAGGCCAGAGAGCTCGTCATTATCAGTAAACATCAGCTCGGTGACCGAGATCGTATCGTTCTCATTGACGATAGGGACGATCCCCTGACTCAGCATCACCTCCATACAGTTCTTCTGGTTGAGGTAGTGGCCACGGCTACCGAAGCTCTCCTTGGTAGTTAGCACCTGACCACAGGAGATGCCATGGTCGCGGAAGAGTTCGTAGTACTTGTTGATGAGCTTAGCCTGGCCGACGGCAGAGAAGAGCTGTCGCTGATCTACGGTCTCGAGCTTCTCTGTATTGACTTTGCCTTTGAGCTCTGATCGACCACTTGCCACGGCACCAGAGGAGACAAGGATGATCTGGATACCTTGCTTGTGGAGCTCGGCCACCTGATCGACGAGCGCGGACATACGAGTCACATCGAGCGTACCATCCTTGCGAGTCAGCACGTTACTGCCAATCTTAACTGTTATTCTGTATGAGTTCATCGTTAAAACGCTAATATTTCAGTAGTTTTCTTTGTTTATTTGACCGAGGTAAGGGTTTATTCACTATCTTTGCGCCCGAAAAAATTACACATTATATATAATATATATGTCTCGCGCGATTCTTACCGTTCTGATGCTTTGCATCTCTAATATCTTCATGACCTTTGCCTGGTATGGCAATCTCAAGCTGCAGCAGATGTACCCACAGGTCAAGGACTGGCCGCTCTATCTGGTGATCCTCCTCTCGTGGGGTCTGGCACTGCTGGAGTATAGCTTTATGATCCCGGCCAACCGCATCGGTTCGCAGATCAATGGCGGACCTTATTCTCTGATGCAGCTCAAAATCATTCAGGAAGCCTTGTCGCTGATTATCTTCACGGTCATTGTCACCTTGGTATTCAAGGGCGAACCTATCCAGTGGAACCATTTCGCAGCCTTCGGTTGTATCCTCCTTGCTGTCTTCTTTGCGTTCTTGAAATAATCCGATTATTCAAATGTTACAAGGCGATGTGACTCGGCATATTGACTGCCAATCACTCCATGAAGATCCTTTTCGATGTAGTCAATGACTGCTTCTGAATGTAGCGTGCCACTCTCGACGAAAGGCAAGCGCTTAAGGATGTCTCCGTAGTTGGTATCCTTCATCGTGAAGCTCGTGGCTACGATCGTATATGTTGCGTTAGGATCGAGAGGCTCATAGCTGCCTTTCGTGTGGCTGAGGATCTCGATATCCGATGCTCCCTTACCCTTATGCACCTTGTAATGCATGCCCGAAGGGACGAGGAACTCGCCTCGATGGTTTGGCTGATTCTTGGCAATAATGTCTAGAAGTGCTTGTAGGTCAGCACCTGAGATCTCGGCCTTGCAGAGTACATCTTCAAATGGAAGCATCTCAAGAATCTTTCCACGGGTGATGACTCCTGGGAAAAGATTAGCACGGATGCTACCAGTGTTGACCAGTGCCACGTCGCAATCCTCCAGTGCAGCGTAGTAGGCATCTGCTACCAGATTTCCGCCATTGGTCTCTTGGCCGAGGATGTAGCGTCCGTCAGGACCGAGTCCTGTGAGCTTAACCGAACAGTCAGCAATCTTCTGGTTGATAAACTCATTGAACTGAGTGTTGATGCTATCGAGCATGTGAGTACCGACAGAGTTCTTAAAGAGCATCTTGTTGGCAGGAATATCTTCGGTAGTGATCAAGCCGTCGTTGGCAATAATCACCTTGCTGATGCTCTCCAGAGAGCTGCTAGGACTAGAGAATGCTATACGCTTGCCCTCAGCGTTCAGGACTCTGCTGTTGCGCACCTCACCGCTGTAGCAAAGTACGACGTCAATGCCGCGCGTCTGTGAGATGAGTCGGCTTACGTCCACAGGGCCTTCATCGCCTACGCTGTCGAAGTGTGGAATGGCAATGACATAGTCAGCGCCAGCCTTGCGTGCAGCATCTACATTCTTTTGCACCAGCATAGCCAGATTTTCTTCCGTCAGATTATATATGCGGTTGCCGCTGTTGTCGGTAAAGGCTGATGAATATTTCAGCATGGTGCGAGGCATCGTGAGTCCGATGTACGCAACTTTGCGACTGCCATACTGACGGATGATATATGGATCAAACACTGTTCGATGGGTCTTCGTGCTGACCAGATTACATGAGGTAATGACCTGTCCGAGTGGCTTTACGATCTCTTTCATCTCTTCGACAGGATAAGAGAAGTCCAAGTTACCCAGTGAGATAGCATCATATTTGATATGCTTCATCATGTCGATGATCGTCTTGCCGTGCGACGCAGTAGCAAGGATGTCGCCAAAGAGGAAGTCTCCGCCATTGACTACAGCCACATGCGCAGTATCAGTCGAGATAGCGTCACGATAGCCTAAGAGTCGAGGATACATGTCGAGGTGTCCCTTCGATGTCGACTCGAACAGGATGACAATAGATTTCTCCTGCTTTACACGCTCCTCGTTCCATTGGTTGACGTTCTCGGCGGTCAGCACAGGTTTCTTCTCGGTAGCAGGTTTGATGACTGGCCAAGTGAACTCACGACCGATCAGACCCATCTCGCTGCCGAAAGGTTTTTCATTACGGATGCTCTCCAGGAGCTGACTGTCATACGAGTCACGGATGCGACTACAGCCGACGGTCAGCATGACGTCACGACGGATAGCCTCGGCTGTCTTGCCGCTCCATACAGGCTTGTAGTGGAAGGCTGCAATGACTTGGCACGACTTGGTGAAGTCTCCCTTCTGAGGACGCTGCACCGGATGCATCTTGGCACGCTCGGCCTCGTCATAAGTCAATGGCATATAGGGCATACCAGGCAGGTCGTTGACCAGTTTCCAGTTCGAACCATTGAACTCCGGATGATCCTTCAGGAAGTTCCAGCTCACATAGTAGCGACCCGTACCGTCTTCAGCCACGTCGAGGATGATGCTGTCACGTGTGGCAGGACCTGGCTGCATGAAGTTCTCCTCAAGGGTAATCTCACCCTGTCGGCCACCACCATACATAGCGTGATCCTTCCAGTTGTAGAACATGTTGCGCAAGACGTGTATCCAGCGGTTCTGTCCCTCCTCGTTCGGGAACATCATGGCGTTGGCACAGTTAGCAATCAGGTTCTTATAATATGTGGTCATGAAGCCACCTGCCAGAATGCCGGCAGGAGCATCTTCCGTCTTATCCAGATTATCGTGCAGCAGATGCGATACGATGCAGTACTGTACCGTCACATCCTTGGCGCGACGGATGGCTATGCCGTGACCTGTGCTATAGCTGATAGAGAGGTGGTCGAGGATCAGGTTATGCTGACCGAACTCACCGTCGCTAATAGCATCGACCATTGCACCTGCCTGACGTCCTGGACGGATATGGAGGTAGCGCATGCACACCTCGCTGGCCAGAATCTTCACTGGAGCACCCTTCAGACAGATACCTTCGCCTGGTGCTGACTGACCGTAGATAGAGAGGCTATCGTTCTCGATGACCAGGGGAGACTTCAGGTTGATGGTACCTGCTACATTGAACAATACCATGCGGCTACCCTTCTGCTCAATGGCCCAACGAAGGCTGCCGACGCCGCTGTCCTTCAGGTTAGTAACCGTGATGATGCGACCTTCCTTGCCAGCTTGAGTGAGGTCACCCATGCCTTCTGCACCTTCGAAAGAAGATACTGGCCAGATCTGACCGTGAGGAGCATAGCTGAACATACGGTCACGGCCGCGGCCTATGCGATGTTCGAGGAGGGTTTTCTCTCGGACGTTGAGCGTGAAGTGACTGAAACTGATGGGTTCGCTATCGACCTCACCACCTGTAGCAAAACCGCGGGTAAGGGTGATCATGTTGTAGTCCTCCGTTCGCTGATACATGTCTTCATGCTGATGACCTGCCAGGAAGGCTACCATCTTGGCGCGCTTCTGATTGTGGAAGTCGCCACGATAAGATACACCATGATCGCTATCTTCGAGCAACTCACCACGTACATAAGCGTGGATCACACGATTGATAGGATGCTCATACATATTGACCGAAAGTCCATGGCCGAGCATGATGAAGCACCAGTCCTCTGGATTCTCCTTGTCCATGAAGTTAAGCGCCTTCTCAGTCACCCACTTGACCTGCAATCCATGATAGCCGAAGTACTCGAGCGAGTCACGGTCGTAGTCATTGAGGACGATGAGACGGAACTTCTGCTGTGGGAAGTCGCGATAGTAGTAGTTGCCCTCCAGGTTATCCTTATCGTAGACAATATCTGTAGGGTCGGCCAGCGGATTGACCGGAGAAACAGGGCTGAAGAGATTGAAGAACTCATGGTCGGTCACGATCTGTGAACCGTCTTTCTGTCCGTCAGCGGTGCGCTGCTTACCATTACAGTCGTGATTGCCCTTGGTTACATAGAATGGAACGCGTAGGCCCTGGAAGTCCTGGCGAGCGCGTTCCAGACAGAACAGCGCCTGCTTCTTGTTGGTGTCGTATGCATTCATGAGGTCACCGCCATGAAGTGCGAACTTGATGGTGCGTGTCTCGTTGCAGTACTTAACGAATTCTTCTATGTTCTTATCTGCATAACGGACGTCTGCGCTTGGACCAAACTTGTGTGTGTCTGAGATAAATGCAAAGTCAATGACATCAGGATCTGTCTGCGCAAATGCCATGAGAGGCAGCAATGCAATAATCAGATATAGTATTCTCTTCATGAGTTTTTTCCGTACTTATTATAGTCGGCAAATATAGTGATTATTTCTAAGGTGTGCAAATTTGCGACTTGCAATTTGCATTTCGTCCTCATTAACCTTGCAATTTGACTATAGCAAGTATCAAAATCTATCATCCTGCACGAAAAATCAGACGCCATGAAATCGTGGCGTCTGATCCTTCTCGCAGGATTCGCACGCCCGAAATCATGGCGTCTGATCCTTCGTGCAGGATTCGTACACCCGAAATCATGGCGTCCGATCTTTCATGCAGGATAAGTACACCCGAAATCACGACGTCTGATTTTAAATGCAAAATCGGACACCGCGAAATCACGGCGTCCGATTTTTTATGATGTAATAAAAATTACTTCTTAGGTACGTTGTTTGACCACTCGGTGTTCTGCTCAATACCTACGTTAGCAGACATCTCATCCTCAGGGATAGGAAGCATGAACTTCTGGATGTCGAACTCGTTGTAGTAGTTTGACTGAACCTTGTAGCCAAGACGACGAGCGTCGAACCAGTAGTGACCCTCACCGATGAACTCACGGATACGCTCGTTCTGGAGGAATGCCATGATGTCGTTAGCGCTGGTGAGAGTTGGGAGAATCTCGCTCTCGAACTTAGCGTTACGCTTAGCGGTGAAGGTGAGGTAGTTCTTAGCCTGAGCAAGATCACCCTGCTGAGCGTAAGCCTCTGCGAGGATCAGAGCCATCTCAGACTTACGGAAGACTGGGAGGTTGTTAGCATAGATGCTGGTAGAAGTACCACGATACTTCATTGGCTGGAGACCGCAAGCAGCCTCCTGGTCGATGAGCTGCCAACGGATATCGTTCTCCTTGTCAAATACGCTCTCGGTCCAGATAGAGAGGGTGTTCTCGTATGAACCGTAGAGGGTGCTGAGTGATGAAGAACCGTTGTTGTCAGCTGAGCTCTGTACGATGGTGAAGATATCCTCCTGGCTCTCGGCAACGGTAGCTGCACCGGTGAACCACATGGTGAGGTAGGTGTCGTTGCTTGGGATGTTGTCTGCAGCATCTGCAGCACCGGTACCCTTCCAAGCGATAGCAGCCTGAGCAGCAGAAGCTGCAGAAGAGTAGTCCTTCTTGTCAAGAGCCACACGAGCCTTGAGAGCCTGTGCAGCACCGAGGTTCATATAGAATGCACCACGGTCACCATCCTTCTGGAAACCAGCGATAGCTGCGTTGAGGTCCTTCTCGATGAGCTTGTAGGTCTCGCCTACAGTAGCACGATGGAGCTCCTGGAATGGCTCGATAGGAGCCTCGTCAACCAAGACGATACCGAGGCTATTCTCGCCGCTGTGATATGGAAGAGCGAAGAGGTTTACGAGATACCAGTTAGAGAGTGCACGGAGACCGTAAGCCTCGTCGATGAACTGCTCTGCACCGATGACACCCTGACCATTGTTGATGATACGGGTGGTCTGGTCGATGACCTTATAGCAGGTAGAATATGCACGCTTGAACTCAGCCTCTGAAGTGGTGATTGAGTATGAGCCGATAGCTGCGTACCAACCCTTAGCCTCAGAACCCTTGCAGAGACCTGACATGATGTCGCCGATAGCCACTACGTCACGGCCCATGAAACCATAGTAGCCAGTGTAGTAGTAAGCGCCATTGATAGCATTTGACAAGTCCTTGACAGAGCTGAATGCGCCTTCTGCGTCCTTGTACTGATAGATATCAGTGTCCATGTCGCAAGATGAAACTGCACCAACCAGTGCAAGTGACATCAATACATTATATATTTTTTTCATTGTTTTACGTCTCATTAATGATTAGAAACCGACTGAAAGACCGAAGGTGAAGATTCGTGGCTGTGGATAGTTCCACCACATGGTACCTGCAGCGTTTACAGAAGCAGGATCGGTACCGCGGTAGTTCTTGGCCGAAGTAGTGAAGAGGTTCTCGCCGGTGAAGTAAACACGTGCGCTGTTGAGGTAAGCCTTCTTGAGCAACTTCTTAGGAATGCTATAGCCAACGGTCAAGTTCTTGAACTTGAAGTAGTCACCATCCATGAGGAAGCGTGAAGAAGCCTTGTTCCAAGAGGTAGAAGCAGCGGTCATCTTAGGTACCTGGCCATTACCTGGCTCCTGTGGGCTCTTCCAACGGTTGTCATAGACGTAGTTGGTGAAGGTGTCCATCCAGCTTGCACCTGACTGCTCATCGTAACGGAGACAGTTACCGTAGATCTTGCCACCAGTAGCGAAGTTGAACTGAACGCTGAGGTCGAAGCCATTCCACTTCAATGCAGAGCTGATAGAACCCTGCCACTTTGGAGAAGCGCAGCCGAGGTGACGCTTCTTAGCCTGGTTGTAGTCCTTAGTGGTCTCAGTACCAGTCTCGTTGAGGTACCACATACCTTCACCGGTCTGAGGATCGACGCCTGCCCACTCCTGCTGATAGAACTCGTAGATTGGATAACCAACCTCGATGATCTGCTGACCGCTGACGATAGCGCCTGAAGAAGCCATCTTGGTCATCTCATTCTTGTTGAATGCAGCGTTGAGGGTGAGATCCCATGTGAGCTTGTTGTTGCGGATCAAACCGATGGTTGACTGGAACTCCCAACCCTTGTTGGTGAGCTCACCGAGGTTCTGGTAAGTCTCGCCAAGACCGGTGGTCAATGAAGTAGGAACTGCGAATACCATGTCGCTGGTTACGTGGTTGTAGTACTCAACGGTGAGGTCAACGCGGTTGAAGAGAGAGAGGTCGATACCTACGTTGAACTTGTTGGTCTGCTCCCACTTGAGGTCCTGGTTACCAGTCTGCATGTGGTATGAACCTGGCTGGCCATTGTAGTTTGTGCCGAAACCGTAGAGGTTACGAGCTGAGTACCAAGCAGAGGTGCTACCCTCACCGTTAGCGAAGGTGTTCTGACCAACCTCCTGGTTACCAGTGGTACCGTAGCTTGCACGGATGGTCATGTTGGTGAGCCAGTTCTCAGTGCTCTTCATGAAGTCCTCAGCAGAGATACGGTACTTAGCACCTACTGACCAGAAGTTTGCCCAACGGTTGTTCTTACCGAAACGTGAAGAACCGTCACGACGCCAGCTGGCAGAAGCGTAGTACTTGTTAGCGTAGTCGTACTGAGCGTTAGCGAAGAATGAGTTCAAGCAGAGGTCGTACTGAGCGGTGCTTGCACCAGTGTAAGAAGAAGCAAGGGTCTGCTCGATGAGGTCATCAACTGGGTAGTTAGATACAGAAGCGTTGCTGTTCTTGAGGTGAGTCTGGTTGCTCTCCTGACCGAGGAGGAGGTTTACATGGTGATCCTCCTTGAAGTCGGTGAGGTAGTTGAGGGTGTTGGTGATATTACCAAGGGTACGCATGATGTTACGCTGGGTAGAGTAACCATTCTCCTCAGCACCCTCTGAAGCGAGGAAGCCGGTATATGAGAGCTCGTCTACGAGGTGAGCATCCATGCTGACCTGTGACTTGAAGACGAGATCCTTCATCAGGTTGATGGTGATGTAAGCAGAACCGAGGACGTGCCAGTTCTTCTGGATATCCTTGTTACCACGCTTTGGATCCTTAAGAGCTACAGGGTTGTAGTCGGTGTTGGTATCAAGTACATACTCGCCGTTCTCATCACGAACTGGGATGTTAGGGTTAAGCATGTAAACCTGGGTCAAAGGATCTGAGAAGTAACCACCACCAAGACCATTGTTGATCTGAGTGTAAGAAACGTTAGCATTAGCACCATAGCCAATCCACTTAGAAGGCTTGTGGTCGAGGTTGAGACGGAAGCTGTAACGCTCGAGGTCCTTACCCAACATGAAACCATCCTGTGAGAGGTAGTTGAATGAGGTGAAGTACTTAGGAGCGTTCTCGTTAGCACCACCACCTGAAACGTCAACGCCATACTCCTGGAAGAAACCGTTACGAGTTGACTCAGCCATCCAGTCGGTATCGATGCCAGCCTTCTTGTCATAGCCATAGAAGTCGCCGATCAGCTCATCAGCACCAGCGATGTCTGCGCTATAGCCATAACGGCCAATGTATGAACGATTAGGATCGTCCTTATAGTGGTTGAGGAGAGCCTCCTCGGCGAGCTCCCAATACTGAGCGCTGTTAACTACCTGATAGTCCTTCTTGAAAACTGGGAGGGTCTGGAAACCGAGACGCATGTTGAAGTTGGTCTTTGGCTTACCTGACTGACCGCGCTTGGTGGTGATAACGATTACACCGTTAGCAGCACGAGCACCGTAGATAGAGGTAGCGGTAGCATCCTTGAGGACGGTCATGGTCTCAATATCAGCAGAGTTGATAGAAGCCATTGGAGAAATACCAGAACCACCACCCATGGCGTCTGAGTTGATAGGTACACCGTCGATAACGTAGAGAGGCTGGGTACCAGAGTTCAATGAGTTACGACCACGGATGAATACGTTAGCCTGAGCACCTGGCTGGCCGGTGGTCATGTTCATCTGAAGTCCAGGTACTGAACCTTCGAGAGAGTTGATGGCATTAGCATCTGCACGAGCACGGAGCTGCTCTGAACCAACGGTGGTAGCAGAACCGGTGAAGGCCTTACGCTTGGTAACGCCGTAGCCAGTGACTACAACCTCGTCGAGCACCTCCTCATCGCTCGAAAGAACGATGCTGAGCTTGCCCTTGCCAATCTTTACAACTTGAGTAGTCAGACCGATGTAAGAAACAGTAAGGGTCTGAGCATCCTGTGGAACACTGAGGGAGAAGTTACCTTCAATATCGGTAGTAGTACCGATAGTAGTGCCAGTAACTACGACTGAAGCACCGATAACGGTCTCTCCATCTTCGGCAGAAGTAACAACACCAGTCACGGTGCGGTTCTGTGCCATAAGCATCGTAATGCTAGCAATGAACATTACGATGAGAGAAACGAGTTTTCTCATAAAAGTAAATTAAGAATGATTATAATAACACAATATTTATTTATACCTTAATATATTATAACGCTGATTTAATATAACATAACCTACTAAATAACGCGCGACAATCTATTATTTCGAGTGCAAAATTAGCGGATTATTGCGAGATTTCAAAAGATAGGATAAAAAAAGTTGTATAAAATGCGCAAGGATTTGCGAAAGATTTTCTTCGCGTTAATTTTTGCTAATTCTATTTAACAAATAAAGAGGGTGTTTTTCGATATTTTAATAAAATAAGAGGGTGTGGTAAAGATTGTGCAATACAAATCTTCTGAATCTCACTGCGTGATGCAGCATCGCGCAGCGGAAATATAAATCACCACCCTCACTACAATAGCCTGTAGCAGAGGGTGGTGATATTTGATACTTGTTATATGATATTTACTTTATCGCAGAGATCCCTCTGCGATATAATTTACTGCTTGCAGTCAACCGCAGCCTGATCAACAGGAATACAAGCCTTATAGGTCTTGATGTACTGGTTGAAGCCCTCTACGTCCTCAGGATCAGGAGCAATCTCTACGCCGGTGTTGCCAGCGAAGACAACCTGCTCGAGGTAATCTGCGAGGTTGAGGTTCTCTGGGTTGTTGATGCAGTAGTTAGCGAGGAGTGCAATACCCCAAGCGCCGCCTTCGCCTGCAGTCTCCATGACAGAGATAGGAGAGTTGAGCGCTGCAGCAAGAACCTTCTGGCCAACGCCTGGAGTCTTGAAGAGACCACCGTGGCCGGTGATGCGGTCTACCTGTACGTTCTCCTCCTTGAAGAGTACGTCGTTGCCGAGCTTCAATACAGCTACGGTAGCGTAGAGGTTAGCACGCATGAGGTTTGCGAGGCTGAAGCGGTCATTAGCTGAGCGCATAACCAATGGACGACCTTCCTGGAGGCCTGCAACTGGCTCGCCAGAGATGAAGTTGTATGCGATGACGCCGCCACAATCCTTATCGCCAGTGAGAGCGTGGTTGTAGAGCTTGCCGTATACCTCGTTCATGTCTACTGGTACGCCGAGCAACTGCTGATACTCCTTGAAGAGCTTCACCCAGGCGTTAATGTCTGAGGTACAGTTGTTACAGTGTACCATTGCCACGAGCGAACCGTCAGGAGTGGTTACCATATCGATCATCTCGTTTGGCTTGCTCAGATCCTTCTCCAATACGATCATTGAGAATGACGAAGTACCTGCTGAGACGTTACCGGTGCGAACCTTGACGGCGTTGGTAGCCACCATGCCTGTGCCAGCATCGCCCTCTGGAGGACAGAATGGGATACCTGGCTTCAAGTGACCAGAGATGTCGAGGCGCTGAGCACCGTGAGGAGTCAGGAAGCCTGCCTTCTGGCCTGCGCAGATACACTGAGGGAGGATATCCTCGAGCTTCCAAGGGAATCCCTTAGGAGCGATGAGTTCGTTGAACTTCTTGACCATCTCAGCGTTGTAGTTCTTGGTTTCAGGATCCACAGGGATCATACCTGAAGCGTCGCCGATACCGAGGACCTTCTCGCCAGTGAGGCGCCAGTGGATGTAGCCAGCGAGGGTGGTGAGGTAGGTGATACCAGGTACGTGCTCCTCATTGTCGAGGATAGCCTGATAGATATGTGAGATGCTCCAACGGAGTGGAATGTTGTAGTTGAAGAGCTTAGAAAGCTCAGCTGCAGCCTTGCCGGTGTTGGTGTTGCGCCAGGTGCGGAATGGCACGAGGATCTTCTCAGCCTCCGATGCTGGTGCGCCGTGGCTGGCAGTGCCGGTAGGACCGAAGGCCATGTAGCCGTGCATCATAGCCGAAATACCGATGCTGGCCAATACCTCGATCTCGCAGTCATAATCCTTCTTGACGTTCTTGCGGAGGTCTGCATAGCAGTCAGCAAGACCATACCAGATAGCCTCGGTAGAATAGGTCCAGATGCCGTCATGCAGCTGGTTCTCCCACTCGTGTGAGCCCTGTGCGATAGGCTTGTTCTCCTGATCAATCAGGACGGCTTTAATGCGGGTTGAGCCGAACTCAATACCGAGAATGGCTTTACCGTTTATGATGGTTTCTCTTGGAGTCATAATAAATTAAAAATTAAAAATTAAAAATGAAAAATTGAATGTTTTATTATTCGACACCTTTGCTACTTTTAATGATTGCGACTAATAAGGATATTATTTCTTTGACTTCATCGGACAGCGATGTCGCTGTTGCGTCATTAAAATATTCCCCGTGTCGTAATAGATCTATCCAATAAAGTGTCTCGTTTGCTTCTTTTAAGGCAATGGACATTTTATTGATAAAATCTGCTTTACTCTGAGCAAATTCTCCTTCTTTGACTAGTGCGCCTATAGCAGTTCCACTTCGTAAAAACTGTTTAGACATTATCGTTTCGTTGATCTTCAACAAATACTGATATGCTTTGACAGTCCTTTTGCCAAACTCTTTAGACTTAATTGCTATTGCATTGTCTTTCATAAGAGCTTTTAGATAGGGAGGTAATAATTTTTAATTTTTCATTTTTAATTTTTCATTTAACAAAGTGCTTTGTTCAACATATAATAAATCTCATTGTTCCTGAGCTGCTGCTTGAAGCCCGAGATGGTGGTGTCCTTGTTGATGCCGATGAACTCAATGCCACACATCTCTGCGAAATCCTCCCAGTATTCTGCGGTGATCTCGTAAGAGAATGCGCTGTGGTGAGTGCCGCCAGCGAGGATCCATGCACCTGCGCCGATCTCGAAGGTTGGCTGTGGAACCCAGAGAGCAGAAGCTACAGGGAGCTTTGGCATTGGCTTAGGCTCGATGCACTCTACGTCAGAGGTGATGAGGCGGAAGCGGTTGCCAAGGTCAACGATAGTAGCCTTGCAGCCAGCGCCAGTCTTCGAGGTGAAGACGAGACGAGCGGTCTGCTGCTTGCGGATGCCGATGCCGAGGAAGTGAACCTCAAGCTTTGGCTTATCAGTAGCGATGAGTGGAGTAACCTCGAGCATGTGGCTCTGGAGTGAAGAGGTCTGGTTCGCATCGAAGTTGAGGGTGTAATCCTCAAGGAACGAGCAACCCTTAGAGAGACCCTGGTTCATGACCCAGAGAGTACGATAGAGACAAGCAGTCTTCCAGTCACCCTCAGCACCGAAACCGATACCCTCAGCCATCAGACGCTGTGAAGCGAGGCCTGGGATCTGGTCGAAGCCACAGAAGTTAGGATCGTTGATGTCTGCATCGCCGAGGTCATCGAAGTTGGTGGTGAAAGCAGTAGCACCCTCATCCTTAAGGACGGCGCGGATAGCCAACTCTGCCTTAGCAGCATTGCGAACCTTCTCCCAATATACCTCTTCGCCAGACTCATCGATCTTGATGGTATACTCCTTCTTGTAGGTCTCAACGAGAGCGTCAGCCTCAGCGTCAGTAACCTTCTTGAAGTAGTCCATCAACGAAGAAACAGGGTAGTAGTCAACGTGGTAGCCGAGGCGCTGCTCGAACTCTACGCGATCACCATCAGTTACGGCTACGTTGTTCATGTTCATGCCGAACATCAAGCAGCGTACGTCATGAGCATCAGCTACACCAGCAGCTACGCGAGCCCAGACAGCAATCTTCTTCTGAGCCTCCTCGCTCTTCCAGTAGCCAACGACTACCTTGCGCTGGATGCGCATACGAGTGCAGATATGACCGTACTCAATATCGCCGTGAGCCGACTGGTTGAGGTTCATGAAGTCCATATCCATGGTGTCCCAAGGAATCTCAGCGTTGTACTGAGTGTGGAAGTGCAGCAATGGCTTCTTCAGGCGCTGCAGGCCCTTGATCCACATCTTAGCAGGAGAGAAGGTGTGCATCCAGGTGATGACACCTGCACACTGAGGCGCATTGTTAGCCTCGAGCATGATCTGCTCAACCTCCTTCGATGAGTTAGCTGTTCCCTTATAAACTACCTTGATTGGGATGATTCCGCCTTCATTAAGGCCCGCAACCATCTCCTGTGAGTGGCCGTCAACGATCTTGACTGTCTCGCCACCATAGAGCAACTGTGCGCCAGTTACCCACCAAAGTTCCAAATTTTCGAATGTCATAATAGTGTTGTGTGTTTAATTAATGAATTAGTGCTGCTGACCTTTCTGGCCGTAATAAGCGTTAGGACCATGCTTGCGCATGTAATGCTTCTCGATGAGCAATGGATTCATGGTGAGGCCAGGATTTACGCTGAATGCGATGAAGGCCATCTTAGCACACTGCTCCATAACCTTAGCGTTATAAACGGCATTGGCAGGAGAGGTGCCCCATGAGAATGGACCATGGTTCTTTACAAGAACAGCAGGGGTGTGATCTGGATTGATCTTGCGGATATTCAGGAACTCGTCAACGATTACGTTGCCGGTCTCAAGCTCATACTGACCCTTAACCTCAGCCTCGGTCATATCACGGGTGCAAGGAATCTCCTTATAGAAATAATCTGCGTGAGTGGTACCGATGTTTGGAATGTCACGACCTGCCTCTGCAAATGCGGTAGCATAGGTTGAGTGTGTGTGAACTACACCCTTGATGTTAGGGAATGCACGATAGAGAGCGAGGTGAGTAGGAGTATCGCTCGATGGATTGAGGTCACCTTCTACGACCTTGCCGGTCTCCAGGCTTACTACTACCATATCCTCCACCTTCATCACGTCATAATCAACGCCAGAAGGCTTGATGACTACGAGGCCCTGCTCGCGGTCAATACCAGATACATTGCCCCAAGTATAGATAACAAGTCCTTGCTTTACGAGGTCCATATTTGCCTCGAAAACTTTCTTTTTGAGTTCTTCAAGCATAGTTTTAATTCATAATTCATAATTCATAATTCATAATTAAGCTTCGCGCTAAAGAAATCTATAATTAACTATGGCAAAATAATTATGAATTATGAATTATGAATCTATTAAGTTTTACTTTTAGTTGTTTTGATTATGGAAGTTAACAACTTCCGAATCTCATCACAATCAGATTTTAAACTCTTATATTGGGCTTCACTCAGATAATCTGCTCCGAAAAACAAATCAAGCCAGTAATCTGTTTCGTTTGCTTCTTTCAGTGCAATCTTTAGTTTATGAATAAAATCTTCTCGGCTTTCTGCATCGATAGATTCTCTTATGTTCGCTCCAATGCTTGTACCTGCTTTTAGTAGTTGTGTGCAAATTGGATGCTCTGCATAAGTCACTTGCTTCAAAACGAACCTGACACACTTGACAATTCGGATGCCAAAGTCAAGACTTTTTGTTCTGACAATATTATCTTCTTTCATTGTCGTCAGCGCGAAGCCCAATTATGAATTATGAATTCTGAATTATGAATTAATTAATATTACCAGAGCAAAGCGTACAGAATCATAGTGATCACCGCAATACCCAGTGCGCCATAGGTATAACCCTTATCGGTCTGGAAGAGCTTGAGGTCGATAGGGAGAGCCTTAGGATCCTGCTTGTCAGAGTGAGCGTTGCTCCAGAGCCATACGCCATTGCAGCCGACGAGGACACCGAAGAAGATGAATGCCTGGAAGCCGATATCGTTGAGATAATCGATCATGTTGTTGTCAGGATCCTTCACGTCGTGACCCATACCCAAGCATACGACGATGATAGCCATGATGATCATAGCGATACCTGCACCGCCGAGGATCTTAGCATACTTCTCCATGGTAGCGATATCCTTCTTATCAGTAGCAGTAGCGCTGATGAACTTCTTGTCGAGCAACGATACGATGATGAAGAAAGAAACTACGATGATGAAGATATAGCCTGCACGGAACTGGAATGGAACATCGCCCAAGAATACCTTGAAGAGTACGCCGAGTGGGATGGTGATGATAGCGGTCCATACAGCAGCAGTAGAGCTAGCACGCTTCCAGAGAAGACCCAAACCGAATACGGTAATGATACCTGGATAGATGAAGCCAGAATACTCCTGGATGTACTGGAATGCCTGTGGGATACCACCGAGCAAAGGCTTAACAGTTACGAGAGCAATGATCAATGCAACGATAGAGGTCATACGGCCCACGTTGACGAGCTTCTTGTCCGATGCGCCTGGGTTGACATACTTCTTATAGATATCCATGGTGAACAGGGTAGAAGTACTGTTGAACATAGAAGCCAAAGAAGAGATGATAGCCGCAGCCAGAGCAGCGAATGAGAGGCCCTTGATGCCGGTAGGAGTAAAGTTGCGGATGAGCCAAGGATAAGCGTCATCTGGGATGTTGATCTTGCCCTGGAGGTTCATAGCTGCGAATGCGTCTGGGTTCTGGCCAATGTAGTAAGCGCAGATACCTGGCAATACAACGATGAATGGGATGAGGATCTTCAGGAAGCCAGCGAAGATGAGACCCTTCTTAGCCTCATTGATGCTCTTAGCAGCGAGACCCTTCTGGATGATGTACTGGTTGAAGCCCCAGTAACCGAGGTTGGTCAACCATACGCCACCTACCACTGCAGCAATACCAGGAACGTTAGCGAATGCATCAGCATTGTGCGACTCCTGAATAACCAGGTGGAAGTGAGTATCGTGTGCATAGTTGCCAGTGGTGAGGTCATTGTAGATCTGACCGAGAGCGCCCATAGCATCAGTACCGAATACGAGGCCCATCTCCTTCAATGCTACGTATGCAGTGATCAAGCCACCACCTACGAGGAAGGTTACCTGCATTACGTCGGTCCAAGCCACAGAAGCCAAGCCACCGTAGATAGAGTAGATACCTGCAATGACGAAGAGCAGGAAGACGATGATCATACGGATGCTGATCTCCATGCCCAATACGCTCACTGCCAGGCCCTGAAGACCGAGGATCTGCTCGATAGCCAAAGCGCCGAGCCAAGCCACAGAGGTGAGGTTGACGAAGACATAGAGGAAGAGCCACAGTACTGAGAACGCAAAGCCTACACCATCATTATAACGCTCGCGGAGGAACTGTGGGATGGTGAAGATCTTACGATCGAGCATCACTGGGAGGAGGAACTTGCCAATCACTACGAGGGTGATGGCAGCCATGACCTCATAAGCAGCAATGGCGATACCGTCAGCGAAGCCGGTGCCAGACATGCCGATAAACTGTTCGGCCGAAATGTTGGCCGCAATCAACGAAGCGCCTACTGCCCACCAGGTAAGGGTGTTACCAGCGAGGAAGTAATCGTTGGCGCTCTTCTCCTGGCCGTCCTTCGAGCGGCTGAGGAAAAGTCCCAGGCCTACCAAGACAATAAGGTAGGCAATGAGAATCACAAAGTCAATGGTCGAGAAACCACTGCTCTGTAGAGCATCAATTACACTCATCTTAATTTGTGTTTTGGAGTTAATGAATTATTGTGTGTGTTGTTTTCTTTTAAATATATATAGGTGTATGGAAGTTATAAGGGAGTTAAAGGGGAGTTATAGGGAAGTTATAAGGACGATAGTGTCGGTTGCCAAAATATCAGGACTACATAACAAACGTCCTTATAACTTCATTTTAACTTCTATTTTACTTCATTCTAACTTCTGAATAAAATCAATCTACCTTGATGTCCTTATTTACATTCTTGCTACCGATAGCTGCGTAGTAGAGGATGTAAGCAAGCATAGCGATTGAGAGCCAGTAGCTGGCAATACGGCCAACGTTGACACCGATGAGGTCCTGGATGAATGGCATGATACCACCACCTACTACCATGGCCATGAAGAGACCAGAAGCCTTAGCAGTGTACTTGCCGAGACCCTCAGTAGCGAGGTTGAAGATACCACCCCACATGACAGAAGTGCAGAGACCGCAGAGGAAGATGAAGAGACACTTCATTGGAACCTCGCCACCATAGAGGTTGATGGTAACGCTCTCTGGCAGGAATACTGCGATGAGGAGCAGGCCGATAGCGATAGCTGAAGCGAAGGTCAACTGAGTCTTTGAAGATACGTTGCCAAGCAAAGAACCTGAAGCCAGACGGCCGCAGAGCATGAGCAACCAGTAGAGAGCTGCGAGCGAACCACCTACGGTAGCAGCGCCCTCGAATGGCATGCTCGATACGTAGAAGTTCATCTGAGCAGGGATACCTACCTCAACGCCTACATAGAAGAAGATAGCGATAACGCCGAGCAGGCAGTGACGGAAAGCGATAGGAGAGTGCTCGAAGGTAACCTTTGAGAGGTTTGCTTGTGGCTCCTCGATCTTAAGGCTTGCGATGATGAGGATTGCTACAACGAAGATACCGATACCGATGAAGAGCAATGGAGTAACGTCGCTCATAGCAGTGTCCTTGGTGATAGTACCGATAAGAGCACCAGCGAGGTAAGGAGCTGCAGTACCAGCGAGTGAGTTGCAAGCGCCACCGAACTGAAGGAGCTGGTTGCCTACCTTGCCACCACCACCGAGGAGGTTGAGCATAGGGTTAACTACGGTGTTGAGCATACATACAGAGAAACCGCAGACGAGAGCACCGAGGAGGTAGATGAAGAGGTTCAATGCATACTCGCCAGTGACGATAACGTCAGCGCCGACGATGCTTGAGAGGTACTGGATAAAGAGACCTACAACGCCTACACACATACCGATGAGTGCAGTCTTCTTATAACCTACAGTGGTAAGCATGTTACCTGCAGGGATACCCATGAAGAGATAAGCGGTGAAGTTCATCAAGTTGCCGAGCATACCGGCAGACTCATACTTGAAGCCCCAGATGTTACCGAATGGAGCTGCCAGGTTGGTTACGAAACCTACCATAGCGAAGAGTGCAAACATGGTAATGATTGCGACCCAGTTACGTTTTTGCTGTGACATATTATAAATGTTTTTAAAGGTTTATAAACGGAGTGAAAGGGGAGTGAAAGGGACGAATGTGCCAGAGGCTAATCTTTAATGCCATTATTTTGGACAATACCATTTATATATGCATTCAGATACCAACTGGTTCCATTCGCTTTGAACATAAGAAGCTGATAATCTTCGTCTGTTATGTAGTGGAGATCATGGGAAAGGATGATATAATATCTACATTCGTCCAAGCTTCCTTGGGAGATATTCATAAAGCGTAGCTTCTCATTCTTGCTTAGTTTCCGTGAGCCTTCTGCGATGTTCGCTGCTACAGAAACTGCTGCTCTTGTGAATTGGGACCATAAACCATGTCGCTCTTCTAAAGGAAATTTCTTCGAAATATCATAAACGGCTAACACGAATTCATGTGCTTTTTTCCAAGCCACGATATTCTCAAAATAATTATCCATAGTATTTCGACATATTATACTAATGTCCTTTTCACTCCCTTTTCACTCCCCTTATATACTTTTCAGTACTTTTTATTTCACCGAGAACTTATAAGCCGCATGGCTATAATACTTCTCGCCTGGCTTGAGGTTCGGCTGAGCCCACTCAGGCTTGTTAGGTGAGTCAGGATACTTCTGGCTCTCCAGACATACGCTGACGTACTGAGGATATACACCGCCCTTGTGAGCGATCTCAGTCTCACCGTCTACGCCCTGGAAGTTGCCGGTGTAGCACTGTACGCCTGGCTCGTTGGTATACATCTCCATGAAGATACCGGTCTTAGGAGAGTAGAGCGAAGCACACACCTGGGTGTCATCACCTGCAGTGTTGAGGCAGAAGTTATGGTCGATACCACCACGAGCGTTCTGTACCTGGTCGAAGTCAGCGCCGATAGCCTGGCTGATAGCGGTTGGCTGGCGGAAGTCGAATACGGTGCCCTCTACAGGCTTGATCTCACCGGTTGGGATGTAGAGCGCATCCGATGGGGTGAAGTTCTCAGCGTTGAGGTAGAGCAGCATGTCAGTACCTGGCTTGGTGAAGTCACCGTTGAGGTTATAGTAGTTGTGATTGGTCTGGTTGATGATGGTCTCCTTGTCGGTAGTAGCCTCCCATACCATGTCGAGGGTGTTGTTAGCCTTGACGGTGTAGGTAGTGATAGCAGTTACAGTGCCAGGGAAGCCATTCTCGCCGTCCTCAGCCACGATGGTGAGCTTGAGGCAAGAGTCGCCGATCTGCTCAGCGTCATACACCTGATGCATCCAGCCAGTAGCGCCACCGCCGTGCAGGCAGTTAGGACCGTCGTTCTGGGTGAGCTGGATCTCCTCGCCGTTGAGGGTGAACTTACCACCGGCAATGCGGTTCGCATAGCGGCCTACTGATGAGCCGTAGTCGCTTGGAGAGTTCTCGGTGTCGGCATACTGAGCCACGTTGTCAAAGCCGAGTACTACGTCGGTTGGCCTACCGTCACGATCAGGTACTACGAGCGATACTACACGGCCACCATAGTTGGTGATGCATACCTCCATGCCGTTGGCATTGGTGAGGGTGTAGAGCGCTGTGGTCTTACCTTTGATGGTAGCAGCGAAGTTCTGAGGATCGAGGCCTGACTTGGTGAGCTCAGGCTCCGCAGGCTGCTGCTTCTGTGTACAGCTGGCCATGAGGATAGGTGTTACTGCCAAGAGGACAACACCGGTTTTCTTAATAATAGAATTCATCCTAATTAGGTATTTGTGATTAATGATTATTTTGGCATTTATAAGGTTTTGTGTGTGCATTTGCGCCTGTGCTATGTGCTTGCGCGTACATACAACGGTGCAAAGATAATAAAATCTTTCATTCCTTGGCAATTTTTCAGTCTTTTTTTCACATTATGACCGTTTCATGGTCCTTTTTGCCCGAAAAATCCTTGTTTCCCACATCTAAAATGTACTTTTTTGCTTCAAAATTTGCTTGGTTACATAAAATGGATTAACTTTGCACTGCATTAAGCACGATAACGCCATGTTTTTAGATTTCATATTCCATCGTCACCGAGAGATGCTGCCCATGCCCTACAAGCGTGAGTTGCATTGTCATATTGTTCCTGGGGTCGACGATGGGTCAGAATCCCTTGAGGAGTCACTTCAGCTGATCAAAGGATTGTCAGAAATGGGTATTGAGAGCATCATATTTACTCCCCATCATACTGAACCAAGATTCCTCAATACGCCAGAAGTCATCGAGCCACTTTTTCAAACTCTCCGTTCAGAAGTTCAGCAGGCAGGTATTCCTATCCAACTTGAGGACTATAGTTTTGAGTATCGTATCGATGAGAGTTTTATTCAGATGATGTCTACTGGCAAGTGGGGAGAGTCACAGTGCATGCTCCGCCCTCTCAAGGGCCGATACCTCCTCATCGAGAACAGTTTCGGTCAGCCGCTCTATAACTTGCCCGATGTGTTGAGCGAATTGCAGCAGAAGGGCTGGTTCCTCATTATGGCCCATCCTGAGCGTTACCGTTACTACCAGCAGCGAGGCTTGAGTTCATACGAGCATTTGGCTGAGTTGGGCGTTGAGTTCCAGTGCAATGTGCTCAGCTTCAGTGGCTATTATGGAGAACATGTACAAAAGACCGCTCGCCGTCTGCTCGACGAAGGAATGATTTCTTTCTTGGGTTCCGATATGCACAACAAGCATCATGTCGACCTTTTGAAGGAATTCCTCAGTTCCAAAGACTATGCCCGTCTTCGTGACGACTTGGTCCTTTCGTCTAACAATGACAAAATCTGAAACCTAATTGATACGTAAGCCCGGAATCACGGTGTCCGATCTTGCGCGAAGGATAGGTATACCCGAAATCACGGCGTCTGATCTTTCTTGTAGGATCGGACGCCGTGATTACTTGTATACCTATCTGTGTTTACAGATTCGCACGTCAGTATTTCACGGAGCGTATTTTATTTTCTGGATCGGTTGCCGTGCGTTCGTTTCTCCCTATATTCCCGCGCGGTGCACTTGACGTTGCGCTCCATGAACTTCGAGAGTCCGTTGACGGTCCTGTATCCGCACTGGCGCGCTACCTCCAGATACGAGAGCCTTGTGTTGCTCAGCAGATCCATGGCGCGCAGCAGTCGCCAGTGCTTCAGCAGGTCATTGAGCGTCTCGCCCGTGAGGAGCTGCACAGCGTTGCTCAGTGCCCCACGCCGCACCCCCACCGCCTTGGCCAGCGCCTTGCCCGTGATGCCGGGGGAGCGGGCGAGGTGGGGGGTGAGGTCCTTGAGGATGGGGAGGGTGATGGGGGAGGAAATCCCCTGAAAATAAAGCTGTGGGACGGTGATAACTGGATTCATGTTGCTTGCGCTTTACTTTAGTAAATATTCATATTCTTGTTTCGCGTCGAAGCAAGGACATGCCTTGGCCACGCCGGGGAGATCACGATGTCCGCAGATCTTAGCTTTCGGGAACATCTCGTGGAGGGTACATAGCAAGAAGTGCAGCGTGATCATCTGCTCCGCCGTGCGGTTATCCTCGTACTTCGAGACAGGGAGATTTTTCATTTTTCCCTTTTCCTTTTCACCTCCGGAGAGAACAATTTCGTTCTCTCGGTGTCCGCCTTCGTAGCATACACCGATCGAGTGAGCGTTGTAGTTCTTGACGTGGCAGCCTTTCACGGAGAGGGGACGACAATAGTACAAAGTTCCGTCTCTGGTCACGTAGAAGTGGTAGCCAGGATACTCGCCAAAACCTTCGCGCTTGTGACTTGTCTTGAGCTTCTCAATCGTGAAGTTCTGACTTGGCTTTGTGTCGCTACAGTGCAGCACGATCAGCTCAATCCTCCGGGAATCCGCCGCTCTTTGCCAATCCGAGCGCAGCCAGGACAGCAGTGCCGATCTTGACCACTGTTCGCAGCACCTCGGTCCAAAAGTTACGCTTGCACGTGCGCTTGCACTCCTCGCAGCACTCACCGTGCTCGTTACTGGGGCTTTCTGGGATAGTTTCTCTCTTGTTCATAATGTTTTGTTTTTGCACATGGAGTAAATGGAGAGAATGGAGTAAAAAATACTATCGCAAAAAACTCCTTTAACTCCATTTACTCCATGTGAGTTAATATTAATCCTTAGGGTATGGGATAGGTGACACGTTGTCATCGAGCCCTGGCTCGTTGCCAGTTGAGTCAGTTGACTCCGACTCCGACTCCCCCGGTGTCTTGCCCTTGCGGAGATTGAGGTGCAGATGCGCATCTCGCACGATCTCGTTGATCACCCCGATGAGCTTGGCGCAGAGGATCCCCTTGTCGCTCTCAGGAGCGCTATCCGCCGTATACTCCAGATAGAGCTTGATGCGAGCGTAGAGCGCCTCGCTCTGCTCGCGCAGGCGCTTGGTCTCCTCGGCGTTGCTGCCGGAGCGCTCCACGGCGCGCTGGTTGTACATCTCGGCGAATCGCTCG
>JAZQQH010000037.1:0-1960 GCA_045628985.1 Bacteroidales bacterium | reverse complement strand
TGCTATTCCGGCACTGGAAAATGATCTGCCCTTGCTCACGATCCACGCCAAGATAAATATGGATGAACGAGGGTTCCTTGTAGCTGATGCCATGTTTGAAGGCATTTTCGATGAAGGTAACCAGTAGCAATGGTGGAATCTGGATTCCCTCAGTGTCTGAAGCCATCTGACAGAGAATATCCACGTTCTTATTGTAGCGCAGTTTCATCAGCGAGAGGTAATGTTCAATGAATTCCGTTTCATTCCTGAGCGATACCAGTGATCCGTTGCCTTCATAGAGCATGTATCTCATCAGATTCGAAAGTTCTATCAGGCTTCGCTGCGCCTTCTCCTGATCGATGCTGATCAGCACATGGATGTTATTGAGCGTGTTCATGAAAAAGTGCGGATTGATCTGATATTTCAGATATTCCAGTTCCTGTTGCAGGTTGCGCTTTTCCAATAGTTGCAGTCGTTCACGCTGTTTTTGTGCCTTGATCATAGCATCAGCACCGATATTGACACCAAACATCAGCAATGCGATGAGGAGCAGGAAAATGTCTGGTGGAGCAAGATGTTTGCCCTTCCCAGGCTTTGGGAAATCGCCATGAGGGGACATCGGCCGTTGCTTCATCTGTCTGGTGTTCTCTATCGGAGCTCGCCGTTGATCCGGGTGTTTTTGCCTAGGCTCGAAGTTAAACAGATAAATGGCAAAGCAAGAAAGGAGAAATGCTACAGAAAGTCCATACCACCAGTAATGACGACGATTGAAGAGATAGGGCATTAGCAGGTAGTTGTGCACCAGAAACATACCGAAGAACCACAGAATGAGCGTGTAGGAATTGCGCAACAGTTCATTCCTGAACACATTATATTCCTCTTCTGCCGGCACATAATGAATGATGACTGGGAATAGAAAGATGACCAGCCAGATTCCTGCTACGATTATATTCTCGGTTTTAATTTTCATCTTTATCAGTTCGCCTTGATTGTTGTTGAATTGCCTCCGCTGATCGATGAAACTCCTTCGTACAGGTTCATCCATAGTGTGCCACCTTGAGGCGTTGCATTGGTTGTGAGCTGGTAGCTGCCACTCTTGAGCGATGGGGAGCTAAGCAAAACACTGGCACCAGAATAGGCACGTGGCAACTTGAAGACCAACATTGGTGTTGTGCCATCGGACAATGCGATGCACGAACCTGCCTCTCCGCTGAGAGAGGTTGAGATGTAATGTCCGTTGTATCGGTTGCCCATACCCATGCCACCGCCGCCCATGCGGCCACCAATGCTGATGACAGTAGCGTCAGTAAGGGTGAAGGTACTGTTCTCCAAATCAATTCCTTCCTCACTGCCCATGGTGCTGGCAATGCCAATCATCACACCGCCCGTGGCCGAGATACTGCCATTTGAGTCGATGCCATCACCTTCGCCAGTCGAGACGGAAAAGACACGCCCGCCACTGACATTGATGGCTTTAGTGGCATTCAAGCCGTCATCATAA
Organism: Bacteroidales bacterium; assembly: GCA_045628985.1. Lineage (GTDB taxonomy): Bacteria > Bacteroidota > Bacteroidia > Bacteroidales > UBA3663 > Liminaster. The sequence continues at coordinate 480 of JAZQQH010000037.1, read as the reverse complement.
GCGCTTACGGCTGTGTTGCCTCCAGTGAAGCTCAGAGTGGCTTTGCTCTCAATTCCCTCAGCATTGGTTCCAGAGGTGCGAACGAAGATGTTTCCACCAGTGATCGTTACGTCCTGATCGCCTTTGATTCCCTTAGGTGATACGGTGTCATCGCTGCTCGAAGAGGTGTTGCCACCCCACATGCCGCCTGGTCGATTATTGCTTGATGTGCCATACATATTGCCCGTTGTGATGATATAGATGTCACCGCCCTCAATCAGGATGTTCTGGTCGCATGAGATTCCTTTGCCACCTTGACCGCTACTCTTCAGATGGAGCTCACCGCCTGAAATTAAGAGTGTGCTGTCGGCCTTGATGCACGATGCTCCAGAGAGGTCACTTGCATCCGAAGCATCTACGCCACCAGTAGTGATAGCTGTGATGCGACCTCCGGAAAAGTCTCCAATGCCATCGCTGGTAAAAGCTTTCTTGCCTACACCC
>JAZQQH010000036.1:0-48494 GCA_045628985.1 Bacteroidales bacterium | reverse complement strand
GACTCTTTGTCGGTCATGATAACCGGCGGCATAGAGGGCAGAGAGGAGCTCCTGGTCACCGTGGATCCAGCGGTGGAGGCGGTTGAGGGCGGCATTCTGGGTCAAATTGGGCGAAAATTGCCAGGCAATTTCGGATTTGGTAAGGGATTGCATAGGGAGTGGGGAGTTAGGAGTTAGGTCCTCGCAGCCATTAGAAGAGCATTTTTATGCTCTTGGCGAGAAGACGAGGCTTTAGCCGAGGGCTCGAAGAGTTAGGAGTTTTCGCTGCGCGGGGCTTACTGAAAGAAATTATTCTAATGCGAAGAAATTAAAACCAGAAATTATATTTAATGTTTAATGGTGCGGCGTGCTCTTTATGAGTGCAAAGATAGTGATTTTTTGCAAGATTTCAAAATTTTTTTCGGTTTATTTCACGTAATTCATCGTATCTCACATAATTCATTTTGGGGTCAGAAAAAGTGCGTATCTTTGCAGCGTCAAAAGGATAAAACCCGGGAACTTTTGGCAAACCTAACTATTAACCTTTCTCCGAGCTCCGCTCGCGTGGAGTTTACGGAACAACTTTTAACTTTTATGCTTACCATCAATTCTTTACCTTTCGCCCAGCTCAAGAATGCTGAGCATGTGGCCTTTTTCAACAACGTGGTGATTGCCATCGAGGCGCTCGGTGCAGAGGATCTCGGAATCGCCAGCGCGCAGTTCACGGCCTTCAAGAACGCGGTGACTAACGAGCAGGATATCGTGCTCAAGGCGCAGGGAAGTATGTACACCGCCGACATGGTGGCGGCTGACAAGGAGCGTGACGCGCTCTACAGCCTCATCCATCACAAGCTCATGGCGGTGGCGCTCTATCCGGCAGCGTCGGCCCTGTCGAGCTACAAGACGGCGCTCGAGAAGTACATCCTCAACAAGTACAACACCGACATCACCTCGCTCCCATACCAGGAGGAGAGCGCGCATCTCTCGGGCTTCGACATGGACATGCATGCGCAGTTCACCGACGACGATCTTGAGGCGATGGGCATCACCACCGACCTGCTCCTGCTCAAGGCGGCCAACGAGCGATTCTCGGCGATGTATAACCAGCGCGCCATGGAGCGTTCGGGCAGCACTGCCGAGCTCACCAAGCGTCTGCGTGCGGAGTGCGAGGAGCTCTACGCGATGCTCAAGCTCCAGACGGAGTTCACCGCCAACACGGCGGGCGACACGGACAAGGGCGTGCTCAACGCCAAGCTCCTGGGAGTGATCAACGAGATTGTGCGCGATGCGCGTAACCGACTCAACCAGCGTCTGGGCAAGGCGCCGGAGGAGAGCACCGAGGAGGAGACATCATCGGATAATCCTTCATCGTCTTCATCGGGCGATGAGCCGGGGCTCGATGAGAATGTGTCGCCAATCCCTTATCCTAAGGATTAATTATTAACTCACATGGAGTAAATAGAGTTTAAGGAGTTTTTACTCCATTCCCTCCATTTACTCCATGTGCAAAACAAACAATGACTATGAATGAAAATAATGAGACTCCCAGTAAAGAGCACGAGTGCTGCGAGGAGTGCAAGAAAACTTGCAAGCGTCACTTTTGGACCGAGGTGCTGCGAACCCTTGTCAAGGTCGGAACTGCTGTACTTGCTGCGTTCGGAATCGCGAGCTGCATCGAGGAAGACGACCCTCTCTAACTCCCCCTTAAAGGGGGAGAACTCACAGCCGCGCGAAATCAATTTGATCGTGGTGCACTGCACGGACACGAAGCCTTCGCAGGATTTTACGATTGAGAAGCTCAAGGCCTCGCACAAGAGGGAGGGATTTGGGGAGTATCCGGGGTATCACCTGTATGTGCGCCGTGATGGGACGCTGTATTATTGCCGGCCTTTATCGATGAGAGGGTGCCACGTGAAGGGGCACAATGAGCACTCGATTGGGGTGTGCTACGAAGGTGGACACCGGGAGAACGAGATCGTTCTCTCCGGATGGAAAAAGGAAAAGGGAGAAGGGAAAAATCTCCCAGCCTCCAAGTACGAGGACAATCGCACTCCGGCTCAGAAAGAGGTGCTGAGGGAGGTGCTTGGGGCGCTGCACGAGATGTATCCTGGGGCGAGGATATGTGGTCATCGGGATCTGAATCCGCACAAGGCTTGCCCGTGCTTTGATGTGGCAAGCGAATGCGCTAATTACTAATTACGAATTACTAATTACGGCGCGGCTCTTCCGAGAACCATTTCATGGCCGTGAAATGCTTCGCGGGAAAAGCTGACAAAGAATTCACGGCCGTGAAATGGGTCTCGGGAGGTACTGTTACAGTTGTTACAGTGTTACAGTTGATATTTTAGTGGTATCTTACTTGACGTAGATAGTCTTGCCACCACGCACATTCAGGCCCTGCTGGAGTGACTCCTGCTTACGGCCGAAGAGGTCGAAGATATCTTCATTTGCTTCTACGGCAGAGTCGGTGAGGATATCCTCAATGCCTGAAGGCTCTGCGGCCTTGGTCTGAGTACCCCAGATGCAGACACCGCGCGAAGTGTTGGCAGTGCCGCTGCTTGAGCTCAATGCTGTGAAACAGAGCGCCTTGGTGGTCTTGCTGGCAATAACATTGGCCTTAAGTGTCTGCTGCACTACCACGCCCTTGAAGGCTACTGCGGTGGTCTTGCTACCGCCATGCACACCCTTGAGCGCTACGCTGATATAACCCGTGTCGTCGGTCAGCTTCCAGGTACCTTCATAAGCACCAGTGACTTTGCCATCAGTGCCGAGGGTGATTTTCTCTGGAGTAGCAGCCTCCTGTTTCACAGCATCCTGATTGACCTTATGCACGATGAGGTCATACTCGCCAGCTACCTGAGCGGCAGAATACTGCTGCTTGGTGTCAATATCGGCCTGTGTGACCTCCTCACCATAGAACTCGTATGGAGCTGCGACGAGCCATCCGTCCTGATTCTGGAAGAGCTGGTGCACGCGTACTGAGTGGCCCTCGCCCGAGGCGGTTTGACGGGTGTGATAGACCAAGAGAGCGCGCCCCTTATGATCGACGATGGCACTGTTGTGACCTTGTGCGATCTCGGCCTTGGTCATGGTGTCCCACTTATAGGCCGACATGATGCGCGTGCCACGATAGGTAGCTGCATCCTTGCCGAAGTTGAGCTGATACTGCGAGAACAGGGCTTCCTGACCCTTAGAGGTGTTGCAATCCATGTAAGGACCATCAGGATTCTCAGAGCGGAAGATACGCATCTGGTAGCCAACGCCAAAGTAATCTCCAACAGCACTTAAGCCACCATAGCTCATGAAGAGATAGTAGTAGTTGCCGATGCGCTGGATGTAGCTTGCCTCACCTGAAACATAATAGCCGCCTGCGATCTTCTTGCCGAAGTAAGGATCGGAGATGCATGAGCGATAGTCGCCAGCCTTCTTTAATTCTTCTTTATACGTGATAGAATAGTCACGCAGGCCTGTAGACTCATCGAGCTGGAAGATAAAGATACCGCCACTCCACGAGCCGTAAGACATCCAAAGCTTGCCCTCGTGATCGTAGAAGACGCAAGGGTCGATGCAGTTTGGCCAATACTCACCCCACTTGTCTCCTACCTTATAACGTGCAGGAAGTGAAGCCTGCTCGCCGATGGCTTTCTCAAGGTCGGTATGCTTATAATCGTTCTCCTTGCCATAGCCGACATGGTCGTAGGTACCCTGGAAACCAGAATAAACCACAGGGCCAGCATACTTCCAGCCACCATCAGGACGGTCGGAGGTGAAGAGCACGATGACCGAGCACCAATTGGCACCATTGAGGCTCATGTACATGCACCACTTCTTCATCTTCTTGTTGTAGATGACGTCTGGAGCCCACTCGTTGCCTTGGACGATTGGGTGATAACCGCCGGCTTCATAAGCATACTGCCAGTCATGCGCATCGCCATAAGCGTCGGAAAACAGCACATTGTTGCCGTTCTGATCTACGAAGAGCGACTTGTCAGCGGTCGTTGCACCCTCGTCGCTGGCCCATGTGCTCCAACGAAGATAATACTTCTCCGCTGTTGTCATACCATGGCCGAGGTGTGAACCATAGATATAATAGACAGGAGAATCGGGTGTTCCAGTTGTGATATCGTCCATGAAAATCGATGGATCATGGCATGTAACTCGATCGGCTGTGACCTGTGCCGTAGCGGCCAGCGTGACCGAAGAAAGAAGTGCTAAGGCGTAAAAATGTTTCAGCATGATGTATTACTAAAAATGGTAAATCTCGGAGGAGTTTCCTAAGTGGGAGCTCCTCCGAAATTATTTAGTATTTTGCTCAACTATTACAAATTAGTTAGCATCGAATACGAGGCAGCTGCCATCGACAGTGAAGCGGAACCAGACATCATCAGGATCAGAAATTGAGATACCCTCATACTTCTGCCAGTACTCCTCACCATCGTTGCCAATCATGATAGCCTTGACATCGGCAGTACCATCACCATGGTTGGTAACGGTAACGGTTACCTTAGCTCCCTCCATAGCAGCGAGCCAGCCTGCCCAGTTATCACCACCATTGCAAGAAGCAACGCATGAGCCATAACCATCGCCCCAACCGTAGTTGTCAGCACGAACGACTGCATACTCAGAGTTGTCCTCTCTGCAGAGAACCAATACCCAGTTGTTCCAGTTATTGTTGCCAGAAGTATGATTGATGAAGGTCTGAGTCATGCTCATACCTGCAGGTACGGCGATGTCCTGAGAGTGCTCGCTCCACCAACCAGAAGAGCAATCCTCTGCACCGAGAACGTCATCGAATACGAGGCAAGAATTATCGACTGTGAAGCGGAACCATACATCTTCTGGGTCGCTGACAGTAATGCCAGTGTATGACTGAGCGTATGTATTGCCATCATTGCCGTACATGACAGCTTGGATGTCTGCAGTACCATCGCCATGGTTGGTAACGAAGGTGATAACCTTAGCACCATTCATAGCTGCGAGCCAAGTACCCCAGTCACCACCATTGTCGCAAGTAGCAAGGCATGAGCCGTAGCCATCACCCCAACCGTAGTTATCAGCACGAACGACTGCATACTCAGAGTTATCCTCCTTACAGAGAACCATTACCCAGTTATTCCAGTTGTTTGCACCGCTGGTGTAGTTGGTGAAGGTAGAGACAACGGTCTCACCTGGAGCTACCTGAATGTTAGTAGAGTGAGCACCCCACCATCCGGTAGTACAGCCAGACTCACCAAGCGTGTAGTACATCTTGTCAACCACGCTGAAGGTAGCGGTAGCGATAGCTGGATCAGTTGCGCCCTCACCCTTATAGGTCTTGTTGTAGACAGCGATAAGGGTCTTCTCGCCAAGGCCATTGAGATCAGGGACAGCCTGGAAGGTAAGATCCTTTGCAGGAACCTCCTTAGTTACACCTGTCTCGAAGTTAACGACAGCGGAAACGTTAGCGATGATGTCATCAAGTTCAGTACCCTGCAATACCTTGCCAGGAACACCCTTCAAGGTCATGCTGAGAGGCTGCTTGTCCTCCTTAGAAGTACAGCCACCGATTGGCTCGATGTTGGTGCCGAGGAAGTTGATGTATGAACCCTCAACGACGAAGAAGACACGGATATTGCCATTGCTCTGATCTTCATTGATATTTGGAAGAGCACCAGCAGAATAGGTCTTGACAACATTACCATTGCTCATCTCGACGGAGAACTTAGAAGCATCGGTACGGTCGATGGTAACGGTTACCTTGCCACCCAGCTTGTCAACGCCAGAATCGGTATCGGTCTCGAAAGTAAGCGTACTGTTAACGCAGCTACGATCGATATAATCACCCCACTCAGAGTTGCCGCTTGGCTGATTATCATAACGGATAGCACCATACTCGACATAACCTGCACCTCCACGATCAGCATCAGCAGTAAGGATCATGGCGAAGTTCTTATAGGTGTTGGTAGCAGCCGGATTGATGTTGAGGTTGAACTGCACCTGCAGCTTCTCGCCTGCTGGAATGACATAGTATTTAGAGAAGTCAGCCCACCAACCAGAAGTGAAGTCGGTCTTACCGATAGTATAGACATCCTCCAGAAGGTCAAGTTCCTCAGGAACATTGTTCTGCTTTTCCTGTGCGATAGAGTCAACGCGTGCTGCGATCCAGTCAGGAGCACCTACGCTAAAAAGATCGCCTCCCTCACAGCTGGTCAAAGCCATCACAGCAAGTGAAGCTACGCCCAGGATTGAAGTCAATTTATTTTGAATTTTCATAATTGCTCATTTTTAAATATTAGAGATTGACAACAGGGCGAACGGTCCAACCCTTGCTCTGGAAGTACTCCTTGGTCTCGCTGTTAGCAGCACCGCTGTTTGCAGAGTTGCCTACGAGGTTAGAGTTAGCATTCAAAGTTCCCTGATAGATTGGGAGGAACTCATGGCCGAGGAGATAAGTATCGTAAGAGCTCTTACAGTTTTCAGGATCTGCCTGTACGTCAGCGTAAGTAACGAGAGTCTTGACAGTGGTCTTATCAGTAGACTTCATGAATGAACCATGATCCTTGAGCTGAGCAAGACGACCCTCGTCATAGAAGAAGCCCCAACGAATAAGGTCGAAACCACGACCGAACTCGCAACCGAACTCCTTAGGACGCTCTACGTTAGCAATCTGCTCGAAAAGCTTATTAGCATCACCATTGAAGTCAGATGTCTTAAGAGGCTTGAGGTTGGCACGCTCACGAACCTGATTGATGTAGCCGATAGCCTCGTCATTAGGACCGCTAATCTCATTGATACACTCAGCAGCGCGGAGCAATACGTCAGAGTAGCGAAGGATGCGGAGGTTGATACCACAGTGAAGACCAGTGACTACCTTGTCATAGAGACCCATGCGAAGGTTGGTATTCTTAGCGATAGGAAGACCACCGTTGTTGTTGTTGGTTACGACTGGCATGTTAGGATCCATAGCGACGGTGTAGCATACGTTGCCAAACTCGAAGCCCTCCCAGTCATTCTCGTAGGTACCGATGGTCCAGTAGAGACGTGGGTCGAGAGTACCGTTAGTGGTCTTCTCCTGCTTGAAGAGATTATAGAGCCATGGAGAAGCTGAAAGGTCAGCCCAACCACCACAGTCGCCAGGACCGAAGTTTGACTCAATAGCGTGACCCTGAGTGGCATTCTTAGAGGTGTTGACTGGAGTCCACTCATCGTCAGTTCCCTGCTTGCCGAAGTCGAGGTACTGTACCTCATAGAGGCTCTCTGCATTGTTCTCGAAAGCAGGACCCTCACGGAAGTTGTCGCCGAAGTTTGGCATCAAAGAATACTTGCCATAGGTGCCACTGATGATATTCTTGAGCTCAGCAAGAGCCTCAGAATACTTATGGCGCATCATCTGAGCACGAGCCAGGAAACCTGCAGCAGAACCCTTGGTAGCACGACCCTGTGCCCACTGACCACCTGCATCCTTGGTAGGAAGAAGCTCGATAGCGCCCTTGAAGTCCTCCTCTACCTGATCAAGTACGAGATCGTACTGATAACCAGACTCTGGAACGTTAGAAGCGTAGAGACCGTCGAGGGTAGAATACTGAGCATAGTCAGTGATGAGTGCTGGATTGTTGTAGTAGCCAGCGAGGTTGTAGTAAGCCAAGCCACGGAGGAAGAGAGCCTGGCCCTTGATGCGCTGCATAGCTACGTTGTTGGCAATAGCCTCATCGGTAGTGCGCGAAAGGACGAAGTTACATACGTTGATGGTGTAGTACCACTCACGCCAGGTCCACTGCTCGATCTCATCGGTAGTAGAGACGTTGAGGTCGTCGAATGGCATATACCATACCTGTGAAGAGTTCCAGACCTCATCACCACGGCAAACGTCAATATTATAGCCTACACGAGCGTATGAACCCTCCATACGAGTGTGGTTGTAGCAAGCGATGATGCACTCCTCCAACTCCTCGACTGTGTTACCGAAGGTAGCAGAAGTCTGCTGGTTAGGGTTGGTGACATCCAGCTTATCGTCGCACGAAGAAAGCGTGCCGATGCCCAACATCAGGGCAAGGGAAATTTTATATAGTTTCATATCAGATAGCTCTTAGATTATTAGAATGAGAAGAGGACACCACCCATGAAGGTGCGTGGAGTTGGGAATGAACAGAAGTTGTAACCTGGGGTGAAGGTACCACCAGCATAGTCAACATTGTAACCCTTATAATCGGTGAAGGTGTAGAGGTTCTGAGCAGAAGCGTAAACGCGAACGCCACTTACAATGCCATTGAACCACTTGTCAGGGAAGTTGTAACCAATCTCGACGTTAGCGATCTTCCAATAAGCTGCATTCTGGATCTTGCGGTCAGAGAACATATCGTTCCAACCACGGCCATTAGCCTGATAGTAGGTCTTAGGATTAGCAGAGATGTAGTTGCCGTTGCTATCAAACTTGTTAGCATTGAGCATGTCTACCGACTTGTTACCAGGACCGTAGCAAGAGTTGAGTGAGTTGTAGATATCATCAGATACGTGATAGTTGAGCGCACCGAAGGTAGAGATAGCGAGGTCGAAGTTCTTGTAACCGAGGTGAGCAGAGAGACCGAAGTTAACCTTTGCAAGGCCACTGCCAAGAACGGTCTGGTCAAGATCATCGATCACACCATCGTTATTGATATCCTCATAGAGGCAGTCACCAATACCAGCACCCTCCTGAACGATCTTCTGACCGTTAGCATTGACATGGTTGTCAATATCAGCCTGTGAGCGAGCAATACCCTGGTACTTCCAGCCATAGAACTTACCTACCTCCTCGCCTACTTCAGTCTTGTAAGCACCGGTGATGTAAGACTCAGTACCGAAACCAAGTGAGGTAACCTTGTTCTTCAAGGTGCTCAAGTTAGCGGTGATGTCGTAGCTGAGACCGAAAGCAGTGTGGTTGCGATAAGTGAGCGAGAACTCAAGACCGCTGTTCTCCATAGCAGCAGCGTTCATGGTAACTGAGGTGTTGGCTACACCAGCGTTAGCAGGAACAGGTACTGAATAAAGAAGGTCGGTAGACTTGTTCATATACCACTCAGCGGTGAACTCGATGCTGTTGTTGAGGAAAGCCATATCGATACCGACGTTGGTGGTCTTCTTCTTCTCCCAAGCGAGCTTCTCGTTTACGAAGGTTGAGATAGCCGAACCGTAGATAGGCTGACCGCCAAAGCTATATGACATGTTGTTGCGGTCCATGGTTGCCTGGTATACATACTCACCGATGTTCTCATTACCGAGCTCACCGTAAGATGCACGGATCTTCATCATGTTGATGATACGCTCGTCAACTGGGAAGAAGTTCTCACGGTCGAGACGCCAACCGAGAGATACTGATGGGAAGGTCTCCCAACGGATGCTCTTGGTAAGACGTGAGCTACCATCACGGCGTACGATAGCAGAAACGAGGTACTTGCCATCGAAGTCGTAGTTCAAACGAGCGAAGTAAGAGGTGATGGTGTGCTTGAACTCTGAAGAGCTTGCATCACGTGAAGCACCGTTCTGGAGCTGGAGGTAATAAGGCTCAGAGAAGTTGGTTGCCCAAGCGTCGAGGTTGTGGGTATTCTCCTCCTCGAAGGTCTGACCACCAACGAGATTGATATGGTTCTTACCGATGGTACCGTCGTATGTGAGGGTATTCTCGATCAAAGCATCAGTATAGGTGCGCTTGTTCTCAGAGAGCTTCTCGTTGGTCTTGTCGAGGTATACACGGTTTGACTGAATCCATGCACCTACCCAAGTCTTACCAGTAACGAGAGTCTTATTGTAAGCCAGGTTGATGTTGTAGCTGAGCTTGTGGTTCTTGCTCTCAACGCCTACCATCTTGAGGAGGTCAACGTTAGCAGAGAGAGTACCGTTGAAACGATCAACGAGGGTGTTACGAGTCAACTTGTTGTTTACGAGCAATGGGTTCGAAGCAGAGATATCGCCATGAACAGTATCGTAGTAAACACCATAGCCGTAAGCATCGTAGTTGTAACCGCTGGCAGAACCTACCTTATCATCGAGTACCCAAGTAGAAGGATCGTATGCCTTGATGGTTGGCTGCATCAACAAAGTACCGCGAAGGACGTTGGTAACATCGCCGTAGAGACCCTGTACATACTCTGAAGCATTAGAGAGGCCCATGCCGTCCTGGTTAGAGTGTGAGTAAACGACACCAGTGCGGAACTTGATGAACTTGGTCTCGAAGGTATTGTTGATACGTGCGGTGTAACGCTCGTAGTTAGGACCAGCACCCTCAAGGGTACCCTTCTGGTTGAAGTAGTCAAGGCCAATATTATAAGTATTGTTAGCACCACCACCGCTCATGCTGATGTTGTGGTTCTGACGAACACCAGTCTTGAAGACCTCATCGAACCAGTCAGTGTTGGTGTTGTCGCGGAAGCTGAATACACCATTATTATTAGTATAGCCACCAGCGAGAGGAGTACCTGAGTTCAAGCAAGCCTCACCGAGGTACTGGCTGTACTGCTTAGCATCCATGACGTCATAGACGCCCTTAGAAATCTGGTCAACACCGAAGTAGCCCTTATAGTCGAGCTTCATTGGCTGATCCTTCTTACCGCTCTTGGTGGTGATGATCACAACGCCGTTTGCAGCACGTGAACCGTAGATGGCACCTGCAGCAGCATCCTTGAGCACCTGGATGGTCTCGATATCATTAGGAGAGAAGTCACGGATAGAAGTACCCATTGGCACACCATCGATAACGTAGAGAGGAGCGGTAGAACCGAAGCTACCGATACCACGGATACGTACAGAAGGATCGGCACCAGGCTGACCGTCAGAGGTAATCTGAACGCCAGGAACCTTACCCTCGAGCATGGTAGAGATGTTAGAGTTAGAAGAGCGCTTGAGCTCATCAGCATTGACGATAGATACAGAACCGGTCAAGTCGGCCTTCTTCTGTGTACCGTAACCAACGACAACGACCTGCTCAAGGAGCTTGTCATCGTTAGACAACTTGATAACGCCAAGCATGGTCTTGCCATTGATAGCCACCTCGGTAGCCTGGAAACCTACGAAACTGACCTCGAGGACGCCGTTCGAAGCGACATTAACCTCGAAGTTACCATCGAGATCGGTCACAGTACCGTTGGCAGTACCTTTCACCTTGATGGTAGCACCCATCAGAGGCTCACCAAGATCGTCAACAACCTGACCAGAGACCTTGATGGTCTTGGCCTGTGCGTATGCCGTTGGTGTAGTTACTGCATTTGGCAATACAGCAAATCCGCCAATGACACTAGCTCCCAAAAGATAGGGAAGACAAAATCTTTTTCTCATTGTGCTAAGAAAGTTTTGTGTGTGAAATATGAGTTAATAAGTATTTTAAAAAGAATATTAGGACTAATGTATGTACAAGGTGCATTTGGTAGGTGCATTCATAAAGAACACGCTGCATTAAGTGTTTTCAAGCATAAGTCCGAATAATAAATAAGCGGGTGCAAATATGAGATTTTTTTTTACAAGTTCCAACTATTCTGCGAAAAAAGTAAAAAATCTTAGCAAAATATGGTACTTTGTTTACGATATTGCACCAAAACGCGTTTATTTTTGTCAATGGATTGCATGATCAGCAGACACCTCCTTATTAGTCCATGCCTTTCGGTTGGTCCACTCAGCATACGGATTGCTCCAGAATGCATCATCGGCAGGAAGTCCCAGTGCACAGAAAGCGGCGCAGCAGAGATACTCGCTACCCGTATTGATATAGTCCTCTGACATGTGGATCTGCGAACCCGTAAAGCCTACTCTCAGCCAACCATTCTGGTCGAAGGTATTCGGCTGGCTCAGCTGCCGGCTGATGACCGAAGTTAGAGCGCATCGTACCTGTGCAGGATTGAGATGACTTGGCAACAAATGCAGCAAAGCTGCATCTGACATAGCGTGGAAAGAACCGAAACGATAGGTGATGCTACGTCCGATGACCGGATAGGTTCCCTCAGGAGAGATCAGTCGCTCCTGCTGCTCGCCATAACGTCCGAGACGCTGCTGCTGACCTGCCAACAAGTTGGCGTGCTTCATCTGGTGCTTATCCATCACCATCAGCACCTCGGTAAGCATGGGCTGAATGACGAGGCTGTTATAGTAGTCGAGGTGGAAATCTGGACCGTCGCCATACCAGGCGTCACCTTTGTACCAACCATCGCAGAAACGCTCTACGCCATGGTTGAGACGCTTCTCGTCGCAGCTACCATCGAACTCCAGCAGTGCTGCTTCGATGATCGAGGCAAACAGGAGCCAGTTGCTCTCGTAGGCTTCAATGCCACGGCTTGCCTTCAGTTCCTTGATGAGATTCTTCTGAGCTGTCTTATCAAGATTCCCCCAGAGCTGTTTTGGAGCTCTCAGGAGACCTTCTGCCAGGAAAGCTGCATCCACCAGAGGCTGGCGATGATGATTGGCCTTGAAGCGCAGATAATCAGCAGATTTCGGATTCACTGCATTGGCCAGGCCTTTCACTGCCCAATCAATCATCTGTGCTCTCTGCTGCCCTTCTGGAGTCTCATCAGGACCTAACTCCAACCAAGGAGCAATGCCGCAGATGGTTCGGCCAAATGCCTCAAGATAAGAGACTTCGCGACGATCAGGATCGGTAGAGAGCGACTCAAATGGAAAGTTCTGTTTGAAGGTGCCGTCAGCCATGTTCTTGATGACTGGAGTAGCAATCTTGCTGAGAGCGTCGACCCAAGTCTGTCGGTCCTGTGCGCCACTTGGCTGAGACAGCAGCTTCTTCATGCGGAGCAATGCTTCTATATAATAATAATCCGCATAAGTCAGTGGCACGTCAATCTCGCTCTTTCCTGGCAGCGAACCCACGCTGTGTTTCAGGATGAAGCCTCCCACCTCTCCTATCTTTGCCAGATACGCAGGCGACGAGAGCGAACGGATCTGCTTCTCAGCCATTGCCAACCACTTGGCAGCATCGGACGTCTTATCCAACTGGCTCAGTTCGATGAAGGCTGAAGCCATGATTGCACCGGCTGAAGCATCTCGATAGGCGTTTGGGATGTCCGGAGCGTCAAAATCCCAGTACGGAATACCATCTTCTGGCAGTCTCGGATGTTCAGTGATCATGTGAGCAATGTGTCGGGCCTGCTCAAGATACTTTGGCTGAAGCGTCTCACGATACATCATCGTGTATCCGTAAAGGCCCCAAGCCTGACCTCTGGCCCATGCGCTTTCGTCAGCAAAGCCTTGCGCTGTCTGCTTAGCGTGAGGCTGACCGGTAGCAGGATCATACGAGACGACGTGATAGGTGGTGTAGTCGTCACGGAAGTGATTCTTGATCGTCGTGTTGGCATGCGTCTCGGCAACCAGTGCATACTTACGGTCGTTGGTCTCTCGAGAGATGAAGGTCAGCATCTCAAGGTTCATCATATTGTCGATGATGACCGGATACTTCCACTTGTCAGACCAGTCCCAGGACTTGATCACGCCAAGCTTCTCGTTATAGCGGGTCAGCAGGTTGTCAGAACCTTCCTTGATGACATCGAGATAATGCTCGTTGCCCGTGAGGTGGTAACCTTGACCGAAGCTGCAGTAGAGCATGAAGCCAAGATCATGCGTGTCGGTCATCTTCTTGACAGGCTCCGTGCGATCAGTGTAAAGCTCTGCATAGCGTCTCAGCTCTTCGGATGGTTTGTCGCTGTAGAGCTGCCAGAGAACGCCAGGGAAGAAACCTGAGCACCACCATCGGTAGTCGCTCGTGATCATCTTGCCGTTCTCGTAGCTGCGAGGGAAGGCTTCTGTATCCTTCTCCAGCGCCTTGGCCATGATCAGGCTCTGACTGCGAGCAGCAGACAAGCCACGTTCGATGACCTCATCGAGAGTCTCTGCTGTAGCCTGCTGACCAGAGAGCGTCATACCCACAGTCATCAGGCTGCAAAGACCACTGCTTAATATATTAATAAGGTGTTTCATTCTTAAGTTTCTTGTTCTAAAAAAAAAATGCAAGTACTCGATCCTACTGGTTAGGAATAACCTTTCACATCAAAGTACTTGCACTACTACCTAAAAAAAACTAAAAACAATGTGTGTTTATGAAAGAGTAAAAAGACATGTGTGTGTTAATTACGACGCAAAGATAGGGCAATATTTCTCATCCACCTCATTTTCAGGTCGTCAAAAAGGATTACAAATCGGTCATGACCGAAAAACCGCGCTATTTGACCGATTCGTCACCCATAATTACGACCTTTTTCCTTTGTTATCTCGTCAAATATCCCTATCTTTGCACCATCAAAACAGAAACACACCACACGATGCAACTCACTACCCTTTTCCGACGCTCCCGACTCAGCGTACTGTCCTTCCTGATAGCGGCTCTCTCGGTCCTACCAGCCTTGGCGCAGTACCATATTACCGAACATATCCTAATCAACGAGGGTCTGTCGAACAACTTCATCTGCGAGATGACGCTCGACAACAAAGGACGTCTCTGGGTTGCTACAGAATCTGGGCTCAACGCCTACAATGGTTCGGTTTGCATTAGCTACAATGTCTCAAATTCCGGACTCACAGCCAATATGATCAACTGCCTCTGGTATGATGCCCAAGGCAACTATCTTTGGGCTGGCACCAAAGGCGAAGGCATCTGCCGAGTACATCCTGACACAGGCGAAGTGACTATATATAACGTGTCTGACAGCACCCTCACCAATGTCCTCGACATCACTCCTGCAGATAACCGACAGCTCTGGCTCATCTGCCACAATGACATCATGCTGCTCAACATGGATTCTGGCAGCATCGAACGTGTCGATCTCGGACAGCTCAGTCAGCACTTCCGCTGTGGAGTCGACGATGGCAATGGTAATCTTGTCATAGGTTCGCACATGCATGGCGCCAGTGTACTCAATGCACGTACTCATCAGCTTATTCCTCTCACCCTCGGACAGACAGGAAAAGAGTACGAGAATGTCAACGTCAGCGAGATTCTGAAAGATCATCACGGCCGTATCTGGGTGGCTACGAATGCTGGTCTCTGGTATTATCTTCCTGGCAGTTCTCAGCTACTCCCCTTCCATGCGCTAAGCCAAGCGGAAGTCTTTCATATCGAGGAGATTGACAACCAGTATCTCTGGGTTACATCACGTTCAGGCAACTACAAGATCAATTTGGATAACGAGGAAGTTTCAAGCCTCTACACCACAGGAGAGATTGCACTCTTTGACGAAATACAGTCGCTCTATCAGGATCCATACGGCAACATCTGGATCGGTAGCAGTGGTAATGGTATCGAATTCATCAGCCATATCAGTCCCTTCTTCCGCAAGTTCTTTAGCGAACCTGTCTGGGGAATTTATGCCGAAGGAGATATCTTCTGGGTAAGTTCACGAGATAGGATATTGGCCTTCCAGGGCACCCAATGTATCAAAGATATCGATCTGGCAGCCAAAGGTTTTGCTCACGGAGTCGTATTATCTATCAATGGCAATGGCAAGGAGCTGCTCTATCTCGCTGTACCAAATCACATGCTGGCATACAACAAAGTTACAGGCTCCCTTTCCTATGTCACGACAGCCGACGGTCGCAATGTACATGCAATCACTTTCTACCGCGAAGACGATGGCTCCTTCTGGATCACTACCTCCGAAGGCATCTACAGCCTGCAGGATGGCTATGCCGTACCTTGCCAGCCGATCAACGAAACACTCAATCAGCAATCCCTCCACGGCATCCGACGCGACAAGCAAGGCAAGCTGTGGGTAGCGACCTTCGAGAATGGTATGTATCTGTTTGACAAGGATCTGAAGCTGATCAGCAATCTCTCTCAGCAATCAGGATTCTTCACGAATTGCATCCAGCATCTCAAGTTCGACAGTCAGGACAGACTCTGGATGTCAACACCTGATGGACCATGCTGCATCCCAGATACGAATCATCCAGAGAAGTACATTTCATACGGTTATGCCGAAGGATTGCACGATACCTTTATCCGTGCCATTCAGGAAGATCGGAACGGCAATGTCTGGATTTCTACCATCAACGGCATCTCGATGCTCGATCACACCACTCAGACATTCGTCAACTACAATCAGTCAGACTATCTGCCTCTCAATAATATGAATGGTGGTGCAATCCTGCTCTCTGACGGAGCTTTGGTCTTCAACTCCATGAGTGGATTATGCCTCTGTTATCCAGATAGTCTCAATATTTCGAGCAACCCAACCACATTCCATCTGCAGTCTCTCCAATTGCTTGGTTCCGATGGAGTATTCAGGTCGCAGAATATTGTCATGCCCGATGAAGATGGAGTCTATCAGCTCGATCCATCACGAAGTTCTTTCCGACTATTTTTCGGCACCAAGGATTATGCACAGAACCGATTCATCGAGCTGGAATATAAATCCAGCAGCGACCAGCGAGACTGGATCAGTGTTACACGCAACATCATCACTTTCCGAGACCTCACACCAGATAAATATAAGATTCGTGTACGCGCAAGGATGAAAGGCCAGCCTTGGACTGACGACAACATCCTCGATATTTATATCCATGTCCGCAATCACTGGTGGTGGTCATGGTGGGCTCGTTGTCTCTATGTGCTGTTGGCATTGGCTATCATTGTCATCTACATTCTCCACTATCTGCATCGCATCCGACTGACCTCAGAGCTCGAGCTGGAGAAGCGCAAGAACCTCGTTGAGCATGAGAATAGTGCAGAGCGACTTCAGTTCTTCACCAACATCACCCACGAGCTCAAGACGCCACTCACACTCATCCAGGCACCTCTTGAAGAGCTCCTCCAGAACAACAGCCTCTCCCCTGCCGACCAGAAGCGTATTCGTCTCGTCTATGATAGTTCCTGCCGACTCACCGACCTCTGTAACAAGCTGTTGGAGTTCCGCAAGTCAGAGACACACGCGCAGCATCTCAAGGTCAGCTTAGGCGATTTAGGCCAGCTCATACAGGAAATCGGACAGTCGTTCATCGAGCTCAATACCAATCCGAACCTGAAGATCCTCGTCGATGTCAATCAGCCTCAGCACAACATCCTGTTCGATGCTGACGTCATTCGCAGCATCATTACCAACCTGATGTCCAACGCGCTGAAATACACGCCAAAGGGCAGCATTCACCTGCATCAGCGTCAGTATATGTTCGGCGACAAGATGTTCACCGAGATCTCTGTCTCCGACACTGGCTATGGCATTCCAGCCTCAGCCCTGCCGCATATCTTCGACCGTTACTATCAGGTCAGCGGACCTCATCAGGCTTCAGGCACCGGCATCGGACTCTCCATCGTCCGCTCATTGGCAGAGCTGCATAAGGCCGAGATCAAGGTCAAGAGCCAGGAAGGCTCAGGCACCACGTTCACACTCCTGCTCGATGGCAGCCAGACCTATCCGGATGCACTCCATACACAGAGCCAGTACATCGCACAAGACGAAGCAGAAGCGCCAACTGAAGAAACGCTTGCCGAAGGCGATTCACGTCCGCTGCTGCTCCTTGTTGAGGACGACTACCAGATTCTCAACTTCATGACAGAGTCGCTCAGCACCGACTATCGCATCCTCCGTGCCCATAACGGTCAGGAAGGCCTTGATCTGGCACTCGTCCACATGCCTGACGTCGTCATTACCGACCTCATGATGCCAGTGATGAATGGCAATATCCTGTGTCGCACACTCAAGAACGATATCCGCACCAGCCACATCCCAGTCATCATGCTCACGGCCAAAGATACTCCTGAGGATCAGATGGAAGGCTTCACCGATGGAGCCGACATCTATCTCACCAAGCCATTCAGTATCATGATGCTACGAGCTCGTCTGCAGAACATTCTCAGCGCTCGTGCTCACATGATGGCGTGGATCAACGCTCAGGGTCTCCAGCCAATGCAGGCCTCTCCTGCTCCTACCGAGCCGACTGCAACTGCCGAGACAGAAGAAGAGCCTATGCCAGTACTGAGCACCTACGACCAGAACTTCCTCCGCGACGTCAAGACTTTCATCATCGAGCACATCGAAGCTGACAACATCCGCATGGAAGACATTGCCCTCTCGCTACACATCAGTCACTCGACGCTCTATCGTAAGATCAAGGCGCTCACAGGCCTGTCTGGTGCAGAATTCATCCGAAAGACGCGAATCCTACATAGCGCGGAGCTTCTTCGTAATGAGCGATGCAATGTCTCAGAGGCCGCCTATCGCTGCGGATTCAGCAATCTGGCGTACTTCCGTACTTCGTTCAAGGAAGTCTTCGGCGTGACGCCATCAGAATACCAGAAAAAGTAATTTGTAATCAGTAATTTGTAATTCATATTTATAATTCACATGCACACTTCTAAACTCCTATTCACCGCCCTGGCCCTCGCCTGCTGCAGCCACACCGCAGCACAGACCACACGTTGGACGGCAGACAATGGAAATGGCACATTCACCAATCCATTGCTCTACGATGAGTTCTCCGATCCGGATATCCTCCGTGTCGGCGATGACTATTATCTGGCCGGCACCACCATGCACACCGTCCCTGGCCTCGTCATCCTCCACTCTCGCGACCTCGTCAACTGGGAGAATATCTCCTACTGTTTTGACCGCTTCGACTTCCAGGATGATGCTTTCTCGCTCAAGAATGGTCAGGAAATCTATGGCCAAGGCATCTGGGCACCTTGCATCCGCTATGCCAACGACCAGTTCTACATTTATTCTAATATCAATGGCAAGGGCCTCCAGTGCTACACCGCCAAGGACATCCACGGCCCTTGGACCCATCATAATATGGAAGGCCGCATCTATGACCTCAGCGTCCTCTTCGACGACGATGGCAAGATCTACGCCATCCACGGCTACGGTGAGGTGCATTGCACTGAGCTCAAGCCAGATATGAGCGGACCTATCGAAGAGACTGACCGCGTGATCATCCCTAACGGTTCAGCCGTAGGCGAAGGCCATCACATGTATAAGATCAATGGTATGTACTACCTCATCTCGACCGACTATCGCCCTAATGGCCGCACCCTCTGCTCTCGTTCCAAGAGCATCTGGGGACCCTACGAGACTTGTGTCATCACCGCAGACGAGACCTTCGGCTATCATCCAGTAGGACTCACCGAGTGGGAAGGTCGCATCGTTCCTGACGGCAGCAAGTTCAAGATTGGTTTTGAGGATGTCAATGCCACCGCTGCTACCAACATCCACCAGGGAGGTATCGTACAGACCCAGAAAGGCGAGTGGTATGCCCTTCTCATGCAGGACTTCCATTCCGTTGGTCGCACTGTCACCCTCGCTCCAATGACCTGGAAAGATGGTTGGCCAATGATCGGTCTTGAAGGCAACCTCGGCCGTGCACCTCGCACCTGGACCAAACCTAATATCGATGGCACTGCCGACATCAAGCCACATGCCGCTTATGAGCGCGATGAGGACTTCAACGGCAAGCAGCTTGGCCGCGTATGGCAATGGAACCACAATCCTGACGACAAGATGTGGCGACTCAAAGGTGGACGCCTCCAGCTCAACACCCTACCTGCCGATCAGCTCATGTGGGCTCGTAACACACTCACACAGCGTGCTGTAGGCCCTCGCAGCATCTGCACCGTAGAACTCTACACTGCCAAGATGAAGAGCGGAGACGTGGCTGGTCTCGGCAATATCAACGTCCCTTGCTCATGGGCAGGTATCGTCAAGGAAGCCAATCAGCTGACCCTTCGCTGCTTTGAGCAGCTTAACAACGACACCATCGACACCCAGATCACCCTGCCTAAAGATGGTCGCATCTGGCTGCAGCTCGTAGGCGACTATGACCGTAACGTAGCACACTACGCTTACTCGCTCGATGGCAAGAACTTCAAGCAGTTAGGTCCCGAGATGAAGCTCTCGTATCAGCTCGTCACCTTCCAGGGCGTTCGCGTCTCGCTCTTCGCCTTCAACAAGGACGGCAAGAATGGTGGTATGGCTGAGTTCGACAACTTCACCTGTCAGGAGCTCGATGCCGATCGTTCCAACAACATCCCATACGGCAAGACCTTCCGCATCATCAATCTCGCCACCGATCGTCCGATGTTCGCCATGCCTCACGGCCTGCTGCACGACACCGAACCTATCCGTGAAGCCCCTGCCGATGCTGCCCAGTTAGGCAACTCCGAGCAGTACGTCCTCTTCCACCTCATCGACCGTGGCAATGGCAAAGTCCTCCTCCAGTGCGAAGATGGCCGATACGTCTTCGTCAGCGGCATGGGCCTTCCTGGCGACGTCCGTCTCACCAAGGACATCAACCTCGCCGAGGAGTTCATGTGGCAGGACTATCTCGATCAGGAATTCATGCTCATGAGCACCCGCACCCACACCTACATCGGCAAGAGCCCAACCACCGGAAGCCCTTACTCGATGGACTATAAGGGAGCCGATCCTGCACGAAAGAATGGTGCAGTCTTCAAGTATATCGTCAAATAAGTCACGAAATACGGCAAATAATCATTATTTTTCGCTCAATTATTTCGGAGTATTCAAAATAATGACTATCTTTGCGCCACACACAACTTTTCACTTTTCACTTTTAACTTTTCACTTTTAACTTTTAACTTATATATATATTTATGAACACCTACAAAACACTCCTGGCCACCTTAGCCTTAGGTAGCGCAGCTCTGAGCACACAAGCTGCCACCAACGACATGGTGATCCAGACCAAGAAACTGGGCGCACCTATCCAGTCAACCATGTACGGCATCTTCTTCGAGGACATCAACTTCGCTGCTGATGGCGGCCTCTATGCCGAAATGATCAAGAACCGCTCGTTCGAATTCCCACAGAACCTCATGGGCTGGACGGCCTTTGGCAAGTTCCAGGTGCTCGATGATGGTCCATTCGACAAGAACCCTCATTACGTACGCCTCTCTGACCCAGGTCACCCACACAAGCGCACTGGCATCGAGAACGAAGGTTTCTTCGGCGTATCGGTCAAGAAGGACGCTACCTATCGCTTCTCTCTCTGGGCTCGCGTTCCTGAAGGCGGCAGTGGCGTACTGCAGGTTCAGCTCGTCGACAATGACACCATGGGTGAGAATCAGGAATTCACTAACGCTGAGATCGTTGTCTCTGGCAAGGAGTGGAAGAAGTACACCCTCACCATCAAGTCACCTATCACCATCGAGGACTCACACCTCCGTCTCTTCCTCCGTCCTGAGGAAGGCCGTGACTTCTGGGCTCCAATGAACAGCATCGACATTGAGCACGTCAGCCTCTTCCCTACCGACACCTGGAAGGGTCGTGAGAACGGCATGCGCAAAGACCTCGCACAGGCCCTCTGTGACCTCCATCCTGGCGTCTTCCGCTTCCCTGGCGGCTGTATCGTCGAGGGTACCAACCTCGAGCAGCGCTATCAGTGGAAGAACTCTGTAGGCCCTGTAGAGAACCGTCCACTCAACGAGAACCGTTGGGAGAACACCTTCCCATACCGTCTCTATCCTGAGTATCATCAGACCTATGGCCTCGGCTTCTTCGAGTACTTCCAGCTCTGTGAGGACTTCGGCTGTGAGGCGCTCCCTGTTATCTCAGTAGGCTTGGCATGTCAGTTCCAGAACGAGATCTGGAACGAGAAGACCGCACATGTAGCTATCGACGACCTCGACCCATACATCCAGGACGCTCTCGACCTCGTAGAGTTCGCCAATGGTCCTGTAGACAGCAAGTGGGGCAAGGTACGTGCCGAGATGGGTCACCCAGAGCCATTCAACCTCAAGTACCTCGGCGTAGGCAACGAGCAGTGGGACTATGATGAGGCTCATGGCGGTCCTAACAACGCCTTCACCGATCGCCTGAAGAAGTTCAACGAAGCTCTCCGCAAGGCTTATCCTGACCTCAAGCTCATCGGCACCACCGGCCCTAACTCAGAGGGTTGGGACTTCGATCTCCTCCAGCCTAAGATGAAGGAGCTCAAGGTCGATCTCTATGACGAGCACTACTATCGCAACGAGCAGTGGTTCCTCAGCCACGGTCATCGTTATGACAACTACGACCGCAAGGGTCCAAAGGTATTCGCAGGCGAGTATGCTTGCCACGGCGACGGCAAGAAGTGGAATCACTTCTACACCTCCCTCCTCGAGGCTGCTCACATGACCGGTATCGAGCGCAATGCCGACATCGTACACATGGCTACCTACGCTCCTCTCTTCGCTCACGTCAAGGGTTGGCAGTGGCGTCCTGACATGATCTGGTTCGACAATCTCCGTTCATTCAAGTCAGTTTCATACTACGTACAGCAGCTCTACTGCCACTACAAGGGCACCAACGTCCTCCCTCTGACCATGAACAAGAAGTCAGTCGCAGGCGATGCTGATCAGAACGGACTCTTCGCCAGCGCAGTCTATGACAAGGAGACCGACTCATACATCGTCAAGGTGGCTAACGTAGGCGACGAGGCTCAGGACCTCAACCTCCAGTTCCAGGGCATGAAGAAGGGTCAGATCTTCCAGTCAGCTAAGCAGATCCTCCTCACCTATCCTGAGATGGATGCAGAGAACACCCTCGATGAGCCTGAGAAGATCACTCCAAAGGAGAGCACTCTCAACGTCGATGGCCAGACACTCAGCGTCAAGCTCGGTGCTAAGTCGTTCGCGGTATACGTATTGACCCTCTAAATCCCCCTTAAAAGGGGACTTTCCTCCCCCTGACATAAAAGTTACCCTCGCTACAAATCGTAACGAGGGCAACTTTATGTTTACGCTAGCGCGGTGCTAAAATACGATAAATACTATAAATATTATAAATACGTTTTTATAGTTTTTATCAGTTTTTATAGTTTTTCAGCACCACGCAGTGAAATAAATTGTATTTATCGTATTTAGTATATTTATCGTATTTCAGCACCACGCAGTGAAAATCACCAACAAGTAGTTTCGCTTTCTATCTCCGGACAAGTCTCCTTCCTATACACCGGATCCTTCCCCGCCTTCTTCTGCTCGATATAGTCATCCAGCAGACGTATAGCATAATGACCCAGCAGACAGATAGCAATGAGGTTGCACACCGTCATGATCACCATGAAGAAGTCCACCAAAGCCCACACAATGTCTATGGTCATCAGCGCACCCAAGAAGAGCACCACAGTCAGTATCAGACGATAGATCAGCACCCCATGCTTCTCCAGACGCGTCTTCTCGAAGAGGAACTGCACATTGCACTCTCCATAGTAATAGTTGCCCAATACGCTTGAGAATGCGAAGAAGAGAATTGCCACCGCAATGATCGTCTTACCGATATCTCCGATATGAGCCGAGAGCGCCACCTGCGTCAGCTCGATGCCATTCTCGCCACAGTCATACAATCCCGAGCACATAATAATAAATGCCGTGCACGAGCATACGACAAGCGTATCAGTAAACACACCAAGCGTCTGTATAAGACCCTGCTTCACTGGGTGCGACGTCTCAGCTGTAGCAGCAGCATTAGGAGCACTGCCCTCGCCAGCCTCATTACTGAAGATTCCACGCTTGAAGCCCATCATAATCGCCATACCCACCGTACCGCCAAGCGCCTGCTCAAAGCCAAAAGCATTCTTCACAATGATCGACAGTACCGCTGGAATCTGATCCAGATTGGTCACGATGATCCACAGCGCTATGAGCAGATAGCCCAACGCCATGAATGGCACAATCACCGCACACACCTTAGCAATACGCTGAATGCCACCGAAGATCACCGCCATCGACACCACCGTCAGCACCACAGCCATCGTCATCGGACTAAAGCCGAACGCCTCCGTAAAGGCCGACGAAATCGTATTGACCTGCACCATATTGTTGGCCAATCCGAACTGACCGATGATAGCCACCGCGAAGATACACGCATACCAGCGCTTCTTCAGTCCCTTAGTGATATAATAAGCAGGGCCACCGATATACGAGTCCTTGCCCTCCTCCTTGAAGAGCTGAGCCAGCGTACACTCGATGAAGGTATTCACACTACCGATCAGTGCCATGACCCACATCCAGAAGATGGCACCAGGTCCACCCACCACGATAGCCGTAGCCACACCAGCCAGATTACCTGTTCCCACGCGCGAAGCCAGCGACACCGTGAAAGCCTGGAAGCTGCTCACCGTCTTCTCCTCGATCTCCTCAGCGATTTCCTCAATCTCCTCAATGATCGTCTCATCCTCCTTGTGCTTTACGACCTTTCTATTCTGATTAGGAGTCGACTGAAACAACAGCCTCGTCATCTCCCCAATCATCCTGAACTGCATACCCTTCGTCCTGATCGTAAACCAAAGGCCGGTGAGTGCCAGCACTATCACCAGTACCGTACCCATCGGCTCATTAATCATATTCAGGAAATCCGTAATCTTCTGTTCCATGACTAATATGCTTGTTTATCATGTCCAGGCAGTACTTGCCAGATCGTTTTGAAGAAAATCTCCAGATCGAGCAACGGAGTCCAGTGCTCAATATACCAGATGTCGTGCTCTACACGAGCCTGCATCTCCTCTACAGTCTTGGTTTCACCTCGGCAGCCATTGATCTGAGCCCATCCAGTAATACCCGGCTTAGCCAGATGTCTAACCATATAGTCACCAATAAGTTGAGAATATACCTCAGTGTGATATTCCATATGCGGACGAGGACCGATGATGCTCATATCGCCTAAAAAAACATTGATAAACTGAGGAAGCTCATCGATAGAAGAACGACGCAAGAAGTCGCCGAACTTAGTCTTTCTTGGGTCATTCTCAGTAGCCTGCAACTTATCAGCCTCCTTATTGACCTTCATCGAACGGAACTTATAGATCATAAATGGTTTACCATTATAACCCGTACGAGCCTGACGGAAGTAAACCGGACCCTCACTGCCAGTCACCTTATCGCCAATCCAGACGAAAAGCAATACAAACGGATAGACCGTGCAGAGGAAAAGGCCTGAGATCAAAATATCCACCGTGCGTCTCAGCAACTTACTCAATGGAGTATTCATAGGTTCTTCGTGCAGCTTGATCACATTAACCTTGCCGAACTCACGGAAACGCATCTGGCGATGAGGGTAGCCATCCATATTCGGCACATAGAAAAAGTCCATGAACTTATCGTTGCAAAGCTGTACAATCTGGTCCACTTCCTTCTTGCTGGTTGCTGGAGACAACGAGCAATATACCTCATCCACACGATTATTCTTCAACCATTCAATACTTTCGTGCGCCGAACCCAACAACTTAGCGCCCTCAGGAAGCTCCGGATCATCAAAAGAAGAAAAAAAACCTTCAACGACATAACCCGTGAAAGACTTGCCATAACCCAATTCCTTATAGAGACGCTGAGACACGACATCTGTCCCCACAATCACCACAGAACGCTTATTATGACCCAATTTACGAAGCAGTCTTACAAGGTAGTTAGCCAGCCAGTGCCACAGGGTAATCAATAACACTGAAGACATGAACGAATGGATAATCAGCTGACGAGGCATGATCTTCTCCACCATAGCCAGAAGCACAGTCAGTATCAGATAGGTTCCCAAAGTCTGCTTCACCGCGCGCCACAAAACAAGACGCAGCTTGATACGACGCTCATGCAGGCGAAGACCTATAACAAATACAGAAAAGCTATACGAGAGCGCCAACAGAGCCATCACACCTTTATCTACGCCCATATCATTATATACCCCTGTTGTCATCGAAACAGGCAGCAAATGAGCGAGAGTGAAGAAAATAAACGAATGAATGAGCAGATCCACGATAAAAACCGGGATCTTGAAGTACACAAACTCACGCGACGACTGTTCAACCATAATAAAAAATAAGAGAAGATAAGTGTCCTATTTGTATTTAAAACGCGGCAAATATACAAAAATTATCTCATACAACAAAATACAACCGCAAAATCTGCTCCAAAAACATTACAAATCTTCACACAACGGCACAAAATGCCATCAATCCCTTCCAAAAATATCTCGTGTATACACCTTCTCCCTCACATCCTTCAGGCACTCATCATACCTATTAGCGATGATTGCCTTGCTCAGCGACTTAAACACCTTCAGGTCATTCACCACCTTCGATCCGAAGAACGACGTACCATCCTCCAGCGTAGGCTCATAGATGATCACCTCAGCGCCCTTCGCCTTGATACGCTTCATGATACCCTGAATCGCCGACTGGCGGAAATTATCCGAGTTCGCCTTCATCGTCAGCCTATACACACCTATCGTCACAGGCTCCCTCTGGCCGTCATACTGATTATCCGTGCTATAGTCATACCACCCCGCCTTACGCAGCAGCGCATCCGCAATATAGTCCTTACGCGTGCGATTACTCTGCACAATCGCCGTCATCATATCTTGCGGCACATCCGCATAGTTAGCAAGCAGCTGCTTCTCCTTCGGCAGACAGTAGCCACCATAGCCGAACGACGGATTATTATAGTGCGTGCCGATGCGCGGATCCAGCCCCACACCGCTGATGATCGCCTTCGTATCCAGGCCCTTCACCTCGGCATAGGTATCCAGCTCATTGAAGTAGCTCACACGCAGCGCTAGATAAGTATTCGCAAAGAGCTTCACCGCCTCAGCCTCCTTCATACCCATGAAGAGCGTATCGATGTCCTCCTTTATGGCCCCCTCCTGCAGCAGCGCCGCAAAAGTCTTGGCATACGACTCCGCCTCAGAGTTGCCGATGACACAGATGGCAGCATTCTCCTCATCCCACACCCTATCCGCACCGGCAGGCAGCGGCTTCGGATAACCCACAATGATACGGCTCGGATAGAGGTTATCATACAGGGCCTTGCTCTCACGCAGGAACTCCGGAGAGAAAAGCAGGTTAAATCTCTTCTCCTTCAGAGCCGGATCAGTCAGGAAACGCAGAGCATACTTCACATAAATCGAACGGCAGTAGCCCACCGGAATCGTACTCTTGATCACCATCACCGCATCCGGATTCACGCTCAATACCAGATCAATCACATCCTCAATATGATGCGTGTCGAAGAAGTTCTTCACCGGATCATAGTTCGTCGGTGCAGCAATCACCACATAGTCCGCATCCTTGTAGGCCGATGCACCATCCAGCGTAGCCGTCAGATTCAGCTCTTTCTCCGCGAAATATTTCTCGATATACTCATCCTGAATAGGCGATACACGCTTATTGATCTTCTCCACCTTCTCCGCAATCACATCCACCGCAGTCACCTGATGGTGCTGAGCCAGCAGCGTAGCGATGCTCAATCCCACGTAGCCCGTTCCAGCCACGGCAATCTTCAGATCCTTAAACTCCCTCATATAATATAAATTTATATTTTACGCGACAAAGATAACAAGAAAAAAACATGTTGGCAAAAAAAAATTATTATTTTTCATAAAAAACAACAGTTCTAGCTGTTTTTTTCGTATTTTTCAAAAAAATATCTTACCTTTGCAGCGCAAAGCGCTGTAACTAACACTAACCTACAGCGCATACAATGCATCACATTTAAGAGATTAAATAATATGGGCACATACATAAACAAAGGCAACCTTGCCTTCAAAAAGATTCTGAACAGCAACTATGTTGACAAGTCAAGTTTCATTGCTGTTGTTAATGCCACTCTGGACTCAGAACGGCAATATATCTGTGCTACCCGCTGTCGTAGATTCGGAAAGTCTATGATGGCAAGGATGCTATGTGCCTACTATGACAAGTCTTGCGACTCCAGAAAGTTGTTTGAAGGACTGAACATTTCCAAAGATCCTTCATTCGAAGAGCATCTTAACAAGTATAATGTGCTTTATTTGGATGTTACTGATTTTACAACTTACTCAAAGTATCGCGGACATATAGTTAAAAGTATCAATGAAACGCTGATCGAAGAGGTCAAAGAGGCATTTTCCAATGTAAGATTCAAGCAAGACACCGATTTGATGGGATGTCTTCAAACTATATACAATCAGACAGGAGAACGCTTCTACTTCATTATTGATGAGTGGGATGCCATCTGTCGTGAGTTTCCGGAGAGACGTAAGTTCAAAGATTCTCCAGACAATGTAGAGCCAACAGAGATGGATGAATATGTCAAGTTCCTTCGTCGTCTGTTTAAGAGTAGTGCTTCCTCTGAGGTTTTTGTTGGAGCTTATCTCACGGGTATCCTGCCAATGATAAAGTTCAATACAGAGTCAGCGTTGAATAATTTCGATGAGTATTCCATGGTGCATCCTTTTGCTGCAGCCGGAAGTTTTGGCTTTACTCGCGAGGAGGTAAAGGTGCTATGCGAAAAACACGACATGGACTTTGACGAACTTGCTGCATGGTATGATGGCTATCAGATCGGCAATGAACCCTCTATGTTCAATCCAAGTTCGGTTATGAAAGCCATTAGTTCAAGGACATGTAGTAGTTATTGGGCTGCTACTGGAGCATACGATAAAGTTGCATCCTATATTAATTTGAACTTTGAAGGACTTAGGGACAATATTATCAACATGCTGGCTGGCGGACGTTGCTCTGTTGTAACCACAAGCTTTGTCAATGACATGTCCGTCGTCAAGTCAAAAGATGATGTATTGACGGTGCTGATCCATCTCGGGTATCTTGCCTATGATGAGAAGACCAGGAAATGCTACATTCCTAATAAGGAGGTGGCTGGAGAATGGATTAACGCGGTCAAGGCCAACAACTGGCAGGAAATTGTCAAGACCATCCAGTCGTCAGAAAACCTGTTGGAATCTACCCTTTCCGGTGATGCCGTCAAAGTTGCAAAATACATTGATGCCGCTCACGTAGAGAACACAAGCATCCTCTCTTACAACGATGAGAACTCTCTATCCTGTGTGCTCTCTATTGCATATATCTACGCAAAGAATGACTACATCATCCATCGCGAATTAGCCACTGGCAAAGGCTTTGCTGATCTGGTATTCATTCCTCGTAAGCATGTAGACAAGCCTGCAATGATTGTTGAGTTGAAATACGACAAGGATGCAGACACTGCCATCTCGCAGATCAAACGCAAGGAGTACTCTGGCAAGGTCCTTGAATACACCGACAATCTGCTCCTTGTGGGCATCAACTACGACAAGGAAACCAAGACGCATAGCTGCGTAATTGAGAAATACAGCAAATAAAATGACAATGCCCGACCATGAGCCTCATGTTCATAGTCGGGCATTTGCTTTGGTGGCATTCCAGAAATTGTCACGTATAGAAGATAATAACATATCTATATTGACACTTTACAAGCATAACCACTGTCTTAATTTGTCAATTTTGAGATATTATATAAAATCGCTGATCATAGAAGAATCAATCAGTGTTATCTTCTATCTTAGAGCAAAGGCGACCCTGATGAAGTTTTTGGGGCTCATTTTGGGGACCATCAGCCACCGTTATCTATGAAACGTACTTTCCGTCAGCCTTAGCAGCCTTTTGTAGTTTTCTATCAGTTGTTGCATAACCCAACATCAGTGATCCAGGTCTGCTCCCTGTCTATGAGGCCGCAGACATCATCGTGATCCCCTTTGCCTATGACTTCGCCAACGTAGATGCCTCTGACCGTTTTGCGGATGCCGTCAAGAAGCTGAGCAAGGCGAAGATCATCTTCGTCCCTAACCGCATCAACCTGAACGAGGAGAAGAGTGCTAAGATCGAGCAGGAACGCGAAGAGGCTCGTAAGATCCTGAACAAGCACGGATGAATGACTCCACGTATCAAGCAGAGTCTGACTGTGCGTCAGTATAGCACCATCGAGCCTCTTTCGTACTATCAGCGCAAGCTGGTGGAGCACACCTTTGACCAGATCATTGAACGTATTAATATATAATGTGTATGGAATCAAGTCAGAATAACATGCTCCTGGCTGCTATCAAGGTGCAGAATGCAGCAGCGGTGGAAGCATCTGCTACCGCAGAAGTCCTTCCCATTGAAGCGCCTTCTGCCGTTGAGCCGCCATTGTCTGCACCAGAAGCTCCTACACCTGAGTCTCCGCCTCAGGAACCTATCAAGGAGCCTGTCTCTCCAGAGGTGCTGAAGCCGCCCAAGCCCAAACCCAGATCTCCTTCCGGTGAGCGAGATTGGGAACGTTTCTCCTTTATCTGTAGCAAGGACATCATCCAGAAGATCCATGACATCAGTGAGAAGGAACACTTCTCCATCCGCGAAGTAATGGAACTCTTTCTGCAACGCGGCATCAGCGACTACGAGAAAAAGAACGGTGTTGCTAAAGCTCGGAAGAGGAAATCCGTCAACAGCATACTATAGAACACAACAAAGCCCGATTGTAAGCATTGAACTCACAATCGGGCCTCTCTCTGTTGACCAATCTTTTATTTCCATTTTTTAAGAACATCAGTCCGTAAATCCATCAAACATTATAATTTTTCATAAAAAACAACAGTTCTAGCTGTTTTTTTCGTATTTTTTCAAAAAAATATCTTACCTTTGCAGCGCAAAGCGCTGTAACTAACCTATAGCGTACACAATGCATCACATAAAAGAGAAAGCAAATATGGGCATATATATCAACAGAGGCAATGTCGCATTCGCAGATTATTCAAATGGCGAATACATAGACAAAACAGGAATGATAGCATATATCAATTCCACATTGAACACGGTCAACAGATTGACTTGTGTCACTCGCCCACGTCGCTTTGGCAAATCCATCGCGGCAAATATGTTGTGCGCATATTACGATAAATCTTGCGATTCTTCTGCTTTGTTTGATAGGTTCGCTATTGCCAAAGATCCGTCATATAAGGAGCATTTGAACAAATATTATGTCATCAACGTTGATGTAACAAATTTCGTCAGTGAATACAGAGGAGATGATAACATCGTGACATACATGCAGGAAGATATTAAAGCTGATCTGATAGAGGAGTTCCCTGATGTTAATTTAGCAGAACAAACGAAATTGATGCCTGCATTGATAAAAATCGCCAAGCACACAGGCATAAAATTCATTTTTGTGATAGACGAATGGGATGCTTTATGCCGAGAACTTGCAAACAAGCCACAAATCATGGATCAGTATGTTGATTTTCTTAGACGTATGTTCAAGAGCAATGATACTGCTTCTGTATTTGCAGGAGTTTATATGACAGGCATCCTGCCAATCAAGAAATATGGCACACAGTCTGCTCTTAATGACTTCCGCGAGTATTCCATGACTAGCCCTGGCCCGATGGGCGGTTTCCTTGGCTTTAATGACGATGACGTAAAGATGCTGGCTGAGAAATATGGAATGGATTTCTCAGAACTGAAGCGATGGTATGATGGATATGAGATGGACACGTATGACTGGAGAGTCAACATCCCACAGATAAAGAAAACCGCCATCTACAATCCCAACTCAGTAATGACAGCCATCAGAGAACGCCATTGCGATAACTATTGGGCCAAGACAGAGGCTTTTGAAGCTCTCCAACAATATATTGATTGTGACTTCGATGGGGTCAAGGAAACACTTGAGAGCCTAATAAAGGGAGAATCTGTAGAAATGAGTGTGTTGCGATTCGGCAATGACATTAGCAGTGTCACGGATAATGACGAACTTTTTACGTTACTCATACATTTCGGGTATCTAAGTTATGATCGTCAAAACCGCACTGCATTGCTTCCAAATCAGGAAATACGCGAGGAATTCGTAGAGGCTCTTCGCGGAAGCAAAAGCCATAAGGAATTATCAGAACTTGTACGAAGATCTGACGCCTTATTGAAATCTCTATGGATGAAAGATGAAGAGACTGTAGCTGCTGGTGTGGAGTATATCCATAATCATAAGGTCGCACCGAACTTCTATAACAACGAGCAATCATTACGCTCTGTTGTAAGAACAGCCTTCCTTGGAGCAATCGACCATTACATAGAAATACAGGAACTAGCAAGCGGAAAGGGATATGCAGATTTGGTATTTATACCTCGACGAAATACCAACAAGCCAGTATTGGTCATTGAGCTTAAGTGGGATAAGTCTGCACATTCGGCCATAACCCAGATTAAAGAGCGCGACTATCCTGAATTACTGAAGGAACTCTCTGACGAGATGCTTCTTGTCGGCATCAACTATGACAAGGAATCAAAAACTCATAGCTGCGTAATTGAGAAGTATAACCGCTATAACACTTCCGACTAGCCTGAATATGGGCAATACAATGAAACTGCCAGTAGGCATACAAGAATTTGAGAAACTCCGTAACGAAGGTTACGTATATCTCGACAAGACTCCGTTAATCTGGAAGATGGTTAACGAAGGTTGTTATTATTTCCTTGCCCGTCCTCGCAGATTCGGAAAGTCATTGCTCATGTCCACCATCCAGGCATTCTTTGAAGGCAAGAAGCAGTATTTTGATGGTACAATAGGTGATCCATTGTTCATTGCAACAGATGAAAGCGTAGACTGGACATGGGAAGCTTATCCTATTATGCATCTTGACTTGAATACAGATAAGTACACCACAAAGGAAGCTTTAGAAAGTCGCATTAACGATTTTCTTCACGCACAGGAGGATTTATACGGAAAGCGACCTTCTGAAGTTACTTTCGGTCAACGCTTTGAAGGTGTTCTTGACCGTGCCTATAAACAGACAGGCAAACGAGTAGTCATTCTTGTAGATGAGTATGACAAGCCATTACTTCAGGCTATCGGCAACAAGGAATTGCAAGACGAGTTTCGAGGTACATTGACAAGTTTCTATGGAGCGCTCAAATCAAAAGATGGCTGCATTAAGTTCGCTCTCCTGACAGGTGTCACTAAGTTCGGCAAAGTAAGTGTATTCAGCGACATGAACAATCTGGAAGACATTTCGATGGACAAACGCTTCTATAGCATTTGTGGTATTACAGAGAAGGAATTGAACACCCAGTTACGTCCCGTTATTGAAGGACTTGCTCAAGAAAACAACCTTCAATATGACCAATGTGTCGATAAATTGCGCTACATGTACGATGGTTACCATTTCCTTGAGAATGCAGAAGGAATGTACAACCCGTATAGTGTATTAAACACTCTTAAGAGGAAAACTTTCGGAAGCTACTGGTTTGAGACAGGTACTCCTACGTATCTTGCCACCCTGCTCGTCCTTCATGATTACAATCTTGAAGACATGGCTCAGACGAAAGTCGATGGCGATGTACTTAACAGCGTGGATTCAGAATCAACAAATCCCATCCCAGTCATCTATCAGAGTGGATATTTGACCATCAAGGATTACGATGAAGAGTTCAAACAGTACAAATTGGGATTCCCGAATAAGGAAGTAGAAGAAGGATTCATCAAGTTCCTTATTCCGTACTACCTTACTCACAAGAAGGCTTCCTCTGCTTTTGACATAAGTCAATATGTACAGGACATACGTCAAGGCAAGGTTGAGCAGTTCATTTTACGCATCAAGTCCCTTTTTGCAGACACTCCGTATGAACTGATTAAAGACCTGGAGAACCATTATCAAAATCAAGTATGGTTGCTTCACAAACTCTTAGGCATGTACGTACAGGCTGAATATCACACCAGCTTTGGTCGCATAGATATGGTGCTACAGACACCTAAGTATTGCTATGTCATCGAGTTTAAGTTTGATGGTTCTGCCCAAGATGCCTTGGATCAGATTTCAAGAAAGGACTATGCTTTGCCATTCGCACTTACTGGTCAGCAGATTATACGTATCGGCATAAATATTTCTCGCGAAACACGCAACATTGAAAACTATATTATAGGATAAGTCTAAAAACAGCAGATGCACCATAACGAACATTTTCAGTTCATAATGGTGCATCTGCTCTTTATCAATTAATGTCAGTTCAAACTGCTGACTTATTCCATCTTGACTTGTCTACTACATAGATGTGTTATCCACGCCATGTTGTAAATAATATACCCTAGAAATTCAGTTTCACTTGCGGAATTCCATAATCCCTATAACACTCCGTTTCCTGAATCTCATTCCAACCCTCTGCTAAGAGATGTATAGCATCATCAGGCAGAACTCCAGAAGAAATCATCTGGTTGAAATATTCAACTAATTCATCAATCGCATATTCAGGAGAATACATATCATCGAAATAGTTGTAATGTTCATCAGAGATAAAGTGTCGGCACATAGATTTTGCGAGTTGCAAGAACTTCATAACAGCATCTTGGCACTTACCATTCTCTGCCAAATCTCTAATAAGATTGTTCTCTCTATACATCTCATGAGCTATCAAGTCACAATCCCATCCTAGATTTTTCGTGTTAAATATTCTCTCCTCGTAATCCGGATTCAATGGGATAAGCGATTTCGCCTCCTTCTCTGCTTCTATACGCTTTCGCTCTTCTATTTCCTTCCTGCGCGCTTTCTCTTTGAACAGAAATAACTCTTCCGTGTTCATTTCACGAGTCACAGGTATAGGTTCACCAATAATTGCTTCCGATGGCATCATCTGCATCAATGTCTTCTGCAAGCCGCGGAAATCATCATATAGCTTTGATTGCTCATAGATGAAATTGCAAACATATCTGCGCTTCTCTTCATTGTTCCATGCCTTGACCGCCGTGACCAAGGCGGAGAAACTTCCCTCTATCATCTTTCGGATTCGGGTCTTATATCTTGCGATATATTCTTGCAAATCATTTCGACCAAGAAGCATAGGTATATGTCTGCATGACTCAATCGCAATAGCATAGGCAGCATCTGGCCGGCCCATTCCAATGACTTGCGGTACCGACTTCTCCTGCCAGCGATTCAATAATCGGAACTGGCATAAGAAATCTTCGCGATTCTCCGGTACATAGTTCACCTCCTGATCGAAGAACCTGGCATACTCCTTCTCATAGTCCACAGTCAGTCCCTTAGGAATATAAGCTATCCTGGGACGATCCAGCATTTTTCTAGAGTTCAATATCATATACAGATTCTTCCACCTGAGAACGCATTTCTTCGATTGTGCAACCCAGTCGCTTAGCTTCGCGTTTCAAGGTTGACATAAAGTCATTGTATTGATATGTACCGAATGCAGCACAAGTCATCATACCTGCAAGTTGGTTCAATGAGATCCTGCTGATGCGTGACCACATAAGATAGTCCACATTAATGTGTTCCATCGTGTGCATCAGATATGGATTTGCAGCATAGATAGCGCCATGAATATATGGCTCGATCTGTGGATATTGCGATTTGCTTTTTTTCTGTAATAGTTGCTCAATGCTCTCCATGAACTGATGCATGATACCTATCGCACGCATAGGACAATCCTGATGCCTTAGGCATTCCCACCATGATGCCATGATGCAGAGCATCTGAGGCCAGGAGAACTCCATGCCAACCTCAAAGCGCTTTTGTTCCTTCTCAAAGATCTGAAATATCGAATCATCCCATGACTTCATAGGCTTGCCATCCAGCATTACCAATCTATTGCCCATGAAAGCATGGCGCACCTCATAGCTAAAATAAGAGATTACACCAATATACGTGCTTGCTTCTGCATGTGACATATCGATATTTTCGCAATCCCAACAGACACAGAGTAACTCATGTAGTTCATGGAAAGACATTCTGTCTCCCCATATCCTGATACCCAGCTTATGCTTAGTGTTCTCAAACCGAAAATTCATCGGTTCCTTACTTTTGATTGTCATTTCCATTGTATCGTTTATTCTTGCTTTTAAAACCCCACCTGCAAATTCCCCACAATCTCGTATATCATCGATTTTGACTCATCTACCATTCCGATTTCTCCTGGTGGTTATCAATTACAGACTTAGATGCACGTCTGCGCTGCTTCGACTTCGCAGAATGAACCATCTTGAAATACTCGTTCGGACTAATCTCCTCTTCCTCTACCAAAGGCAGGAACACATCAATCTTCCCTAACATCCTCAATATCCTGATTAAAGACTCAAAAGATTTAATCTCGCCGTCTTCCATGCGAACGATTGAAGACATCGAGACTCCAGAACTGACAGCCAAGTCCTGACGGGATATATTTTGCTTCAACCTGAGCTCTTTCAGTTTTGCAGAAATTCTACTAATTATTTCTGCATCGGATAGCATGTATGTGCTCATTATGAACGACATTGTGATCAATAATCCTAGCACGATAATAAATAGCTCCAGAATTTACCATCATCTCATATTGTCCGGCAATCTCCTTCAATCTATCAAGAATGGGATGTGAAATAAAGAATCTCTGATGGAACGTCACTTCCTCATAAAATGAGTCCCAAAGCAGCAGAGCCTTTTCGTATTTTTGCTGATGCCATATTAACCAATGCTTTTAGATTGACGCTGTTTTATTAAACTTAAAAATCAAAAGTCAACTGCATTCCATCTGTTTCTTTTTGCTGTCTTTTACGCTTTCCTTCAGGAGTTTCAATTGGTGTGTTATTTTCAAAAATAGCCCCCACAAAAGAAACCTCATAACCTATGATTTTCTCGTTTCCTTCAGCATCCAGTTTTCTCTTTATTATCAACTGGCATTTCATTGATGTTCCATTCTTGAATGCAATTTGGCCAGTCTGAACAAGCGTTTTGAACTCATTTGATTTAAGAGCAAACTGGATTACTTCACCATTATAAATGCCCGTCCATTTATATTTTCCCTTTTTCAAAACGGGAGAAACTATCTCAATAATGGCATCATCAATCTTTTTGGGTTCTAACTCATCAGAAGCTAGAATATATTTATCAAAGTCACAACGAGCAACAGATGCCTGTTCTATCGTGTGCCTTTTTTCGTCTGTATATGTAAACTCTACAGAATTAACTTTCGGACATTCTTTGGCTGACGTATAGAAATTGGACTTCTTTTTGGATATCACATTCGTATTGATAGTATCTACTAGTTTCTTGGTTTCTTCTCTATACCAAGCTATTTGATACTCCAATTCTGCCTTGGTTTTCTTTTCTTCCAGTTTTCTGATTTCCTCTGGAATAAGAATACGTTCAACTACTTTATCTACAAGTTCCGAGAATGGTGTAGTAATTGGCGCCTTGGCAATATCAACCAAAAGTGCTAATATCAAGGCTGTCTTAAAGGCTTCTTTGCTTGGCAAATTAATCTTCAGCCATTGTCTAATTCCACCTTCTTCTAGTGCTTCAGCCTCTACTTCGACCGCGACCAGGAACTTTGAACTGACCTCTTTGATTATCCCAAGATATTCATATACGCACCGATTCAACGATTCTGCATTCATCGTGTGCGAATCGTCTTCTGTGTAAAAATGTAATTCTAAGTATTTAACTTCAGTATCAGCCATTTCCCTTGTCTATTGGGTTGTTATTATTGTCTTATCCTTCCAACCCCTTCAGCTCTTCCATCAACTTTCCGAGCTCCGAGTATGTATAATCCCTGCCACTTGCAGTTTTCTCATCCATCGAATGCTCTGCATTAGCGATGGCAGACTCCAGTGAGCCGCCATTGCGCTCGAAGTACGAGTGCAGGCCCTTGCATTTGATGAAAAACTCAGCCGTCTTACGGTACTCAACATTCTGGTTCAAATCCTTGAGCAAGGCATCTTGATCCGTGTACATTCGTGATGTATAGCGGAAATAGTATAGGAAGAAAAGCTCCGTACAGCGGTGAGTCTCGAAAAACTTTACCTCACAATAGATGCCTTTCTTGGGCTTGTTGATAGGCAGTGCATACTTCTTCTTAAGACGCTCATATTGAGAGCGCTCAGGTTCTTTATCTTTGGTGTCCATATCAATGATGCAGAAGATATGGTTGAAGCCCAATTCTACACCTTCTGCAATCTTCGCATCCAAGTCCTTAATGTTCGTGTGCTTCGGATAGTCCGGCTTGATCGTCAATCCCTTGAACACATCGCACAACGACTTGAAGTAATAGAATTCCGTAGGACCTTCGCCCAAGATCAATGCTGTACTTCTAAGCTTTCCCATATCAGTCCTCCAGATTTACGAAGATGGAACCTAACTCTGGCTTTGCGCCTAATCGACCGATGCGGTATGAGTTATAGAGTGACAGATTCTTATGCAGTCCGAACGAGTCACCTCGGTTGTACTCCGAAGAGGCGGTCTCATGGTTCTTCTCCACAAACCATACCACACCACGATTATCATTAATGAGATCCTGTGACAGCAAAGCCGTTTCTTGGCTCGTGATAATCAATTGCGACTTTTCTGAGTTGAACAAAAAAACATTCAGATAATAGAACAGCAGGTCATAATGCAGATCTTCGCCCAGCTCATCCAGATAATAGACATGCTTACCACTTATCAATTCATACAATACATTAAGAATCCTTATATATCTCTTTGTTCCCTTAGATTGCCAATTAAGAGATACCATGAAATTACCCATTGATGAATGGTTCTCAAATGATATATTGTCTTTTGTTTGTCCTACCAGCCTCTCTTTTATTTCGTCTGAAAGATTTTCGTTCATTATTATTTCTCGAAACTTAGGAGAAACATACCTATCCTCAAGCACTGGCTTGTAATCAATGATATTTAAGTCAGCCTTCTGAAGCATCTGGTTAAAAAAATGTCTTTTCTTATCATCGACATAAGCGTCCTTCAGGATTTCAATGATGCCCTTTTCTTGGTCATCATCACCATCCACGTCATGATAGCATTCCATTATCGAACGATGCAGGACATTAAAAGGTTCAATATCTTCCGTCAATGCCATCTTCCTACAAACAGACAGCACGCTATGGTTATTCAAAGTATTCTCTCGGATGCTCTGTTGTGTCTTCAATTGTAGTTTTAGACTCGTACCGAACTTAATATCAGACTGGACATTCTCTCCTACGAAAGTACGCTCATAAAACAGAGCTTTTGAATTTTTCGGATAGTAATTTAATACCTCAGAAAGAATAAAACGAGTATTGAATGTTACATCATAGTCGTATCTAACGCCGTTTGCATAGAACGACACATGCATTTCCGAAGGTTCGTTTGGAGTCAAAGCGAATGGAAAACATTTGACAATCCCCATATGAGCATCAGACTTAGGAATTACGAGCAAACGGAACACTTCATTCAGTGCAATCAACATATTTGACTTGCCAGATGCATTTGAGCCATATAGAATGCCAAGTTTATATATATACACACCCTCCGAAACCTCTGTCACCAGTTCCGAAGCAGGTCCCTTTGCCATAAAGTTGATTTCCTGTTTGTCTCGAATAGACAAATAGTTCTTCACCCAAAAATCTCTGATCATAGCAGTATAATAGAAATAAATAAAACCAATATTTGTAATAACGCTGCAAAAATACGCTTTTATTTTCAAATACACAAATTATTTATCGCCTTTTTGTAGATTTGCTACGATATTTGCAATTATTTTTCATGCAAAGCAAGATTTAATTGCATTTCTGAAGAAAAAGTCCAATTTCAAGATTGATTTGATCCTGTAATTGAGAAAGACACCTCACTAATCAGAGTCCTCTCCTTGCCAAACAGCCAGCAGTCAGCAGTCAGCGTATACCCTTCACTACCCGTCATTGGATTCTATAGACATATTCCAGCCGACATCAGAATCTCAAGGTACGTCATCTGCGACCGCAGGGGTCCTGGGCGATTTAGACCAATCAGCTTCCTTTCCTTGTCAAACATCTCCTGCACCAAATCGTCCATCGTCAGATAAGGCAGTACTCTGTTCTCAGAACACCCAGTCTGCTTCTTCAAAAGTCAGCCACCTGTTGATTATTCTTCAACGCAAAATCGCCATCCTGATTTCTTTCGAAATACACATCCTAATTCTGGGATTTATTTTCAATTCTGGCAATAGTCACGTTGTTCCGACAATTACTAAAGCAAAGCAAGAGCTGCTGCCACATAAGGAGTCACCTGGTTGGCAATCACACCGCTTGCTACTCCACTGGTTAGACCACCAATAGCTTGAAAGCATCTTTTCAAGAACTTCTTTGATGGCACCTTCTTTTTCAGTTCCACAGCGACATCGGCAGACAACTCTTTATACTCCTCGTTTTCATGCTGCTTCATTATCTCATCAATCCTTTCGATTATCTCATGAAGGTCATTGATAGTTTTAGGATTGATTGTATTATTGTTACCAATAACCGTAGTCACATCAGCTGTCGAAACCATACCAGGTCCAGTATTAACAATGCCAGCAGTGATATTCGTAACGTTTGCAACAGGTTCTTTCTTTATCAAGGATCCGAACTGAATATCTTCGTTATCTGATATTTTCAGGAAATAGTCAATAAGCAATGATTTGACGGAGACAAGGATGTTCCTTACTGCTGATAAACTGCTATATTGATATGCCCTTTGAATATCACCGTTTATACAATGCCCCATGTGATGAAACCATATCCATGTAGGGACTTCAAGATGAATAGTGCCAGAATCATCCTTTTTACCCATTTCTTCAATTTCCGTTATGGAATTGAATACTGGGATGTGAGAAAGTCTCTTTCGAATCTTTTCATCTTTAACCATGTCTATAGGGTAAGTATATCCAAGAACCTCTTGGAAACCTCTATGAATATCGACCTTAACACCAGCTTCTATGATTCGGTATTCAGGAGGATTGCTTTCATATCCCTTTAGTTCACGTTCCACCCAATCTAGAAGTTCCTTGTCGTAATTCTTCGCTGCAAAGACTTTGGTCTTCAAGAGAATATTTGCAATAGATACATCTGATGTAATATCCGCCAATATACTTTCTGCTAGCTTCTTTATATTTTCATCCATGTCAATTTTGTTTAAATAATAACATCCTCTGATTACTACGCAGCAACTTCCATGCCGCTAGAAAAGATTGACAAATTGTCTAAAAAGGCAGAAATACCTTACTGAAAATGCCATTTTGGCAGTACACGCCCTTCGGTATAGTATTTGCCGAAGTAATCGTAGATATCGACCTTATGTTGATAACATTCGCGAGACGTCGTGTTAGCAGACAGAGCAATGAGGGATTGCCAACCAGCTTAACACCTACAGAGTTCCCTCAACCAAATTCTATAGCCTATGGGAATCAAAACCGGACCTAAGAGGATCGCGAAATCCACAGGGATGCCTGACCGTCGTCAGCATGACAACAAGCAGCCCCCAGGCAACACCCCATCGCTGAAGCCCCATATCCACAAGAAGGGCGATTAAGCATTGGTCAAGACAATGAGGTACAACCCTCGGCATTCTCTCCGCCTTAGAGAAGAGCCTTAAGACATCAGGGGCAGGTTGGTGTCAGAGTAGCTAACATAAACATTAAAAGAAATGAAAAAAGATACATTGAGTATAAAAGGTATTGCATCTACTGGAGGCTCTGTTATTGTCAGCGCAAAAGATTATGATGTTCTCAGTTTGAAGGGCATCGCAACAGCAGGCAAGAATACAGGCAGCAACCTTATCATCAACGACGCCAATGCACTCGACGCACTCAGTTGCAAAGGAATCGCGAGTTGCAATCCGGGACATGTGACTTTCAATTTCTGCTAGTAGAGTAATGATTGGAAGAGCGTGATTTTAGGTGCAGTTATCAGCACATTGATGGCTGCAATACTACTGTAAGATGGTTATAGTTAGAAGATAATTTCACTCCTTTGGTGTTGCAGCGCCATAGGAGTTTTCTTTATACTTCGTACCGCATACTCATCTAAATGCTTCTCATTCACATCTATCGGATAAACCTTCCGACTTCCTCCCCTCACCCGACTCTTGGGTGACCATTTTTTACAAACTGAGATTAATCAAGCTTTTTCTGAAAAATCAATATAGTTTTCCGCTGTATGGTGAGAACTAATGTTGAACAGCTTTGTCAACTCGTCGTAAGCGATTTCTGGTGGTGCGATATTCAATATATGATTTATCATTGATTCCAAAGTTGCCTTGCGGCTTTTTTCGATGTCGTTTTTGATGCTACAGCAACTTGATGATATTCACAATGTCTATATTGAAAAGCAGATGCACCATAACGACATCCTCCGTTCATTATAGTGCATCATCCCGTCCCTTTTCTTCCTTTCAGCAACTTTTAAAACCATCTGACTTTAACCTTCTCCCCATCATCTAGCGGAAAAAATCTTTAAAATACGCAAAAATTTCCTCCAGAAAATAGTTGTCGTAAAAGACGACATAATCCCCTGGACAGACGAAACCGGCATCTTCTACACCGGCATCCAGGAATTTCTCCTCAATCACATCGACCGACTATAAAAAACGATGCTGTTCTCTTTCTTATTTAGCAGGTTTATGGTCTCAAACAACTTATTGGAACTACGTATATGCCATCCTCTCTTTTGTAGTCGAGATTTCCTACCGCAGTTAGGATCATCTTGAAAGAAGGGGCTTGCATCTTTTCGGTATCAATGGTTGAAGCAAACGCGTTGAGTGTCTTCACTCCATCTTCAATAAGAGCTTGACCACCAAGCTTAATTTCCACAAGGCCGTATTTCCCATTACGAAGATGGATTACAGCATCGCATTCTTTTTATCACGGATTTCTTCAAAAAATCGGACGTTTTTTTGTTTTCCGCTCTTAATAAGGTAGAAATCTCAAAAAAGATATTATTGCATTCAGTATCTATTGAATCAGCTTTTGAATTTCCGACCAATAATAGAATGCTTCAATATTAGTCTTCTTCAATCTGTTAAGTTTTGTAGGAAGCGGAACTATGATTTCTGTATCAGCCAAATCTGCAGTATCGTCTGGGTTGAAGTGATTGACTGCAGTTTTACCTTTCTCAATAATCTTGCTCAGATAGGCAGCTTTTGAAGCATTAACAATTGCACTTTCGAGACCGTACTTCTCACTATGAATGAAACCCTTGACTCGTTTCATGCCATCTATTAACATTTTGTACTCCTCTGGATCTCCTATTCCCTGAATGATCATAGAGAGTGAGGTGTAAAAAATGTCATCAAGAATTTGTTGGATGTCTTCAGCTGGAAGATGTCTATATGCAAGTTCAACTGCAGCAAACTTTTTGAAAGTCTCTGTTGTAATGGTTAGATCATTTGTCAGATCAAACAGAGAGGCTATGTCGTAAAGCTGCTTGTTGATTTCCATACTGCAGTTCTTCTCGCCTTTGAAGAATGGGATGCCTGTTGTATGTGGGGCAAAAGCTGTCAGTTTGTCGCCCAACAAATCTTGATAGCTTGGAATATTTACCATTACAGGCTCGCCATCTGTCTTCAAGAAAGGACTGACGATTGGAAGTGTAACTATTTTGTTGTAGTGTATATCCTCAAACAGCACGTCAAGCAGAATCTTTTCTTCGTTGTGCCCTGCGAAGAAGGATACTTGATAGAAAAATTTAGCATGTTTCTTTGGAACATCTGTTCTTGAAATACGTTCTACAAGTTGTATGTTTCCAAATCCATATAAATCAGCATACTTATCGAGATATAATTCGATATCTGTACCTGGAGGACAAATAATGTCGATGTCTATGGAGAGACGCTTAGAACTGTTCAGATGCAGCATGAGTGATGTGCCACCTTTGAAAACGAATGGGCAGCCACTGCGTACTAGCGCTTCAAGCAATGAGAATGCTCTGATTGTTTTTTCTATCAGTTGAATCTCCTTGAATCTGTATTTGTTTGCCACTTCTAGAATCCAAGGAAGTGTTCGACTATCTGGATGTATCATTGGTTAATAGAATTAAGTATTTGTTCTATTCTTTCTTTCTTGTTTCTTCGAGAGGCATATCGTAACAGTTTCTTCTGATTGACATCTACCGACTCAATCGCATTAGCATATATATGATACAATTCTGCTCCCCCTGCATAATCGAACTCCTTGTCTGAAACAATATCAACCAGGATCTTTTCTATACTTGGAGTATTTATTCCTTGATACGATGACAATGGCGCTTCTGCAATTAGCGGTCGGACCACAATTATATTATCCATGTTCAGATAACGATCACAGTCACTTTTAGAGGGATTGAGTAGTATCATACTTTCAGGGTAT
This sequence comes from Bacteroidales bacterium, assembly GCA_045628985.1. Lineage (GTDB taxonomy): Bacteria > Bacteroidota > Bacteroidia > Bacteroidales > UBA3663 > Liminaster. The sequence continues at coordinate 4,721 of JAZQQH010000036.1, read as the reverse complement.
GCACCTTGCAGATGTTGAAATACTGCATCCATCGCAATCCGCTCTACATCGACTAAAACAAAGGACATTGAAGGAATGTGTTGCATGAATGATGTTACAGCATTGGCTTTCCAAACACAACATGTAACGAATGGGAACTTTCGTTTTAAGTCTGCTGACATTTCTCTTTCTGCTTCGTCTGGTGTATAAACATAGGACGGTTTAATTTGGTTTGATAAAGAGAAAACTCCACGTCCTGCCTTTGCTAACTTTCTACTTTCTAAAAGTCTAGTCAACAATACATGAACGGTTCCAGCGGATACATTTTCTGCACCAGCCTTCAAATACTCCATAAGCTCTTTTTTCGAAAAAGGGCTCGTCCGTGATGTCGCATATTGTATTATTTCAGAACTTATTGTCATTGTATCTAGCATTAAATTTCAATGCAAAAATATAACATTCCTGGCAAAGATTAAAACAATTTGCCAACAATGTTATAATTAAATAGCTATTTTTAATGATACAGCATAAAATTGATACCTTCACATGACTATCTGTAGCCATAAATCTTAGTTTACATCTGATCATAGAGGTTGACGATTTTCCAAGATTGCAAATAGCATAGCTGCCGGAATCTTAGGCCAAAATACGACAAGAATACAGACACTACCATCTCGCAGATCAAACGCAAGGAGTACTCTGGTAAGATACTTGAATACACCGACAATCTACTCCTTGTGGGCATCAACTACGACAAGGAAACCAAGACGCATAGCTGCGTGATTGAGAAATACAGCGAATAAAAAGACAATGCCCGACCATGAGCTGATAACGTTCAGAGTCGGGCATTTGCTTTGATGGCATTCCAGAAATTGTCACGTATAGAAGATAATAACATATCAATATTGACACTTTACAGGCATAAACACTATCTTAATTTGTCAATTTTGAGATATTATATAAAATCGCTGATCATAGAAGAATCGATCACTGAGTGTTATCTTCTATCATAGAGCATAGGTGACCCCGATGAGATTTTTGAGGCTCATTTTGGGGACCATCAGCCACCGTTTGGGGCTCATTTTGAGGTCCATAGTCACCGTTTGGGGTCCATTTTGGAGTTCATTAGTCATCGTTTGGGGTTCATTTTGGGGTTCATCATAACAAACTATTTCCAGATTGGCCACTCATTCGTACAGTCAGTCCCCTTTCGACCCATTTCGAATTTCAGTCTAATACATCATTCCGAACATCCACAACGGTATTACATTCAGGGCACCATATTCAATGTCGTCCTTCACCACATACGACTTCTCTACTCCTCGGATCTGCTTCTGCTTCTTATTGCGACCACCTACCTCGAAAGCGTATTCGCCCACCATGAAGTCAGATACCGCAGATGTTACTGGGTCATCCACCACTCGCAACTGGTTCATGAAGAACGTCTCTCGCACATTGCCAATCTCCGCTCTGTCAGCCTTCGCCAGGGCATAGATCAAGTTGGTATTCTCAAGATACACTTTATCAACCTTACCCAACGAGCGCACACCACCTGTCTGGTCACGAAGCTGAGTGATAAGACCAGCCTCCTCAATATACAGCAGGTAGTCCGCCACATTATTGCGTGATACACTCAACACCTCTGCCAACGTCACCATATTTGGTTTGAACGGTACACTCTCAGCAATGACAGCCATCAGCTGCTTCAACTTCCTGCCGGTAGAGACGTTCATGTTAGCATACTCAGGAATATCCGTTTCCAGTGTTTTGGTGATGATTCCAATAAGTTTCTGCTCATAGTCATCTTCCAGCGCAAAAGGATAATAGCCCTTTTCCAGATATCGGCGGAAATACATCAGCGGACGGAATTTAGCCGGCATCTCCACCTTATGTTTCAACACCTCTTCGAGCATGTATGTCCGGCTCTCTATGCCCTCAAACAATTCTAGATATTCTCTAAACGAAAGTCCATACATTGTATAGGTTACGGCTCTGCGTGAAAGGTCAGATTGTACCCCTTTGTTGAAGTCAAGAATGGAAGAGCCCGAGAAAACGACCTTCAAATCTGGGTGATAGTCGTATATCAGCTTTAGTTCCTTCGCCCAGCCCTCGTATCGATGCACCTCATCCACACACAGATATTCACCACCCATCTTGCAGAACTCATCAGCAAGATCCACTAATTTATGCGAAGCGAAGTAGAAGTCCTCTGCATTCACATACAGACAGCGGTTCACGTCCATCGTCTCCTTGATGTGCTGCAAGATCATGGTAGTCTTACCCACACCTCTGGCACCCACGATACCTACAAGGCGACCATTCCAGTTCACCTTGTCGAACATATATCTATGAAACGTACTTTCCGTCAGCCTCAGCAGCCTTTTGTAGTTTTCTATCAGTTGTTGCATAACCTAAAGATTATAAAACATATTACGATTTGCACCAGACAAGTGCTTATTTTGCCATAAAATGCACTATCGCGGTGCAAAATTACGTTTTTTCTTTCACTTCACCAAAGAAAACTTATACTTTTACACTACGTATGCTACGCCTTAAAAAAATGATGCACCATAATGACAATCTCAGTTCATTATAGTGCATCATCCCGTTCTCTTACTTCTTTAATAAAATAGATAGTGTGAGAGTAGACAGAGGTTATGTTTTTTGCTTGATGGCAGGGTATACATAAGGGATTGCTTTGAATCATTCTTTAGTAAAGAGCAACCTCCAATTGCTTTTCCCTTACCACCAGTTCAGAGCGATATCTCTTCTTGAAATAAAGCGCCTTCTGCTGAATCCTTGTTGTATAAGCAGGTGCGACATTCGTACTGATAACATACGCATGGCGGTTGTCATCATACTCACCTAGTCTCACAATCGTTGCCTCCAACTGATCTATGGCATGCATTACCTCCGTGCCTTTCAGTTCCACGTAACGTTCTTCATGCTCATCTGCCGACACCAACAGCTTGTCGCAACGCATAGTCTGTTTGTCGTTGATAGCACATCCGTCCACCTGCACCCTTTTATATTCCTGGTGTTCAGGATTCAAAAAGATGATCTTTCTTTTGTTCTCCTCAAACTTGATTTTCGAGTCTGTTGTAGGCTGAACACAAACCTCCGCAACATTTCTCATAAGCCAAGCAGGAAGTTAAAATCATCAGCAATCTCCTGCGATGCAGAATCGAGAGCTTCAGCCGAAATCATCTTGAACTCATCGTCCATGATGCACTCAATCTTACCATCCTTCATGGCAAATGCACCAACCTCATTATAAGTTAACGTCTGACGTTTTGGGAAACGTTCCTCAACCTTGGCAGCCATCTCCTTCGACTCTGCCATTAATTCTCCTGCTTGAATCAGATTGTTCAACGCAGTCATAATATATGGACTATGGGTAGCCATGAAGCATGTGTGACGTTTTCTACCATTCAGCAGGCTGACCAGCGTATAGACGTAATCTTTCTGGGTCGAAGGAAAAATATGAGCCTCAGGTTCCTCGATGAAGAAATCCGTACGAAAAGGAGTCAGCATACTGTCCACAATCTCCTGCTGCTTGGCGGGAGTCTTGTCAGCACACTCACGAGCTACAATCTGCTCCAGATTGTCACGCAACATCGCCTCTTCCACCTTTGTATGCTTCTCCTTAAAGAACTCATTGGTCAGATAGCGGAGCATAATATAAAGAGGAGCCAGCGACTGTAAACCGCTTGATGCATTCGTCAACTTCACCTCACTTCCATTTGACATCACAATGTGATCTCCCTTGTCACTTGGGTTGTATCGGTAACTGAAAGGCAATCCCAGAATCTTCTCCTTCTTGGAAAAATTCTTACGGGCAAACTCCCACTCCTTCATGAAGTCCAGGATGTTATTATTATTCATCGATACCTGATACCAGTTCGGAATAGCGGCAACCAGATTTCTCTCAGAAGGAATGTATGAAATCTTCGTACGTCGATAGCTCCATTTATTAGCATTCTTAGCCCATTCATATGTACATTTATTCGTCTTGGCATCGTATGCGAAAGAGATGGAATCATTCTCGTACTTAATCAAAGAATCCTTCTGCATGAATCCTTCGAGCTTATGAAATTCCACAAGATTCTTCACAAAGAAACTTGGATTAAAGAACCGATCTGGATCCTGACTGATAGCCACCTGACGTTCAATCCAATCGCAGAAGCATGCCACCTTGAGCACAGTGCTCTTACCCGAACTCTGTGGTCCGAGTATCACATTAATACGTTTAAGCTCTATCTCGACAACCTCGATAGGACCGAAATTTCTTATAGTTAGCTTCTTCATTGCCGTAGGGGTTTGAATCAAACAGAGGGCATGGCATCAATTGCCAACACATCTAATTTAATAAAATTTCGGCACAAAAATACAATTTTTCTCTCACATCACCAAGTAAAACTTACACTTTAACACTACATTCCACACTTTAAAGACCATACTGTGCCATTTCAGCTTGCTAATTTCCAAAAATTTAACGTATTCCGCTCCATCTGACCTCAAACAGCAGCATTCCCCGGTTTTTGGGGAAGCTGATTATCTGCCTTTTTTGCTTGGGGAAACTATATCATTTGGTGAAGATCGCGTAAATATACTCATCTTTATATTGAAGCTGTGATTGTGTTGACATGTCGACACAATTTGTGCTACAAATTTAGATATCCATTCCAGAAAACCTTAAAAACGGTCACAAATCCACTTTTCGGAGTATCCATCCATGGCAA
>JAZQQH010000035.1:0-10065 GCA_045628985.1 Bacteroidales bacterium | reverse complement strand
GCGCCTCCGGGTGGACGTGGGGCGGTGGGGAAATAAGAGCAGCGGCCCCTGCTGTTGGCAGAGACCGCTGCTTTAGTTCTAAAACCGGCCAGCGCCCCGCGGGCGCTGGACTATGGCTTTCAAGGATTTTATTTTGGTCACCTTGCCTGTGGCCTTGCGGCCTTGGGCAAGGTGTTATTATTATTTTGATTCTGTGACGAGACGGACAGAGCAGGCCTGGGACCGATTGTCGTTGTGGTTCGGATTGACATTGCCGCTGTAGAAGTACAAGTCAAAGGCGAAGTCGTCGCCGTACGAAGACGCGGACCAGTAGAAGCCGCCGCTGCCTGCGTTGTCGACGCCCGTAGAGCCATCGTAGCCAAGGCGACAGCCGGCAGCAGGAAGACACACTGCTCCGGCGGCCTCCATGTGCTTCCATCCGGCATAATCGTAACTGCTTTCTATTGTACCACCTGTCCAGTTGTCCGGCAGAAGCACGATGCATTTGTCTTTTCCGCAGACGGTAACTTCGCGCTTATATTTGCCTCTGCGGACATCATTATCATACGTCTTACCATAACTGAACAGATACTGCCACTCCTCAGTTGTAAGAGCATGGCACTGATTTTTGCTGAAACCGCTGACCGTGAAACCTTCAACCTCTGTAAAGAATGTATCCTGACCGTTCCAGGAAGTATTATATGTCTGACTTGCCGCATTCTCTAAATCGTTGCACCACATGAAGTGGGAAACATGAGCGTTTGGGCTTATCCATTGGCCAGAGTTGTAATCATACTGGTGCTGCTCGATCTTTGGCGTATTATTCTCACGATACAAATTGCCTCTGGTGAAACGGACCTTCTTGCTTGCAGATACGGAGAACTCTCCGTCAAGAACCAGATTCTTCTTAAATTGGACGCTCATACCATCTGACGAAAGACGGACATTCTTATATGTCTCCTCTTCGCAGGCCAGTACATCACCGTCCTTGTCCAGCCAGGCGTCGAATCCGTACTCGTACGCGGGGACTGCTTTCAGGTTCAAAGTCTCGCCTTCGTACAATTCACCTCCTGTTATCTCAACGGAACCGGAACCCGAAGGAGTTACGGCTATGCTGACGGGGGCTGCATATCCGATGGTTGCCGTAGTATTTTCTGTGATGTCGGAAATGGTGAAGGTATAGACGAGGTTGCCTGTCTTGCTCTGGCTGGTGCAGAACTCTCCGTCGGACATTGTGCACTTGAGACGCTTGCCGGAAGTGGAATACGCCTTGACAATGACATCATTGCCGTCGGCATATGCAGTCACTGTAACATCTTTATTAATGTCAGCAATGTCAGCATACTGAATTTTTACTTTATAGTTTCCTCCTACCGTCACGGTCTGGCTGCCGCCGTCGCCCCAGGCGCCGATGGAGGAGCCGTCGACGGTGACGCTGGTGTTCTTCACCGTGAGGTTGATGTCGGTCTGGATGCCGGACTGGAGCTTGACTGCGAGGCCGTCAGTGAGGTCCACCTTGTATGACTTGCCGTCAACGGTGAACCTCAGTGTCACGGCCTGCGGCGTGTCGGAAGCGGCAGCAGGGACCACCAGGCAGTCCTCGGTGAGACCGGTGCTGATTGAAGCGTTGAGACCGGAGACAGTGAATGCGGATTTGGTGGCCGTGACGGTTCCCGTGGTGGCGTCGAGTGTTCCAGAAGCCGCTATGCCGTCGCCCTCGATGGTGAGGCTGGAGAGGGTTCCCGAGCCTACGAATGAGGCGTCACGCTTGAAGGTGATCCTGAGCCTTGTGAGGGCGTGGCTGAGGGTGAGGCTCTCGGTCTTAGCCTTGGCGGAATTGATTTCCGATATGCTGCCGTAGAGGTAGTCCGTGCCGTTGATTGAGGATGCAACAGGGATAGCCTTGACGTTGGTTGAAGTCTCGCTATACGGGTAGTAGCCGTAGAGCGTACCTTCGGTGTTGCCTATGCGCAGAGGACTCGCTGCAGTCCACTTTCCGGAATTGAAGTCGTACTTGACGTTTGGTTCATTGGAGCCGTAGGCATTGCCTTCCCCGTCGAGCAGGAACAGGCCGATGCCGGCCTCTGCCTCTGATGTGGTGAACTCTGTTCCCGTGATGACCGCCTTGGTCATCGGGTCGGTGTTGACCGACGAGAGCTCGATGGCAGAGCCGTCGCTACCGTCGAGCGTGTCTTCAATCTCCTTGGCGCAGCCTGCGAGGACAAGCAGTGCCGTCAGGGTTGTCATCTGTATGTGGATTCTGTTCATTGTTTTCAAGGATATCTGACTAATTTACATCTGTGACGAGACGGACAGAGTAGGCCCGGCCCCGAATGCTGTTTTCTCTATAATCGACACCTCCGCTTCTGAAGCACAAGTCAAAGGCGTTGTAGTCGCTGCTCGAAGACGCGGACCAGTAGTAGCCTTCGCTGCCTACGTAGAAAATGTTAGTATTGCCATAAACGTCACCGCGTTCGCCGGCAGCAGGAAGGAAGACAATTCCAGCATCGTTGATTATTTCCCAAGTCCAGGTTTCCGAAGCGTCTCCCACAATCATCCCATCATAATAGTCCGGGTAGATGAAAAGGCCGCTATAATTTGCGCCTTCTATTGTGATTCCTTTTGCCATATTGGTGTATCGAGGAACATCATATTTCATTGTTCTGGTGTTGAGAAGATAACTCCACTCATCCATAGTGGGTGTTGACCAGGTATCGACTCCACCAACCGGGAAATCCTTCTCAGCAAAGAATGATGATTGGCCATTCCATTGGCCATAATATTTTAGTGCCATAGCGTCTTCAGCACTGCTACACCACATGAAATGGGAGATGTGGTCCAGATCCCTATAGCCATTTTCAGATGGAGTCGTGTCGTACTGGTGTGTCTCGAATCCCCATGTAGCGTCGGTAAAAATTACGACAGTGCCGTCTTCATCGAATTCGGCTCCGCTGCAGTAGAGATTTCCCTTGGAGAAATATACCACCCTATTGTCACTGATGCTGAAATACCCCGGGAGAGTGCCATCGGGACGGCTCTGAGGCTCAGCCACCGTAACGGTGCAGGTAGCGGTATATCCTCCGAATTTAGTTTTGACAGTTATCGTTGCCGAGCCCGTGGCGAATGCCTTGACATAGCCATTCTGATCAACTGTAGCGACGGATTTATCTGAACTGCTCCATATGAGTGTCTTATCCTCCGCCTCTTCCGGCAGAACCGTGGCAACAAGCCGGTAGTGGCCATAATCCTTTATCAGATTCAGAGCATCCTTGTCCAATGAGACACTATGCGCAACCTGATAGCCGACTGTCGCAATCAAATCGGATGTGATATCGGAGATGGTGAAGGTATAGATTTTATTGTTTTTGGTATAGTCCGCCAACTTGTCCTCCGGGAGGAGACACTCAACAGGTCTGCCGGATGCGGCTTGAGCCATGACTATAACGGATGCACCTTCAGCATAGGCCGTAACCATTATATCTTTTTCAATCCCGGTGACTTCTGCAAGCTTCACTGTCACCTTGAAGTTCCCTCCGACGGTGACCGTCTGGCTGCCGCCGTCGCCCCAGGCGCCGATTGAGGATCCGTCGACGGTGACGCTGGTGTTCTTCACCGTGAGGGCAATGTCGGTCTGGATGCCGGACTGGAGCTTAACAGCAAGGCCTTCCGTGAGGTCCACCTTGTAGGCCTTGCCGTCAACGGTGAACTTCAATGTCACGGCCTGAGGCGTGTTGGAAGCGGCCGCAGGGACTACCAGGCAGTCCTCGGTGAGGCCGGTGCTGATTGAAGCGTTGAGACCGGAGACTGTGAACGCCGCCTTGGAGGCCGAGAGGGTTCCCGTGGTTGCGTCGAGCGTACCCGATGCCGCTACGCCGTCGCCCTCTATGGTGAGGCTGGAAAGGACGCCGGAGCCCACGAACGAGGCATCACGCTTGAAGGTGATCCTGAGCCTTGTGAGGGCGTGGCTGAGTGTGAGGCTTCCCGTCTTCGCATTGGCCGAGGTAAGGTCCGCTATGCTGCCGTAGAGGTAGTCGGTGCCATTGACTGAGGACGCCACGGGGATGGCGGTTATGTCTGTGACGGTGCTGCTGTACGGGTAGTAGCCTACGAGCGTGCCTGCGGTGTTACCAATGCGGAGAGGACTATCAGCTACCCATTTATTGCCGCTATGATAATACTTGACGTTCGGTTCATTGGAGCCATAGGCATTGCCTTCCCCGTCGAGCAGGAACAGGCCGATGCCGGCTGCGGCTTCGTCCGTGGTGAATGACGTTCCTGTGATGACCGCCTTGGTCATCGGGTCGGTGCTGACAGACGAGAGCTCGATTGCCGCGCCGTTGCGGTCGTCAATCGTGTTCTCGAACTCCTTGGCGCAGCCTGCACAAAGGACTGCCGTGAGAATCAATGCTGAATATATGTATTGCTTTTTCATAAACGTGTATTGTGTATGTCCGGTGTTTCCTGGTTATTCTGTCACGTCAATGACAAGGCGTACTGACTGGGCCATGTAACGGTAAGTATTCGAATGAGCAGCCGAATTATCCGAAGCAATCAGTCTGGAAGCGTTGAATGAGATATACTCAGCACCATCCGTGCCGCTGAAGCCTGAACTCCAGTAACTGCCTGTTGTGTTGACGGATTTTACTTCAGCAGCGCCATCGGTTCCCGAACGGCTGCCCGCTGCAGGCAGGAACACGATTCCGGCTTTCTCAAGAACCTGGAACTGATCGAGGGTGAAGGTGCAATTGGAATAATTCTTTGCCCATGTATTGATTAACGAAGGCTTGACAGTCACTGTTTCGGGCCATGTGAAGATATCCGGGAAAAGGAACAGACCGTTGATGGTGCCACTGCCGGTGTTAACCTGGCCGTTGAACCACCTTGCATTCTCCGTTCCACATACTGTGCTTGCTTCACGATTGTAGAGCAGATTCAGATAACCATCGTAGGGCAAAACCTGCAATGCAGTGCTTCCGTATACGTCAAGCCCGTCTGATGCGAAGAATTCTTCAGCCCTGTCATTGTCGTATTGGAGGGCGAGAGCCCCCGCAGCCGTGCCGCACCACATGAAATGGGAGATATGGCTGTCGGACCTGTTGCCGGTGGAAGAAGGGGATGACTGGTACTGCTCGGCTTCGAAAAGGAACTTACTGCCGTCATACCACAGGTTGCCGCCGGAGAAGCGGACCTTCCTGTCGGTGCCCACGGTGAACTCGCCGCTGAGGATGCGGGTGGTGAATACCGCCTTGACGGCGATGTCGGCTGTTGGTGTGTATGTATATGACTTGTTCGTGCTGAGGCTCGTGCCGGCTGCATCCTGCCAGCCGATGAAGTCCTCTGCCGGTCCGGGACTGGCTGTGAGAGTGATATTGCTACCGTCTGTCACTCTGGCGCTCATCGTGCCCGGAGTGCCTATGTATGCCGAGCCGTTGCCCTCGGTGGTGAGGGTGACGTCGTACCAGTTCACGTTCTTCGTGAGGGTGATGGTAATGTCTGCGGTCACGTTGGAGACGGTGATTGTTCCGGCCTCAGCGTTGTGGCTGACGGTGCAGACGCCTGAAGGACTGCAGCTGTAGCCCACACCGTACTTGCCGTCAGCGAGGGCGGACTTGTCATATGTGATCGTGGCGGTCTGGGATGCCTTCTCGACAGACTCGTCATCGGTGGTGATGTCCGTGCCTGCGGTGACGGCTGCGGGGATGTCCGCGCTGCTCACTGTCACGCTATGGCCGCTGACAGTGGCGGTGGTGGCGCCGTCGTTCCAGCCGGAGACACTGACCTCGGCGACCTCCATCGTCGTGCCCTTGACATTCAGGCTGACGGTGGACTTGGTGCCGCTCTTCACGGTGACGCCATTGCTGCCGGTGAGGGTAGCCTTGAGGTTCTTGCCGTCAAGGGTGCAGGCTATGGTCATGTCCTGGCGTCCGTCGAGACCTTTCGGGACGAGGAGGCACTTCGCCACAATCTTGCCGTCCTTGATGGCGAGGGTCTGATTGCCTGCGAGCAGCTGGCAGCCACCGGTAGCATCTGTTCCGGGAGTAACCGTGCCGTTGGTGGCATCGAGCGCTCCGCTCTGTGAGAAGGACCCTGCGGTGAGCGTCAGGGCGGTCAGCTCCGCGCCTTCCGCGTATCCGACGATGTTGAATGTCACTTCCACGAGCGCGAGGGCGTGGTTCATCGAGAGGCTCACATCCGGGTTGGAGGAGCTGACGCCAGTCACTGGCGTGGCCCACATCCAGTCGTCGCCGTCGACGGACGAACTGACGGGGATGCTGCTGATACCGGTGATGCCTGCCTGATACGGGTAGTAGCCGTAGACCGTGGCCTCGGCAGCTTGAAGCTCTATCTCAGGGTCAGCCGCCCAGCTGTCGGAGCCTTCGGGCTTGGTGTACCTGACGTTGGTGTATTTGTCACCGGTGTAGCTCGTGCCATCGATGAAGAGGCCGATGGATGCGGCCTCCGCCGTAGGGAAAGATGTCCCTTCGATGGCCGACTTGGTGAGCTCGGACGTGGATACCGAGCCGATCTTCAGGTAGACCTTGCTGTCTTCTGTGGTCCGGGTGATGTCCTCGGGCAGGTTCTCCGTGCAGGATGCCGCCGCTGCCAGCACTACCGGCAGGGCGAGGATGAGTGTTCTGAACAGGTGTCTCATGGCTATTCCTCCTCTATCATTTCTCCACCATCGGATTCCGAGCCGTTACCCCAGCCGGTCAGGGACGGGTCGCTCCCGCAGAGCACGCCCTGCGACTTGATCTCGATGACCTTCACGAGCGGTGCTCTGTACCGCGTGCGCTGGTCCGAGATGCTTTTGATGTTGTCTGTCATATTTTTATTCGTTGATTGTCAATAAATCCAACAAAATTAGTCCTTTCCGATTGTTTTACCAAAGGAAAGGACTCAAATTGAATGATTTCTGCGTTATATGCGATAATATTGCTGCAGAGCTGCTATTCCTGCGGCTTCCAGCGGTCGGGAAGGAGGTCGCGGCAGGTGTCCGCCGTAGCCTTCGGGCCCATCGCCGCGATGCGGTCGATGACGTCGGTGAGGTATTCGAAGAAGTCCACGCCGCAGAGACGGCAGCTGCAGGAGAGCGAGTAGAACAGCGCTCCGCGCTCCGCACCCTCGTGGCTTCCGAAGAAGAGGGAGTTGCGCCTCGACAGGGAGACATAGCGGTTCAGCCTCTCCAGCCTGTTCGTGTCCAGGTCGCACCCGCCCGTGCGGAAGATCGCCTCGACGCCGTCGAACTCATTGAGGAAGTACTGCGCAGACTTGTGCATCGGGCTCTTCGGAGGATACTTGTCCGGAGAGTCGACGACCTTCTGCAGCGCGGCCTTGAGCTTCCTCAGGATCGGCGGGGCGTACGTCCGTCTCCACCGGAGGTTGTCCTCCTCCGTCCATCCGTCGGTGCCTATGCTGTGCTGATGCTCGTTGGCATAGAGCAGGTTCGCCTGCTCGAGGATGAAGTCCGCGTCGGGGTTGCCCTGCAGGTCGATGAACCCGCGCTTGCAGTGCTGCAGGCAGGACAGGCGCGTGACCTTGCCGTCCGACCTCGCCGCCACCTTCTTGTATGCGTTCAGGCCGTCGGACTGGATGATCCCCTCGTAGTTCTCGAGCTCGTTCAGGATGACGTCCTCGGAACGGGAACCCTCGTCGTAGAAGAAGTACGCGAGCCCGAGGCTGGGGGCAATCATGTCCCAGAGATATCCCTTCCTGCTTCCGCGGCCCTCGTTGTCATCGGCATTGACGAGGACCTTGTGGTAGGTCTCGTCGCAGATGTTGTAGGCCGAACCCTTCACTGCACCGGCCAGGGCCTTCAGCAGGGGGTCGAGCAGGTCTGCCGCCTTCTTCAGGAGTCCGTGGGCGGTGTTCTTGTCGAGGTCGAACCCGTGCGACTGGAAGTATCCCACTATCCTCTCCACGGGAAGGGACTGTATGTATCTGAGCTCGGCAATCCCCGCTATGCAGGACGCCTCGTAGCAGGAGTTCTGGAAGGGGGTCGAGGGGACGGTCCCGGTGTACACGGTCCCGCCCAGCCTGTATGCGATGTTGTTGTATACGGTCTTGATGAACCGGGGAGGTATCATGCTGTAGCGGACGTACTGCTTCGCGCCTATCACCGATGCATCGGGATCGCCCGCGATGGAATCTTCGGGACGTACGTCCTTCTCCTCCACGGTCATCTCGTAGTGCATGTTGCGCCTGGCCCCGTTGTTGCCGCGGGCCTTGCGCTCCTCATCGCGGCGTTTGTCCAGCTCGGCGCGTTCTTCCTCCGTCTTCGGGACGAAGGCGGTCCTCACCTTCTCGTTCTTCTTCCCGATGAGCTTGCCGAGGGCCTTCTTCTGCTCCTCGGCGGACGACAGGGCGTCGTCCTTCTTCAGTAGAAGCTCCTCGAGGTTCCTGATGGTTGACTCCAGGGACTTGATGGTCGCGGACTGCTCTTCAATAGTCCTTGACATGGACTCCAGACGGAGCGTCAGCTCGCGGATGGTGGCGTTCGCCGCCTCCAGCTGCGTCTCAAGTATGGCTGTGATCCCGACCTTTTTCATCATACAAATGTATGAAAAATATTCGGGAATAGCAAGGGAAAAGTTTATTTAATTTATTGATAGATAGTGTATTATACACTAACGAAGCGGGTCCTGTAGCGCTTGCGGAAGCTAACGCTCTCGAGCGACACGCCGGACATTATGAAGCTGAAGGTCTCCCACGGGAGCTCGTAGTAGCCGGTGTCGGCGTTCCTCCGGGGCATCTCGAAGCTGCCCCTCTCCAGGCGCTTGTGATAGAGGAGGAACCCGTCGGTGTCCCACCGGAGGATCTTCACCGACTGGCGGTTCTTGGAGAAGAAGACGAACACGTCGCCGGACATCGGCGAGAGCGGGGACTCGGACTGGATGAGGGTGAAGAGGGAGTCGATGCCCTTGCGCATGCTCACCGGGTGCTGGCACATGAAGTACCGGCAGTTGCTTTCTAGAGAGAACATGCCGCGGCCTCCTTCCTCTTCCTGTAGATGTCAATGAGCGACGAGAGACCCTCCGCGGAGCACTCCTGCAGGGTGAGGTTCGTCCCGTCGGGGAAGTTGACGGAGATGCCGCGGTATGTCCGGGCGGCATCGTTCTTCCCGGGATAGAACTGGATGAACATGCCTTCCGGCAGCGGGCCGGCATCCCAGCCCTCGTTCCTCTCCTTCTCGGCCTTCTGCTTACGGAAGGCGTCGCGCTGGGCGAGACGGTCGGCCCTGGCCTTCTCGTTCCGGGCACGGGTGAGCGCCTTCTTCCGCTCGCGGCGGGCGATGATGGCGGCGAAGCGGGCCGACTCGAAAGAGCGGCCGAACTCTGCAAGGTTCTCCTCGACACGTTTACGGTTGAGATGGTTCTGCCTGAGGAACCGGTCCAGGTTCAGGCTGAGATTGTCAGTATAGGCGCTGACAAGGAGGTGCCACACCTTCTCTGTGAGAGCCTGCTTGGCCAACGTCACCGGTGACGGGCTGATGCTTTGGGATTGATCTTCCATGACTGTTCTTCTTTCAATCATGCGAAGGTCACGCTTTTTCAGACACGCGTCAAGACGTCCCCGCGGAGGCGCTTACCTTTCTTGCTGATAAGGCTATCATCCTCAGATACAGGCACTATCTTAAAACTACCAGCACGGGAAGTGAGAATAACACTTTCTCCGCTAGCAGCAAGGCCAAGGTATTTTCCTTGATTTGATCTAAAATCTCTAATGCTTATTACCGTCATTTTTTCATTAATTTTTGCAAATATATAAAATACCAAAATGGTATCCAAATATTTCAATATGCATCATAAACTTTATCAAACAGTACCGGAAAAAGTAAACTTATAGAGTTCTATGGATGTTATGTCTAACCATTGTGCTGGATGAATGGTCATGCGGGTAATGCCCTCATACTTCCCTCAAATAGTATCCTCCCGTTTTACTGCTTCCTTTGTGCTCTATCCTATCAGAAAGGCCTGCCAGCTCTCTTTGTATAGTGCGAAGAGGGATGCCAAGTTCTCGGGAAATGATGACAGCAGAACTTCCGGGGTTTGCTGCCACAAAATCAACAATGGCTTGTTTTCTGCTTGA
>JAZQQH010000034.1:0-34116 GCA_045628985.1 Bacteroidales bacterium | reverse complement strand
CGCAAGAATGTGTGGACCGTTGCTAAGAATACCTGGGAGAAGGGTTTGACTTATGCATTCCGCGATCGTCGTAACAACAAGCGCAACTTCCGCGCTCTCTGGATTCAGCGTATCAACGCTGCTGCTCGCCTCGAGGGTCTCAGCTACTCTAAGCTCATGGGTCTCCTCCACGCTAACGGCATCGACATCAACCGTAAGGTTCTCGCTGACCTCGGTATGAACCATCCGGAGGCTTTCAAAGCAATTGTTGACAAGGTCAAGTAAAAATTGCTTTGTCATCAATCCTTGATTGATTCGACACAGGCCGCTCAGACATCTGTCCGAGCGGTTTTTTTGTGTCAATATGTCAGCAAATCCAAAGGCTTTCACAAAATTGTATCCGATTTGAAATCATTTTGTCATAACCATTCCCTATCTTTGCACGCAGAAATTGTAATGTAAACTGTGAAAATTAACAATTTATCAGCGTATATTTGTTAAATTCTGCAAGATAGGCATATACTATTGTTAAAATTGTTTTTTATTCACTATCTTTGCACCGCATTTACGTAGTAAAAGGAAAAATGAAGCGGGGACTTATCCCAATATTCACCTCTATTCTATAAGGTATTCAGTGTTATAAATTCAAATCAATATACATTATTTTTTAACAAATCAACAAATGAAGAAAGTATTGCTTAGTTTGGTGATGGCTCTCGTATCTTGTGTCATGCTTATGGCGCAGGTTACCACCTCATCAATGTCTGGTAAGGTTCTTGATGCTGACGGTGAGCTCATCGGCGCTACCGTTCAGGCTATTCACGAGCCTTCAGGAACTACTTATGGTATCGTTACCAACGCTGCAGGTAACTTCTCTATCGAAGGTATGCGCGTCGGTGGCCCTTACACCATCAAGGTATCTTACATCGGTTATCAGACCAAGGTCTACAACGATGTAACCCTCGTCCTCGGTGAGAACTTCAACCTCAACGTTGAGCTCAACTCATCTGCTGATCAGCTCGAGGAGGTCATCGTTGTTGGTACTGCCAGCAAGTTCGCTGGTCAGAAGACCGGTGCTGCTATCAACATTAACAACAAGGCTCTCTCTCAGATGCCTACCGTCTCACGTTCTATCTCTGATATTGCACGCCTCTCTCCATACGCAGGTGGCAGCAACAGCTTCGCAGGTGGCGACGGTCGTTCTACCAACTTCACCATCGATGGTGCTAACTTCAACAACAACTTCGGTCTTAGCTCAGCGCTCCCTGGTGGTGGCAACCCTATCTCTCTCGACGCTATCGATGAGATCCAGGTTGTAGTTTCTCCATTTGACGTTCGTCAGTCAAACTTCATCGGTGGTGGTATCAACGCAATCACCAAGTCTGGTACTAACACCTTCAAGGGTACTGCTTATACCTACTATCGTGATCAGAACCTTCGTGGTAACCGTGTAAACGGTGATCGCCTTGGCGATCGTCCAAAGGAGAAGAAGCAGATCTACGGCTTCACTCTCGGTGGTCCAATCATCAAGAATAAGCTCTTCTTCTTCGTTAACTACGAGTTGGAGCAGACCCCTGGTCAGGTTATCAAGTACCGTGCTGCTAAGGCAGGTGAGACCGGTGGCAAGGACATGATCTCTCGTACTACTGAGGAGGATATGAAGAAGGTTTCTGATCACCTTCAGAACACCTATGGATACAATCCTGGTTCTTACACCAACTTCCCTGGTGACGAGGAGAACTATCGTCTCCTCGGTCGTCTCGACTGGAACATCACCAACGAGCATCGTCTCTCTCTCCGTTACAACCGCACCAAGAATACAGCTTGGAATGCTCCTAACGGCAACTCTGTCGATGTTAAGCCACGTCTCAACAACACCTACCGTGTAGGTCTTCAGTCAATGGCTTTCGCTAACACCATGTATTCTATGGACAACCTCGTAGAGTCTTGGGCACTCGACCTCAACAGCCGTTTCGGTAACAGCGCTTCTAACCAGTTGCTTGCTACCTACACCAACATTGAGGATATCCGTGGCACCAACTCAAGCGAGTTCCCAATGATCGATATCATGTTCGATGGTACTACCAACGGTGGTCCTTACATGTCGGCAGGTTACGAGCTCTTTACTTATAATAATGGTGTAAAGAACAAGATTTTCAATATCAAGGATGACTTCAAGTACACCCTCGGTGATCATCAGCTCCTCGCTGGTATCAGCTTCGAGCACCAGTTTGCTAACAACGCTTACATGCGTAATGGTACTGGTTACTATCGTTATGCTACCGTTGATGACTTCCTCCAGAACAAGACTCCTGAGTCATTCGCTTTGACCTATGGTTTCAACGGGGTGAAGGATCCTAACGCTCAGGTTACTTTCAACCAGCTCAGCTTCTACCTCCAGGATGACTGGAAGGTTTCAAAGAACTTCAAGCTCAACTATGGTGTTCGCTTCGACGAGCTCATGTTCGATGAGTCAGACATCCTCACCAACAAGGCTATCTATGCTCTTGACTTCGGCGGTCGTAAGGTCGATACTGGTAAGTGGCCAGGCAGCAACATGCAGATTTCACCACGTGTAGGTTTCTCTTGGGACGTCTTCGGTGACAACTCACTCAAGCTCCGTGGTGGTACAGGTCTCTTCGCTGGTCGTCTCCCATTGGTATTCTTCACCAACCAGCCTACCAATGCAGCTCTCGTACAGATCACACAGTCTCTCTCAAGCTCTGACGGTAAGGAGTCTACTCTTGCAAGCCTCCAGAAGCTTCAGAAGGCAGATGGCACAGTTTACACCAAGGTCGATGACATGATCAACGCTCTCGGCTACCAGCGTGAACTTACGGATGCTAACCATGCTGCAGGTAGTAAGATTTCTGGTGTCGTTGATAACTTTAAGATGCCACAGGTATGGAAGACTTCTATCGCTGCTGACTACAACTTGCCAACCTCATTCCCATTCAATGTAACTGCTGAGGCTATGTTCACCAAGAACATCAGTGCAGTTTGGATCGAGAATATCAACATCAAGGATCCTGAGAAGAGCAATATGGCTAAGTTCAGCGGTGCTGATGATCGTTACATCTATAGCGACTACACCTACGTATCTGGCAAGAATGCCGTTATCCTCGACAATACTTCTAAGGGTTATGGCTACACCCTCAACGTTACTCTCAACGCTGAGCCAGTCAAGAACCTCCAGTTGATGGCTGCTTACACCATGACTGAGTCGAAGGAGGTTTCTGGTATGCCAGGTTCTGACCCTGTATCTACATGGCAGGGTATGTATTCTGTCAATGGTCCTAACGCAGGTGAGTTGCAGCGTTCACAGTACGTAACCCCTCACAAGGTTATCGCTTCTGCTAACTACACCATCGCTAAGACCGGTACCTCATTCAACCTCTTCTATCAGGGCTTCTCTTACAGCGGCAACTCATTCATCTATGACAATGATATGAATGGCGATGGCGTTTCAACCGACCTCATCTACATTCCTGCTTCTAAGGACGAGATTAAGTTCGTTGATATGAAGGATAAGAGCGGCAACGTTACTTACACCGCAGCTCAGCAGGCTGATGCATTCTGGGCATTCGTCAACCAGGATAGCTACCTCAAGAACCACAAGGGTGAGTATGCTGAGGCTTATTCTGCTCGTGCTCCTTGGTACAACCGTGTAGACCTCCGTATTACTCAGGACTTCTCATTCAAGACCGGCAAGCAGACTCATAAGTTCCAGATCAGCGCTGATATCCAGAACTTTGGTAACATGCTCAACAGCCACTGGGGTGTTTATCAGACCAACGCAAGCTGCAAGAACGGTGCTGTCCTCCACTATGCAGGCAAGGACGCTAGCAATGTTCCTACCTTCACAATGAACGAGTATGATGGCAAGCTCATTAAGGATTCTTACACTTCTCTTAAGAGCGATGCTAACGTTTGGCGCCTCCAGCTTGGTTTGAAGTACTTCTTCAACTAATCAGATTCTTTCAGTCTTAACTGAATAAATAACAAGAGGCTATACAGCCAAATAATAAATAACGAATATCACCACCTCCGCTACAGACCATTGTAGAGAAGGTGGTGATATTTGTTATTTTATATTCTAGGTCAGATGTCTTCTTTTGACACAGTTTGTTAGTCAATGGCTTCAGGTCCGTAGAGCTTCAGCCAGTCGCAACTTTGATAGATTTCGTGACTACGATTGCTCTGCTTGATAAGCCAGCGATAGCCTTCGATGTTGGTCTTGTAGATTTCCACCTGCTCAGAACTAGCATCCGGGTAGAAGATGCCGGTGCTGGCGATCGTAGGAATCTCATTCTCGGAGGTAGGAGTCGCAGCAAGTCCGAAATAGGCCTGAGTGAGCAAGTTCGGGTCTTGGGTGGCTCTGATCGCCTCATGGAGATATGGGATGGCCTGTAGGTCAAGCTCGTTGAAATGAGCGCCATAGCTTGTCCAGTAATACTCGCTCATGGCCCACATGTCACCTGCCTCAGACGCCTGGAAGAGGAGGTTGGCCAGGGTGATAGCAGCCTTTGCCTTCTCGTCCTTCTCGCTGTTGGCTACTTGCTGCTTGAGGTCGATGACCTTGCGGCAGAACTTGAGCTTAGGATTGCCTTCGACGAGCTCCATGTCGTAGTATTCCTTATAATCCTTGCGCATGAAGAGGCGCTCAGGAACTTCGCGCATGAAGAGGTATGGCATAATACCCATGTTCCAGATATACTGTTGGCTGACTTTCTCCAGATAGGTGGCAGCTTCTTCGTACTTGCCTTCGCGCATCAGGAGCGTACCGAGATACTCGTTGGTAGCATCCAGTGTGAGCTCGCTGTGCTTGAGCAACGTGTTGGTCAGCACGTCGTCGGAACCGTTCTGTAGTAGAGCGAGGAGCTGACGTACGTCTTCGGTTTTGTGCATGCGATCAAGGAGGTAGATGCGCTTAGAGTAGTTGAAAACCATGTCATTGAGATAGTCAACATAACCAGGCTTCGTGGCCTCGATGTAGGCGTTGAGACGATTGTTGATCTCATACTGGAGCATGCTGTGAGTGATGTCGCGTGTGATGCTTGAGTACGAATAATCTCCAGCGATGGTGAGATACTGGTCGAGCGCCTTACCTAAATAATCGTCATACCCAGCAGGCTTCTTTTCCATCGAGAGCGAGGCTGCCAGCTTGTAGAGGCCGATACGGTCGGCCATGACACCTTTCTTCATCTGCTCGGCCTTGACGAGGCTCTGGTAAGCCTGTTCGTTTTCGCCATGAGCCAGCTGAATGAATCCGATGAAGGCCTGCCACATCTGAGTATCCTGGCTCTTACCTTCCTTCACAGCTCGCTCGGCCAGTGCCAGCACCTGTTCGCGCTGACGGTTGACTGCACTCCAGATTGGATTGTCCTTCTCGTTGCTGCGCCAGAACTCATCGAACGTCGAGTGATAGAAGTAGTTAGCGTAGTCCTCCAGGAAATGGCTAAGGATCGGAGCGTTAGGGTCCTTGTCGTATTGCTCCTGCAAAGTCGAACGCTGCAGGATTCGGTTGACACACTGGCGGATGCTACCTTCGTCACCTTGCTCAAAGTAGACCTGCATGGCCTCCTCGAACTTGCCTGTGCGATAGTAAATACCTGCCACGTAACCGTAGGCGCGCTGCTTGAGCGGAGAGTCTTCCCACTTCGAGGCGAACATCTCCCAGAGGCGCATACAAGCATCATAGTCCTGCAGCGCGAAGAGACAGCGCATCTTGAGGAAGGTCTTGCGACGGTTGAGTTCGCCGGTGAGACGCAGACCGTCGATACGAGCGAGAAGCGCCTGATAGTCGGCTGGCGTAGTCTTCTTATAAGACCAGCTGAAACGACTGTCGATGAGCTGTCCGAGGTCGAAGTTGAGGCGGACGAGCTTCAGCGCGTCGGTCTTGCCTTGCTGTCGGAGTGTGGTGATGAGGAGATTGCCGTCGTTGTCCTCGTCAAAGTGGCTCTCGTACATGTAACTGAGAGCGCTCATGAGTTCGTTGTCATTCGGAAGTCCGGCATATTTGGCCCAGAAGGCGGCTGACTCTTCCTGGCGGGTACGGTCGATGTCGGGCATGTCTGGCGTACAGCGGAAGAGGTTGAAGAACGAAGGATCTTCGTAGTCGACACACGCCGTGCTTGGCCAGAGTGTGGCTGCACAGATGCTAGCGGTCAGAATAAAGTTCCTGAATTTCATCGGGATTATAGTCTTTTAGTTGTTGATGATCGAGGTGATAGAGAATCAGTTGCCGTGCCATAGACGGTCGGCGGTCGCGTAGCATTTGCAGGACTTCGTGCAGCGTCTTGGCCGAAACGGATTCATGTCGGACGATGTCGCTCGGATAGATACGTCCTTCGCTGTATTGAGTCACTGCATTCGGAGGAATGATCTGATATTGCAACGCCTGGTAGTGAGTGGCGTCGAGCTGACGGAAGAGGGTCGTATCTTGTAGATCCATGCCACGCAGGATACAGCGGAAGTTGCCGTCGTGGAAGAGCAGATCCCAGCGATAGACAGGCAACGCCGTGCAGAGTGGCAGCGGATAGTCCTTGAGGTGACGCAAGTATGGTCGTACAGCCTCGGTGGTGAGGATACTGCATTCCTCGTCAGGATCCTGAAGTCGGCCGACGTTATAGACCATCAGCGCTCCATAGTCGACAGGTGGTGCTGGCATGGAGAGCTGATGCAGACGTATCGTGGCTGAGAGCCGTTGCATACCTTCCTGCTGGATGGCTTCCTTCAGTCGCTCAATGAACTGGAAATAGGTCTTCGCATTGCGCTTCGTCCAGTCAAAGTCAATCTGTAGCTCCCGCGGCGCTTTCATCTCATTCTGCACCATTATCTGCTGCACACGATGAGCGATAAGTCTCGGCAACTCAGCAAGTCCTGTAGTATCCTTCATCACATCGGGAGCCATAAAGACGATCGGGATGATGTCAACCTCTGGCGGAAAGGTGTCTCTGACCTCTAGCGTCGTCTGTGGTTGCAGCTGTCCATTGCGTCGCACCACATCGAAGAGATGCAGATAGACCTTCCGGATGTCATGATCCTTGAGAAAAGCCTGTTCCTCAGTATTGAGCGTCAGCTCCGAGCGCCAGTAGTAGATGGCGTTTGCTGCCTCTGACACTTCGGCCACAGGACGCTGACAAGCCGTCAGTAACGTGAGGAGAATCAGCAGAGGACAAACGATGCGATACATGCAGACGGGATTTGAGAAAAACTGTACTTCACTCCTAAAGAGCACGCTGCAAAGATAAATATTTCTGTCGAACATCAGGACCTTTCGGCTCTAAAAGTTACAAAATAACTTAAATTTTATGGTTTTATACCTATTTTATTATTATAAAGGTTGGTAATATGGCCAAATGTTAATATCTTTGCAGCAGAAAGACAACATTACCAAAATAAATCTATCGAAAAACGATGAAGTTACAATTCCCTCTCGTCCTTACAGCTATGATGGCTGCAGGATGCACTATGGTGCAGGCCCAGAATCCGTTTGTGAGCGGAAACTTCTCGGCCGACCCTACTGCGCGTGTCTTCGGTGACCGCGTCTATGTCTACCCATCGCACGATATCACGCCTTCGGAGCATCCTGACGCTCGTCAGGACTGGTTCTGCATGGCCGACTATCACGTCTATTCGAGTGCCGACCTTGTGCATTGGACCGACCACGGTATGATCCTCGATCAGAAGGACGTGCCATGGGGCAATCCTACCGCTTATTCCATGTGGGCTCCTGACTGTGTGCAGGGTCCTAATGGCAAGTATTATTTCTACTTCCCTGATGCACCAAAGCCTGTCGAAGGCCAGCGTGGCGGTGGCTTCGGCGTAGGTGTGGCTATCTCAGACACTCCTTATGGTCCATTCAAGGCCGAGCCAAACAAGATTGAGGGTATCGGTGGCATCGATCCATGTGTGATGCAGTGTTCGAATGGTGACAGCTACATCTTCTGGGGTAGCGGCGGCCTGAATGTTGCCAAGCTGAAGAAAAACCTGCTGGAGCTGGACGAAGATAATCCGGTTTCAGTACGTAAGTTCGGCAATTTCGAGATGAAGTCGGTAGGCGTCAACCTCTCGAAGGATCTGCCACAGGCAGGCCTCATGGAGGGTCCATTCGCCTTCGAGCGTAACGGCAAGTACTACCTCACCTATCCTTGGGTTCGCTACAAGGCTGGCGAGAAGAATGATAAAGGCGAGGTGCTCGATAACCCTACCGAGGCGTTGGTATATGCTATGAGCGACAATCCGATGGGACCTTACGAGTACAAAGGTCTGATCATGGAAGAGTCACCAACACAGTGTTGGACCAACCACCATTCGATCGTGGAGTTCAAGGGCCAGTGGTACCTCTTCTATCACCACAACGACTATTCTCCAAACTTCGATAAGAGCCGTAGCATCCGCGTAGATAGCCTTTCGTTCAATGCCGATGGAACTATCAAGCAGGTCATTCCTACTCTCCGTGGCGTAGGTATCTCTGATGCAGCAGAGAAGATCCAGCTCGACCGCTACAGTGCAATCAGCGCTAAGGGTGCAAGCATCGACTGGGCCAACAGCGCAGACGAGATCAAGGCCGACACAACACTCCGCTTCAATGGCTGGAAGATCGCGCTCGATCCACAGGCTTGGGTACGCTATGAGAAGGCTGAAGTGAAGAACGCTCCAGCTACCAAGGTATGGCTTCGTGTACGTGCAGCCAAGGGCGCTGACCTCCAGCTCAAGCTCCAGCCAGTGATGCAATCCGTAGCATTGCCAAAGGTTACTGCTAACCTCAAGGTGCAGAAGACCAATGGTTGGGAGGAGATCTGCCTCGACATGCCTGTCGTAGCTCCTGGTGTCTATGATATCACTTTGACCAACAGTGGTAAGGCCAATGGCGTAGAGGTCGACTGGATCACTCTCAATGCCAAGAAGCCTCTCACTCCTTGGACCAAGGGAGGTATGGAGACCGGTCAGTATCGCAACGTCCTCCTTGAGGCTGGTTACTCTCAGGCAGAGATCGATGCTAAGCTCCAGCAGGTCTTCAATGACGTGTTCTATGGTCCTAACAAGGTCTACTTCGAGGTAGGCGAGGATATGGGTTATATCAGTGATATCAAGAACAATGACGCTCGCACCGAGGGTATGTCATACGGCCTGATGATTGCTGTTCAGTTCGATAAGCAGGAGATCTTCGACCGCATCTGGCGTTGGGGTAAGAAGTATATGCAGATGACCGAAGGCGCTCACAAGGGTTACTTCCGCTGGAGTTGCCGTCCTGATGGTACCTCGAATGCCAATGGTCCTGCTTCTGATGGTGAGCTCTACTACATCACCTCATTGCTCTTTGCCAGCAACCGCTGGGGTGACAATGGCGCTATCAACTATAAGAAGGAGGCTCAGTATCTGCTCGACGTCATCCAGCCACGTGTAGAGAAGATGCCACAGATGCCTAAGATGCCAGAAGGCTTCAAGTGGCCTAAGCCAGGTGAGAAGTTCCCTGAGGGTTTCGAGATGCCAAAGCCTGAGATGGTCGATAAGACCCTTTCGCTCATCGACCCTGAGACCAAGCTCATCACCTTCGTGCCAGGTGCTGACTATACCGATCCTTCATACCACCTCCCTGCTTTCTATGAGGTTTGGGCCAAGTATGCTGATGATGGTCGCAGCGACTACTGGATGGAGTGTGCACGCTTGAGCCGTGAGTATCTCCACAAGAGTATCAACCCTATGACCGGTCTCAATCCTGACTATAACAACTATGACGGTACCCTCCGTAACTCTCGTGGCATCATCGGCGATGAGTTCCGCTTCGACTCTTGGCGCGTTCCTATGAACATTGCACTCGACTACTCTTGGGCTTGCAAGGATCAGGTTTGGCAGCGCAACTATGGTGAGACCATCCAGAACTTCCTCTACAGCCAGGGTCTTGAGACCTTCATGGATCAGTATAATGTCGATGGCACCTTGCCAAAGCGTATCCTCCCTGCTGGTGGCAAGACCGCTCTCCGCCATGGTCTTGGCCTTGTAGCAACTTCGGCTGCTGCTTCATTGCTCACTTCTCATGCCAAGAACCATGAGTTCATCGCTCAGCTCTGGAATGCGGAGCATAAACCATTCGCTGATGGTTATTTCGATGCATATTATGACGGTTTGCTCCGACTTTTTGCTTTGATGCACCTCAGTGGAAACTATCGTTGCATCGAAAAGAAGTAAAAAAGAGCGGTTATCGATAATAAACTGCAAAGCAAAATTAGCAATCCGCTACGGAATATAGGAAAAACCGTAGCGAATTGCTAATTTTTAGTACAATAGTTTGCACTTTATCGGAAAACCCCTTATCTTTGCAGTGTTTTTCATGGTATTGTGTTTATAATTTGGTAAGTTTTTTAAGGTAATTAGGTAAATTAGATAAAAGGCCGTCGTGATGACTGGCCCTTTATTGTTTTAAAACCTTTGTGTTGTCCCTGGACTTCCTTTTGTCATACATCGCGCGCAATATATGACATCCGGATTTCTTTTTGTTATACATCGCGCGCGAAATATGACGTCCGGACTTCCTTTTGTCATACATCGCGCGCGAAATATAATATCTATTCTTTATCAGATACCGAGGCTCTGGCAGATAACCTTGAGCTTAGCCTCTGCAGCTGCTGAAGCCTTCTCATAGTCGCCATCGAACTCTGCAGGAACCTCGCAGTAGAACTTGATCTTTGGCTCGGTGCCTGAAGGACGTACAGAAACCTTGATGCCACCCTCGGTGAAGTACTGCAGTACGTTAGAGGTAGCTGGCATATCCACGTCGCTTACGTTGCCCTGAGCGTCGGTCTGCTTGAGGGTCTTGAAGTCCTTAGCAAGGATCACCTTCTCGCCAGCGAGCTCCTTAGGAGGATTAGCACGGAAGTTCTCCATCATAGCCTTGATCTCGTCAGCACCAGACTTGCCTGGCTTGGTTACACTGACAGCCTTCTCCTTCTGGAAACCATAGTCCTTATAGATGCTGAGGAGGAGGTCGAAGAGGGTCATGCCGTTATCCTTAGCCCATGCTGCGATCTCGCAGATGAGACAGATAGAAGCAGGAGAATCCTTATCGCGAACCTTGTCGAATGGAAGGAAGCCGAATGACTCCTCGCCACCACCGATGTACTTCTTAACGCCTTCGTTGATGCGGATACGATAAGCAATCCACTTGAAGCCGGTGAACTCGTCGAAGATCTCAACGTCGTTCTTCTTTGCGATCTTAGCGATGAGCTCAGAAGTAACGATGGTCTTAACCATGAACTCGTTGCCCTTGAGCTGGCCGAGCTTCTTCTTGTTGGTGATGATGTACCAGTAGAACATCATAGCGGTCTGGTTACCGTTG
This sequence comes from Bacteroidales bacterium, assembly GCA_045628985.1. Taxonomy (GTDB): domain Bacteria; phylum Bacteroidota; class Bacteroidia; order Bacteroidales; family UBA3663; genus Liminaster. The sequence goes on along the minus strand of JAZQQH010000034.1, from coordinate 22,796 downwards.
AGAATCATCCACTTACCCGAAGCGTCGCGGCAGACGATAGCCAAGCGGTCAGCATCTGGGTCAGAAGCGATGACGAGGTCAGCACCTACCTTATCGCCGAGGTTCATACCCATGGTCATTGCCTCAGAGTTCTCTGGGTTTGGAGAAACTACGGTTGGGAAGTTTCCGTCGATAACCATCTGCTCTGGTACGACGTGGATATTCTGGAAGCCCCATGAGCGGAGAGCCTCAGGAATGATGACACGACCGGTGCCGTGGAGTGGGGTGTAGACGATGTTGAGGTCCTTGTGACGGAGGATAACGTCCTGGTCAACCATAGCCTCCTTAACTGCCTGGAGGTAATCCCAGTCCATCTCGCCACCGATGATTTCGATGAGCTCCTTGTTTGGCTCGAACTTAACGTCGTCGATAGTAACCTTATTTACTTCCTCGATGATACCAGTATCGTGTGGAGCAAGTACCTGTGCACCATCGTCCCAGTAAGCCTTGTAACCGTTGTACTCCTTAGGGTTGTGCGAAGCGGTAACGTTGACACCTGCCTGAGCCTTGAGCTGACGGATGGCGAAAGAGATCTCTGGAGTAGGGCGGAGGCTCTCGAAGAGATAAACCTTGATGCCGTTAGCAGAGAAGATGTTAGCTACGGTCTCAGCAAACATACGACCATTGTTGCGGCAGTCATGACCTACGACTACGGCTGGCTGCATGCCTGGGAAAGCCTTGTTGATATAGTTAGCGAAGCCCTGGGTAGCCATACCTACTACGTACTTGTTCATACGGTTGGTACCAGCACCCATGATGCCGCGGAGACCACCAGTACCGAACTCGAGGTTCTGATAGAAAGCGTCGATAAGTGCGGTCTTGTCCTCGTTCTCGAGCATAGCCTTTACTTCGGCCTTGGTTTCTTCGTCGAAACCTGCACCTAACCAAGCCTGAGCCTTGGCGGTGCAATCTTTGATAAGCTGTTCGTCCATGATATGAAATATTATTTTGATAGATTTGTATGTCTGGAATCTTTTGAGTAGTTTTCTTCCGACATAAACCCCAAAGGGCCTATGCCGAGAAGACTACTTTCAATTTACATGTTATTTAGCATTGGGGTTAACGAAAGAATCTGCGCAAAGATAAAGGATTTTTCGAATGAAAACAAATAAAAAACAGAAAAAAGGACGAAAACATGTTGAGCAACATATTTTCGGGGCTTTTTTTGAGGGTAAATTCGTTATATTTGACTAAAAAGAGCGGTTCGTGAGATTATTCTGTCCGATTATTTGTTTTTTTGATAAAAGATAATTACATTTGCACCAAATTTATATCAATTTCTGATTATTCATTTTAAATTTATATAACTATGAAAAAGTTATTTGCCATTATTGCGACCCTCGTGGTCTCTACTTTTGCTTTCAGTGCAAAAGCTCAGCTCTCTGGTATCGAGGGCATGCCTCCATATAAATTAGGTGTTACCGTCGGTATGAATGCATCAAACTTGTCGGGTGATTTTGAAGCTTCTGTTTCTGAGGGATTCGGTCAGGATGTTAAGACATATAAGTCTGACTATAGTATGCAGGCCGGTTTCCAGGTAGGTTTGAATCTTATGGTCGATGCTTCGCCTATTATTCCGAATACCTTTGCTCGTGTAGAGACAAAATACTCGATGAAGGGTGCATATTCTAAGAATTCAGCAATAAATGGCAGCTCGAAGGTCGTATCGCATTACATCGAGATTCCTGTACACTTCGGATATGCTTGGTATATCAATGACTATTTGAGTATTATGGCAGAGACAGGTCCTTATTTCGCTGTTGGCTTTTCTGGAAAGCAGACTCTTAAGTCTGATGTGAACAATAACTATAATAAAACCTGGGGTATCTTTGATTTCCGCAATGGCAATCGCTTCGATATGGGTTGGGGCCTTCAAGCAAGTGCTATGGTTGCAAAGAACTATCAGTTCAGCATTGCCTATGATTATGGTTTTATCAATGTAACGAATGACTTCCTTCAGAACCGTAACCTCAGCGTTGGCTTTACCTGGTTCTTCGAGTCACTTTTCGAATAATCTCCGATAAAGAATGGCAGAAAGTAATTTTGTCGATTATGTAAAGATCTATTGCCGCTCGGGTAAGGGCGGTAAGGGATGTTCGCACCTGCATCGCGCCAAATATATTCCTAAGGGAGGTCCTGACGGTGGCGATGGTGGTAAGGGAGGTAGTGTGATTCTGCATGGCAATCGCAACTACTGGACTTTGCTTCACCTTCGTTATCAGCGTCATATCTTCGCTACTGATGGTCAGGCAGGCGCTGAGAACAAGTCATTTGGTAAGGATGGCAAGGATGCTATCATCGAGGTGCCTATGGGTACTGTCGTCTATGATGCTGACACCGGAGAGTATATCTGCGAGGTAACTGATCATGATCAGAAGGTCGTCCTGCTGAAGGGTGGCCGAGGTGGCTTGGGCAACTGGCATTTCCGCACGTCTACCAATCAGGCTCCACGCTATGCACAGCCAGGTGAACCTTGCATCGAGCGTGCTGTGATTCTGGAACTTAAGCTCCTGGCCGATGTCGGCTTGGTAGGTTTCCCGAATGCAGGTAAGAGCACCTTGCTCAGCAGCATCAGTGCGGCTAAGCCAAAGATCGCTGACTATCCATTTACGACGATGGAGCCAAACTTAGGACTGGTTCCTTATCGCGATAATCGCTCTTTCGTCATGGCCGACATCCCTGGAATCATCGAAGGTGCCAGTGAGGGTAAGGGACTCGGATTGCGATTCCTGCGTCACATTGAGCGTAACTCTACGTTACTCTTCATGATTCCTGCTGATACGAATGACATCAAGAAGGACTATGAGATCCTGCTCAACGAGCTGCGAACCTACAATCCTGAGATGATGGATAAGCAGCGACTGCTGGCTATCACCAAGTGCGATATGTTGGACGATGAGCTTATCGACCAGATGCGTCAGGAGTTGCCAGACGGTGTTCCTACCGTCTTTATAAGCGCTGTTGCCGGTCAGGGCCTTGATGAACTGAAGGATATGCTCTGGACGATGCTCAACGATGAGTCTAACCGTATCCAGACCTTCACACATCGCAATCTCGATCTCTCACGCGGTAGTGAGGATGACTATGAGGAGGCTGATCCATACGGCCATGATGATTATATAATAGAAGGTGTTGCTAGTCAGGACCTGATCGAGGAGGATTGGGATGACGAGGAGTGATACAAAACCTATATTGCAATCCCAGCTGCTCCTTGGAGTGACTGGGATTGACCATTATTGCTCCATGCGAGGTTTCGAAGACGCTGGTGCAGGTGTGTGGATGCCTCGCCAGGTACATGGCACGGAGAATGTTGTAGTGGAGGAGAGTACTCCATTTGACAAGTCGTCAGCGCTGCAGAATGTGGAAGCTGACGCTGTGATTACGCAAGTGAAAGGACGCTGGATAGGTGTCAGGACGGCCGATTGCGTGCCCGTGCTCCTCTATGACCCTGAGACTCGTACGGTAGCTGCTGTCCATGCAGGTTGGCGTGGCACGGTGAAGCATATCGTAAAAAAGACGGTGGAACAGATGCAGACAACGCTCGGCGTGCAACCAGAGCATCTGCTGGCCATGATAGGCCCTAGTATTAGTCCTGAGTCTTTTGAAGTAGGAGAGGAGGTTGCTGAGGCTTTTGTCGCTGCAGGACGTGCTGAATGTGTCTTGCGACAGACGTTTAGCGCTCAAGGTCAGCTTGTCCCTTTAGCGAAACCTCATGTGGACTTGTGGCAGAGCAATGCGATGGATCTGTTGGAGGCAGGAGTGGAGCTCGATCATATTGACTGCACTCCAGTATGTACTTATCAGAACGAGTCAGAGCTATTCTCTGCACGTCAGCAAGGAATTGAAACAGGTCGCATCGTTTCTGCTATTTGCCTATTGTGATTTTGTTAATAGACCGTTAAATTTATTAGCAATTAAGCAAAAATGTATTTATTTGCGAACGGAAAAAGAGTATAAACGTTAAATAATGTTTTAATCGAACATTTTTAGCATAAAATATTTGTAGAATATTCCGAAAACCTTTATCTTTGCATCGTGTTTTTCATGGTATTAGATTTAAGGTTAACGGAAGAAGGTCGTCGGGAGATGCCCTTCTTTTCTTTTTTAATATAAAGAAGGACATCTTCCAACGGATTAAAGTGGAGATGCCCTTCTTTTTATAGATGTTTCTCAAGCTCTATGCGGATCTTTGCACCAACCTTATAGAAGTCAGCTCCCTTAAGTCCAACAAACAATCCGAGATTGATGTAGTTATTTGCGAAGGCGTATCCGAATTCGGTGTAGGAATTCTTGCCTTCGGCTCCAAGAATACTCATGTAAGCACGTTCCTTGATTACATACTTGCTGAGTGAGCGCATAGTGCGATGAATGAGTCCGTAAGGAGTCTCGTACATGACGTGACCTCTGACATAGCTTGGCGAAGAACTGAACCAGTATTCATCCAGAAGCTGGAAGATGCCACCCACGCGATTGTCCTGCCAGTTCGCAGGATAGAAGCGACGTGTGAAATAGTGGTAGTTGATGAAGTATTCACCCTTTTGGTTCATGAAAGTGCCAGCACCGAAGCGATAGGAGATATGTCTCTTGCTGGCCACACGTAGATTCTGTGTCATATCGAACTCTATGCGTCCGTAGTCGCTGACGGCACCCCATACACCTTTGATAGCCTTACTCGCCTCTAGGATAAAGGTCGGAGTCTGTCCGTCGATGTAGATCTTTCGACGTCCTTCATAATAATAATACTGGCGTGGCGTCCATTCAAGACGGATGTAGGGAGCAAAGTCAGAATAATGTTGGCCGGCCAGTTCCTGACGATGTTCGACTGACGAAGCCATCTTACCATGCTTGACAGGACTGCGATAATTATACTGGATACCTGTGAAGATATTCAGTCCCGTGCGGATTTCGGTATGATGCTCCATGCGGAGCTCGTAGCGCTGGAAGTAGTCTATTCCTAAATCATAGAAGTCGATAGTATCCTTTTTCTGCTTGAGCGCCTGATTGATAGTCTGGATATATTTGGAAGAGAAACCGGAGTTGCTCCTTTCAAATGATACCGTCAGACCTTGGCGGATCTTTGGGAGAAAGGTCCAGTCGAGCTTCGCCTTGTAGCGAAGTTCCTTGATCTTGAAGGCGTAGCCGAGCTGCGCTGAGAGGTTGAGCGAGGATTTGTCGCGGAAGACAATATTCCAGCGAAGGCGTTCATTGAGCGAGAATCCATTGATCCTGTCGTACTCGAATGTGGCCGGGTCAAGAGGTCCGTAAAGCTTCAGTCGGTTGTTGTCATCGCCGAACTTGCCACCCTCGACCATGTGCTCAGAGATGGTGAAGATCGCATTCTTCTTGCTCGTTTTCTTAGGTTCGACTACCTCTGGCGTGTATAGGATGGAATCTACGACGGAGGAAAGGAGGATAGGACGTATCGTATCGAAGTCAGCATCGTTCATCTCGAGCGTCTCGTAAGTCTCCGAGAGGTTGAGGCGGGGATGTCTGATGCTTTTTATGCTGTCAAGAGACTGTATATTCTTGAATCGATAATAGGTCCTGAAGGTATTCGTTCCTTCGGTTCCACCATAGGTATAATGGATCTTGGTGAGGTTGGTGTAAGGCAATAACTGCTTGGCGATGCTGTCGCGACGGAAGAGAATATCCGTCTCGATCGTCGCAAATTCAATGCGACCTGTAGCATGGAATCCGATTACCTCCAGCCGAGTACTATCGACCATCAGTATGCCCGATAGCATGGTGTGGTGCTCGCGGATAGGCTCGAAGGAAATCAGGCAATACGATGGTTCGACGGGGATTCCTTGCTGGGTAATCCTCTCGTATCGGCTGTCTGTCATCTCTGCATACTCATAATGATAGACCTTGCGGCCTTCGCTGGAGAATGGCAGCACATGGAACTTGCCCGAAGAATCGTCCTTCGAGTCGCGTATCTCCAATCCCGGTAAAACTGTCTGGTAGTAGTCTTTGAGCATGGCGCGACTACGACGCTTGTTGTTCGAGTTGATCGTCTTGCAACTGAACTTGATACCTCCTGGCCACTGATAGCTGGCCTGGACAATCGCCTCAAAGGCAATGTCCCTCTTATGGTTGCCCTGAAATGGTAATAGATGTGCAAAGTGCTTGCCTACAAGACCTTCCTCATCGCACTGGGAGTGGCCAGAAACGTAGGCTTCGATATTGAAAGCTCCAGGGACTTTCAGAAAATCGTTGGTTTTTTCGCTGATCTGGTAAATGAGTGAGTCCAAGTCTTTAGAACTGGCCATCGTAGGGATGGTCAGCATCAGGAGCAGAAGCAGCAGTATCTTATTCGCGATATTTGCCCTCTGTCTCATCGTCAAGTATGCTGAGGTAGCTGTCATAACGGGACTGACTGATGCGATGTTCTGATAAGGCTTGTAAAACGGCACATCCTGGCTCATGCGTATGAGTGCAGTTGCCAAAGCGGCAATCAGCAGATATGGCAAAGATGTCCTTGAAATAATGTCCAACGGTTTCCTTCTCAAATTCGATGGTGCCAAAGCCACGGATACCTGGTGTGTCAATCAGATAAGACGTGCCGTGTCCGGAGTCTTCTGTTGGATCGGTGGCAGTCAGCTCATACATCTCGGAGAAGGTGGTGGTGTGCATTCCCTGATCGTGAGAGTCGCTGATCTCGGCCGTCTTGGCAGCGGCCTGAGGGACCAGTAAGTTGATCAGGGACGACTTGCCTACGCCACTATTGCCAGCCAGCAGCGTGGTCTTGCCATAGAGATGCTGGCGGAAGTCTTCTACGCCTTCGCCTGTCTCCACGGAGAGCTGATAGACAGGATAGCCGATGTGGCGGTAGAGGAGTGCAAGGTTGTTGGCATAGCGTGTCTCGTCTTCGTCATAGATGTCCATCTTGTTGATGACAATGACGGCTGGGACACGGTAAGCTTCGGCTGTAGCAAGGAAGCGGTCAATGAAAGTCGTGGCGGTCTGTGGGTGTGCCACGGTCACGATCAGTACTACCTGATCGAGGTTGCAGGCAAGGATATGTGCCTGTTTGCTAAGGTTTGAGGCTTTGCGGATGATGTAGTTGCGTCGCTCCTGGATCTTTTTGATGAAGGCAAAACCTTCCTTGTTGAGCTCGTATTCGACAATGTCTCCTACGGCCACAGGATTGGTGGTGCGGATACCCTTCAGTCGGAAATTGCCTTTCACCTTACATGGCACCAGGCCATCTGCAACAGGATGTCCGTCGTCAAATCCTGCTTGCGCAAAACGCAAAGATTCTTCCCGAAGGTTTTTGCCCTCGGGAAGAACCATATACCAAAATCCTGTATTGCGAACTACAAGACCCTTCATTGATAATTTGAGCGTTATACGCTCATGATTTCCTTCTCCTTGTCAGCGTAGATGCTTTCGAGGAGCTTGATGTACTTATCGTGAGCCTTCTGTACGGTTGCCTCAGCATCCTTCTCAACGTCCTCAGGGAGACCGTTCTTAACGTCCTTCTTGAGTGCTTCGATGATATCACGACGGATGTTGCGGATAGCTACCTTGGCATTCTCCTCTTCGCCCTTAGCCTGCTTAGAGAGCTGCTTACGACGATCCTCGGTCATAGGAGGGAGGCCGATGCGGATGTACTCACCATTGTTCTCTGGCATGATGCCGAGAGGAGAGTCGATGATAGCCTTCTCAATGACGCGGAGCATAGACTTGTCCCATGGCTGGATCAGGATGCTCTTTGCGTCAGGAGTAGAGCAGTTGGCACACTGGCTGATTTCCATCATGGTGCCATAGCACTCAGCCTTGATGCCGTCGAGCAACTTTACAGTAGCGCGTCCTGCACGGATGTGGTCGAAAGTTTCCTGAAGGTGATCAACAGATGCCTGCATCTTTGCCTCGGCATCCTTGATGGTTTGCTTAACGTCTAACATTATAATTGTAGGTGTTAAATGATTATTTCTATTCTTTTTTGTTGGAGCACTCTTCATGAGCGCGCTGCAAAGATAGTTGATTTATTCGAGATTTCCAAATATTGAGCGTTCAATACTTGAAATGTCGCTTATTTTTCACTTATTTTGCTTCTTCGTAAACCAAAGTGCCGATACCTTCGCCCTTCATGACCTTGACGAGGTTGCCTACCTTGTCCATGTTGAAGACAATGATTGGCAGCTTGTTGTCGCGGCAGAGGGTAGTGGCAGTGAGGTCCATGACCTTCAGTCCCTTCTGGTAGATCTCGTCGTAAGTGATCTTGTCGAACTTAGTAGCGGTTGGGTCCTTCTCTGGATCAGCAGTATAGATGCCGTCTACGCGGGTACCCTTGAGCATGACGTCAGCCTCGATCTCAATGCCACGAAGAGCCGAACCTGTGTCGGTAGTGAAGTATGGGCAACCTGTGCCACCAGCAAGGATGGCGATCTCTCCCTTCTCCATAACCTCAATAGCGCGCCACTTGCTGTACTGCTCACCGATAGGGAACATGTTGATAGCGGTGAGTACGCGAGCCTTCTGACCAGCAGCGTTGAGTGCTGAGCTGAGTCCAAGTGCATTGATGGTTGTGGCCAACATACCCATCTGGTCGCCCTTGACGCGGTCAAAGCCCTTGCCTGCGCCAGTAAGGCCGCGGAAGATATTACCACCACCAATGACGATGCCGATCTGGACACCCATGTCGGCGATCTCCTTGATCTGCTGAGCGTACTCTGCCAGACGCTGCTCGTCAATGCCATATTGCTTGCTGCCCATCAGTGACTCACCGCTGAGCTTGAGAAGAATTCTTTTGTATGCCATAATGAAATTATAGAATTAAAATTGTAGATTTGTATTTTGAACACTATATAATATATATAATGTGTAACTTGCGCGATTAGAATAAGACTCTATTGAATCTATTTGTCTGATTCCGGATGCAGGATAGGTATACCCGAATTCGCGGCGTCTGATCCTTGATGCAGGATAGGTATACCCGAATCCGCGGCGTCTGATCCTATATGCAGGATCGGACGTCCTGAATACATTTCGGCAGATTTTATCTGCAAAATAAGATGATTGAAAAAGAAAAGGTCGCAACCGAAAGTCTCATGGACCTTGATTGCGACCTTATTATTATTTTAGCATTCGAGCCGCAAATTACTTCTTGGCAGAATAGCTAATCTTAAGACACTGAGCCTTACGCAGCTCCTTCTTGAGCTCGGTCACAATACCCATCTTACAGTTGCGATCGATCTTCATGGAAATCTGCATCTTAGGCTGATCAGCCTCCTTCATTGACTGACGTGCCTGGGTCATCTTAGGAACGACGTTCTCCATCTCAAGGAAGTCGTCGTTGAACTGGATACGCTCCTCACGACCATACTTCGAGTCACGTGGGACACCGATGAGTACGGTAGTAACGAGAGACTTGTTCTCCAGCTTAGTGACCTGGTCAGCACGTGGAGTGTTAACCTTTACGATTGGAGTATCCTCACGCATGTGGGTAACGCACATGAAGAAGAACAGGATTGAGAACACCAAGTCAGGAAGTGATGAGGTGTTCAATTCAGGCATTCCTCTTTTTTCGCCTTTATTAAATTTGCTCATAGTTGATTTTCCTGATTATGATTAATACTTGGCGTTAGCCTCAGAGATGTTCATAGGATAGAGATCCTTGAGAGCCTGGAGCTCGTCAGAGCTGAGCTCTTCCTCTGCGTAGTTCTTATTGAAGTACTTCTTAGCAGCCTCCTGACGGAGCTCGTTGTAAGCTGCTACCAACTCGTTCTGTACCTGAATGTACTTCTCGTAGCTGGTACCGTAGTCAGACTGCAATGAAATTACATGCTGCTTAGCAACCTTGATGTTTGGATCTTTAGGAAGGATAAGCGCTGCAAGTTCTGGATTCTTCTCAGGGTCTACATCGCGGAGTTCAGGACCACGCTCACCAGAATAAGTACCGGTAGCAGTGATGAAGCTCTTAGCAGCTGCGCGGAGCTGCTGGTTCTGAGATGCAACTGAACCTTCAACATAGTCGTCACCGACAAGCATCTGGTTGTTGGCGTTAACCATTACATTCAGAATGTTACGCTTCTTAATTTCCTGATCCTGCTGCTGCTCCTCTGGTACCCAACGAGGGAGGAGACGAGCGAGACCTTCATCAGTATCCATAGAAGTGACCACGAGGAAGAAGATAAGCAAGGTAAATGCCAAGTCGGCACTTGAAGACGAGTTGATGCTCGGCGCTTTTCTTTTCTTTCTTGCCATAGGTCAAATCTTAATTAAAGAGTTTCTTGATACCGAAACCGATTACGAGTACGATAGTACCACCAATAAGTGCATAGATTGAGTAAAGCCACATGTCGATCATCTTCATCTCATTGGCTGTGAATGACTCAACCTCACCGTTAACTACACGTGAGAACTCGGTCTCACCACTTGCGAAATAGCAAACTACCATCAAGATCACGAAAGCAGCAACACCACCGATAGAGCGGATAGCAGCCTTAGGATCTGACTGGAACATAGTTGCAAGAGTCTTCAATGCGAAGATCACGAGTGCAGCTACACCAAGGATGATCAATGCATAGGTCCAATACAGAAGAGTATCGGTAGCATTAGGAGTCTCCATGATGCCGCCAGTCGAAGTAGTTGCCTCGTATGTTCCACCGAAGAAGAACATGCCTGCTACTACCAAAGTGACTGCGAAGCTCACCCAGAGTACGATATTACCAATTTTGTTCATTGTAAAAAATCTCCTTCAAAAATTACTTCTTAAGCTTGATGATAGCGTCGAGAAGGCTGATAGAAGCATCCTCCATGTCGCTTACGATACCCTCTACCTTAGAAAGGAGGTAGTTGTAGAATACCTGGAGTACGAGAGCTACGATAATACCACCTACAGTGGTGATAAGAGCAACCTTCATACCAGAAGCAACGACTGTTGGAGAAATATCACCTGCCTTTACGATATCATCGAATGCCTGGATCATACCGATAGCGGTACCAAGGAATCCGAGTGAAGGAGCAGCTGCGATGAAGAGGGTAATCCAAGAAAGGTTCTGCTCGAGGTAACCGCTCTGAAGTGCACCGTAAGAGGTGATAGCCTTATCAACATCCTCAAGGCTCTGGCCATCCTTCAAACGGATGAGTGCCTGGGTGAAGATAGAAGCGATAGGACCACGGGTCTTCTTGCAGATGTCAAGAGCTGCGTCAACGTTGCCACCCTCGAGAGCGTCCTCAACTGATGAAACAAGCTTCTTGGTGTTTACCTCAGCGAGGTTCAAGTAAATGATACGCTCGATAACGAATGCCATACCGAGAACGAGGGCAAGAGCAACGAATGCCATGAAGGTAGGACCACCGTCGATGAACTGACCCTTAAGAACGTGGTGGAAGCTTGCAGACTCTTCAACAGCCTCTTCTGCCTCCTGAGCGAAAACTGGAGCCATCATAGCGATAGCTGACAATGTCAAGAAAAACTTTTTCATTGAGTTTGTGTTTTGTTAAATTGTTATTAAAATGGTTATATAATATGTCTTTCTAATGGAGGAAGTCGAATATACGATTTCCGAGTGCAAATATAGTAATATTCTTAATTCGTTCCAACTTTTTTTTCACTTTTGTTCTCTTTTTGTACTAATTTTTGTTTGAAAAAGTCAAAACAAGGCGTTTTTCGTTGAATTTTCGTCGATAAAAACATTACTTTCGTCGATTTCGGGGGTTCTGATGCCAACTCCAGTATACAATTAAATTCCGAGGAGCGTCTCAGCGTTGCGGGCTGTGATCTTCTCCACTTCTTCGATCGAAATGCCGAGCAAGTCGGCCAGAAAACGTGCCGTGTCTGCGGTGTAAGCGGGTTCATTGCGCTTGCCTCGGTGAGGGATAGGAGCCAGATAAGGGGCATCGGTCTCTAGGACGATACGCTCTATGCCAATGGCTTTGACGACTTCTGGAACCTGGCTTTTCTTATAGGTGAGTGTGCCGCCTACTCCGATATAGAAATCTCCATATTCCATGGCTTCCTTTGCTTCTTGCGCGGTTCCACTATAGCAGTGAAGGATACCACGTGGCCGCATGGTTCCTTTGTTGTCGTCGTTCCTTTTGCGTAGCAATAGGAGGAATTCTGGCATTGCGTCACGGATGTGGAGCAGGACTGGAAGACCATTCTTTGCAGCAAGGTCTAGCTGGTCCTCGAGAAGGTGTCTCTGGTCATGGAGCCGGGTTTTGTCCCAATGTAGGTCGATGCCGATCTCTCCGATAGGCAGGGGCTTGCCATATTGCTTGAATAGTTCTTCGAGCTTCGTGAACTGAGCTTCGACGTCTTCTGCCATGTTCTCCGGATGGATACCAAGGGATGGGAAGAGGACGCCAGGATGCCTCCCACACAGTTTGAGAATCTGAGGAAACTCTGTCTCGTCGCAGCAAGCCAGGACCATCTTCTGTACGCCGGCCTCCTGTGCACGAACAATGCAGGCCTCCACGTCTTGGGTGAAGGCCTCATCAATCAGGTGACAATGGGTGTCGATAATCATTCCTTATATATTTATATATGGAGTGTAGTCAAATCAGATAAATTCAAGTCGGCTCTGCATCTTTTCGGCCTCAATCTGCTTCTTCTCGCTCGAACGGAGGAAGTATACGATGCCGTACTGCTGGCATTTGGTGAGCTTGACCGACAGTGGTAGGTCGTTGTAGCAGGTCTCGATCTGGTTCCACATATCTTGCAGCAGGTCATCTACTAGCGGACGCATATCTGTCAATTCCTGCAGATACTTAGCAATGTTCTGTCGCAGAGTGTTGATGTTGTAGTAGTGGTCTGCAAAGATGCTGAAGTGAACCTTGACCTTGGCGATGTTAGGATTATAGATAGGTACACCACCGTGAGCAATACGCTGCTCTTCGCCCTGGATGATCTTCTCTCCCCACTGAGCCACGTCATGGTCGCTCTTGAGGGTAGGGACCTTGAAGTTGTCAGGATCCAGGCCGTATCCCTCTTTGATGTCCTTGCGCAGTTCGCCGCGCTGGATGGTCATATTGAGTACCTGAATGAAGTGAGAGACGTACATGTGCGCCATACGCTGCTCCTCGCGGAACGACTTTGACATCTTGATGAACTGGTCATAGTACTGCTGGTACTGGCGTTGCAGGTTCTTGAACTTGGAGAGAATCTGCTGTGCGTCACGGATGGTCTGATAACTGAGTACAAGCTCGCCATTCTCCTTATGACCTTCCATCTTGATGGCTGATTGTAAGGCGGCAATGCGGCTCAGATCTGTATTGGGTAATCTGCGGTATGGCACGGTACGTACTTAATTGTGGTTATACATTTCGGTTTTCCAGCTTGGCTGCCAAGTCTTTCAGCAGTCTTACTTTCTCGCTTGGCACACTGAGGTGATGCAAAGCCTTGATGGCTTCCTGGTGGTAATGAGCGATGGCCTGACGGCAGGCTTTCTCGGCACCAGATTTCTTATAGAACTCCTTGTATGCCTCGATCTTCTGCTCCTCGGTCATACCCTCAGTATCTGGTTCTTGCGCATTCTTGAGCGCGGTGATACGCAGATAGGTCTTCTTGTCCTGAAGGATGTCTCCGCCAATGCGCTTGCCGAAGGTCTTAGGGTCTCCCCAGCAGTCCAGCCAGTCATCCTGAAGCTGGAAGGCGAGACCCAGGTTGACGCCGAACTTGAAGAGCGTTGCAATGTCCTTGTCGAGACGCTCGTAACGCTTCACACCCAGTTCGGTAAGGTTGCCAAAGGTCTTGTCCTGACCGATGTAAGCACCGATCTGAAGGGCGCGTCCGAGGAGGACGGAGGTCTTGAGTCGGATCATCTCAAGATACTCTTCGATGGTGACATCGTTGCGAGTCTCAAACTCCATATCATACTGCTGACCCTGACAGATTTCCTGGTTCATCAGGTTGAAGGTGTCCATTACATGCTTCAGTACGCGTGGAGGAGCTTCGCTAATCAACTGATACGCCAAGCCTACCATGGCATCACCCGAAAGAATTGCCTGATTATCATTCCATTTGACGTGAACCGTGGCACGGCCACGACGCTCAGGAGCCTTGTCCATCACATCGTCATGAAGCAATGTGAAGTTGTGGTACATCTCTATGCCCAGAGCCGGAGTGATGGCCTGCGAAAGGTCTTCGGTATAGAGGTTGGCCGCAATGAGCACCAAAGTCGGACGCAAACGCTTGCCTCCAGAGGCTAATGTATAGCGGATTGGCTCGTACATGCCTTTGGCTGCGACTGGATAAGACAGGTTGTTGATTCCTTCTTGGATGAGGTTGTTGAGTTCGGCTTGTGTTTTCATATTAAATAATGACTGATCCGATTCAAAGTAATAGATCCGATTAAAAAAGTATGCCAGCTTGAGGTTGGAATACTCAGGCTGGCATAATATGTATTACTGCAGACGGAAGGTAACAGGCAGCATGTACTTTACACGTACAGGTTTGCCACGCTGCTTACCTGGCTTCCACTTAGGCATTGACTGAACTACGCGCTTAGCCTCCTTAGTAAGATCCTCAGAAGGAGAACGCATCTCCTGAATATCAGTAACCGAACCATCCTTCTCAACGACGAATGACAAGGTTACACGACCCTGAATACCGTTCTCAGCAGCGAATGCTGGGTAGCGGAGGTTCTTACTGATGAACTCCATAAGAGCCTTGGTGCCACCTGGGAACTCAGGCTCCTGCTCTACAACGGTGAAGATCTGGTTAGCCTCAGCCTCCTCCTCTTCAACAGGTGCTTCTTCAACTGCCTGAACGATTTCAACTACAGTGTTAGCATCATCCTCGGCACTCTGCATCTCGATCTCTGCAACTTCTACGTCATCTTCTACAACGGTGAGCTGCTCGATAACGTCAGGCATTGGAGGTGGTGGTGGAGGTGGTGGTGGGGTGTTCTGAACGGTCATTACTATCTCCTCTTCTTCTTCCATTACTGCATCGCCAGCGCCATTATAGACCTTGCGATAGGTGGCATTAGTCCACTCGAAAGCAATGAAGAGGATAGCAAGAATAGCCACAAGACCTGTAAGAGCATAGGTAGTTTTTCTAGGCTCAAGATCTACTTGGGGGTCTTTCTTGATTTCCATGTTACTTGTTTAATTGGTTAAAAACTCTGCACAAAAGTAGGCATTTTTTTATAGGCAACCAAAAAAAACTACTATTTTTTTACTTTTTTGGTCAAAAAAATTGCTTTTAACACGAAAAAGGGGTACTTTTGCATACAAATTAAGTGCAATCCACGTTTCTTATTGTGGCATTCGCATTTCATTGCCACTCATAAGATATGACAAAACGAAGATACTTGACAGCCTTGGCGGCTGCACTGACTTTTATCTCTGGCCAGGCTCAGGAAGTGACTGGTTATGGATATCTGGAGCTGCCAGTGTCGGCTCGAGGCCTTGCCTTGGGTGGTACAAGCATCAGCGTGGTCGAACCAGACTTGTCGATGGCTGAGCAGAACCCCGCTCTCCTCTGTCCGCAGATGGAGAAGCAGGCGGTAATTGCCTATACCAACTATCTGGCAGGTATCCAGATGGGCTATGCGGCCTATGCTAATCGCTTTCTGGAGGTCGGAGCCTGGTCGGCAGCCATGCGCTTTGTCGATTATGGTCATTTTGATGGTTACGATACTCAGGGACTTCCGACGGGTTCCTTCTCCGTAAAGGATATTTGCCTCGAGGGCGCTATCGGCTATCCACTCAATGACCGTTGGAACATCGGAGCACAGACCAAGTTCCTCTACACCTCTTACGAGAGCTACAACGCTTTTGCTATGGGTGTGGATCTAGGTTTGAATTATTATGACGATGTCACAGGCAATTCATTCTCAGTGACTTTGACCAATCTCGGTGGCCAGTTCAAGAGCCTCTATGAAGAGAGTAAGCAGAACCTTCCGACGCAGCTCAATGTCGGCTGGAGCCGAGAATTGATGCATCTGCCATTCTGTATCTCCGTTACGGCCTACCATCTGCTTGACTGGGATCAGGAATATGTCGATGGTAATGGCAAGAAGCAGGAGTTCTCCACTGCAGAGCAGGTACTCAACCACCTGATCTTCGGTCTTGAATGGACTGCCGCCAAGAATTTCTGGCTTGCTGCTGGTTATAATTACCGTCATCAGCGACGCTTCAGTGGTCAGGGAGGTTTCCTCCGAGGTTTGTCGATGGGAGCAGGACTGAAGTATAATGCATTTAATTTCCAGGCAGGCTATGCCAGTACCAACCTGGCCGACGGCATGCTGACACTACAATTAGGATACACCTTTTAAATATATATGAAAAAGATCACGATAGCAATTGATGGCCACTCATCTTGTGGCAAAAGCACGATGGCCAAGCAGCTCGCTGCTGACCTCGGATATATCTATGTCGATACTGGCGCAATGTATCGTGCCGTCACCTTATACGCTCTCCGCAATGGACTCATGAACGCTGAGACCAAGGAGATCAAGACTGAAGCGCTCCAGCAGCAGATCGATGATGTGAAGATCGGCTTTGTCCTCAATGAGCAGGGACAGAAGCAGACCGTCCTCAACGGAGAGGTTGTAGAGCAGGAGATCCGCCAGATGCTGGTTAGCAACTGTGTGAGCCCTGTGGCAGCTCTCGGTTTCGTACGCGCTCATCTGGTAGCTTTGCAGCAGAAGATGGGAGAGGAAGGCGGTATTGTCATGGATGGTCGTGACATCGGCACTGTCGTCTTCCCTAATGCAGAGCTCAAGGTCTTCGTGACCGCTTCGTCCGAAGTACGTGCACAGCGTCGTCTGGCTGAGCTTCAGGGCAAGGGCGATACTACCACCACCTTCGAGGAGGTATTGAAGAATGTCGAGGAGCGTGACTATATCGACACTCATCGCGAGGTCACCCCTTTGCGTCAGGCCGAGGATGCCAAGTTACTCGATAATTCCAACATGACTATCCCTGAGCAGAATGCATTGCTGCATCAGTGGGCCATGGAGGCAATTGGATGAAATGTCAAATATTAAAAGACAAATATCAATGCAAATTACTGTCGACGAGCAAAGTGGATTCTGTCCGGGTGTGGTCAGTGCTATCCGTAAGGCAGAGGAGCAGCTGTCGCAGGCCGACAACCTCTACTGCTTGGGAGATATTGTCCATAACAGTGAGGAGGTGAATCGCTTGGAGCAGCAGGGTCTCAAGACCATCGACCATACGCAGATGTCGGAGATTCATGATGCCAAGGTCCTACTCCGCGCTCATGGCGAACCACCGTCAACCTACCAGCTGGCAGAGAAGAATGGCATTGAGATCATCGATGCTACCTGTCCGGTAGTGTTGCAGCTCCAGAAGCGCATCAAGAAGGTCTATGATGAGGAACCTGGTGTTCAGATTGTCATCTTTGGCAAGAAAGGACATGCAGAGGTCAACGGTTTGGTGGGTCAGACACAGGGTTCGGCCATCGTTGTCGAAGGTGCTTGTGACTTGGATAAGATCGATTTCTCCCGTCCTGTACGTCTCTTCAGTCAGACGACCATGCCCGTCGATACCTTCTTCCGTTTGGCAGAAACCGTCAGCGAGCGAATGTCCGATCCGAGCCAGTTCATCTATAAGGACACCATCTGCCGACAGGTGGCCAACCGCATCCCGCACCTCAAAGAGTTCGCTCGTCAGCATGATGTCGTCCTCTTTGTCAGCGGCAAGAAGTCGAGCAACGGCAAGGCGCTCTTCGGCGTCTGTCAGGAGGTTAACCCTCGCAGTTACTTCGTGAGCCATCCTGATGAGATCCGTCCGGAGATGACTCAGGATGCAGAAACTATCGGCATCTGCGGAGCTACTTCCACACCGAAGTGGCAGATGGAACAGGTGGCTGTGGCTTTGTCGGCCGTGAGTGCTGATACTCACAACTCTAAACTCTAATCTTTCAACCCTAAACTATATAGTGTTATGTCAGAGATCAAAAGCGTAGGTATTCTCACCAGTGGTGGAGATGCCCCTGGCATGAATGCGGCTATCCGTGCCGTCACTCGTGCTGCAATTTACAATGGTTTGCGTGTTTTCGGTATCCGTCGAGGCTACCAGGGTCTCATCGAAGATCGTATTGAAGAGTTCCGCACTCAGAACGTGAGCAACATCATCTCGCGTGGCGGTACCATCCTCAAGACAGCACGTTCTGCCGAGTTCAAGACTCCAGAAGGCCGAGCTAAGGCCTATGAGAATATGCAGAAGCATGGCATTGACTCGCTCGTCGTCATTGGCGGCGATGGTTCTATCACCGGAGCTTCTTTCCTTGCCAAGGAGTATGACGTGCCTATCGTCGGCCTTCCTGGCACCATCGATAATGACTTGGCTGGTACCGACGTTACTATCGGTTACGATACTGCCATGAACACCATCATGGATTGTGTCGATAAGATCCGCGATACAGCCACCTCTCACGCTCGTCTTTTCTTCATCGAGGTCATGGGCCGCGATGCTGGCTTCCTTGCGCTCAATGGTGCCATTGCTACTGGTTGTGAGGACGTAATCATCCCAGAGGAGAAGACTCAGTACGAGCAGCTCAAGGAGCTCGTTGCCAATGGTTTCCGCAAGAGCAAGTCTTCGGCTATGGTCATCGTGACCGAGAGTAAGGATCCTAATGGCGGCGCTATGGGCCTGGCTCAGAAGATGAAGGAGGAGTTCCCTGACTACGACGTCCGCTGCTCTATCCTTGGTCACCTCCAGCGTGGTGGTTCGCCTACTGCTGCCGACCGTATCCTGGCCAGCCGCACCGGCTATGCCGCTGTTGAGGCTTTGATGCAGGGTCAGCGCAATGTCCTGATCGGCGTTCACAACGACCATATCGTCAACGTGCCATTCGCTAAGGCTATCAAGAAGGATAAGCCTATCGATCAAGAGCTCCTCACCGTACTCCGCGTATTGTCTATCTGATATGCTTCCCATTCATTTCGCACCTCTGCAGGGTTATACCGAGGCTCCTTATCGCCGCATCCATCAGTCGGTTTGTGGAGGCGTAGACACCTACTACACTCCGTTCATCCGTCTGGAGCATGGCCAGATCCGCAAGAAGGATCTGCGCGAGGCGTTGCCAGAGCAGAATGTCGGCGTGCATATCGTACCACAGGTCATTGCTGGCGATGGAACTGAGTTCGTAGTCTTGGCAGAGAAACTGATTGAATTAGGACATCAGGAGATTGATATCAATATGGGTTGTCCGTTCCCGCTCCAGACACGTCTGGGGCGAGGATCGGGCATCCTGCCACATCCTGACAAGGTGACCGGGATTCTCCAGCAGGCCACTCGTCTGCATAATGAGAAAGGTGTGACTTTCAGCGTGAAGATGCGCCTAGGTCAGGAGTCCTCTGCCGAGTGTATGGCTTTGTTGCCTGCGCTCAACGACACTCCGCTCAAGCATATCACTCTGCATCCTCGTATCGGTCGTAACCAGTACAAGGGGGAGCTCGATATGGAGAGTTTCGACGCTTTCTATGCTGAGAGTCAGAATCCTATCGTCTTCAATGGTATGCTCCTCACCGTGGCTGACCTGCAGCGCATGGAGGCGGCTTATCCTAAGTTGGCTGGATTGATGATTGGTCGAGGCCTGCTGTCTCGTCCTACTTTAGCACAGGAATATACTTCTGGTCAGTCGCTCACTGATGAGGCGGTTCGTCGCAAGGTCCTCGACATGCATCGTCAGCTCATGGCACACTATTCTGAGGCCATAGAGGGTGGCGAAGGTCAACTCGTGCAGAAGATGCAGTCATTCTGGGAATATCAGGAACCGCTCTTCGGTCATAAGGCTGTGAAGAAGGTCCTCAAGAGCGGAAGCCTGAGAAACTACCGTGAGGCAGTAGCAAATATTCACGCATAAAGAGACTTTCCACATATATATAATAGATATGAACAAGTTTGCAAAAATACTCACCATAGTCACCTTGGCAGCGCTGTTGCCAGCATTGTCATGGGCAGATTCCTATTGTCCGAAGAAAGGCGAGGAGTTCGTATTCTATCCTGTTTCGAAAGTCTACAAGCAGGTTATCAAGGGCTTTGACTGCTTCTATGTGCCAGAACTTGCTTATAAGGATGGCCATACTCGTCCGGAGCGAGAATACCGATTCAAGGTCGATGCTAATGGCGTGACCCCTTATAGCGAGATTGAGGGGCACACCTTTGTGCTGGAGTCGGCGCTCAAGGAGAATGCCGATAAACCTGTCTCTCAGCAGAACTTCCTTTGTTTCCTGATTCGCGACGATGGTGAGCGATTGTTGCTGCGTATTCCTTTCGTCCGTAAGTCAACCGATAATACGCTGACTCGCGGCATGTCGGTGATTCTCAATGAGAAGAACTCCTTCCGTACGGGGCCTTCGCTTTGCTTGATCAATATTCCAGCCTGCCCGGTCAGTCAGTTGGAGAAACTCTCTGGCCAGATGACGGGACAGACCCTCTCGCGCCAAACCGGCCGTGAGGTGGATATGACGGTGAGTACACTCGTCAAGTATCTTAACAAGGATCTTGGTGATGAGATTGTCCGCTCAACCTCCGTCCATTGTGACTCCATCAGCTTTGTCGATGTCAAGGGCTATGTCTTCCGCCAGCCTCTCGCTTTCGGTACCCTCAATGGCAAGAAAATCAAGTTGCCAGTGTTCGATTTCCGAGGCAATGGTGAGTCGGTCTATGGCTCATACTTCAGTATCAATACCGTCTTCCGCGCTCCCGTCGAGATCAAACCACTGGTAGCAGAGAATGCTCCAAAGTCGGTGCTTGCCACAGAAACTTCAGAAGAGCCTGCTGAGGTCAAGGAAGAGAATAGTGCGATTGCTGCCAACACTACCACCAAGCAGAATACTGCAGAAGAAGATGCTTCCGCTTATATCATTGAGGAAGTGCCAGTTGAGACAAATCTCTGGGTGCTCGACGAGAAACCCAAGAATGTCGTAGCCAAGGAAAAGGTCGAAGTGAAGGCTGTCGAGATACCTACTCAGCCAATCATCGTTAAGAAGGTTTCAGAACCCAAGAAGGTGGTCGCTGCCAATACCGCTTTGCCTGCTACACCAGTTGAAATCAAGACACCTGAGATTACTGTCAAGGATGGTCCTGATCCAGAGATTCAGGAGCGTCTCACCAAGGAGCGTCTGGCAGATCTCACCAAGCGCTTTGGCGCCAAGAATGCCAAGATCATCGCCGACGGCAAAGTCAGCATCGGCTTCACCCAGGATATGTGTAAGGAGGCCCTTGGCGAACCTGACTACATCAACACGACTCAGAATATGTTCACCACTCTTGAGCAGTGGGTCTATGGCCATGATCTGTATCTGTACTTCCAGAAAGGAAAGTTGCAGTCAATCGATGAGTTCTGATCTAGAATATGCGTACTATTCAAAATAAAAGCGTATCTTTGCAAAGGTAATGCTCAATGAGCGCAATACGCTCTTTGACGATATGATCAAGAAGATTGAGCAGTTTCAGGATTTGAAGGCTTTGCTTAAGGACTATCTCTTTTCGGGTGAATCTCGTAAATATAATCCAGATAATCAGGCATTTCAACTGGCCGAGCAGTTCAATATCATCAATGCCAACAACGGTACATTCTCTTTTGTCTGCCGCATCATGGAGACCAGAATCTATGAGTACTTGATGTCTGAAGAGAAGGATTCTGAAATATACACAGCTGGTTCTCTTGAAAAGACACAGTTCGTCAAGGGTACTGGATTGGACATGCCGTTGCTCCTTCAGAATTTCTCTGAGCACTTCAATGAAATCTTCCGGACAGAAGATGGAACAATGGAGTGCAAATCGGGGGATACACGCTGATTGAGGCGATTGTTTAAGCTAACGAGATTATTTCCTTGATGCTTCGTATCTTCCTTCCCCGATCCTCAGGATAGCAAACCTGATTATTCTCACAGATTTTCAGTCGGATGCATTCAGGTAGTACAGGACACGTGCGGCAAGCAGGATCTTCTATGGTCTCACACTGCTGGCTGATAGCAGTGGTGTCACGCTCTTTTGAAGATATATGACCGATGAAATGATCTTCTGTAAAGTGTTCACATAGACCGATATGACCATCAGGAAGAATCATCTCGCATGAGCCACTGTCTACTTTACAATGATTGACCATAATCTCCTTGCTAAGTTTCTTTTTCGTCGCGAACCCAACCTGTCGGATGCGCTCATTAAGAAGATCTTGCTTAGCGTATAAGAGTTTTCGTTGTTCTTCTGAACGTGCTTCTTTCAGTGTCTCTTCAAAGATTGTGTGAGAGTAAACCGCCAGACCTTTCTTGCCTTCGAAACGTGTTTTGAGCTCATCAATGAGCAGGAGAAGATCATCGGCATTGTGCATATCAATGTTAAGTCGTAGGTTCACTACGATGCCAGCGTCAAGTAGCAACCCTATGTTTCGGAGCACACGCTGGTATGCACTTCCCTCCTTATAAATATATGCTTTACAGCGGTTATAGACAGGTTCTGTGCCATCGAGGGTAACCTGCACCTTTTTCAAATGCCATAGATCGACGGCTTTCTGTACCATCACTTCATCGAAGAGATAGGCATTTGTTACCATCATGGCAGAATATTCACATTCTTTTGCTTGTAAATCCTGGCTGATAATGTCTATTGCTTTCTGGTTATAGAGCGGTTCTCCACCGAACCATTGTATATCTATCTTTTTTTCCTTTATAAAATCGGCCACTTTATGAGCTGTGAGTCATCCTGCCCATCCTTGGATTACTATGAGCGATGAGGAGATTCTTGCTTCTGCCAAATTGATGTCTGTTGACTCAAGCGGAAACCATACTTTCAAGTTTGCATCTTTGTTATTGTTCGGTACAGATGCTGCT
>JAZQQH010000033.1:0-3346 GCA_045628985.1 Bacteroidales bacterium | reverse complement strand
GGGGTTTAATGAAATGAATAATGTGTTTTGTTTAGGCTTTTAGGATCGGCAATTAATAGGCTGGTAAAGTGTGCGAGAGATTTTTCGTTGCACTCAAAATGACAATCTATTCAGTGTGTTTTCTCAAAAGCGGGCGCGAAGGTAAGAAAAAGATTTGACGAAAACAAGAGAAGTGCGAAAAAATAGCGAAAAAATCGCATTTTTTGCGAAAAAAGATGTCCGAAACTCCAGAAATACGATTTTTGGTCACGGAATGGACGCCGTGAATGCAAAATGTCCGTTCCTGCAAGAACGAAACCATAGACGAGTACCAGGTTATGGTTTCGTGCATCACGGCATCCTTCACCGGGTACCCGTTGGAGGATGCCGCGACCGCGGGAGTCAACACTAGAAAAGTTGTGTTGACTCCCTGCATCGTGGAAATTGACGTTCTGTACACAACGTTGAAATCCTGCATGAAAAATATTGACGTTGTGTACGTAACGTCAATATATCGCGTCAAAAATGCTTACTTGACCAGATTCTTGGCCGCCGTGGTCATATAGGGCAGGAGCACACTGACCGGAATCTCACAGCTTGGCAGGCCATAAGCATAGGCGGCTACCTCATATTGCTGGTAACTGAAGTTGAGAAAGCCTGGCGTCAGATATGGCTCATCACTTGGTAATGGCAAATTTTCTGGATCAAATTCAACCTCATCGTTCTGATCGAGCATATATTCCTCAATGATCGGGCGAACCTTTTCCGGATCGACGAACCAGTCTTTCCATCGCATCACCTTGCCATCGGAGCGGCGAAGTGTCTCCATCGTCGAGCTATACATTCCGTGAAGACCACCATAATAAGTAGAACTATTGCATTTGAGGTTGATATACTTCTTTTGCTCGTAGCAGGTGAAGTCGATTTCGGTCTCATCATTCGGCAGCTGCCAGGGCTCTACATCATCCCAATCCGAATCCATATTATCACCGTCTAAGAATGCATTGACGGCAGATCTGGCCACCTCGAAGTAGTCGGCACTCACCTTGCCGCCACTATAACTCGCCACCCAAGAACAGATGCTGTCATTGAGGCGCTGATTGTCGGTGCGAGGCGTGAAGAGTATGCACTTTGCCCAGCTAACAGCCTCAGGATCATCCTTCTTCATCTGCTTGGCGCGATAGGCGGTGCTGATATTTGCGTAGCGAGGATAGACGCCTCGGAGGTCGATGAAGTCATCTGTTTCTTCAGGCAATTCGCCGGCGAGTGTGATCATCAGCACGTCGTCCATGGGTTCGATGGCATACTCAACGCCGTCGACAGTGATGTTAAAGCAGTTCTCGTGCACACCGTCGGCGTGACCATAGCCCTTGGTGACCTTCTCGAACTCGCCGCCGGTGCCCAATTCTGCATCGTTATAGTTGAATCTCCATATCACGCTGTCGGCATTAACGATCATCATCAGGTCGGCAAAGCTCTCACCGTCAGGGGTATTCTTACGAAATCCGTACTGACCACTGAGGCGATCCCAGTTCCAGTCAGGATGTTTCAGGAAGTCATACTCCACGTCGGCATACTGTTCGAGCGTGACGTGGTCAAAGGCGTAAGCCGTGCCATTGTTGTCCCAGAAACCCTCAATCACGGTACCTTCCACCTGATGGAAAGGATCCATATCACCGATCGATGGCATGTTATTTATCTCGAAGTGTCCGCACACACGGTTATCTACATATTCATAAAGAGAGCAATGCTCATCGTCCATCGAGCCATAGATCTTGATGTGAGCCTCCTTGCCATTCTTGCGGAAGTAGGTCGTCTGACCGACAACGAGGCAAGGTCCGTCGCCCCAGTACTGAGCGTCGATGCGGAAGGTGGTACCCGATTCCATCTTGCCGTTGAGCGAGAAGTATCCCTGAAAACCCGTGTCGGCCCAAGCCAGGGTCAGGGACAATGCAAAGAGAATGAGAAGAAATGCAAGTCGTTTCATATTTATGGTGATAATCATGAGTTTATGAGCGATTCTTTCTTCCGAAGCGTCTCGGCCAGGAAGGCCTGGTATTGAGGCGATTCGGGATCGGAAGGACGGTGCTGCAGAGCGCGGACGATGGGTGCAGCGTCATGCATGTATTGACGGAGTCGTGGGGTCATGGCACACTCGGTGAAGAGCTCCTTGACCATCTCGATAGCCATCGTGGATGGATGGACGAGGTCATCGGCGTAGAAGCGATAATCACGGAGATCGTCCATGAAGAGCTCGTAGACAGGGAGATACTGCACGCGGTCAGGGTAGCGACGCTGGAGCTCGTCGATAGCAAGGAGGAGGGTGGATTTAGAGAGCTGATTGCCGTGCAAGGTGTCCTTTAGATGACGGATAGGACTGACAGTAAAAGTATAGGATTTCTGCTCTCCGACTTGCTCTATCACTTGGCTCCAGAGAGACACAATCTCATCAATAGAGAGCTTGCGACGTGTAAACTCAGAGGCAGGGAACTTATGGCAATTTGCCACGATATTTCCCTCTCGCTCAAACACCCAACTGGTGCCAAACGTAATAAAAAGATGCCGGGCAGAAGACAGGAAAGTGCGAGCTTCTGACTCAAGATCGACGAGCTGCTGCGTCAAAGTTTCTGGATCTTCGCCGCTCCACTTTCCGTGATGGTCAAAGCTGTAATATAAGCCATTATATTCGTGAAGGACAGGGACATAAAGATCGTCGCCAAGCAATCGCAGCAGCGTGTTTGCGATGCTCGCAGGATTGAACAGGACACCGTAAGGATTGCAAGATACTGGCAGCCATGCATCGCTGAGCCACTGGCCGATGTGGTCGGTGAAGCAGGATCCTAAAAGCATAATTCCCTCGCCTCGATCGATGGGTCGTGGCAAGGGAATACGTTCTATTTCGGTGCGGAGCTTCATGCGTTTTCTTCCTTTTTCATCGCTGCTTTCTTCTCCTCATATTTATCATACGCCTCAACAATACGCTGCACGAGTCGGTGGCGGACAATGTCGCGCTTATCGAACTCGATGGTGGCAATGCCAGGGATTCCTTTGAGGATGCGCTGCGCTTGCACGAGGCCTGAGGTGACGTTGTGAGGGAGGTCGACCTGACTCATATCGCCCGTGACGATCATGCGAGCGCCGAGGCCGAGGCGGGTCAGGAACATCTTGATCTGCGGAGCCGTGGTGTTCTGCGCCTCATCGAGGATGATGATGGCGTCGCCCAGGGTGCGGCCACGCATGTAGGCAAGAGGGGCGATCTGGATGACGTTGGTTTCGAGCAACTCCTTGAGCTTGACGGCAGGGATCATGTCTTCAAGCGCGTCGTAGAGTGGCTGCAGATACGGATCGAGTTTATCTTTCATCTCGC
>JAZQQH010000032.1:0-2046 GCA_045628985.1 Bacteroidales bacterium | reverse complement strand
TCGTAGTTGACCTCGGTCTCGGCAGCGTTGCTGGCGTTCTCGTCCTGCTCGCCGAGGATCCTCGCAGCCTCATCTTCTCTGATAGGTACTGGAATCCTCTCTTCCTGGGATCCATTAACGGTCCTCTTCTCTGTCAGGAATCCTGACATGCCGGGAACGAGATTGCGGATGATGTTCTCAAGCTTTGCGCTGAGTTCGGCCTGGATAAGCACATAACCAGGGAAAAGCAGCTTCTCAACCGCCTTTCTCTTGTTGTTCTTTGTGACGATTTCCTTCTTGACCGGAACGAGCACTTGAGCGACCTGGTCCTGCAGACCACTTCGCTCAATTTCTTTCTCGAGATATTCTTTGGCTTTCTTTTCTTTTCCCCCGGCGGTACGAAGAACGTACCATTTCATTTCGCCCATGGTATCAAACGGATATTACAATGTGTAAATTGCAGTCATCAATGACTGGAAAACAAGATCTATCACCCAGAGGGAAACTGCAAGGATGACTGTTGTGACCATCACGAGGAGTGCAGAGCTCTGAAGCTTGCTCCATGTAGGCCATGTGGTCTTCTTGGTCAGTTCCACGAAAGACTCCTTCAGGTAGTTGATAAACTTTCTCATTTTTACTTTTAATGGACTCCGTCTAAATGGAAGCAGCGACGTTGTCTGTTAAACAATTACCAAATCGTAACCTTTGATATATATTGGCAGGGGAAGCAGGATTCGAACCCACATCGACGGTTTTGGAGACCGCTGAACTACCCTTGTTCTATTCCCCTGTAAAAGGGATACCCCTTATGAGGTATCCCCGGAAATCTATTGTGAATTACTCAACAATCTTGATAACCTGTCCAGCTCCTACTGTACGGCCACCTTCACGGATAGCGAAGCTGAGGCCTTCGTTCATAGCGACAGCGGTGATGAGCTTGACGTTGATTTCAACGTTATCGCCTGGCATAACCATCTCGACACCTTCTGGGAGCATGATCTCACCGGTAACATCAAGTGTTCGGATGAAGAACTGTGGACGATAGTGGTTGTGGAATGGAGTGTGGCGACCACCTTCCTCTTTCTTGAGGACGTAGATCTGAGCCTTGAACTCTGTATGAGGAGTGATTGAACCTGGCTTGGCAACAACCTCACCACGCTTAACTTCCTTCTTGTCGATACCACGGAGGAGGAGACCTACGTTGTCACCAGCCTCACCCTGATCGAGGAGCTTGCGGAACATTTCAACACCAGTACAGGTAGAAGACTTCGGCTTCTCATCGAAACCTACGAGCTCTACAGGATCACCTACATGGATTGTACCCTGCTCGATTCTACCAGTAACAACGGTACCACGACCGGTGATGGAGAAGATGTCCTCGATAGGCATAAGGAATGGCTTGTCAGTAAGACGTACTGGAAGCGGAATATATGTATCAACAGCGTCCATGAGTTCCATTACCTTGTCCTCCCACTGTGGCTCTCCGTTGAGAGCACCAAGTGCAGAACCGCGGATAACAGGAGCGTTGTCGCCGTCGAACTCGTACTTGCTGAGGAGGTCGCGAACTTCCATCTCAACGAGGTCGAGCATTTCCTCATCGTCTACAAGGTCAACCTTGTTGAGGAATACAACCATCTTAGGAACGTTTACCTGACGGGCGAGAAGAACGTGCTCGTTGGTCTGAGGCATAGGACCGTCAGTAGCAGCGACTACGAGGATAGCGCCGTCCATCTGAGCAGCACCAGTAACCATGTTCTTTACATAGTCTGCGTGGCCTGGGCAGTCTACGTGTGCATAGTGACGATTTGCAGTCTGATACTCAACGTGAGCGGTGTTGATGGTGATACCACGCTCTTTCTCTTCTGGAGCGTTGTCGATCTGGTCGAATGACTTGACCTCTGAGAGACCCTTGGAAGCGAGCACCTTGGTGATAGCTGCGGTCAAAGTGGTCTTACCGTGGTCAACGTGGCCGATAGTACCGATGTTGACATGCGGTTTGGTTCTTTGGAATGTTTCTTTTGCCATAATATTATGTTTTTAAGTGTTTTTTACAAAACAAAACCGGCG
>JAZQQH010000031.1:0-3402 GCA_045628985.1 Bacteroidales bacterium | reverse complement strand
GTGCAGCCGCTGGTGACCATTCAGATAAGCCCTATCGAGGGTGGCATCGTGGATGCCATTCTCATTGAGGAGGGTTCGCAGGTGAAGAAGGGTGACGAGATTCTGCGCCTTTCGAACGACAACCTCGATTTGCAGATTCTGAACTCCGAGGCTGAACTCGCGGAGAAGGAGAACATCCTTCGCAACACCCAGATTCAGATGGAGCAGGACAGACTTAATGTGAAGCAGTCAAAGGCAGAGTATCAGCTGAATGTGAAGAGGCTTAAGCGAACATACGAGCAGCAGAAGACCCTCTACGAGGAGAAACTTATCGCCAAGGAAGAGTATCTGAAGGCCAAGGAAGACTATGACCTGGCGGCCGAGAAGTTGCAGATCATCCTCGACAAGGAGGTGCAGGACAGCCTCTTCCGCTCGACTCAGGTGGAGCGCATGCGTGAGAGTCTGGAGAATATGCAGATCAACATGCGCATGATCCGCAAGCGCAAGGATAACCTCACCATCAAGGCTCCTATCGATGGCCAGCTCGGCATTCTCGACGCCGTGCTTGGTGAGAACATAGGTGCTGGAACGAAGATCGGCCAGATAAGCGACATGAGCAGCTACAAGATCGAGGCGCAGATTGACGAACACTATATTGACCGCGTGACTCCGGGGCTAGCGGCAACTTTCGAGCGCCAGAGTGCGACCTTCAACGCATCGCTGCGCAAGGTCTATCCTGAGGTTCGTGACGGCAAGTTCAAGGCAGATTTCAAGTTCGAGGGCGAGGTCCCCGAGAACATCCGCAGCGGCCAGACCTATTACCTTAACCTCCAGCTTGGCTCTCCTGAAGGCGCTGTGCTCATCCCTCGCGGCAGCTTCTTCCAGAAGACTGGTGGCAAGTGGATATACGTCGTGAGCAAGGACGGCAGCAAGGCCACAAAGCGCGAGATCCGCATCGGCCGTCAGAACCCTCAGTACTATGAGGTCCTCGAGGGCCTGGAGCCTGGAGAGAAGGTCATCACCTCAGGCTATGACAGTTTCGGTGACAATGAAGTATTAATCTTGCAGTAGGATACGAAGATGAAAAGTTATTTAAGATTCCTTTCGAGAAACAAGCTGTACTCCCTTATACAACTCTTTGGCCTTTCGGTGTCATTGGGCGTAGTGATTCTGCTTGCCTCGTATGCTCATACAGAGTTTAGTGTATCGGCCAAGAAGGTAGCCGGTGAACCTATCTACGCATTAGGCTCAAGTGATTATATCGGTATGACTTTAGGCACCCCAAATGAGTTCTTCCCATCGATACCCGAGATTGAAAACTGGACAGCAATTTCAACCAAATTCAATGTGTATGCCAATGTGGATGATGATTTCTATCAGTCTGATATATGCGCAGTTTCACCAAATTTCTTCCAGTTCTTTAATTATAAGCTGGAAGGATGTCCAAGGGAGGAAGTCCTTACCGATGATGAACAAGTAATTTTGTCGAAATCTTTTGCCAGAAAGGTTTTCGGTACAGAAAACCCTGTGGGAAATACCATCCGTTTAGAGAATAAGGACTATCACGTTGTTGGCATCATGGAGGATTTCGGCAGTAAGGATGTGTTCCTTCCTGCAGACATGTTTGTAAGCGTGAAATATCTGGACGGAAAGGTTCAGGAAATGGATAATTTCGGTGCTTTCATTCCGCTGGTTCACCTTACTGAAGGCTCTTCTCCTGAGGCTGTGGCCGATAAGCTTCTGGATAAATATAAGGCATACTGGGATTTCTATAGCGATGGGGATGATGAGGCTTCCTTCATCAAAGGCTCCAAGTTATATGAACTGGATGATATCTATTTTTGCCAAACGGCTTCCGATACATTCCGTTCAGGTGATGCAGATTTGGTAGAGATTCTGTTGATTGTAGCTCTTATCCTTCTTGTTTCGGCAATCTTCAACTACATCAACTTGACGCTTGCACAAGCGGGAAAACGTGCCAAGGAGATGGCTTCACGCCGACTGCTGGGAGAATCCGCAGCAAGGATAACCTTACGCTATATCCGTGAATCCTTCTTTATGACGGCATGCTGCTTCCTATTGGGTTGTTTGATAGCTTATCTGGGGCTTCCTATGTTCAATGATGTGCTTCATGCCGACATCTCTCTCTTGCCTGATTATGAAAGCATAGGATCTGCCATCCTGGTCTTGATGGTGATTTCTGTCATCTGCGGTTTGGTGCCAGCCCTGTTGGTTTCACGATTCAATATGCTCGATGTACTCAAGGGCTCTTTCCGCTACCAGAACAAACTGGTTTTGTCGCGCATCTTCATCGGATTGCAATGCATTATCAGTACCATACTCCTGGCTGTTTCAATTACGACCTACAAGCAGACGAATTATCTGATCAACATGCCAACAGGCTATAACACCAAGGATCTGATGCAGGTCCCAACTGGTCAGATCAGCTACGATTCAGAGAAACGAAACATAATAAAGGAACGCCTTGAAGCACTTCCCGAGGTGGAGAAGGTAGGAGTACTGGGAAATAGCAGCCCTATTAACTGTGGCTATAACGGAGTACATAACGAAGGTGAACAGACCAATTCTTCGGCCCTGTGGCTTTCACGCATGGATACTGTCTCATTCCAACTGTTTGGTTTTAAGGTAAAGGAGAAGTTCTCTGACCCGCTTCCTGGTCAGGTATGGCTCACAAGCAGCGGAAAGGAATATTACCAGTTGTCACAATATCATCCGGGAGTTGGAGGAAGCCCAGAAAGACCTGATTATGTATCGTGCGGTATTCTGGAAGATTTCCGCATGGGAACAGCCATACGCCAACCGGAGAAGAACAGCTATAATGCCATACAATGCATTGAACAGGATGCTCCTTGGAGCAGGTACCTGCTTGTAAAGACTCATGGAGATCATGATGTCATCTTAAACAAGGTTCGCGCTATCTGTGCGCAAGCCGCAAAAGAAATCACAGGTGTGCCTATGGACCTGGAAATAGAGTATTTGGACGATGTGCTGTACGATGGCCTCAGAAAGAAACTGGATTTCATGAAACTCATCATTGGATTCATGCTGGTTTCACTCTTAATCTCAGGCATGGGATTATTCGGCATGTCGGTTTATTACAGCAATCAGCAGCGGAAGTCGATAGCTTTGCATCGCATTCTGGGCTCAGAAATTTCACAGGCAGTGGTTACATTGTCTCGTCCTTTCCTGATTACAACGTCCTTTGCCCTTGCGGTTGCCATCCCAATAAGTATCAAGCTGATGGAATACTATCTTGAAGGTTTCTGCTATAGGATAGATTTCCCTTGGTGGATCTTGGTAGTCACAGTTCTCATAGTGGTGATGACTAACATTATCTGTGTCATGAGTCAGATAGTCCACAGAGCTATGGCTAATCCAGTAGAATCAATCAAATCTGAATAA
>JAZQQH010000030.1:0-4186 GCA_045628985.1 Bacteroidales bacterium | reverse complement strand
GTTCCCGCCAGGCAAAACAAGTAACTGAAATATGCCAGGATTATTGGGCAAAAAAGTCGGAATGACTTCCGTCTTCAGTGCTGATGGCAAGAACGTGCCATGCACTGTTATTGAAGTAGGTCCTTGTGTTGTGACTCAGATCAAGACGATCGAGAAGGATGGTTATGAAGCTGTACAGGTCGGCTTCGAGGAGACAACTGAGAAGCATGTCTCTAAGCCAGTAATGGGTCACCTCAAGAAGGCAGGTGTTGCTCCTATGAAGCACCTCGCTGAGTTTAAGGGTTATGAGAAGGAGTATCAGCTTGGTGATGTTATCACTGTTGATCTTTTCTCTGATGTAGATTTCGTCGATGTTGTTGGCATCTCTAAGGGTCACGGCTTCCAGGGCGTTGTTAAGCGTCATGGTTTCGGTGGTGTAGGCCAGTCAACTCACGGTCAGGACGACCGTCTGCGTAAGCCAGGTTCTATCGGTGCCTGCTCTTACCCTGCTCGCGTATTTAAGGGCCTCCGCATGGGCGGCCAGATGGGTAATGTACAGGTGACTGTACAGAATCTCCAGATTTTGAAGGTTATTCCTGAGCACAACCTCCTCCTCGTGAAGGGTTCTGTTCCAGGTGCCAAGGGTTCACTTTTAACAATTGAGAAGTAATGGAACTGAAAGTATTAAGCATGGACGGTAAGGACACCGGTCGTACCGTTGTCCTCAATGATGAGGTTTTTGGCATCGAGCCAAACAATCATGTTGTGTACCTCGCTGTAAAGCAGTTCCTCGCTGATCAGCGTCAGGGTACCCACAAGTCAAAGCAGCGTTCTGAGATCGCTGGTTCTACTCGTAAGCTCGGTCGTCAGAAGGGCGGCGGCGGTGCTCGCCGTGGTGATATCAACTCACCTGTTCTCGTTGGCGGTGGTCGTGTATTCGGTCCTGTACCACGTGACTATAGCTTCAAGCTGAACAAGAAGGTTAAGACTTTGGCTCGTAAGAGTGCTCTTTCTATTAAGGCTCAGGAGAATGCAATTGTTGTAGTTGAGGATCTTAAAATGGAAACTCCATCTACCAAAGTATTCGCTAACGTAGTTAAAAACCTGCAGGTTAATGATAAAAAAGTCGCTTTTGTTTGCTCAAATGAAAATAAAAACGTACTTTTGTCCGCTCGAAATCTGAAAAAGGTTAACATTCTTGCTGCTGACGCACTCAACACCTACTCAGTAATGAACTGCGGCGCACTCGTAATTTCAGAGAGCGCAGTTGCTTCAGTAAACAACCTCTAAAAGCTAAAAAGACATGGCAATTTTGATTCGACCAATCGTAACCGAGAAGATGACCAAGATCACCGATCAGTCATCTGAGGCTCGTAAGAAGAAGGACGGTTCTGCTCCAGTTAATTGCAAGTACGGCTTCTATGTTGATCCATCTGCAAACAAGATTCAGATCAAGAAGGCTGTTGAGGATAAGTTCGGTGTAACTGTTGAGTCAGTAAACACTGTTAACTATGCAGGCAAGATTAAGAGCCGCTATACCAAGAAGGGTCTTCAGGTTAGTAAGCCATCTGCATATAAGAAGGCTTTCGTTACCCTTAAGGATGGCGATCAGATCGACTTCTACGCAAACATCAACTAATTAATTCATAATCATTCGGCCGCCCTCTGAGCGCAGCAAAGTATCACGAAAGCCTATTTTGATACGTCAGGTAGTAACTCAGCGATTCAGAAATTGTGATCAAGACGGCCGAAAATGCTAAAACAAAAAATGGCAGTTCGTAAATTTAAGCCCACAACTCCGGGCCAGAGACACAAGGCTATTAGCACCTTTGAGGAGATCACAGCTAAGGCCCCAGAGAAGTCTCTTACTGTCGGTAAGTCTAAGACTGGCGGTCGTAACAACCAGGGCCGTCTCACCATGCGTTACATTGGTGGTGGTCACAAACAGTCTTACCGTATCATCGACTTCAAGCGCAACAAGGACGGCGTACCTGCAGTAGTTAAGTCTATTGAGTACGATCCAAACCGTACCTCACGTATCGCCCTTCTCTACTATGTAGACGGCGAGAAGCGCTACATCCTTGCTCCTAACGGTCTTAAGGTAGGTGCACAGGTTATGTCAGGAAGCGAGGCTCTTCCAGAGGTTGGTAACAGCCTTCCTCTTAAGGACATTCCAGTAGGTACTGTAATTCACAACATCGAGCTCCGCCCAGGTCAGGGTGCTGCACTCGTTCGTTCTGCTGGTAATTTCGCTCAGCTTACTTCAAAGGAGGGTGATTATGCTATCATCAAGTTGCCTTCAGGTGAAACCCGTAAGATTCTTGCTACTTGCAAGGCTACCATTGGTTCAGTAGGTAACTCAGACCACGCACTCGAGAAGAGTGGTAAGGCTGGTCGCTCTCGCTGGTTAGGTCGTCGTCCACACAACCGTGGTGTTGTAATGAACCCAGTTGATCACCCAATGGGTGGTGGTGAAGGTCGTCAGTCTGGTGGTCACCCACGTTCACGTAAGGGTCTCTACGCTAAGGGTCTGAAGACACGTGCACCTAAGAAGCAGTCTTCTAAGTACATCATCGAGAGAGCTAATAAGAAGTAATTTTGAAGTAACACATTATTTAATATAATAATATGAGTCGTTCCTTAAAAAAAGGCCCGTTTATTAGCGTAAAGCTCGAGAAGAAGATCCTTGCCATGAATGAGTCTGGCAAGAAGGCAGTCGTTAAGACTTGGTCTCGTGCTTCTATGATCTCTCCTGATTTCGTAGGTCACACTATCGCTGTTCACAACGGAAACAAGTTCGTTCCAGTTTATGTAACTGAGAATATGGTTGGTCACAAGCTTGGCGAGTTCTCTATGACTCGTACTTTCCGTGGTCACCATGGTAATGGTAAATAATAGGGTCTTACTAAAATAATTCAAGAAAAATGGCTAATAGAAAACAAAACTCTGCCAATAAGCTGAAGGAAGTTCGTAAGAATACCTATTTCGCAAAGTACAACAACATCCCAACCTCTCCACGTAAGATGCGTCTCGTAGCTGATATGGTTCGCGGTATGGAGGCTTTCAAGGCTTTGGGTGTTCTGCATTTCTCTAACAAGGAGGCAGCTGCTCGTGTTGAGCTTCTCCTCAAGTCTGCTATCGCTAACTGGGAGGCTAAGAACGGCCGCAAGGCTGAGGCTGGCGAGCTCAAGATTAGCTCAATCGTAGTAGACGAGGGTGCTACCATCAAGCGTCTTCGCCCTGCTCCACAGGGTCGTGCTTACCGCGTTCGCAAGCGCAGCAACCACGTGACTCTTTATGTAGATTCAATTAACAAAGAAGCTTAATATTCTCTAACATGGGACAGAAAATTTCTCCAATTGCAAACCGTCTCGGCATCATCCGTGGTTGGGATTCTAACTGGTTCTCTTCAAAGAACTGTGGTGATACCATCGTAGAGGATGCTAAGATTCGTAAGTACCTCAACGCTCGTCTTGCAAAGGCAAGCCTTTCACGTATCGTGATTGAGCGTACTCTCAAGCTCGTGACTATCACTATCTGCACCGCTCGTCCAGGTATTATCATCGGTAAGGCTGGCAGCGAGGTTGATAAGCTCAAGGAAGAGCTCAAGGCTGTAACTGATAAGGATGTTCAGATCAACATCTACGAGATCAAGAAGCCTGAGATCGACGCAGCTATCGTAGCTAACAATATCGCCCGTCAGGTCGAGGGTAAGGTTGCTTACCGTCGTGCTGTAAAGATGGCTATCCAGAGCGCTATGCGCATGGGTGCTGAGGGTATCAAGGTTCAGTGCTCAGGTCGTCTTAATGGCGCTGAGATGTCTCGTAAGGAGATGTATAAGGAGGGTCGTACCCCACTTCATACTTTCCGTGCAGATATCGACTATGCATTGGCTGAGGCTATCACTAAGGTAGGTGTCATTGGCATCAAGGTATGGATCTGCCGTGGTGAGGTTTATGGCAAGAAGGATCTTGCTCCTAACTTCGCTAAGCAGAAGGAAACTGGTCGTCCACAGGGCGAGGGCCGCGAGAATCGTGGCGAGCGTCGTGATCGTCGTAATGGCGAGCGTCGTGGCGGTTTCCGTAACAACAAAAAATAATTACTAACGATTTAGAAGCTTTAATAAAATGTTACAGCCGAAAAGAACAAAGTTCCGTCGTCAGCAGCGTAACAACCTCAAGGGCAATGCCCAGCGTGGTAACCAGCT
>JAZQQH010000029.1:0-82080 GCA_045628985.1 Bacteroidales bacterium | reverse complement strand
GCCAACAAGTATCCATTCTTCAAGGCCTTTGACCTCTATGGTGCCGTGAACGGTGTGGGTGCACAGACGCCTCGTAAGGAGTAATTGCACAAGAATATCTGTATAAAAATGATAGAATGGCTACACGCTGTTCTATCATTTTTTTATGCCACTATCCTATCAATAACACTTTGTACCACCTCCAAAAGCTTCATTTCTACGTATTTTTGTCATGCTTCACGGACATTTTGTCCTGTTTTTCCTTTCGGCACACGATTTGAAATGTTTTCGGCGAGGACGAAACCTCAAATATTCAATCGCTAATCATTAATAATATATATAAGCTATGGCAACAAACATGAATTATCAAAACTCCCAACAGCAGGGAGAGAAGGCACTGGACAAGTACGCCCAGAACCTTTGCCAACTGGCCAAGCAGGGCAAGCTGGACCCTGTCATTGGCCGCGACGAGGAGATCCGACGTGTGCTGCAGATTTTGTCACGTAGGACCAAGAACAATCCTGTACTGATTGGTCAGCCTGGCACAGGCAAAACTGCCATTGCCGAGGGCTTGGCTCAGCGCATTGTGCGAGGCGACGTGCCCGAGAACCTGAAGCAAAAGCAGATCTATTCGCTCGACATGGGTGCCCTGGTAGCAGGTGCAATGTATAAAGGTGAGTTTGAAGAGCGTCTGAAATCGGTCATCAAGGAGGTGCAAGAATCTAACTCTGATGATACTGTTGGCAACGACATCATTCTCTTCATCGACGAGATTCACACGCTGATTGGTGCAGGTGGTGGTCAGGGAGCCATGGATGCAGCCAACATCTTGAAACCAGCTTTGGCTCGTGGCGAATTGCGTTGCGTTGGTGCTACGACTCTGGACGAGTACCAGAAGTACTTCGAAACTGACAAGGCTCTGGAGCGTCGTTTCCAGAAGGTAATGGTGGATGAACCAGACGAGACGGCAGCCATTGCGATTCTGCGTGGTCTGAAAGAACGCTACGAAAATCACCACCATATCCGCATCAAGGACGAAGCAGTCATTCAGGCAGTACGACTCTCTACTCGCTACATCACCGACCGTTTCTTACCAGACAAAGCCATTGATCTTGTCGATGAAGCATCGGCTAAGCTGCGTATGGAAAGAGACTCTGAGCCTCAAGCTTTGGACGAAATCCATCGCCAGATCATGCAGCTTGAAATCGAACGTGAGGCGATCAAGTGGGAGAAGGATGAGCAGAAACTGAAGACTCTTGAAAACAAGATTGAGGCTCTCAAGGCCGACGAGAAGAAGCTGAATGACCAGTGGAAGAAAGAGAAGTCGCTGATTGACGTAATTCAACGCAATAAGGAGCAGATCGAACAGCTACGCTTCGAAGCCGAACAAGCCAAGCAGCAAGGTGACTATGGAAAAGTGGCCAAAATACAGTACGAGACCATCCCGAATCTGGAGCAACAGAACGAGCAAATCAGTCAGGACCTGCACAAACAGGCAGAAGGACAAGATGGCACGGCGAACCTTATTCGTGAAGAGGTAACTGCCGAAGATATTGCCGAGGTAGTCAGCCACTGGACTGGCATCCCTGTGAACAAAATGATGACCAGCGAACGCGAAAAACTGATGAATCTGGAGGAGGAGCTACACAAACGTGTAGTGGGCCAAGAACAGGCCATCGAGGCGGTATCGAATGCCATCCGTCGTAATCGCGCAGGCCTGTCAGACCCGAATCGACCTATCGGCTCGTTCCTCTTCTTGGGACAAACAGGTGTAGGCAAGACCGAACTTGCCAAGGCTTTGGCAGAATTCCTCTTCG
This sequence comes from Bacteroidales bacterium, assembly GCA_045628985.1. Lineage (GTDB taxonomy): Bacteria > Bacteroidota > Bacteroidia > Bacteroidales > UBA3663 > Liminaster. The sequence goes on along the minus strand of JAZQQH010000029.1, from coordinate 80,284 downwards.
ACGACGAGCGCATGGTAACACGTATCGATATGTCAGAGTATCAAGAGAAATTTGCCGTTACCCGTCTATTTGGAGCACCTCCCGGCTATGTAGGCTACGAGGAGGGCGGACAACTCACCGAGGCTGTGCGTCGCAAGCCCTACTCAGTCGTTCTTTTCGACGAAATCGAGAAGGCTCATCCAGACGTATTCAACACGTTACTGCAAGTACTTGACGAAGGTCACATGACCGATGGCAAGGGGCGTAACGTCAACTTCAAGAATACAATCATCATCATGACCTCGAACCTGCACGAAGAGCAACTCTTCGGCAAGGAAGCTATCCTCACTGCCGAAGGTCGTCCGATGCAACCTATCCGTCGTGAATTCTTGAACCGTATTGATGAGATTGTCAACTTCTCAGCGCTAAGCGAGCAAGATATCCGACGTGTTGTAGATATCCAGCTGGATCGTTGCTATCGTTTGCTGAAAGATAACGACATCGAGCTGCGTGTGACCGACGATGCTCGTCGCTTCCTTGCCAAGGAGGGCTACGATCCAGAGTTCGGTGCTCGACCCGTAAAGCGTGCCATACAGCACCACGTGCTCAATGCTCTGTCAAAGACATTACTCTCTGGTCGAGTAAATCGTCAACAGCCTATCATCGTAGATGTGGCTGATGGAGAGATCTCGTTCAGGAACTGAGATTCTTCGACAACCGATAGACATAATAATTCCACCCGCGCTACAAAGAAGTAACGCGGGTGGAATAGTTTTGTATTAGAACCTTTGTGGTTCGTCTAGAATTAATAGCCAGGGTTCTGATAAGCGGCCTTCTCTTCTGGAGTCATCTGCAGTGCATCGAGCTGACCCTGTGGGATAGGACGGAGATAGAAGTGCTTCTGAATGTCGCGAACCTTCTCGACTGGCTGACGGCCACAACCATCGCTGATGTGATAAACCTTAGCACGCTCATGCCAAGTCTGGGTACGAACAAGGTCGAACCAACGGTAGCCTTCGCCGAAGTACTCACGGAGACGCTCATCGAGAATGTAGTCGATGGTGATGGTCTCAGGAGTAGAGGCCTCCATCTCGCGGCTGCAGTCCTTGACAATTGAGAGGGATGAGTAGCCGGTGTTGCCATTGAGCACGGTGTAATCGTTGAAGTTGGTCTTCCAGAGACCAGCACGATGACGGATAACGTTGATAAGGTTGCGAGCAGTTCTGTCGCCCTTGACCGAAGCGCCCTTAACAGCAGCCTCTGCTGCGATGAAGTAGAACTCAGAGAACTTGGCGATAACGAATGGACGTGGAGATGAACCGTTAGGGTTGCCCAACTCGGTAGCCTCAGAGCGGTCGGTGCGGTGACCGATGTGCTTCCAGACACCTGGGTAGGTCTGACGGCTTACGTCGCTGATGTTGATCACGAACTCTGGATGACCTTCGAGATAACCTGCGTTGATCATACCATTTGCTGAGTCGTAAAAGACACCTTCTGCATCGTATGGAAGGAACTGGAGGAAAACATCGCCATTCTTGAGCTGAGAACCACCAGCACCATAAACGAATTCGTTTTTATTACCGCCCTTAGCCATATTAACGCGATACTTATACGTGAAAGTACCATCCCAACGAGAGTCCAAGTCAACGTGTGTGAACTTCTTGAGCGCGTCTGGAATAGGAGCCATACGAGTCCAAGGACGACCGAGAGCCTGGCAAGCCTCACGAAGGACAGGGTTGAAGTAAATTGGCTCGCGCTTGTCATTGAGTTCTGTGAAGCCCTTCATATCGCCACAGTAGTTCCACTGGGTGAACCAGCCGGCGAAGTTCTCAGGAGCGCCACCGTTGCCCCAACCGAGACCGCCACCGTTGTAGAGGTCATCATCCTGGTTGTGATCAGCCCAAAGGAGCCATTCGGCGTTACGGTCGTTCTGCCAGAAGTTGACATCCATATAGGTATCCTGAAGCTTGTATGGACCAGGGTTCTCGATAGCTGCGAGAGCTGTGTCATAAGCCTTCTGGAAGTAGGCAGGAGCCTGGCTCTTATCGCGTGAGCAGTCAGGATAGGTAGCGATATTCTCAGGGTTCTCGAGCCACCATGCATAGGTCAGGTAAGCCTTAGAGAGGTATAGACGAGCTACGTTCTTGGTGAGTGCACCTACAAGACGTGGTTTCTCTGGGAGATCGGCGACTGCCTTCTCGAGATCAGGGAATACAGACTTAGCATAGACCTCTGCTACAGTGTTACGCTCAGAGGTACGCTTTGGAGCTGTGTTAGAGTGAAGCTCACCACCACCGAGATCCAATGGTACACCGCCAAAAGTCTGGACGAGCTTGAAGTAATAGAAGCCACGGAAGAAGTAGGCCTCTGCCACGAGTTCTGGGGCGATTTTTACCTCAGAAGCATTCTCGATAACTGCAGATGCAGTGTTGATGTCGCTGAATGCCTGACCCCACAGAGCGTCAGAGCGAACAGAGTTAGAGTTGATTGCACCTACACCGGTCATATCAATATCCTTCTGGTTGCCATCAGCTGAGTGGCCATAGGTGTATTCGTCAGTACCAGCCTCGCATGAGGTGAAGTAATATGCCTGACCATAGAGATTACGGAGGTGTGCATAAAGAGCAGTCAAACCACCCTTCACACCCTCTTCTGTCTGGAAGAAGGTAGGATCGTAGCTACTGCGAGGCTGCTCATCAAGGACGTCCTGGCACGAAGACAGGGTCATTGCAGACATAACTGCAAGAGCGCCAATACGGAATATATTCTTATTCATAGTATATTTATTGTTGAGTTGATGCTACACTGATTACTTGATGGTAACGATTGCAATACGATTAGCGTGGTTAGAGTTAGCGCCCTTTGCAATAGTGCGGAGAACACTTACGCCACGGTTCTGGAGATACTTTGCTACAGCATTAGCACGGTTCTCTGAGAGCTGAGTATTGAAGTCTGCAGGACCCTCAGGCGAAGCATAAGCTACGATCTCGACATTCGAACCAGCAGGAATCTCGTTGAGCTCAGCAGTGTCCTCGATGTTGTAAGAATTGATCTCGAAGGTAACGACATAGGTGCTCTGTACGAGGGTATTGTTGTTCTTAACAACCTCCTTGACAACCTCGACTGGCTTCTCGACAACCTTCTCGACTACCTCGGTACGAACACCTGTCTGGAGAGCGGTGCGCTTTGGAGCAGCCTCTTTGCCACCGAAGGTTACGTTGAGACCGAAGAGATAGTTGCGGGTGCATGGTGCGTTTGTACCAACAACAGGAAGTGCATGACCGCCCATCTGGGTAGCATGGAACTGTCCCTGATTAGACATTGAGTTTGGCTCTGGATCAAGACCACTCTCATCATAATACTTAGAGTAGATGATGAATGGGTTCTGAACAGTAGCATAAAGACGGAGGTTGTCGATGCCAGAGTTCTTCATCCACTGACCCTTGAAGTTATAACCAAGGGTGATGTTGCGAATCTTGCAGTAGCCGCCATCGAACAGACCGAGGGTAGAACCATATTTCTGGTTATCACCCGACTGAATGCCGCCTGGCTTTGGATACTTAGCGCCCTTGTTCTCAGGAGTCCAGTAGTCAACCTTTACGTTTCCACGACGACCAGTGAGCATATTGAGGTAACCGGTAGAGCTGTAGAGAGTAGAGATAAGCTTACCACCAACTTGATATGCACCAATGATATTGAGATCGAAGCCCTTATATGCAACACGGGTATTGAAACCGCCTACGAAATCAGGTTCGAGAGAGATAATCTGACGATCATTAGGACCGATAGCCTGAAGCTTGCCATCCTTGTCATAACGCTTCTCATACTTAACCTTGATCATACCCTCGTTACCACCTGGCTCAAGAGTCTGCAGCAAGTCATAGTCGGTATCGCCCTCATTCCAAAGGCCATCATACTCGTAATCATAGACAACATCGATAGGATAACCTTCGAACCAACCGTTACCCTCGTCGCGACCTGGCTTACGCTTGCCGGTCTCGGGATCGATCTCGTTGCTGCCAGTAAGCTTGACAAGCTTGTTGCGGTTGAGTGACATATTGAAGCCAGCCTCCCATGTCCAACCATTGAGATTGTCGATGATTGTACCATTGAGAGTAAGCTCGAAGCCCTTATTCTGGGTCTCACCGATGTTGGCAGTGTAGCTGCTCACACCTGCAGAACTAGGCAGAGATACGTTGAGGAGAATGTCCTTTGTGTTCATGACATAGTACTCAGCTGTACCTGAGAGACGGCCACCGAAGAGGCTGAAATCAAGACCATAATTGTAAGTCTCTGAATACTCCCAACCGAGCTCCTCGTTAGCGAGTTTGCTGGTGAAGTAACCTGTCATGTAGCCTGATGGGTCAGTACCGAAGTTGTAAGGAGTGGTGCCGAGTGCGCCGAGAGTGGTATATGGGCTGATAGCCTGGTTAGCGGTCTGGCCATAGCCAACGCGGAGCTTGAGATTGTTGATCCAACCCACATTATCCATAAAGCGTTCCTTGGCGATGTTCCAACCGAGAGATACGGCAGGATAGGTGTGCCACTGATGACCCTTAGCAAGACGTGAAGAGGCATCCGAACGAACAGCAACGCTAAGCATATAGCGATCATCGTAAGAATACATCAGACGACCCATGTACGAAACGAGACCAGCCTGCCAATAGTTCTGGTATGAAGGGTTGACAATAGTACCCTGAACGGCCTGGCCAATGTTATAGTATTGGAAGTATTCTGCAGGGATGTCCTTGCCGCTCATGTGAGACTGAGTATAGGTAGTCTGCTCAGCAGAATACATAGCTACAGCGCTTACATTATGCTTCTCTGCAAAAGTGCGGTCGTAGGTAACAAGGTTCTCCACAGCCCAGTTCATATACTCGCTGTGCTGAATAGAAGCGCCAGAAGGATTGCCTGCATCAGCAGAGTTAACGCCCTTGCCAGTGAATCCACCATTCTTAGAAGCACGGTAGTTGAGACCGAGGTTGAGACGATACTTAAGGCCCTTGATGCCAGGGATTTCGACTTCGCCGAAGAGAGTGTTATAAGTACCGAGAGTCTTATTTTCCTGTACCCAGCGCTCGCCTACCTCCTCAATACGATCCTTGGTGATGAACCAGACGTCATCTGAACTCATGCGAGCGATGCGGCCTTCAGAATCCTGGAGGTTGTTTGGATCAACGAGTGGAGACATCTGGAGTACGCCGTACATGCCGAGGTGCGTACCATCGGTAGTATTATAAGTATTAGTAGTAGAGAGACCGAAGCGGAAATACTGACCTACCTTTTGATCGAGGTTAGCACGAACCGACAGACGATCGAACGCCTGAGTAGGAACAACGCCCTCATCATGCATATAGCCTGCGCCAAATGAATAGCTGCCGCCCTGAGTACCACCACCAATGGTTACGTCGTGGCTCTGCGAAATACCTGTACGGTAGAAAAGATCCTGCCAGTTGGTATTGTTGCCACGATGCTCATCAACGCCATCGCCATACTTGCCAGCAATGTCACGCATCTTACCAAGCTCATCACCATTCATCATCGGGAACTCGTTGAAGAGAGTCTTGATGCCTACATATCCATTGTAGGTAACCTTTGCAGGTGAGCCCATAGAGCCCTTGTTCGTAGTGATCATAATTACACCGTTGGCACCACGAGAACCGTAAATAGCGGTTGAAGAGGCGTCCTTCAAGATGTCCATAGACTTGATGTCTGATGGGTTGATATCAGAAAGTGTGCCAAGGAATGGAATACCGTCGAGCACAATGAGAGGGTCATTGCTAGCCGAGAGTGAGCGCTGACCACGGATACGAATACGCATCTCAGCACCTGGCTGTGAATTGGTCTGCTGCATATCGACACCAGCTACACGGTTTTGAAGAGCCTGGGTGATGTTGGCAGATGGATTCTCCATGAGCTTGCCTCCACTAACCGAAGCAACCGAACCAGTAACAGCCTCCTTACGCTGAGTACCGTAACCGATAACCACTACGTCCTCGAGAGCCTTGCGATCCTCTACCAGGACGACCTTCATACCATTGGCAGCAGCCACGGTCTGCGTGGTGTAGCCGATGAATGAGATGTTGAGCTTTGCACCCTTTGGTGCATTGATTGAGAAGTAACCGTCGAAGTCGGTCAAGGTACCGTTGGTTGTGCCTTGCTGCACTACATTGGCGCCAGGAATGGACTCGCCGGTTTCATCTAACACTTGACCCTTGATGGTGACATTCTGTGCCAGAACCATCATAGGAAACATAACGAACATAACGAGAGCCATGAGCACTCGCTGACCGAAATGTTTAGAAACACGTTGATTGGTGCTTTCCATAAACGATGTGTTTTGAGAATAAATTAAAGTAATGATGTAATTGTTTTTAACTCACGTAAGGTGTCATCGACACATAATAAACTTTTGGGGATGACGCCGCAAAGATATGTACAAATATATAATTATCCAAAAATAATAAAACCGTTTTTTACAGATGTCTCAATTTTATAATCATTTTGTATCTATTTTAGAGTAAAAACGTACGGATAGTAATAAAAATGTACACCGCATTATATAAAATTAGCACAAATCATGCAATAATTGACCATTTAGGTCGAGGATTAGTTACAATTAACTATTTTTTGTAGATTCGAGCATTTTGTTTCTATACTTATTCTACACAAAAAGTGATAAAAAATGAGACTTACCCCAAAATTACAGCATCCTTATTGTATAAATGACCATAACATAACCCCATATAAAGAAAAATGAAACAAAAAAATTTGGAAGATTCTATTTTTTGCAGTATCTTTGCACCGCAATTTTACATAATTGCCCTCGATTCTGCTCGAAAACACATTACCTTACCAAATTACACAAAACATGAACCAGGAACATCTGAACTTCGACCCTCACGTCTCTGTTGACTGCGTGATCTTGGGCTACGACGGCGATTCGCTCCAGGTGTTACTGTCCCGCCGTGGCAGCGAGGCTCCCGATTCGGATTATACCAATCTGAAGTTACCGGGACGCCTGCTGCACACGAGCGAGGACCTTGACGAGGCAGCAGCCGACATCATCACTAATCTAACAGGGAAACAGACACCCTTGATTAAGCAATTCCGAGCCTATGGCTCTCCATCGAGGACACAGAACCCCAAAGATGTACTGTGGCTCGAAAATGCCATTCAACAGAAGATTGGCCGTATTGTTACTATTGCCTATCTCTCACTGATGCGCATCAATCAACGCACCAATTATACATCGAGCAAAGATCGTGACGGTTACCAACATGCGGTATGGTATCCCGTTTGCGGGCTTCCCGAACTGGCGTTCGATCACAATCAGATCATTATGGAGACACTGCAAGAACTCTACCGGATGGCTGGACAACAGCCACAGATGCTCTTCGAAATGATGCCTTCAAAATTTACGGCAGCACAGCTCCGAAAACTACACGAACAAGTAAGTGGCAAGTCGATGGATGTACGCAACTTTGCCAAGCTGGTAATGAACAAGCCTTACATTGTTCCACTCGACGAATTTGAACAGAATGTGAGTCATCGAGCTGCAAGGTATTATCGATTCAAACCCATAAAAGGATAACATCAACCATTATTACATCTTTTAAATATAGACATTATGAACTTATTATTAGGTTACGATATTGGCACCTCATCAGTGAAGGCTTCACTGGTAGATGCAGAGACCGGCAAGACCGTTGCAAGCGCACAGTACCCAGATGCAGAGGCTCCTATCATTGCCAAGCAGGCAGGTTGGGCCGAGCAAGAACCCGAAATGTGGTGGGAAGAACTGAAGCAGGCCACCAAACGCGTTAGCGAGAAGGCTGGCACTGGTCTGTCTGAAGTTAAGGCTATCGGCATCTCATATCAGATGCATGGTCTGGTTTGTATTGACAAAGAGGGCCAGGCACTTCGTCCATCGATTATCTGGTGCGACGGTCGTGCTGTTCCTTACGGCAATGCTGCTTTCGAGGCTATCGGAGGCGAGAAGTGTCTGAATCATCTGCTCAACAGCCCTGGCAACTTCACCGCTGCAAAGTTGGCATGGGTTAAGGAGAATGAGCCCGATGTATTCGTCAAGATTGACAAGATCATGCTCCCTGGCGACTACATTGCTATGCGCCTCTCTGGTGGCGACAAGAAGACTACCATCTCTGGTCTCTCAGAGGGTATTTTCTGGGACTTCAAGAACAACGAGGTTAGCAAGGATGTGATGAACTATTACGGCTTCCCAGAGTCAATTATCTCAGAAATCGTACCTACCTTCAGCATCCAGAGCCGAGTATGCCAGGCCATTGCTGACGAACTGGGTCTGCCTGTAGGTACTCCTATCAGCTATCGTGGTGGCGATCAACCCAACAATGCATTGTCACTCAACGTAATGAAGCCAGGCGAAATTGCTGCTACTGGTGGCACTTCTGGTGTAGTATATGGCGTATTGGGTGAGGTTAACTACGATCCTAAGAGCCGTGTCAATACCTTTGCACACGTCAATCACAACCAGCCAGACACCCGTCTGGGCGTATTGCTTTGCATCAATGGCACTGGTATTCTCAACGCCTGGATGAAGCGTACCGTTGCTCCTGAGGGTATCGGTTACGGCGAGATGAACGAACTTGCCGAGAGTGTACCAGTTGGTGCTGAGGGTCTCTCTATCATTCCTTTCGGCAACGGTGCCGAACGTGTGCTGCAGAACCAGAATCCCGGAGCTTCGGTTCATGGCATCAACTTCAACATCCACAAGAAGGCTCACATGCTGCGTGCTGCCCAAGAGGGTATCGCCTTCTCATTTGCCTACGGCATGGAGATCATGAGCGGCATGGGTATGGACATCAAGACCATCAAGGCTGGTCACGCCAACCTCTTCCTCTCACCACTCTTCCGTCGCACATTGGCTGCTGTTACAGGCGCCACCATCGAACTTTATGAGACCGATGGCAGTGTAGGTGCTGCTTATGGTGCTGGCATCGGTGCTGGTATCTATAAGGATAGCGATGACGCGTTCAAGACTCTCAAGCACATTGCTACCGAGGCTCCAGTAGAAGACACTGCTGCCTACAAGGAGGCTTACGAGCGTTGGAAGGCTTGTCTGTAATGTATCGATTATTCGATCCGAAATAACCTAATGATAGGGAGGCTTTATGTCAGCCTCCCTATCGTCATATTCTTATCCATACGATGTTGAAACAAAAACTTGCTATTTTCCTCGGATTTACAGCACTCTGTCAGTTCAGTCGAGCTCAAGTACTGATCAATGAGTTGATGCAGTCGAACATCGACTGCATCATGGACGATCGTAACGAATTTCCTGATTCATGGGTTGAACTGTATAATGCCGGAACGACTGCTGTCAATCTGAACCAATACCTTATTGGTACAAAATCGGACGGCAGTGACGCCTGGCAACTCCCTTCGCAAAACTTAAGCAACCAAGCGCATGCATTGGTCTATTGCGACAAGGAGGGTACAAAAATGCATACTACTTTCCGATTGGAGACAGGCAAGGACTGTGTGGTCTATCTATTCGACAAGAATATGACGATAGCCGACTCAGTCCACATCGAACAGAAGCAACCAGCTCCCAACATCTCGTATGGACGCAAAACCAGTGGTTCGGACGAATGGGGATATCAATATACACCGACTCCACAATTTGCCAATACTGGCATTATCTGCACAGATATCCTGGGGGAACCAATCTTCAGTGAACCGGGCCGCGTTATGACAAGCAGCCAAACAATCAATCTGACGCTCACCCTCCCCGATGGTTCACCTGAAGGCACAGAGATTCGATACACGACCAATGGTGACGAACCTACGACATCCAGCTACCTCTACTCGGCGCCTATAAAGATTACGTCGAACCAGATGATCCGTGCCAAACTGTTCTGTAATGGGTATCTTTCACCCCGTTCCACTACCCAATCCTATTTTTTCCTTGGGCGTAGTATGACGCTGCCTGTTGTCTCTATCGTATCAAAGAATAGCTACTTCAAAGATAGTAAGATTGGTATTCTGGTCAGCGGAAGCTATAGTAGTAATAAGAAGAACTACGAGTACAACTGGCGCCGTCCCATCAACTTCGAACTATTCACCGAGGCAGATAGCGCTAGCCAGATGAACGTACTTTGTGAAACCCGTGTAGCAGGTGCTGCCACCCGATCTTCCGCACTCAAGTCGATGGCAGTTTACACGCACAAGCGTTTCGGACAGAAGCACTTCAAATACGAGTTCTGGCCCGACCAACGTCCTGGACAGACCCATTACAAGTCATTCATTCTGCGCAATGCAGGCAATGACTTCGACTACCTGTATATGCGTGATGCCATTATCCAACGCTCTATGGCCCAACACGCCGACCTTGACTGGCAGGCCTGGCGTCCTGCTATCATCTTTATCAATGGCGCATACAAAGGCATCCTCAATTTTCGCGAACGAAGCAACGAAGACAATATCTATACTAACTACGATGACCTAGAGGATATAGATATGATCGAGAACTGGCGCGAGCTGAAGAAAGGAACACTTGATAACTTCAACGAATTCTCTGCCTTCTACAACGAGCATAACCATACATGGGAGGAATACGCCGAGCGGATGGATCTGGTAGAATACATTAACCTAATGGTGATGAACCTCTACTATAACAATCAGGATTTCCCAGGCAATAACTTCGTCATGTGGCGCCCACGTGAGGAGGGAGGCCGTTGGCGTTTCATAGCCAAGGACACAGACTTCGGGTTGGGGCTCTATGGTTCGTCAAATTCATACAAAACTTTCGAATGGTTATATAATCCCAACTACGACTATAATCGCAATTGGGCTAATCAGTACGATCACACACGACTTTTCCGTCGTTTGATGGAAATCCCAGAGTTCGAACGCGAATTCATTGACCGCACCGCCATCTACATGGGAGATTTTCTCAATTACAATGCCGTATGGAAGATCTGGCATCCTATGTACGAAGAGACAAAGACCGAATATCCACATCATCGCAAGCTCATCAATGAATGGTGGCCAAACTACCAGAGCGAACTAAGTTCGGCTAAGAACTGGCTGAGCGGCCGTACCAACCAATTCTACTCACAGCTACGAAACTATTATCAACTCGGTTCTGCCGTCAACCTCTACATCAACAAAGATATTCCCGAGGAAGATCTCGAGAAGGTTGATATCTGCATGAATGGTGTAACTCTTTCAGCACCTACCTTCAACGGGAAATTCTTCACAGGCCGTGATGTAACACTATCGGCCACTCCCCAGACCGATGAGGAAGGTCTTCCTCTCACCACACGCACTGTATCCAGCTGGCGTGTCGATACATACAACACACCCGCCAACTATACTACCGAGACCTATCCTGGCAGCACCTGCCACTTCGTCATGCCAGGAGGTTACCAGGTCATTATCACTCCACAATATGGTGAAAGTGAAGGTCTCGAAGAGCTCACCCAAGATCCGTCAGCTGCCCCTACCCTCTTCTACGACCTGAATGGTCGTCAGCTTGACCAATTGCATCCTGGCATCAATATTGTGCGGGATACGGAAGGTAGAACACGTAAAATTATATTATAACACAAGAATATGCGCACACTATTAACAATAATTATTGCTTATCTCTCTCTGATCGCAACAGCTCGAGAAGCCCAATATTTCGAGTCTGTTGCAGAAATGACGAATGCCTCTACCCTACAAGCAGGAGATGTAGCCATAACCAAAGGATTCTATACCGCTAATGATGGAGGAGGCGCCTCATACAACATCGTTTCTACACCATCCAATCTCGGAAAGTATCCCGCTGACGGTTGGTCTCTCATCGCACTCAAAAACAAGGGTCTGTATGCAGATATTTTGAATGGCGATGACGTAAGCCTCTGCCAATTGGGTGCCATCCCAATGAAGGGATTACATACGTGGGCCACAGAACATGAAAATTGTACACACGACAATCCGAACTTTCGCGACTGTCATGACAACTTGATAGCATACGTCAACCTATGCAAACGTCGCAACCAAATCTATCAGCTCATCTGCCCTGCAGGACATTATTTCACCTCACCTGCATTTATGGTGATTGGTTCCAATAAAGGCATACGAGTCAAAGGAGCATCACCCAAAGATTACGGACATAACAACGAGACAGTTTTTCATGCTTGGGAGAAAGGACAGCCCTACATCTGGACCATCAGTGGTTCTGAGCAGCTTTGTCACAAAGATTATCCTTATATCGAGGCATCAGGTGTCAATATAACCAATATCTCTTTCAGCGGACAACATGGTGCTGGCAACTATCCCCAGAATCAGTATTCACCAATTGCAGCACTAATAGCAGTCGGAATGTGTAATAGCAATCTCGACGCTCTAAACTTCGCATACATCGGAGGTAGTGCCATGGTACTCTGCAATACACAAGAGACCGTATTTGGGTTCATCAGTGTCGGTGCCTGTGGGGCATTTTACAAAGGACGTGTGATGCCTTGCATCTGGTACGCCAAGATCATGGGCAAGGATGGCTTTGCTCGAAAGATATTAGGCCGAACGGATGAAGACTACAAAGGATATAAATCGCGTCGAAATTGCAGCGCAAACTACATAAACTATATCGACGCCGAAGGTATTGGTGGTAGCATCATCCATGCAGATCATGACGCTATTTTTACACACTCCGAAATTGGCAATATCCAGTGGGAAGGTTCGTTCTGTGACTTCTCGAATATGAGGAATCGAGGTTATGATTTTATCAAATCAGACGGACAAAAAGACTACTCTTATGACGAAAATATCAGAAAAGAGCAATATCCTAACGAAAAGACTGTACTCTGCGGTGCCTTCAGTGGCTGGGGCCATGACATAACCATCCACTGCATTACACATACCTGGAACCCTATGGGTTACTTGGCATGGTATGGAGATACAATGTACAGGGTACGTAAAGTAGCCGCCATTGTATTGAACAAAGATGATATGGACAAATACAACAATGTCCATCTTATAGACTATAACTATCGGCAGCCATTCCCTGTATGCTGGATAGAACGACCAGAAAAAGGGGATATGCACAATCGAGTATTTTCACTTGACACGCCACTTCTTCCTAATTCTAAGCTAATTCGCTGTTTTGACGGTGTCCCCACGCCAAGTTTCAGTCTGGCGCGAGAAATGCCACATGACGTATATTATCCAGCAATTGCCAATGGGTCATATGCCTGCTGTCATTATGATGACGAGTCAATTGCCCCCGTTCATCTCACTGCCTATTCTCCCTCAGGGAATGGTGTATTTACGATGACCTATCGAGCTAATCGACATTACTTCGCCCGAGTCAAAGCCAAGCATAGTACTCAACACCCCAAGGGTAAAGATGGCAATTATGTAGCAATCTACATCACTTATAAAGAGAATGGCAAAGACAAGAACCTACTCTTTCATACCCCAATCACCAAGTTAGGTAAATTCTGCTATATCGACCTTGATTTTGGCAACGCACATATCGACGACAATTCCCCACTAAAAATCCATTTAGGAGGACTTGGAGGTTCTACGTCAATGATCTGGGACTGCATCAAGGAGATGGATACCGCTCCACTTTATGCCTCATCAGCACCCATTTCAGACTACAACTGGAAAGGCCGACTATGGTTCGATACACAAGCCAAACAACTGAAAGAGTGTAAAGCAATAAAGCAACCAGCACTCTATCGGCTGACCATACGACAGAACAAAGCGATAAAAGCGGGTATAATAGCCTTGCAAATCGAGGACCAAGAGGTAGCATTGACTATCGACACTACTGATATACAGAAGGCAACAGATGACATTAGTCTTACCAAATTATTAGCAGACAAACTAACGCAGCAACATTACGCTGTACTTACAAACAAGAACACCCTTTGTCTGTCAGGTCTCACGAACAAAGAAAATGAATTGCCTAAAGTAAGTAAGAATGAACCTGGATGTGGCATCAAAGCAGAGATTATTCGCAAAGCAGTAACACGCGATTATTGGGAATAATCTTACTAGACCAATATCTCATTCTTTTGTTCGTATGATTGTAATTCACAAAAACAAGGCTTCGTGCACTCCCATCAGAGCAGCACGAAGCCTTTATAATTATTTAGCTCACAACGCGTCATTACGACGAGTGAAGCACATTATCCATTGTCAAAAATCATTTGGAGATTGCCAATTACCAATTGTCAATTACTTGAGGAATCAATTCTTCAAGGTCAGAGTGACCACACTGTGTGCGGGCAAGGTAACCAGCAGCTGGCCCTGCTTGTTGACCTTTACATCCTTGAAGGCAACAGGCTTAACGACATTGGCTTTACCAAAATCATTGTAAGCGTGAACGTCATCAGCGGTGAGAATCTCACCCTCAGCGCCCTTCACCTTCATGCCATCGATGCTAACAGCAACGGTATGTGTGTGATTTAGATCCATATTAGTGAGCGAGAGGTGCATCACGCCATTCTGATCCTTCGAAACGGTGCGGCTCACTGTAGGAACTTGCTCCTTGGCATTGACGCTGATGTAGTTGCAAACCAGGTCTGAAGGGACGTAGATAGCCTCCTTATGGACGTTATACATTCTGAAAACATGATAAGTTGGGGTCACGATGCAATGATCCATTGGGTTCTTCTCATTGGTCAGGATCATCGACTGCAGAACGTTGACGATCTGGGCAATGTTAGCCATCTTCACACGATCGGTATATTTGTGGAAGATATCGAGCGACGAAGCTGCCACGATAGCATCACGAACCGTGCTCTGCTGATAGAGCCAACCAGGATTGGTACCAGGCTCAACATTGAACCAAGTGCCCCACTCGTCGAACATGATAGCCACCTTCTTCTCTGGATCGTAGCGATCCATCACAGCAGCATGAGCTCGAATCACATCCTCCAGCTCGAGCGACTTCGAGACAATCTCGTAATACTCCTGATCAGAGAATACCAGAGCCGAACCCTTCTTGCCCATAGGGATACCCGTGATAGGATCGTCCTCCGAACCCCAGTCACGCACGGCATAGAAATGTACCGAGATACCATCCATGTTATGACGACACTCGCGCATAGCTACATCCATCCAGTGTGTATCGCCGCCATTAGCACCCGAAGCAATGCGGAACAGGCGGTTGTCACCATAGTTACGAGCATAAGTATTATAGCGACGATAGAGGTTCACATAATACTCGATGGTCATATTACCACCACAACCCCATGACTCGTTGCCTACTCCGAAATACTTCACATTCCAAGGCTTCTCACGACCATTCTTACGACGCTCTTCTGCAATAGTTGAGTTGCTATCAGAGTTCATATACTCTACCCATTCGGCCATCTCTTGAACAGTACCCGAGCCCACATTGCCCGAAATATATGGCTCGATACCCAACATCTCACAGAGGTTCAGGAACTCATGAGTACCGAACGAATTGTTCTCCACCGTACCGCCCCAGTTGGTATTGACCATCAGTCGGCGATTCTCCTGTGGGCCAATGCCGTCGCGCCAGTGATACTCGTCGGCAAAGCAGCCACCTGGCCAACGGAGCACAGGGACTTCGAGCTCCTTCAGTGCCTCGAATACGTCCTTACGATAACCATTGATATTAGGGATTTCGCTATCTGGACCAACCCAGATACCGCCATAGATGCAACGGCCCAGATGCTCGGCAAACTGTCCATAGATCTCCTTTGGGATGACATTCTGTGCTTGATCAGGGTGAATGGTCAGCTGCACATCCTGTGCCATCATAGACAGAGGCATAGCCATACCTACTGCCATAGTTGCAAGTAATTTCTTCATTGCGCTTTGATGTTGTTTTAGTTTGTGTATATTTACGTAGTGTTTTCTGAGACAGAAATAGGTGTGCAAAGATAATAAGAAAATACTTAGCAAACAAATAATAGCCAAGAAAACTGCATTTACGATATGAAAAAGGGACAATGCCGAGCGAAAACGCCGGTTGAAAAACGCAATTGGACGAAACACAACAAGGGGTTGAGTGCGATGTACCCCAACCCCTTGTCCATTATTGGTCCTTAATATTTATTGAACTGATATTTCTCACGCAGCACCTTCTGTTCGTCAGCGCTCAGCGAGGTGAAGTAGCCCTTCCAGCCCGGACAGAAATTGATATGCCAGCGCCAGAAACGGCCTAATAGAGATTTAGGATTCTTCTCGTAATTAGCGCGAAGCTTACAGTTCGCACAAGGTTTCTCGTTTGCCATAATACATTATTTGAATAGTTGTTTCAGTCTTTTCACTCCCTCCACGCCAAGTATAGTCAATCCGCCATACTGGAAAGTCTTTGCCATGCCGAAAAGTACAAACCAAAGTACGCTCTTAGCGCCAGCGCTGATAGGCAAGGCCATCTGCGCAAAGGAGAGAATATAACAAGGAATGCAGCAGAGCAGGACAATCACTCCCGTTCGGAATGAGAGTGTGCTCAACCACAGTTTTATTTGGGTCAAGAGTTGCTTCATCTCGACTACATCACAGCAGCTTTTCGATAGCTGGAGCCAATGTCTCCTTACCAGCAGTAGGCTCGAAGCGCTCTACCACATTACCCTCACGATCAATTAGGAACTTGGTGAAATTCCACTTGATATCAGGCTTCTGTTCATAGTCAGGATCTTGCTTCGAGAACATAGCCTGAAGCAATTCGGTCAACGGATGTGCAGGGTCGAAACCAGCAAAACCCTTCTGCTCCTTGAGCCAAGTGTAGAGAGGCAACTCGTTATCACCATTCACCTCGATCTTTCTGAAGCGAGGGAACTGGGTGTTAAAACGCAAGGTGCAGAACTCCTGAATCTCCTCGTCGGTACCAGGAGCCTGTGCGCCAAACTGGTTGCAAGGGAAATCCAGAATCTCCAATCCCTGGTCCTTGTAGGCATCGTATAGTGAATCCAGGTCATTGTACTGAGGGGTGAATCCACAGGCAGTGGCGGTGTTGACGACAAGCAGCACCTTGCCCTTGTACTGAGCCATAGACTGTACGTTACCCTTGTTGTCTGTCACCTCGAAATCGTAAAGTTTGCTTTGTGTCATAGTTGTATTATTGGAAATTACTTGTTGTGAATCGCTTGGAGAATAGCCACAGCAGAAGGCCACTGCCACTGAGGCGAACATCAAAATCAGTACCGTAGAATAGACGCGGCTGATGATCCGCAGACGACCGAACCAGACGCTATTGTTCAGTCCAAGTGTCTGCATTGCACTCCAGATACCATGATTTAAATGGAACCATAGAGCCGTAAGCCAGATCAGATACAGCAACGTATAGACATAGCCCATCACCGTGTGCTCACCTATACCGTGAAAGGTATTGATGATATGATAGATACCATTGGTAGCCATTGGCGCATCGTCATTACCTGCCAGTTCGGCAAACATCATCTTGCACCAGAAGTTATAGAGGTGCAGGACAATGCCAAGAATGACGATAGTGCCCAGACTGAACATATTCTGGCTTGACCACTCGACGTCACCAGGACGGACACGCACCCTATAGGGTTGGGAACCACGAGCTTGCAAGTTCCAGAGTTCCAAATGAAAAGCCAGCACAAAATGCACCAGTACGAGTATAGCCAAAACAATAGTAGC
Organism: Bacteroidales bacterium; assembly: GCA_045628985.1. Taxonomy (GTDB): domain Bacteria; phylum Bacteroidota; class Bacteroidia; order Bacteroidales; family UBA3663; genus Liminaster. The sequence goes on along the minus strand of JAZQQH010000029.1, from coordinate 62,686 downwards.
TGCTACAGCATACCAGTTAGCCCCGAGCATCTCGCATATCATATTATAGCCACGAGCACTGAAGAGGGCAACTACATTCATGGCAGCGTGAAAAGTGAGGAACAGTACAAGGGCTGTACCTGTTATGGCCATGATTACCTTACGACCAATGGAGGATTTGAATAACCACATATTAAATTGAAAAAAGAGAATTCATAATTGACTTGAAGCTGTCAGGCATGAGCTGCATATATGCTCATAATTCACCCGACAACTCTCGGTAAAGCACTTTCAGCCGTTTGCGAATATGCAAAACTGCATAATGCTTGCGCGATAGGAATGTGCCCAATGAGACGCCGACACGATCGGCGGCATCCTTTACTGCAAGGCCATCCACTTCGGTCAGGACAATTGCCTGACGTTGCTCGGCGGGCAATTCTGCCAGAGCCTTTTCCAGTTCCTGCCATACCATCTTTCGCAGTAGCTTGATGTCGGGGTTATCGGTGTCGCTCGATATCATGATTTCCGACAGGTCGTCCAGATAGCTATCATCGTCCTGGCCACTCTGTTCTGGCCAAGGCTCCTCACGTTGCTTCTTATCGTGATTTACGATGAGGTTATGAGCCACTGTGTAGAGCCATGACGTCACCTGACCGATGGGATTATCGAGTAAGCGAATAGTGCGTACCAGCTGATAGAACGTATCTTGTACAATGTCGTCAGCGTCCTCACGATTACTCACTCGACCTCTGACGAAGGCTCGCAACCTGGGTGTTTGCTGCTTGATGAGGTCATCAAGTTCCTTATTTTCCATCCGGAGCTGCTTCCGTATCGTTACACTTATGCAGTTCTATGATTCGCTGACGCTCCTCGGGGGACATCTGCTCCCAACGCTCTCGCAACTTGTTCTGCCCATCATTGCAGCCGCAGTGCCCATGCTTATGATGGTGATGACCATGATGATGTCCACCCATACCCAAGCCACCAAACAGCACCTTGCACAGCACCAACAGTCCCACCGCCTGCCAGAAGCTGAGAGCTGGAAGCCCAAAGATATCGGGCATGAGCCAGTTCCACAACAGCATAACCAATGCACCTAGCAAGGTCGCAATGACCAGTAAGAACAGGGGAATAAACACCAGATGTTTTTGTAATATAGTCATAATTTCAAGATTTCAATGTTGTCTTTCTATAGGGTAAGACAACTGAGTAACTCCTTTATTTTAAATTGCGGTCACAAAAGTACGTATTTTTATCAAGAATGACAAATTTTTGCCCTACTTTCTCTCGTTTTTGCTATCTTTCCCCCTCATTATATATAATAAATAAAGCCTAAAGCCGTTTTTTCAGCAATTTTTATGCTCTATGTCCGAAGAATTGCCTATATTTGTCGCAATTATTTACCACTAAAAACATATTTTACCATTTATAAATTATTATGAAGACACTCCTATCGCTCCTTGCGGTCCTAACTTCCGCTCCGCTACTTGCTCAAACCGAGCAGATTGATGCAACTGTTACAAGTCCAGATGGTCGGCTGGTGGTCAAAGTGCAGAATATGCACGGACATCCCGCATACGACGTTACATACGATGGTATTCAGGCCATCAAGGCCTCAGCTCTTGGACTCACCACCAACGAGCAAGACCTCACCCGTCGATTAGTACTCACCCACGCCGACCATACGCAGATTGACGAACAATATTCGCTCGATCGCTCGAAGGTCAGCCAGGTGCACTATGTTGCCAACCGAATGCTCTGTGATTTTGCCGACGCCCAAGGAACGAAGCAGCTTCAGGTCGAACTGCGTGTCAGCAATGACAACGTTGCCCTACGCTACCTACTCCCCAAAGTAGGCGAAACGGGTAGTGTACGTGTCTCCAGCGAGGCTACCAGCTTCTGTTTTCCCGAAGGCACAACTACCTTCCTCACGCCACAGAGCGATGCAATGATTGGTTGGAAACGCACTAAGCCCAGCTATGAGGAACTCTACCAATGGGATGCTCCGATGAGCCAGATGTCTCAGTACGGACATGGCTACACCTTCCCTGCTCTCTTCCACGTACAGGACCACAACTGGAGTATGAAAGCCACGAAGAGCGAAAACGAGCTCTGGATACTGGTGAGCGAGACTGGCCTGGACAGCCACTATTGTGCCTCACACCTCAGCGATGTACACCACAATCCTCTTACTGAAAATAGCATCTTTGCAGGAGCTCATCTCGATACCTATACCGTCACCTACCCCATGGCGGAAGAGAACAACGGCATAGGCACTACCGATGCCGCCATTGCCCTGCCAGGCGCTACTCCTTGGCGCACCATTACCATTGGACACACCCTGAAGCCTATTGCCGAAACCACGATTCCATGGGACAACGTACGTCCACTCTACGAGCCTTCACAAACCTACAAGATGGGTCGTGGCACCTGGAGCTGGATCTTATGGCAGGACGACTCGATCAACTTCGACGATCTCTGTAAGTACATCGACCTGGCTAAGGCCATGGGCTATGAGTATGCTCTGGTCGATAACTGGTGGGACACGAATATAGGCAAAAACGCCGACGGCACAGCCAAGGATCCGAACAAGAGCATAGAGAAACTCATCGAATATGCTCACAGCCAAGGTGTTGATATCATGCTCTGGTACAGTTCGAGCGGTTATTGGAACGACATCGTGCAAGGTCCTATCTGCAAGATGGACAATAGCATTGTGCGCAAGCGCGAGATGAAGTGGATGAAGGAACAGGGCGTGAAGGGCATCAAGGTTGACTTCTTCGGCGGAGACAAGCAAGAGACCATCCGTCTATACGAGGAGATTCTCAGCGATGCCAACGACTATGATCTGACAGTCATCTTCCACGGCTGTACCATCCCTCGTGGCTGGGAGCGCATGTACCCCAACTACGTAGGATCCGAGGCTGTGCTCGCCTCTGAGAATATCTACTTCGGTCAGGACTTCTGCGACATCGAGGCCCAGTGTGCTACTCTGCACCCAGTCTGCCGCAATGCCATTGGCTGTATGGAGTTTGGCGGTTCGTTCCAGAACAAGTATATGAACAAGGAGAACAAGCCTCGCGAGGGTCGTCATGTCAATACCCGACGCACAACCTCGACCTTCAGTCTGGCCACTGCCGTCCTCTTCCAGAATCCTATTCAGAACTTCGCTCTGGCACCTAACAACCTCGAGGATGCTCCTGCAGTCTCGATGGAATTCATGCGCCGAGTGCCTACTACCTGGGATGAGATTCGCTTCATCGACGGCTATCCAGGCAAATACATGGTGCTGGCTCGTCGTCATGGCGACCAATGGTATATCGGTGCTGTCAATGCCCAGAGCCATCCTCTCTACCTTGACCTCGACCTCTCTTGGCTCCCAACCGATAAACCTATCTCCCTGATCAGCGGCGGTGATGTACCAACCACCTCGACCATAAAGCCGAGCAAAAAGGGCACCGTGAAGCTCGTCATCCCAACTAACGACGGCATCGTGATCGAGCAATAATACCGACCAAGTCAAAGCTGGAGAACTCCAGATAAACCTATATAAGGGGCGTGTCAATCATTTGTCACGTCCCTTTTCATTTGTCAATATATCGCCAACGGAATTATTAGGTATTCTGCCATCGATGGGCTATCTTTGCATCGAAAAAACAGCAAACCTTTATTCCGATGAAACATTATCCCTGGCTAGACGTGCTGAAGTACCTTTGTAGCATTGGCATTGTCAGTATCCACACCCAACCATTTGTTGATTGTACTAGCATAAATCAGCATTATCTCAACTTCCAGAACCTCTATGTCCCCCTCTTCTTTGTAATCTCATCTGCCTTGTTTTGGCACAAGATACAATGGAACCAGCAAGATATGTGCCATCTACTCCACTTCACCCGAAGACTAATGCTCTTAGTCCTGCTCTGGGGCATCCTGCTCTTCCCCCATTGGCTATCTAAGTTCATACGTCACAATCCCGACGACTGGCTGCTCCTATTATTACCCAAAGTTGCCTTGACGGGCTTTGCGCAGGGGTCCTGGTTCATCCTTTCGCTCATCTATGGTGTGTGGCTATGTTACGGGCTCAACCGTTATTTACCTCGCACACTGGTTTTCTGCATATCTATGGCGATATGGGCATACTTTTCGTTGGTTCATTACGAAGGAATGTCCGATTACCTCAGCATCTACTATCCCAACAGTACCGAGGGCTTTCAGTTCGAGAGCTATTTCAGCATTGTTCGCAGTTTTGTCTGGATCGAGGCAGGGTACTATCTGTTGCCAATCGTTCGCGACAAATGCTCTGTCCAATATCTCAAGGGCTTGCTCTTCCTCTCCTTGATCGGCTTATGCTTTCTACCATCAGGCTATTTCGTGCCGATGGGCATTGCCGCCATCATCCTACCGGCACTCTGCATGCAGGTCACCAATGAACAACCGAAGCCCAGATTAGTATTACTACGTCGAATAAGCATCCTTGTATTTTTCATTCATTTTCCCATAGTCACAGCCTTTCACACCCTCTATCTGGTCCATCTGAGGTCACAGGACTTTGGAATGTGCGAATTCTTGGTCACCATTATCCTCTCCACCCTTATTGCCTATCTATTAATCTATTGGGCCCGACGATTCAAGCCTCTATCCTATCTATATTAACTTTCATTTCTATACCCCAAAGAGGAATTTCGACTTTGTCAACAAAAAAACAACCACAAAACTTGCTTTATCGTAGGAAATGCACTATCTTTGCCGCAACATATAAACAAAAACAGAATTATTACACCTAAAAAACGGAATACAATATGTTACAGAATCATACCCTATCTACCCGAATATGGACATTACTCTTGTTCTGTATCACAAGCGCTTGTTCCAGCGACCCCACCATCGACGATAACGCTGGTGGTACAGAAGAGCGTCCAGACGTCATTGGTGGAAGTCCCAGCACTGACGATGATACCCATTGGGATGCTACCTTCACAGCCAAGAATGCCGACGGTGTGCTGATTCATTACAACCGACTCAATGCCGACGAATGCGAAGTTGCTCGCGGCAATTACACGGGCGATCTGAACATTCCCAATACCGTGGCCTATAGGAACAAAGACCTCAAGGTGACAAGCATCGAGCGCCTAGCCTTTGCCAGAACTCTTGACGATTATTATTCTGGGTACAATAAAGGCATCCGTACGATTTCCATCCCCGAAAATATGAGGCATATTGGCGAAGGAGCCTTCATCTATGGACTGCTGGAGAGTGTCAATTATGCCAGTTACAAATCGCTATGCAGTATTAAGTTCGACGATGGAAACAGCTCCCCTCTAATCTGCCAAGGATGCCAGATGCTGATCAATGGTGAGCTGTTCAAGGAGGCGGTCATACCCAATGGCATTGATACAATCCCACCTTTTGCCTTCGCCTACAACGAGCAGCTCTCCAGTGTCATTCTTTCAGATGGAGTGAAGCATATTGGCGAATATAGCTTCATCGGGTGCCTAAACTTAACCGAGATTCAATTCTCCGACGGATTACGGTCGATAGGACATTCTGCATTCCATGGTGCTCATCTTCAAGGAATCACGTTACCGGCATCAATCTCTTCAATAGACGAAGATGCCTTTGCCGAATGTCACGATCTCACTTCGGTCAGAATACTCAATCCCACGCCACCCGATTGTCATCCTGAAGCATTCCACTTCTACAACTCGAACAACAGCCGCATCTATGGCACCCTCCGAGTGCCCCAAGGGTCGCTGACCGCCTATCATGACATCGCCCCCTGGAATCGGTTCAACAGCATCAAGGAGTTTGATTCGGAGGGTAATGACACTACCAATGACAATGCCCTACTCTATGGCACCTGGGTCTGCTATAAGGAGGGACATGAAACTGAATATTGGAGATTTGCAGAGAATAACACCTTGTCCATGTGGCTCACAATCACGTACTCCTCGGGCGATGTTACTACCCGTCAATGCTATACAGACCAGCCCTTTGCATTCGATGCCGGCACTTTGCTGTTGAAGGTCTTTGTCAGCGAAGATCAAGTAATCACCTACCGATTGCGAGATATATCGGCTGATCAGTTCTCAGACGAAGCTTACTATTCCTACTACCGCCAGAAAGAGTGAACCAGCCCCCTTCTAGTAAGCACACTATTTACCGACCTACAGCACACGAACGGTGCTACAACTTCATCACAAATTCATCCCATATCTCTGCCTTTGCCTCTGTATTGAGTACCTTGATACAGAGGCGTTTTTTTGCATAGGTGATGGCCGATGGATGCTTGCAGAGCAGTGTAGCAATCTCTATGTTCCTGAGCGACAGTCGTACCAGAAGCGACAGTCGCCACTCTACTTCCGAGAAGTCGTATAGCTGGCGCAAGTGAGGCAAGAACTCAGGCAAATGTTCCTCGAAGAAATGCACCAAAGATTCCCATTCTCCCGCCGAGAGTACGGTCTGGCTATTGATATGACCTTTCACCATCGAATAGAGCTCTGAAGTGCGAAACGTCTCATCGAAATTCTCTGCCGTGGCACGACGAAGAGATAGCTGCACAGAGAGTTCCTCTATCGATTGGTCTCGCATTGAGAGCTCGGTCTGAAGCTGTTGAATGCGGCTTTTCTGTAACCGAATTGCCATCTGCCTTCGCTTGTTCCGATGCCAAACCAATGCTAATATCAGCACAGCACAAAGCATTGACAGCAAAGACACAATCAGCCAGATACGTGACTTTATCACCTCTTCGGCCAATAATTTATTCTCCTTCTCTCGCAACTGATAACTATACAAACTGCTGATTTGCTTGATGTCTTCGCTTTGGTCGAGCTGCGAGGCTATGGTATCGAGCCATTGTGCGCTCAGTCCCAGATACAGATTCATTTGCGACTGATTACCATGTCGTTGTGCTATTTCTGTCAGCATCCTTGCCGCCTTATATCGGGCATGAATATTCCGACCATCAGCCAAAATCTGCAAGCACAACTGTTCTGCCTCCTTGTCGTTATTCAGTCCCCGATAGGCAATACATCCTGCTACCCAATAGGGCACAGGATCGAGCAGCGTAGTATCTGCCAGATATGGGCAAAGCAATGACAGTGCCTCATCATAAAGTCCCTGTTCGTTGGCTATACGAGCCTGGAGCAGTTGCACTTCGGGCTTGAGATTCTCCAGTTTCTCCTTCTCAATGATGCCTAGCGCCCTGGCTATATAGTGCTGGGCCTGATTCAGCTGATGCAAGGCGAAGCTACAATGAGCCAAGTCCTTGTACCCTACTACCATTCTATCCCAATTACCATTCAAGCTATCAATTGCTAATACCTGCTGTTTCACTGCCCGTGCCTCTGCATAGAGTCCCTGTCGGCTATAAACATACCCCATCTGGCTCAAAACACGAGCCCTGAGGTTGGCATCTCCCCCCTCTGTAGAGGCATCGAGCGAACGCTGAAAGTACACCATTGCCCGTGGTGAATCGCCCAAATCCCGATACACACGTCCTGCATAACAATAAGCCCACGCCAACCGATCTTCTTCGGGATGTTTCTCGTAATAATCTATCACTCTAAGGATGGTGCTATCTGATGTATGACGAATATAGGCACGGTCATAGACCTTGGTGCGAATCAGTGCGTAATCAGCCCACTGACCTTCGTCCTCTGAGTTGACAAACGAAGCTAACGAATCGACCATCTCTACTGCCCGTCTGGGATCTTGTGCCGATATTATCTCGGCCTCAGTCAGCCCCTCCAGATAATGTACTTTATGCTGGCAGGATGACATCTGGCTCATCAGCAGAACCAAAACTGAATAAAAAGTATATCGCATATTCATAACTCCATGTTTATTTTTTGGCGCAAATGTACATATATTCTGTCAATATATCAAGTCCTTTCGTTGATTTTTTGTTGACACTGAACGTTTTTCCCTCTTTAGGACGAATCTCATATTATATAATAACAAATAGACAGGACGTATCCTGAGTACCAAAAAGTTCTTCCGACGATGTGGGAAGTATCTGCAAGTACAAAGAAGTTCTTCCAACAATGTGGGAAGCATCAACGACGAAAAGAAAGTGCTTCCGACAATGTGGGGAAGCATCAACGGTGAAAAGAAAGTGCTTCCGACAATGTGGGAAGCGCCAACGACGAAAAGAATGTGCTTCTGACAACGTGGGAAGCATCAACGACAAAAAGAATGTGCTTACGACAATGTGGGAAGCATCAACGACAAAAACTAAAGAGAATATTGTTTATTAGACAAAAAAAAGTCGCATCTATGAGACTGAGATGCGACTAATGTGACAAACTTTTATTTTTGTGATACAAGTACACCGATTTACATCTTATCGTTCGAGATCTGAGCAACCAATTCTGGACGAATCTCGGCATACTCCTTCGAACTCAAGAACTTCTTGATCAGGTCGATATGATGCTTGTTGTGGAGGTCAGAGCCAATGAAACTGATCATGCCTTCGTCCATCAGTCGATAGGCAGTCTTCTGCGTGCTCTCGCCATAATAACCACTGAAGCTGAGCAAGTTACACTGCAATTCCACACCTGCATTGATCAGGGTCTCGAACGGACGGAGACCGCGACGTGTGTAGTAGTGGAAGCGCTCAGGGTGAGCCATGATAACATACCAACCTTTATCCTGTAGCTTGAGGATGACATCCTCGAGGTTGAGCAGAGGCTGATTGAAGCTATTCTCGACCAGAATGTAACGATCTTTGAGAGGACGCAATTCACAATTAGGATCCCCATAATTGCCTGTCTCCATCATGTGCAGGAAACTCTCATCAAGGCGATACTCGAAGCTGAACCCCTCACAATCGATAGGGATCTGAGCGTCGGCAACCGCATCTTTCAGTTCGTTGAAGATGGGCAAAATCTTGCTGGGCGTATTCATAAAACTGGGCTCAGTGTGGTGTGGTGTGAAGACTACACGCTCGAGACCCATTTCCGAAAGAGCTTTCAGATATTGAAGAGAAAATTGCAATTCGGGCGAACCATCGTCCACGCCAGGAATAATATGGCAATGCAACTCTCGCTTATACGGTAAGGGAAGCATCTCTCGTTTGCGATGAAAAATAAAGTCTAAAAACATGTCTTTTTTGCTTTTTCCGATGCTGCAAAGGTAGTTATTTTTTGTGTTCACTGCAAATTTTAACGTTGAAAAATTATGATTTTAGATATTTTTTTAGTCATTTCGGGCAAATTATGCTAAATTTACTCATTGATTTGACCAAGCAATGCTTTTTTTTCGTATCTTTGCAGCGGTAATCTATGTACACTCGTAATACCAAAAACAGCACAAAAATATCAATTTTTAATACAAAAAAAACACTAAAGAATGAAATCGACATTCACCCAAATGGGCTCACTGCTCGCAGTGGCCGCTCCGGTTCTGCTGGCAGCTTGCACATCACCCAAGCCAGCACAAGAAGTCAATCTCACCCAGTCTGGACTCGATCCAGAGGCATTTGCCGACACCATCCAGGGCAAGGTTACTGCCCTCTACACCCTGAAGAATGCCAATGGCATGGAGGTCTGCATCACCAACTACGGTGGTCGTGTAGTATCGTTGGTCGTACCAGACAAGGATGGCAAGCCAACCGACGTAGTGCTCGGCTTCGACAACGTTAAGCAGTATGCCGACACCCAGAACTCACCTTCGGACTACGGTTCGTCGGTAGGTCGCTATGCCAACCGCATCGCTGGTGGCAAGTTCACCCTCAATGGCGAGGAGATTCAGCTCACCCAGAACGACGGTCCTAACTGCCTGCACGGCGGTGGTGCTACCGGCTGGATGCATAAGGTCTATGATGCACAGCAGATCGGTGACTCAATCCTGAAGCTCACTATTGTGGCTGAGGATGGCGAGAACGGCTTCCCTGGCACCGTAACCGCTATTACCACCTATACCGTGAAGTCGGACAACACACTGGACATGGTTTGGGAGGCAACTACCGACAAGGAGACCATCATCAACCAGACCAACCACAACTATTACAACCTGAACGGAAACTTCAACGAGGTAGGTACCGACATGCTCCTCTACCTCAACGCAGATAACTTCACCCCATCGGATGCCCTCTATATCCCAACTGGCGAAATCCGCTCAGTCGAGGGTACCGTATTCGACTTCCGCACCCCAACTGCTATCAGCCAGGCCATCGGTGCCGACTTCGATCAGGTTCAGAATGCTCGTGGTGGTATCGACCACAACTTCTGCTTGAACACTGCAGGTGACGACACCCAGGTCTGCGCTTCGCTCTATTCGCCAAAGACCGGCATCTTCATGGAGATGTACACCAACGAGCCAGGCGTTCAGTGCTATACTGGCAACTTCCAGGGCGTTGACGGCGAGTTGGACATCCCTCACAAGAACGGCAAGTACCCACAGTACGTCAGTGTCTGCCTCGAGAGCCAGAAGTATCCTGACTCGCCAAACAAGCCAGAGTGGGCTCAGCCTAACCTGAAGCCAGGCGAGAAATACTACAGCCACGCTGCTTACAAGTTCTCAGTAAAGTAATTTCGAAAACTTGATGATTCGAAGCTTCGATAATTCGAAAACTCGACGATTCGAGAAATCGACAATTCGAATGAAACGAAAGAACAATAATAACAAAACAACAAAATAACAAAATCATGGCACAACAAAAACGTAACTGGGTGGCTATCATCACGATGTTCTTCATCTTCGGTATGATCGCCTTCGTCACCAACATGGCCGCACCTTTCGGCAACATTTGGGGTCTGTCTTATGAGTGGGCAGGCATGATGGGCAATATGATGAATTTTGCCGCTTATCTTTTCATGGGTATTCCTGCTGGTAACATGCTCATCAAGTATGGCTACAAGAAGACCGCTCTTATCGCTCTCATCGTAGGTGCTATCGGCCTCGGCATCCAGCTTCTCTCGGGTGTAATGAGCAATGTTTACGTATATCTGCTCGGCGCTCTGATCTGCGGCTTCTGCGTCTGCATGCTCAACACCGTTGTTAACCCAATGCTCAACCTTCTGGGTGGCGGTGGCAACACCGGCAACCAGCTCGTACAGGCAGGTGGTACCCTTAACTCGCTCACCGGTACTCTTACCCCAATGCTCACCGGCGTTCTGGTAGGCACCCTGACCAAGGATTCCTTCCCTGATGTAGCTCCACTCATCATCACCGGCATCGTAGTCTTCCTGGCTGCCTTCGTCATCATCGGCTTCATCAAGATCGAGGAGCCACAGGGCAATCTCTCTAAGGTAACTTACGAGCGTTCACCTTGGGCTTTCCGTCACGCAACCCTCGGCTTCATCGCTATCTTCTTCTATGTTGGCATCGAGATCGCTACTCCTGGTATTATGAACCAGTGGATCAGCCGTATGCCTTGGGAGGGTGCCGCTGCCGTTGCTGGTTCGCTGGCAGCCATCTACTGGTTCCTGATGCTCATCGGTCGTACCATCTCTACTGCTATCTCAAACAAGGTTTCTTCACGCACCCAGCTGATTACCGTTTCGGCTGCAGGTATCTGCCTCATCGTTGCTGCTATCTGTACTGGAAGTGTTGATATCAACCTCAACATTAACCTTGGCTTCATCAAGATCGAGAATGCCACTGTACCACTGTCTTGCGTCTTCATCTTCCTCGTTGGTCTCTGCACCTCTGTTATGTGGGGCGGTATCTTTAACCTCGCAACTGAGGGTCTCGGCAAGTACACTGCCAAGGCTTCTGGTCTGTTCATGACCCTCGTTGTTGGTGGTGGCGTTATGCCACTCCTTCAGGAGCAGCTGGTTGTTCCTGCTGTTGGGTACCTTGCATCATACTGGCTCATCGTTGCCATGCTGGCATACATCCTCTACTACGCCCTTATCGGCTGCAAGAATGTCAACAAGGACATCAAGGTAGATTAATCCTTAATACCATACCCAGGGACATCGATGCCGAGGCGGCATTGATGCCCCTGTCTGCTACTGGCAGTTTCCTCCTATATTTATTTATACACTTACACAAATCAAAACATGAACGTATTAGACGCATTAAGCAACAGTGGGTTCCAGCCCATTGACTTTGTTATCCTAATCATTTATCTTATCGTTCTTGTCGGTCTGGGACTCTTCTTGAGCCGCTCGAAGGATGGACAAGAGAAGAGCGCTAACGATTACTTCCTTGCCGGCAACACCTTGACTTGGTGGGCTGTCGGTGCTTCACTCATTGCAGCTAATATTTCGGCCGAGCAGTTTATCGGAATGTCTGGTACTGGTTTTGCCGATGGTATCGCTATTGCCGCATACGAGGTTATGGCAGCTATTACACTGGTTGTGATCGGCAAGTTCCTACTGCCTATCATGCTCGAGCGTAAGATCTTCACCATTCCACAGTTCCTCCGCGAGCGTTATAACGATGGTGTAGGTTTCGCCTTCTCCGTACTCTGGCTGTTCCTCTACGTCTTCGTCAACCTGACCTCTGTGGCTTGGCTTGGCGCATTGGCTATCGAGCAGATCCTGGGTCTGCAGGGCCTGGCAGTCAGCTTCATGGGCATGGAGATCTCGCTGCGTATGATCATCATCTTCCTGCTCTTCGTCATTGCAGGTGTATATTCTATCTATGGTGGTCTGGCTTCGGTTGCTTGGACCGACGTTATGCAGGTTACCTTCCTGGTAGGTGGTGGTCTGATCACCGCTTATGTGGCTCTGCGCGAGATGGGTCTGGTATTCGATACCGACGCTATGGGCGCTCTGGGCAAGATCTACACCGACCTGACCACTGGCAACTACTCTACCGACACACACTTCCACCTGGTTATCCAGCAGTCGCACAATGCCGATGCCTTCGCTAACGTGCCTGGTATCGCTGCTGTAGTAGGTGGTGTATGGCTTACCAACCTGGGCTACTGGGGCTTCAACCAGTACATCATCCAGAAGGGTCTGGCTGCTAAGAATATCGACGAGGCTAAGAAGGGCCTCATCTTCGCTGGCTTCCTTAAGATCCTCATCCCATTCATCGTTGTTCTGCCTGGTATCTGTGCTTACTACATCGCTCAGAATCCTAACACCTTCGCTTCGATGGAGTTGCACGGCAAGATTAACATCCCTGACGATGCTTATCCTTGGCTCATCCGCAACTTCACCCCTGTAGGTATCAAGGGTCTGTCATTCGCTGCTCTGGCTGCTGCTATTATCTCTTCTTTGGCTTCCATGTTCAACTCGACCTCTACCCTGTTCACCATGGATATCTACAAGAAGTACGTCAATCCTAACGCAAGCGACAAGAAGCTGGTTAACGTTGGCCGTATGACCTCGGTTGTCGCCCTGATCATCGCCCTCATCACCGTTAAGCCTTTGCTCGGTGGCATCCCACAGGCATTCCAGTACATCCAGGAGTATTCTGGCTTCATCTATCCAGGTATCATTACCGTCTTTGGTCTGGGTCTGCTCTGGAAGCGTGCCTCTTCGCTCGCCGCTATCTGGACCGCTATTATCACCATCCCATTGGGCGTTCTGTTCAAGATCTTCTTGGGCGATGTTCCTTTCCAGTTCCGTGCTGGCTATATCTTCATCATCGTCGTTTCGTTCTTCATCATCCTCTCTCTGCTCGACAAGAAGTATGTTCATTGCGAGGAGCCTGAGAAGGCCGACAAGTCACGTATGGAGTTCTGGGCTAAGGTACTGGGTGGCACTGGTCTGACTATGATTGTCTGCGCTATTATCGTCGTATTGATGGGCGAGGCTACCGCTTGGTCAGCTTACCTCAACGACATCGGCTTCCAGGCATTCATCTTCTTCGGTGTGCTGGTTGGCTGCAATGCAGTATGGCTCTGGAGCAACGCTCACAGTGACAAGCAGGATCCAAAGGCTCTGCCTATCGATCTGAAGATCTTCACTACCACTCGTGGTTACACCTGGGGCACCATTGGCATCGCTGCCATCACCATGGTTCTCTACGTACTGCTCTGGTAATCTACACTGCTTAATTGATAATTCTCGATTAAGAATTCTCGATTGAGAAATATAATTCATAATTGGGCTTCGTGCCAACGCATCTGGGGCGAGGCTCAATTATGGAACTTTGAATCTGATTCTGAGGAACCAAGATATTCACTACCATTTTTATATACACATTAAAAACATTTTTCATTATCCTTATTGGGCATATATCCGCACAAGAGCCTTTTTCCCTCGGAGCCCATAATGATTGATGAATTATTCATTCCGTATTAATATTATGCTTGAAGAACTCAAACAAAAAGTATTCGATGCCAACATGGAGCTGGTACGCCAGGGTCTGGTAATCTACACCTGGGGCAATGTCTCGGGCATCGATCGTGAGAAGGGTCTGGTTGTCATCAAGCCATCGGGCGTCGATTATGATGTGATGAAGGCTGAAGATATGGTCGTTGTTGACCTGGAGACAGGCAAGGTGGTCGAGGGTGACCTAAATCCATCGAGCGATACTCCTACCCACCTCGTTCTCTACCGTGCATTCCCTAACATCAAGGGTGTAGTTCACACACACTCTACTTATGCGACTGCTTTCGCACAGGCTGGTCGCGACATTCCTAACATCGGCACCACTCACGCCGACTACTTCTACAAGGACATCCCTTGCACCGATGCCATGACTGCCGAGATGATGCCTGAGTACGAGAAAGAGACCGGCACCGTGATCGTTAACAAGTTCACCGAGCTGGGCATCAACCCAGACCACACTCCTGCCGTTCTGGTCAAGAACCATGGTCCTTTCTCATGGGGCACCTCGCCTGCCAATGCTGTCTACAATGCTAAGGTTATGGAGCAGTGCGCTAAGATGGCTTTCATTGCCTTCTCAGTCAATCCTGAGACCTCGATGAACCCACTTCTCGTCGAGAAACACTATATGCGCAAGCACGGTCCTAATGCCTATTATGGACAGAAGGGTCAGCAGCACTAATCATATTCACTATTAATATTGAAAAACATGTTTGAAAATTTAGAGCTTTGGTGGATCACCGGAGCACAGCTTCTTTATGGTGGCGACGCAGTTGTTGCCGTTGACGCACACTCACAGGAAATGGTAGCTGGCCTTAACGAAGGCGGCATTATCCCTATCAAGGTAGTTTATAAGGGCACTGCCAACTCTTCGAAGGAGGTTGAGCAGATCATGCTCGAAGCTAATAATGCACCTCAGTGTGCTGGTGTCATCACTTGGATGCACACCTTCTCACCTGCTAAGATGTGGATCAAGGGCCTACAGCGCCTCAAGAAGCCACTGCTTCACTTCCACACCCAGTACAATGCCGAGATTCCTTGGGACACCATGGATATGGACTTCATGAACCTCAACCAGTCTGCTCACGGCGACATCGAGTTTGGTCACATCTGCACTCGTATGCGCATTGCTCGCAAGGTGGTTGTTGGCTACTGGAAGGATAAGGAGGCACAGAAGAAGATCGCTATCTGGGCACGTGTATGCGCCGGTGTAGCTGATGCTCATGATACTCGTTGCTTGATGTTCGGTCTGAACATGAACAATGTGGCTGTTACAGATGGCGATCGTGTTGAGTTCGAGCAGCGTCTGGGCTATCACGTAGATTACTATCCAGTATCTTCGCTGATGGATTACTTCAAGAACGTTACCGAAGCTGAAGTTGACGAGCTGGTTGAGACCTACAAGAAGGAATATACTATCAAGATCGACGAGTGCGGCGAGGAGGTTTACTGGCAGAAGGTTCGCAATGCTGCTAAGGCTGAGATTGCTATCCGTCGCGTGCTGAAGGACGAGGGCGCTACTGCCTTCACCACCAACTTCGACGATCTGGGTGATGCTGATATCACTGCTCCTGACTTCTGCGGCTTCGACCAGATTCCTGGTCTGGCTTCACAGCGCCTCATGGCCGAAGGTATTGGCTTCGGTGCCGAGGGTGACTGGAAGACCTCTTGCCTCTATCGTACCCTCTGGGTGATGAATCAAGGCCTTCAGAAGGGCTGCTCATTCCTCGAAGACTATACCCTCAACTTTGCTGAGGATTGCACCTCTTCGCTCCAGAGCCACATGCTCGAGGTTACTCCACTCATCGCTACCGATAAGCCTAAGCTCGAGGTTCACTTCCTCGGCATTGGTATCCGTAAGCAGGAGACCGCTCGTCTGGTATTCACCTCGAAGACCGGTGCTGGCTGCAAGGCTACCGTTGTTGACCTTGGCAACCGCTTCCGTCTCATCACCAGTGACGTAGAGTGCATCGAGCCTAAGCCTATGCCTAAGCTCCCTGTTGCTTCGGCTCTGTGGGTCCCACAGCCAACCTTCGAGGTTGGCGCTGGCGCATGGATTTTGGCTGGTGGTACTCATCACAGTGCATTCTCATACGAGATCACTGCCGAGTACTGGGAGGATTTCGCAGAGATCTGCGGCATCGAGTTCATCGGTATCAACAAGGATACCACTATCTCGGGCTTCAAGCAGCAGCTCCGCAACAATGAAGTTTATTATATGCTCAACAAGGCTCTGATGTAATCTTTTTCAATACAACTATGACTGCAAGAGAAACTATTATAAAAGGTAAGGCCGTGCTTGGTATCGAGCTCGGATCTACCCGTATCAAGGCTGTCCTGATCGACCAGGAGAACAAGCCTATCGCACAGGGCTCACACGAGTGGGAGAACCAGCTGCACGATGGCATCTGGACCTATTCGACCGAAGCTATCTGGTACGGCTTAGCCGATGCTTATGCCGACCTGCGTAAGTTTGTAAAGAACGAATACGACTGTGAAATCGAGATCCTCGCCAGCATCGGTGTTTCAGCTATGATGCATGGTTATATGGCTTTCGGTCCTACTGGTACAGCCAGCCACGGTGCACCAGCCTCTGAGGCAGAGAAGATTCTCGTGCCATTCCGCACCTGGCGTAACACCAACACCGGAAAGGCTGCTGCCGAGCTCTCGAAGCTCTTCAACTACAACATTCCTCTCCGCTGGAGCATCTCGCACCTCTATGAGGCTATCCTCGACAATGAGGAGCATGTATCGGGCATCACTTATCTCACCACTCTGGCTGGTTACATCCACTGGCGCTTGACAGGAGAGAAGGTGCTCGGCATTGGCGACGCCTCGGGTATGATCCCTGTCGATCCTGCTACCAAGAATTACGATGCCAAGATGGTAGAGAAGTTCGATGAGCTGATTGCTCCACGTGGCTTCAACTGGAAGTTGGAGGACATCCTGCCACAGTGTATTTGCGCAGGTCAGAAGGCGGGCTTCCTGACTCCTCACGGCGCTCAGCGTCTCGATATCTCTGGTCACCTGAAGCCAGGTATCCCATTCTGCCCACCAGAGGGCGATGCTGGCACTGGCATGGTGGCTACGAATGCTGTAAAGCAGCGTACTGGCAACGTGTCGGCAGGCACCTCATCGTTCTCGATGATTGTGCTCGAGAAGGACCTCTCGAAGCCAAACGAGATGAT
Organism: Bacteroidales bacterium; assembly: GCA_045628985.1. Lineage (GTDB taxonomy): Bacteria > Bacteroidota > Bacteroidia > Bacteroidales > UBA3663 > Liminaster. The sequence goes on along the minus strand of JAZQQH010000029.1, from coordinate 45,288 downwards.
CGATATGGTTACTACTCCAGACGGTTCGCTCGTAGCTATGGTTCACTGCAACAACTGTACTTCGGACATCAACGCTTGGGTTAAGCTCTTCAAGGACTACCAGCAGCTGCTTGGTCTGCCAGTTGACATGAACGATATCTATGCTAAGCTTTACAACCATGCTCTCACTGGCGATAAGGATTGTGGTGGCATTCTGGCTTACAACTTCATCTCGGGTGAACCTGTTGCAGGCTTACAGGAGGGTCGTCCATTACTCGTCCGTTCGGCCAATGATCGATTCAACCTTGCTAATTTGATGCGTGCAAACCTCTTCGCTACTGTAGCTGTGCTGAAGCTCGGTAACGATGTGCTCTTCAAAGAGGAGAACGTACAAGTTGACCGTATCACAGGTCACGGTGGCCTCTTCAAGACTCCTGTCGTCGGTCAGAAGATTCTTGCAGCTGCCCTCAACTCGCCAATCTCCGTCATGGAGACTGCAGGTGAAGGTGGCGCTTGGGGTATCGCTTTGCTGGCTAACTATGTGGTTAACAATCCTGACAACCTCAACTTAGCAGACTACCTCGAGCAAGTTGTCTTCGCTGGCAACACAGGTGTCGAGGTTGCTCCTGATCCTGAGGATGTCGAGGGCTTCAACCAGTACATCAAGACCTTCAAGGCTTGCATCCCAGTCGATGCCAAGGCTTGCGAATGCAAGGCTCAGTAATTATCACAGAAATTTCTGAGAAACTAAATAATCCCCACCCTGCCCATATGAGCGAGGTGGGGATTTCTCCTATCTCAAAACCACAATAGCAAACCAAGGTTTAACTATCCATTCTACGTTATCAACTTACATAATCAATTAACACATTCAACAATCAATTTAATTTTAACACATTCAACACAAGTCTAACAAATTCATATTGTCAACGATTTGTTTTTCTTTTGATGGTGCAAAGATAGGCTATTTCGATGGAACCACGTACACTTTGCCAACATTGTCTTACGAAAAAACCGCCACAGTCTGAACTGCAGCGGCAAGGTTGTCTTTACTCTAATATTCGAAATACTGAAACAAAACCAATCGAAAAACCATCCTCAATATCGATTGAACACGAACCTAAGCGAATCATTCTCCAGGCACATTGTCCCCTCTTTCAACCATTCGATGTGGAATCGTTCCTCCAGCCCATACAACTTGTAGGGTTCAAGTACTGACACATCTTTGACAGGACGATCCTCCGAAGTTCTATCGAGCTCATACGGATTGTAAATATGCAAGCTATCTCCCCGATGATCGAATCGGAACAGATAACTGGGCAGTATGAAACGCTGATCCGAGAGTTGAAGCAAGTTGACCTGGAAAGACCAAAATTGTCGCATCGGAATCATATCCTGGTGAAGGTCCTCAGTAAGAGTATTCGAAGATGCAGGCCCACTGTCGCGATGGAGAACCTCAACAGAAGTTAGTTGCCAATAGCCATCCAGCGCTCCGTTATCCGAAGTCTCAAACTCACAGCCAGTACAGAAGAAGCCAAAGACTAATAATATATAAGGTAAAAACCTACGCATCATTTTACACGATAGATTATTGACATTTGTACACCAGTATTATCACCTAACAATGCGCCACGATCCATTCCAAAGGATAGACGAACCGAACAATTGCGCCAATACTCTTGGGCTGAAGGCTGAACTGTAACCTCGACCATCAGGCTGCTGTTGGATTGTGGTTCGAAGAATGGTGAGAGATAGGTACCCCAGGACTTCTGCCAACTGCTGAGCAGTCGGTAGTCGAGCCGCTCAAACCAATTGTACAAGATAGGCAACGATCCCTCCACGCCCACATGCCAAGCCCAAAAACGATTGCTCTGAAGCTGCATGGTCTGGTCGGCATTATAGATAGGAGAACGATAGAGTGGATTGCCTATGACCTGTCCCCAATGACTCCAACCATGATAAAGGTAATGATTGTAGTAGTCGTCATTACCCCCGATATGGTCCGATAGGCCAGGGTTGTGATCATGGTAGATAGGACCACTCTGATAGCGTGTATTTATCCATTCTATAACCAGCGTATTAAGCCATGGACAATCCTTTAGACGCATTTCTGCACCCAACATCATGTCCTTGAGTGGATATATCAAATAGCGACTTTTGTCCCGTTTGTCCCAATCCGATCCCGAACCATAGCCATCGTAGTCGGTCAAGAACATCGACGAATGATCTTCGAAATAATGATCAGCATAGACCGACAAGCCCACATGTTGCCAATCATAGTTGAGTCGAGCCACCCACGAGCCCAGTTGATTACCTCCCACATTGTGATACACGGGGTCAATCTCGTCACTACCCGTAGCAGTGAAGGCTTGCCAGAATGCCTTCGCTCCATGCGCGCCACGAATCGTACCCTGAGCCGTGTGGTAGAGCGTTCCGCCGAACTCACAAGCCATCTCGAGACCAAGGTCAAGGCTGAAGGGACGCTCATTGTCCTGTGGACCAATGCGGAGATAGCCAGCCTTGGTGTGGAGCAGCACATCCTGACTGTAGCGCAGTTTTCCCTCGGTCCAATCGTGCTGAAATGATCCATCGGTCATCATACCATAGAAGATATGTCCGCGCAAGGCCAGCCAATGTCCTGTTCCTGGTACCGACCAATAGCTGGGCACCTCGAGACGCAATCCCGGCACTGGCCGAGCATTAATTCCCAAGGTCTGCGATCCAGAGCTCAGCTGGTTGTTCTTCAAGGCCATGGGCTGCTGCTTCTGTCCCAAGGTGAGCAATAGGTGACGGTACCGGAGATCGGCATAGGCCTGCTGTAAGACCAGATGACTCGTGAAATGATAAGGCACAACCAGATCCAGACCATAACCAATGCCCCAACGCTTCTGGTCATCGACCGATATGGGTCGCTCCACAGAGGCACGAGCGTAGCCATTCGACGAGCACAGTGAACTGAGTCCGTAACGATTGGCATTGAGCCACAAGGGAGTAGTACCATTGCTGACCGATGATTGCAGTTCGTAGGTTTGCTCCAAACCATCGGTTAGTCCTTGTGCAAAGTTCGAAGTGAAGCTTAGCGACGCAAGCAAAAGCAGTAAGTTACGCACAGCTGACAGAAACCTAATAAGTAGAATTGAGAGACGAGTACTTACTCGCCCTTCTCGCGCTTCGAAATCACAAACAACGTATAGAGCTCCAAGAGCACTGCCACGCAGAGGAAAGGCAGCCAATCCATGCCTGGTTTGAGCATGAAATAGCCAGACACCATATAGAATAGGCCCAGCATATAACGCAGACGCATATTGCGCTTCTGACGCAGATTGGTGCCATTATACTTCTCATTCAGATGGCAGGCCGTTACACCCAGTCCACCAGCAATCATGAGCCATGGGGCCAGCCACTTTACAATCAGGTAGAGGCCAGCAGACAGGAGAATCAGGATATAAGCAATACGTTCTAGATGTTTCATCATCATTCGTCTATAAGGTAAAGGTCTTCGTCAACACCGTACATATGCAAGTGCTCACGAGCATAGCGTTCCAACTGTTCGTTATCGGCATTGACTGCATCGAGGCGTTGCTCGTAGTTAGCCACCGAATCCTTTAGCATATTGATTTGCTTGCGCAGATCAGCCTCCTGGGCTTCGAGCGAAACAATATTGACCAGGCTATAATCTCCACAGAAAAGCAGATAGAAGACAAAGCCTCCACAAAAGACCTTGAACCAATGTCGCTGAGCCAAACGAAGCGCAGCACCAATTTTTGAGCGAGTTATTTTCATTCTAATTCCAATTTTGCGTGCGCAAAGTTAGTCTTTTTCGACGAGATTAGAAAGTTTTTGCGATTATTTTTAATAAATAATCGTAAATTTTGCACATAAATGTCTGATTTGTCAAAGTTTTCTGTATCTTTGCACCGAACATTATTGCAAGTTGACCCATTTTGAACGAACTGAATGACCTTATAGAGGGCCTATATCGCGAGACCTTCGAAGACGGCAGGCTGCCTCAGCAGTCAGCCCCATCGGCCATTGCCCCATCTGAACCCGAGAAGCGAGACCAGCAGATAGTACGTTTGCGCCAGGTGCTCGACGAGATGGGAGCCATGCTACAGAGCGAAGACCAGCCTAACATGAGCGAATCGGCTCCCGACGAGGCTGCCTGTCTGCGCATACTCAATCACTGGGAGCAGATGATGCTCTCTGCCCAGGGACTACGCCAACACATACAGAGCCTGGAGCTAGATATCCAGAAGATGCAACCCTGGGGCAACTTCGATGTGATGAAGGTTGAGCAACTGGCTTCGGCTGGTTGTGTAATCAGATTTTGGAAGATTCCCGCCCACCTACTGGCTCTGCGCATTGCAGAAGAGGATTGGAAAGATTGTGAACTAAAGGTCATAGCCCAAGACCCAGAGACAGTCTTTTTCGTCACTGTGGGAACATCAGCCAATTCTGCAGCTAACTCTACTAATATCATTGATCCTTCAGCCAATCAGCCTTTCCAAATCCGTGATGCTGAGGAGGTAGATATCTGTCCATGCCCTGTCAGTACCCTGATCATGCTCCAGACACGCGACAAAGATTCACTCAAGAAGCTCGAGACGCTGCAAGGCGATTACGCATTATGCCATTATGGCGAGGTCTATAATGCACTGCGCCAGCTGTTGCCCGAAGGTACACCTATGCCCCAGCTTCAACCCGAACGAATCGGCCTGCGCCAAAGGCTTCACGCTTTGTTCTCGAAACGCTAAGTTATAAACAACAAACCAAAACGCCCAAAACATCCATAGCTATCATCTCTACACCCTCAACTCTATTCTCTAAACTCTAAACACAAAACTCTATCCGCCATGTTACCTGCAGAATGGGAACCTCAAAGGTTCATACAACTCACCTGGCCTCACGCCGAGACCGATTGGGCCCCATATCTCGAGGCCGCACAACAGTGTTTTCTCAATATTGCTCGCGAAGTAATCCGTCGTGAGCCTCTGCTCGTCGTAACTCCCGAACCCGAAGAGGTTGAAGCACAGCTCCGCAACGCAGGCATAGACATGAGCCTCATCGTTATAGCAGAGTGTCCTACGAATGATACCTGGGCTCGTGACCACGCTTACATCTGCACACGCAATGTGGCTTGGAACCCAAACTACGTTGAGGGTGGAGCCAACATCGTGCTTCGTGACTATTCCTTCAATGGCTGGGGATTGAAGTTCGCCTCGAACCTCGACAACCAGATCTGTCATCGTCTCTTCTTGGGGGGCACTTTCGAGGAAGCCGATATCCTGGACCTCTGGGAAGCCAAGTACGACGACGAGCGCCGTCGTGTGCTCGAAGGGGGCTCTGTCGAGAGTGACGGCGAGGGCACAATCATGGCCACATCGGAATGTCTTATGTCGCTCAACCGCAACTGGTTCGACGAGAAGGAGGAGGTTGAAACATGGTTCCACGAGGATTTTGGCGCCAAGCGTGTGCTCTGGCTCGATCATGGCTTCCTCGTTGGCGACGACACAGATTCTCACATTGACACCCTGGCTCGTCTATGCCCCAACAATACCATCGTCTATGTCAAGTGTCATGACAAGGACGACATCCATTACGATGAGCTCAAGGCGATGGAGGAGCAGCTGCGTAGTTTCCGTACAGCCGACGACCAACCGTATCGCCTGCTGGCACTACCAATGCCCGATGCCATCCTCGAGAGCGACTTTGCCGATGCTGTTGAAGAAGAGGGTGATCAGCGCCTACCTGCCACCTATGCCAACTTCCTGATCATCAATGGGGCTGTCCTCTATCCTACTTACAACCAGCCACTGAATGACCTTCAGGCCAAGGAGATTCTGCAGCAAGCCTTCCCCGATCGTGAGATTGTCGGCATCGACTGCCGCGTTCTAATCCGACAGCACGGTTCGCTCCACTGCGTCACGATGCAATATCCTAAGTAAAAAGAAGAAAAAACATATTCGTAATAACGACCTCAAACAATGACAAAAAGAACGGGCAAGACATTCATATGAGTCTTGCCCGTTCTGGGTTATTATAATAGAAGATTATCGCCATGTAAGGTTTTGAGGTTATAAGGTTTTGAGGCTATAAGGATCAGTATCTTACCTCTGCGATTACGCGTTGTTGTTGTTCGACACCCTGAGTCCAGATAGCCAAGTTCTCGTCATCACCATAGACTCCAGGATAAAGTTTCACGTCAGTATGCAAATTCATAATGCGACCAGCAGACAAGAAGTTTACTGCTTCAACACAATCTACTTCTTCGACAGGGTGGTCGGCCTTCACTACGAACTTGTGTGCCACAACCTTGGCACTCTCGCCAGCGTGAATCATGCCCAATGGATAAACATAGAAATGACCTTCGACTTCGAAGCTTCGTTCCAAATCCTTAGCATTATCGAACGAAAGGACCTGGCTATCTGTAATAGCTTCCATATCCGATACCTTCACTGTATGCTGCTTGCCTCCGACCTCAACAATATAAGTTTCGTCAAAATATTGCATCTGACCAGGAGTAGCTGCAACCAGCAAACTAATTTCTACAGCAGGTTTGGCTTGTTTCTGTGCGGCAACATGCTGCTGAGCGATGAAGTTATCTTCTTGATTATCGCATGAGGTCATTACATTAATCATCGAGAGGATCATTACTGCAAGGGTAAAGAGCTTTTTCATAAATAAAGTTGTTTACTTATTATTATATGTGTCTCAAAACTTTTGACCACTGTTTGTGACTTTCCGTTTCCTCCATTTGAGGGAGGGCCGGGGTGGGTCTTCCTTTTTTTGACGCTGCAAAGATAGAGCTCTTTTTTCGATTGTCCCGCTCATTTAGTGAAAAGAATTGTTCACTAGAAGAATTTCATACAAAGCACACAGATATTCACGAAATGTACAAAAGGCGAACTGTTTCTGTACGATTTTACCCATACATTTCTCCTTTTTTTGCCATATTTTATCACTTACGAAAAGGAATACAATACAACAGGTTGGCATTTTCGAGAGACTTTATCGACACAAATAGTCAACATTTAGATCCATAAAGCTGCATTTTATCGTTAAAATATGTAAAATAAGCAGCAGGTATTTGGATATACAGAAATAATACTGTAATTTTGCACAACAAAAATCTCGTTTCATCATTATTTTTATATTAATAACTCTCAGAAATAGTTTTTTTCAAAACAATTACCTTTTATCATTTTTCTTGTATGAAATTTATTCCTGGTTCACTGATGTCGTTGGCCTTGACTGCCAGCGCCACCGCTGCCACTACACTCACTCCAGTAGCAGCACCCGTTCCTCAACAGCACCGACAGATTATGCCTCGCATCGGTCAGCTGCCCGTTATGCCCATGAGCCTCGAGCAGCTTACCCATCAGCGCATGGCTGGACCTGCAGCCCGCACTCCACGGCCTTATGCCCACGCTCAACTGGCTCAAGCACCTCGCCGTGCTAAGGCTGAAGACCAAGTCGTAGAAATTATTCTGGACAAATATTCATACAATTGGTACTATTATGAGTATTCACAGGAGTGGTTTTGCTCTATCATCACCACCCTCGACAATGGCGACCAGTACGACTTCAACCTCGACTTCTATAGCGAGGAGCTCTACGGCGAATACACCACAGCAGACATCGAGCCTTACTACACATACGGCCGCAAGAATAACGTTGAGTTTAGTGTCACTGAGTGCTCATTCTCCATCTCGCCAAGCACAGCTCCAGACCTTGCCAAGCTCGACGGAACCTTCGTAACCACCCTAGGCGAAACCTTGCATATCGTCGTTGCACCTAAGGCTCATGAGCATCAGGACATCACGGTCGAGGGAAAGCAACTCTATAGCTTGGCCTATTACGACTTTAGCGGAGACTGGAACGTCCTGTTTGAGGATTGGGATCACTATCGCATTTCGCTCGACTTCACCAACCCCGAAGACATCAACCTCTTTGCCGGAAATTATACGCTCGACAATTGCTGGGGTTCATATTGCTACCTCTACGACATGACCACTGGACTGCAGAATGCCTTCACCGAACTGCAGTTCACCGCCACAGGCGACGATCCATTCACCGAGTTCGAGATCACTGGTTCGGGTGTGCTCGACAATGGTGACAATGTCACCTTCCATTACCTCAAGTCATTGCCTATCGACCCCGTCCAGACTATTCAGGTCGATGCGACCCTCGACCAATTCCTCTTCGTTGATCCGATGTCTAGTCACAACGCCTCGTTCGTAGCCACCAGTACTGACCAGAAGCGTCAGTTCCACGTAGCCTACAAGGGTGCCACAGGTTCATTCGATAGCTTCGATATGCTTCACACCTACATGCTCAACCTTGAGAACAATGAGGTTGTAGAGTTTGACAATGGTCTGCTCGATGTCACTGCTTCGGCTGATAATGTACTCATGCTCAATGCCTCGCTGACCTTCAAGGATTCAGTCTGCTATCAGTTGAACCTTCAGAAGGAGCTCGAGGTAGTAGGCCAGAAAACCGTCGAGGCTCACAATTTGGAGCAAACCGACCTCTTCGGACTGATATACTACCTAATGGGCAGCAATGACGAATACAAGCGCATCCAGGCCTCTATCATGGCTCCGCCATTCCCTGCCGATTGGACCGAGCAGATGGTCTTCGTGCTCGAAACACAGACAAACGAAGTCTCATCGCGTATCGTCAAGTCGGCCATTATCACCGAAGACGAGCGCGGCAACCTGGTGCTCGATGCCATGTTCCTGGGCGATGACTTCGTAGATTACACCCTGCACATGGACCTCTTCGTACCTGATGTCACCAGCGAGGCCACCTTCGTATCGCACAACGCTGAGCTGCAGGACCTCACTCAAGACTACGGGGCCTTCCAGATTTATGCAATGAGCGATGATGGCAATGATTACTTCTCGATTGTGCTCGATGCTTGGTACGTTCACAGTGGCAACTACGATGCTCTCAGCTCGGCCAACAAGTCATACTGTCAGGTAGTACTCAACCTCGGCACCGAAAATCAGGAGACACTGACCATGTACAACTGCAACGTCGATTTCACACTCAACGACGAAGACTTCACCCTCACTGGTATCTGTCAGGCTGGTAGTACCAACTACACCATCGACCTGAGCGGCCAGCTCAAGAAGGAAGAACCACAGGGCGATATGTACGACGACCCAGACAACGACATCGAGGTCGAATTCAGCCTCGACGAGATTGTCAGCTTCGAGTACCAAGAGGCCTACGGCTACCACCGTCTGCAGGCCCAGAGCACCTTTGGCGAGGTCTTCTATACCCTGATCTATAGCAATAGCGCACAACTCGAGGAGGGCGTTTATCCAATCTCCAAGGACTATACCCCTGGCACCGTCCAGGCAGGATCGGTCAGCGGTACCAGTGCTTACCCAACCTTCTATGCTCAGCTCAACGAGGAAGGACTGGCTTCGCTGCCTCTCTGGCTCTGCGTTGAGGGTACCGTCACTGTCAGCTATGTTGATGGCGAAATCTCGATGGTCGTCGATGCAACCAACACTTGGGGTCGCACCGCCCATATCGTAATCAATGATGCTGCTACAGGCATCTATGAGGTGGCCAATGAGCCAAAGACCAATGGTAAGAGCTACGAGAACCAACAGTTCGTGATCCGTAGTAACGGCCAGACCTACAATGCTTTCGGCCAAAAGTGTCAGAAGTAATGTATATTTACAGATAGTTTCGCTACACGGAAACTAACTCTATAGAGAAAACAACGAAGGAGAGCAATCCACTGGAGTCTGCCATTGCAGAACTACAAGGATTACTCTCCTTCTTGCATCAAATAGTCCTAATAGGAGAATATTATTTACGCTTTCGCATCGCCCCAGTGCACATCGCTACTTCTCCATAGGCATCATTCGAGATTGGCGAATGGGGATTTCAGCTTCGTCTCAGGTCGATATACACACTGTCCAGGCAGCGGTTCGGGCGACAACCGCGGCTCTACAACAAACTGTACCGTAGCATCGCTCCCCTCCTCTACTCCATTTAGCACGTCAGACAGCATCACGTAGTCGGCAAAGAGGCGTCGGGTAGTCTCGTAGTTGGTCTCGAACGGATAAGGACGCAGCTCCTCGTCGCTTTGGGCAAGCACAGCGTAACCTGCGCCCTCACCCTCAGCAAGATGCCGAGCAGCAGCCTTCACAGCATAGACCTGATGGCAGGGTGCCGCATAGCGCATCAGGCAATCCCCTTCGCCCACCAAACGGAAGAAGTGGCGAAGATACTCCACCAGCCGCACCTTGTCGAACAGCACCCAGAAGGGTTGCAGCCTGCCTTTTACACCTTCAGCTTCAGCCCGCTGGCAATCTACAGCTTGCACCTCCCAGGGCAGGAACCATTCCGGTTGATCGTCGGGCGTACCCACCAGCGTAGTCTTACCGTCACTGATCACACAAAGCTGACAATATGTATTCAGTCGCAGGTCTGCCTCAATCTGTCGGCGCATCTCCTCGTAGGCATCTTCGCATGGCTTATGGCCTGGTGTCGTGGGTACTATCATCACCGCTACGAGCGGTATACCATTGATGCAGAGCACCATATCCCAAGCCACTCCGTCGTTTCTCACACCACGCCACGCCTCATGAACGCAGAAGTGATTAGCCTGGGCATTGAGCCAGTTTATATATTGAACCACACCAAACTGCTGGCCGCCCTGCCTACGATTATAACCACACTCATCTTTCTTGATCTCGAATTCCTAGCCACACTGCAACAATTCGTAGGCCAGCTCACGGGCCTCATGTGGAGTTCGCTTAGAGGGTTGGTTTCTGTACTCGCAGAACATCACTTCGTCGCCCAAATGTTCCATTATCGATGCTGGCATATCCACACGATAATGTGCCTCACCCGTGTTGATCATCTCTAGGTACGAATAGTGATCCCAGCTGACGCGCGGCCCATATACCCAAGCATTCAAGTCGTGTCCGGACTTGCTTTTGTCGCGCATATTCTTGTATCTATAGCCAAGCTTGTCGGTAAGCAGTTTGATTAGGCTTTTGCGAAAAGCTAACAAACTACGTGAATTTTCTATCATTTTACTTCCTATTTTTTAGTTTCTCGGGTGCAAATATAGGTTATTTTTGCCAGAAATGCAAACTTTTTTGGCTATGAATCTAAAAAAAATATGAGAAAAAAGGCTTGCACTGATTTGGTGCAAGCCTATACCTATATAATAAAGAAGGAATTACTTCTTGGCGGGCAACATAACCAGAGTGAGGCGATGCTGTGCTTTCTGGTTAGTAATGAAGAGGAGATCGTAGAAGCCGACGGGCTGCTCCTCGTTGACATAGAAGGAGACAGTGGCGTAGCCAGACTCAGCGTCAAGCTCAGGCTTGCCAGTCCAGAGGCTCTCTGAGAGTTTGTCTGCATCAAAGGTGACATTCTCATAGTTAGGCTGATGACGAACTACAGACAAGGTCAAGTCCTGATTGGCCAGTTCGGCAGGCAGAGAGACAGTGACCCACTCCTGCAGATAGAACGATGTGATGGCACGATCTTGAAGTTCCTTCTCGTCGATGTATTCCTTAGCCTCGCCGTTGTACTCATGCTGATTGCCTGAGGTCTTGATCAATGGAGCCTCGAACTCAGCATCGTCGGCAGAATAGATTCGCTTGAAGGTGACGTGCTCATAAGGCTCAACATTCTCGGGCTTGGTGTACTTCTCAGTGCGGATCGTGCAGAAGCTCGAGAGTGACATCCAGGCATCCTCGTCGTTGATCTTGTAGGTCTCGTCAGCATTGACAATGTCCTTACCTACGAAATGCCAACCATCGACATTGAGAGGAAAACGCGAATCGAGGGTGTAGAATACCCAATCGGCAACAGTACTGATACCTACCGATGATCCCATAATCCACTTACGATCGACGGTAACAGGATTGCCCTCGGCGTCAACCTTACCTTCTACCTGGAACGAGAAAGGACAAACATTATAACTATCCTCCAAAGCGCCAGCTACGGTTTCATTACCAGTAGCAGCTTCAGAAACCTCGGTCTGCTCGGTAGTAGCGGCCTGGCCATCAGCCTCGGCTGTGTTGTTACCACTCTTGCTCTTGCATCCGATGAGGCTGAGACAAGCTACAGAAGCTGCTACGGCCCAAAAACTGACTTTCTTCATAACTATAGATTTGTGTGGTTAAATGATTTGATGGTGCAAAGATAGTGCATTTTCTCGACTTGACCAAAGGAATGTACCAAAATATTGATTTATAGTCTTATTATTGTTCAACAGGTGCAGATTCAGGGGCAAAACGAAAAAATATGAACAAAAATAGTCATTTGAAACGACTGCCAACTGACCTTAGTATCAAAACAGAAAACCGCCAACCCAATGGCTGGGCTGGCGGTCACAGAAGTATATCTCGGGGTGAGAATTAGATCTCTGAGAAGTACTTGATGGTGCGAACCATCTGTGAGGTGTAGCTGTTCTCGTTGTCGTACCAAGAAACAACCTGTACCTGATAGGTATCCTCGTCGATCTTGCTAACCATGGTCTGGGTAGCGTCGAAGAGTGAACCGAACTTCATACCGATGATGTCGCTAGAAACGATCTGATCCTCAGTGTAGCCGTAAGACTCAGTCTGAGCAGCCTTCATAGCAGCGTTGATACCCTCAACAGTAACGTCCTTGCCCTTAACTACAGCAACGAGGATGGTGGTAGAACCAGTTGGGGTTGGGATACGCTGAGCAGAACCGATGAGCTTACCGTTGAGCTCTGGGATAACGAGACCGATAGCCTTAGCAGCACCAGTTGAGTTAGGAACGATGTTCTGAGCACCTGCGCGTGAACGACGGAGGTCACCCTTACGCTGTGGACCGTCAAGGATCATCTGATCGCCAGTGTAAGCGTGGATGGTTGACATGATACCAGAAGCGATTGGAGCGTACTCGTTAAGAGCCTTAGCCATTGGAGCGAGGCAGTTGGTAGTACAAGATGCAGCAGAGATAACCTTATCCTCAGCGGTGAGAGTGGTGTGGTTAACGTTGTAAACGATGGTTGGGAGGTCCTTACCAGCAGGAGCAGAGATAACAACCTTCTTAGCACCAGCAGCGAGGTGAGCAGAAGCCTTCTCCTTAGAAGTATAGAAACCGGTGCACTCGAGAACTACGTCTACGTCGTTAGCAGCCCATGGGCAGTTAGCAGCGTCCTTCTCAGCAGAGATCTTGATCTCCTTACCGTCAACGATGATAGAGTTCTCAGTTGCCTCTACAGTGTGCTTGCCCTCACCGAACTTGCCAGCGAAACCACCCTGAGCGGTATCATACTTGAGAAGGTGAGCGAGCATTGCTGGAGAAGTAAGGTCGTTGATTGCAACTACCTCATAACCCTCAGCCTCAAACATCTGACGGAATGCGAGACGACCGATGCGGCCGAAACCATTAATAGCTACTTTTGTCATCTTAGTAAAATGATTTTGATTGTTTATATAAAATGGGTTAAAACACTAATTTTCGTCCTTAAGACAGCGCAAAGATACTATAAATATAAATAATTTGCGCATTTTGAGATAAAATAGTCAAAAAAAAAGTCTATTTGACGGACGTTTGTCAAATAGACTTTACTATTTCTCAAAAGAATAAGTCAAATCAGTGTCTGAAAAGGATGCTCGAATCGCCATAACTCAGGAATCTGAAGTCATGGTCGAGTGCATAGCGATAGATGCGATGCCAGTTCTCCCCCACTAAGCTATCTCCATCGACCAATGCACTGACTAACAAGAGCAAGGTGCTCTGTGGCATGTGGAAATTGGTGACGATAGCATCGATGAGTCGATACTGGAAGCCTGGTGCGATGAGAATCTGCGTAGCAGTGACCAGCGTATCCTGCAGAGAAGCTTCCAGATAGTCGAGAATCTGACGGAGCGAATCGGTCAGGGACATCGTATGCTCCAGGTCGTAAGGTTCCCACTGATGGACGATGAGATCCTCGGGATGGACGGTGGCGGACCAATCTTCTCCTTGAGCGGAGCGGATGGAGGCGAGTTTCTCTCCTATATAATATAGGCTCTCCAGAGTGCGGACGCTGGTGGTGCCGGTGGCGATTAATAAACCCACCCCCTGCCCCTCCCGTCGAGGGAGGGGAGTGATTACCTCTTGTTGACGAGATTTGAATTCGTAAATATTCTCGATGACTTGCTTAGGGACACTTATGAACTCGGTGTGCATGTCGTGGCCTTCGATGGTCTCGCTCTTGACGGGTTTGAAGGTACCTGCGCCTACGTGAAGTGTCAAGTATTGCAAAGAACATCCTTTCTGCTGGAGTTTATCGAGCACCTCAGGTGTATAATGAAGGCCGGCGGTAGGGGCGGCTACGCTTCCTTTGATCTTCGAATAGACGGTCTGATAAGTCTCTTTGTCCTTCTCTTCGGTGTCGCGGTTGAGGTATGGAGGGATAGGGAGCTCTCCCATCGCATCGAGCAACTGTGCGAAAGAAATGGGCTGACCGTCCTCAGTATCCCAGTAGAATCGGATCTTCTGACTTGGGCCTAACTCACCTGCGCGTTCACAATATAAAGTGGTGTTGCGACCGTCCTTGAGTTCGACAGAGATAGAAAGACTTCCCTCCTTCCACTTCTTGCTATTACCGACGAGACAGGTCCATACACACTCCTTCTCCGAAGCAAAATTCTGCTGATAGTCCTTTGGTGCCTCAGGCTCGAGGCAGAAGACTTCGACGACACCTCCCGTCGGTTTGCGGAAATGCAGACGAGCCTGGATGACACGAGTGTTGTTGAAGACGATCATCGAACCTGCAGGAATCTGCTCAGGGAGTTCGAAGAAATGATGCTCGTCGATGGTCCCCTCTCCTACTCCATCGGACGAGGCTGGATGCCACACGAGGAGCTTCGACTGATCGCGCTGAGAGAGGGGGTATTTAGCGATCCGCTCGTCAGGCAAAGGGTAGTCGTAGTTCTTAATTTCTATATTTCTTGGGTCTATTTTTGCCATCTTACATACTATTTTAATAAAAATACGCGTGCAAAGGTAGTTAAAAATATCCTTTTGTCAAAATTTATTTTGCGAAAAGAATAAAATTTGGTAACTTTGCACGCGCAAAAATAAAATAGAATATGAAAATCGGAGATAAAGTAAGATTCCTCGACGCCCAGGGAGGCGGTATCGTGAAGGGATTCGACAGCAAAGGACTCGTACTCGTTGAGGACGAGGATGGCTTTGAAATTCCGACCATCGCTTCACAGTGTGTAGTGGTCAGCGAAGAGGAAGATCAGCGTCAGGCAGGCCATGCTCCCGTGCATCAGGCTCCGCTGACCCGTGCACAGATGGCCGCACGTCAGGCAATGACAGAAGTAGATAAGCTGAAGGAAGAAAACCGTCAGCTCAAGGAAGAAATACATGCGCTCAAGGCTGAGATGAGTGACCTGAAGCTCGCCTTGCTCCGCGCTCAGTTCGGAACGAAGGAGAACGTCAAGAAGGGTGTAGCCAACACTATCAAGAGCAATCCGCATGAGGTATTGCGCAACGGCATCATTGAGGTCGATCTGCATATCAACGCCTTGCTCGAGACTTCGGCTGGCATGAACAATGCAGCCATGCTGGAGCACCAGATGGGAGTCTTCCGCGAGACCATGCAGTCGTATAAGAATGCCAAGGGTCAGAAGATCGTCTTCATCCACGGCAAGGGTGAGGGTGTGCTACGCAAGGCTATCATCGACGAACTCAAACTCAAATACGCCAAGTGCGACTGGCAGGACGCTTCGTTCCAGCAGTATGGATTCGGAGCGACACAGGTGACTATTAGATAAAATTTTATGAAGAGCCAATTATCGAAGCTCATTGAAGCCCGTAGTCAGAAGCAGATGCTGAAGGACTACTTCTTTATTACTTGCGGCATCGCCCTCTATGCGATAGGATACGATGCATTTATTCTGCCAGAACAGTTAGTACAGGGTGGTGTGGCAGGTATTTCTTCCCTGCTTTATTACTCGATGAAGATTTCGCCAGCAATTACCATCTGGGTGCTTAACATCGGACTTCTGTTGCTCGCCTTCCGAGCCTTGTCGAAGATCTTTGTAATCCGCACCCTCATTGGTGTATCTCTGTTGTCACTCTTCATCGGACTTTTCCAGCCAGTCTTTGCTGAGTACGCGCTGATTACTCCAGGTGAAGACAAGTTCATGCATGTGCTCATCGGAGCCATGTTAGGAGGTGCAGGTCTGGCTTTGGTTTTTACACATAACGGATCGACGGGTGGCACTGATATCATCGTGGCATTGATCAACAAGTATTCGAATATGAGTATGGGACGCGCCATGCAGCTGGTGGATATCTGTATCATCTCGAGCTCGTACCTGCTGTTTCACTCTTTCGAGATCATTGTCTACGGTGTTGTCTATACGCTCATTGCCAGCATCACGATGGATTATGTACTCAATGGTAACCGACAGACGGTACAGTTCCTGATCATCAGCAAACGCTATGAGATGATAGCCGACGCCATCAATCATCAGATGCATCGAGGCGTGACCATCCTCAATGGCCAAGGCTGGTACTCTAAGCAAGACGTGGAGGTAGTGATGGTCCTCTGTCGCAAGTTCGAGAGCCAGTACGTCTTCAACCTCATCAAGAGCATCGACCCTAACGCGATGGTCAGCCAGCAGTTCTGCCACGGTGTGTTCGGCGAGGGATTTGACAAGATCAAGTAAAAAAAAGACAAGATAAAAAATCACAAGATATGAATTTCCTTGATAGAAACGAATTTAATTTCAAGCCTTCTCAGAAGGTGATCGATGCCGTCAAGAGCTTCGACCCTGAGACGCTCTGCTTCTACACCCGCATCTATGACGAGGGCAAGAAGAGCATCGTATCTGTTCGCCTCAGCGAGATCTATGGTGTCCCTGAGCCACAGGTACTCCTTGGCTACGGTGGCGAGGATATCCTCAAGAACGCCGTACACTACTATTTGATGAAGGGAAACAACAAGACCATCCTCATCCCAGAGTTCTCATGGTGGTACTACAACCGCATTGCCGGCGAATGTGGCGGCGAGACCTATATGTATCCGCTCTACGAGCAAGAGGACACCTTTGCATATAACGTCGAAGAAGTCATCGAGTACACCAATCGCATCTGTCCTCGTATGCTCCTCCTCGCCTCACCTAACAATCCGACAGGCAACTGTCTGACTTCGGAGGAGATCGGTCGAATCATGGAGAATATTCCTGCAGAGACGATGGTACTGATTGACGAGGCTTACGCCAGCTTCATCACTACCGACACCGACTATATCGCACCATTGGTCAATAAGTATAGCAACCTCATCATCAGCCGTACGCTCTCTAAGTTCTACGGTCTACCAGGCCTCCGCATCGGATTCGGTTTCATGGGTGCAGGTCATGAGAACTTCCTCAGCTATGCTAACAAGTACCTTGGTTACAACCGCTTCAGTGAGGCTGTAGCGCTGGCTGCGCTTGAGAGCGATGACCACTACCGTGCAGTGGCCGACCAGATGGAATGGGATCGTCAGCTCTTCAAGAAGGAACTGGGCGATCTGCCAGGCTTCAAGGTATACAAGAGCGTGGCAAACTTTATCTTGATCAAGTATCCTATCGAGATCAAGGAGCGTCTGCAGCAGGCCATGAAGGAGCAGAACTACAAGATCAAGTTCATGAATGACAAGGGTCTTGAGTCTTGCCTCCGCATCACCTTGGGCCGTCCTGAGCAGATCCAGGTAGTAGTCGACACCATTAAGCGCGTAGCACTCTCATGAAAGCAGTCATCTTAGCAGCAGGTATGGCATCGCGCCTGCGTCCGTTGACCAACAATACTCCAAAGTGTCTGCTGAAGGTTGGCGAGCGCTGTCTGTTGCAGCGTAGCATGGATGCATTGATCAGCAATGGCATCAGCGAGTTCGTCATCGTCACGGGTTATCTGCACGAACAGATCGAGGACTTTGTAGCCAAGCAGTATCCTTCGGTGAAGTGCACTTTCATCCATAACGAGATCTTCGATTCGACCAACAACATCTATTCGCTCTGGCTGGCTCGTCCTGAAGTGGAGGGCAAAGAGATGCTCCTGCTCGACAGTGACCTGCTCTATGATCCGGAGATTGTAGCTCGCGTTCTGGCCAATCCAGCAGAGGACGTGCTCACACTCATCCGTCATGAACTTGGCGAAGAGGAGATGAAAGTCGTAACCGATGCTACCGGCAATATCACAGAGATCAGCAAGACCTGCAATCCTTCCGACGCTGCGGGTGAAAGCCTTGGCATCGAGAAGATGGGACCATCGTACACCTCTGCACTCTACAAGGAGCTTGATGTCATGATGAACGAGGAGCACCTCGAGAATAAGTTCTATGAGTTGGCCTTCCTGCGTCTCATCGCACAAGGTCACTCCTATCAGGTGCTCGATGTCACCGAGCTTTTCTCTTGCGAGCTTGATACTGTCGAGGATTTTGAGAACGCTAAGATGCGTATTCCTGCAGCATTATTCTAGTGATTGACCATCCGGCCGATCGAACATCCATCCCGAAAAAGCATAGACAATGAAAATCTGTTTGTTCTGCGAAAACAAATATGCCATCGACATCCTCAACCCTATTCAGGTCGAAGCAGATAAGGAAGGCGGCAATGAGGTACTCTGGTACGTGCATCAGAAGAAGATCCCAGACTTCCCGCTGAAGGATCAGGTACGCTATACCAACAGCATTCCTGAAATTCAAGATTTCCATCCGGATGCTGTCTTCGTGCCAGGCAACATCGTACCTTATTATCTCAGTGGCGTCAAGATCCAGGTCTTCCATGGCTATGCTGCCGAGAAGAAAGACCACTGGGTGATCCGTCGCTACTTCGACACTTACTTTACCCAGGGACCATTCTTTACCCAGGGATTTGAGCGACTGGCTAAGAAGTACAAGGACTTCGAGGTGCTCGAGACCGGTTGGCCGCGTCAGGATTGGATCTTTGCCAACCTGCATACTTTCGACGCTCAGCGTGAGGAATACCTCAAGAAGTATGGTAAGAGCCGTATCATGCTCTACGCTCCTACCTTCTCGCCTTCGCTCACCTCATTACCTTACATGAAGGAGGCGCTCCGCGAATTTGCGCAGAAGGAAGACGTGGTTGTCCTGATGAAGTTCCATCCGCTCACTGCACAGGAGCACATCGACGCCTACAAGCAGTTGGCCAATGAGGTGGAGAACATCGTATGGATTGACGACTTCACCGTCACCAAATATATGCTCATGAGCGACTGCATGCTCAGCGACACGTCATCGACCATCTATGAGGAACTGCTGATCGACAAGCCTGTCATTACCCTTCGTGCAGCCACCAAGCCACAGGACATCCACTGGCGCAACATCCAGCAGCCAGAGGAACTCTCCGAGGCCTATCACGACGTCATGGATCATGGCGGCAAGTACACCGAGATGCGTCGCTGGATCATTGACAACTACGATCCTTACCTCGACGGTAAGGTGGCTCACCGCATGCTCGAAGGAGCTCGTGACTTCATCCGCCGTCATGGCGTACCGGAGCAGCGCAAGCTCAATCTGTGGCGCAAGTACACTAGCATTAAGACCTTTGGCTGGCCAAAGAAATCGTAGTCAAGAATATCATTACATGAAATCAGCACTCCAGAATATCCTCTACTACATCCTCTTCGGTCTGTGGTGGATTGTGAGCATCCTTCCGATGCCCATCCACCACCTATTCTCGTCTGTTCTCTTTTTTATTGTATATTATGTATTGCGATATCGTCGCAAGCTGGTAAGGAAGAATCTGTCGGAGAGTTTTCCGAACAAAAGTCTAAAGCAGATCAAGCGCATCGAGAAGCGTTTCTATCTCTATTTCTGCGATCTGCTTGTCGAAGCCGTCAAGTTCTTCTCCATCCCGAAACAGGAGCTTAAATATCGCATGCAGTTCAAAGGCCTGGAACGTGTCAATCAGTCTCTTGAAGAGGGTCGCTCGTGCGCTTTCTTCCTCGGACACAACTGCAACTGGGAATGGATTTCTTCCTTGCCTTTATGGGTTGATCCTACCAAAGGCAAATGTCTGCAGCTCTACCATCCACTGGAGAATCCGGTTGTGGATCGTCTCGTCGGCTATGAGCGAGAGCGTATGGGATCGACCAATATACCTATGTTCCAGAGCCTTCGACTCATTCTTAAATATAAGAAGGAAGGACTTCCTGTCATCGTCGGCTTCATCGGGGATCAGGTACCTATCTGGCCAAGCCTCAACTACTGGCTCCAGTTCTTTGGCAAGGATACCCCTGTCATGACTGGCGGTGAACGTATTGCGCAGAAACTGGATATGGATTGTTATTATGTCCATGTACGCCGTCGCCGTCGTGGCCGCTATGAAGCCACCATAGAATTGATGACCAACGAACCGAAAAAGAAACCAGAGTTCTGGATTACTGAAGAATACTATCGTCGCCTGGAAGAAAACATCAGCGAACAGCCAAGCTACTGGCTCTGGACACATCGCCGCTGGAAGCGTACTCGCCAAGGCTACATCGAGCGTCTAATCGAGAAACAGCACTGGAGCGAATTAGAAACCGCCCGATTCTGCGACCATGAGCATCCAGAAGGAAAGCTCGTCACAGAATGGGCGGCAGAGAATGGGATCACGATCCCGCAGCATCCCTAAATCCTTAGACTTCTTTATGGATTATCGGCATTGACCGTCATGCGGTTCTCTATCATGCGCTGCATATAAGACTGGATCAAAGCCTTATACCAACCTTCATATTCCTTACTGATAGAATCTGTCTCAGCAGTTGCAACAGCGCTGTTGAGCAGATTATTGTGCAGATACCAGTCATTGGTGAAATGATAGAGCGCGGTAGTTTTCTCTCCATCGAACTGTAGCAAATAGTCATTCTTCACCAGCTGATAGATACCGTTGAAATAGCTCACTGCCCAGGTGGCTGAGTCTGGTGTATTCATCAGATCCTTGCCGTATGCTAAGTATGGCTCGTCATAGTGCAGCCACTCCAACAAGGTTGGCATGACGTCAATCTGCTGAGCGATGGCCTTGCGTCGGCCACGTGGCATCTCTCCGCTCGGATCATAGAAGATAACCGGCGAGCAGAAATATCCGAGGTCGGTCTGATACTTGGCATGGTTGGTCTGATTGGTGTGATCTCCGCACAGCACGAAGATGGTATTTTCGAACCATGGTTCCTTCTTAGCATTCTCAAAGAACTCACGCAGTGCCATATCCACATAACGTATGCACTTGTGGATCGGCAGCTCCTCCTCAGGGAACTGACTACGGAATTCTGTCGGAATCTGGAAAGGATTGTGACTCGTAGCCGTGAAGATGGTACTCAGGAATGGTGTCTGCTCCTTATGAAGTTCCTTGAGCCAGTAGCGCATGAAGAGATGATCCCAGATGGCCCACACGCCATCGAAATCCTTGTCTCCATCAAACTCCGGATAAGAGCTACCATATTCATCACGACCCAAATAGGTCTGGAACTTCGTAGATCGTGCAAAAGCCTCAAAACCCATCGAACCATTGTCTGCACCATGTACAAACGAGGTGTGATAGCCCTTCTTATTCAGACACTCAGCAATGCCATTCACCTCATTCAATGCCGTACTGCTCACGAAATAAGGCTCCACAAACATTGGGATACTGCTCAGGATCGATGGCATGGCATCGATAGACTTACGTCCGTTGCAGAACGAATACTCGAACGTCAGCGATTCACTGATCAGTTCGTCAAGGAATGGCGTATATCCTTTATACTTACTACCCTCCAGCGTATCGTTAAAGGCTCCGATATATTCGCGAGCCATACTCTCAAGGATAAAGAGCACGATGTTCTTCTGTCGGAACTGCACACTGTCTGACTCCGCATGAGGAGTATGGCTTACGATAGGAGAATAAAGATCGTCCAACTCCTCACGCTCATAGAACTGAGGATCGACAAAGCTCTTGTGGCTCGATGATCGGATCAAAGCAAAAGGAGTATTGAGCACCATGGCAGCCTCAACGGGATGATCGACATACTGATTGGCATTGCTCAACGTGATCGGACGCAAATTCTCCGATGCACCGCCTCGCATAGCCACGACAGTCACCCATACCATGACCAGGAGCAACACCAGCTGAAGCACATAATATCGTATATAATCAGCACGTCCATGCAGAGAGAAGCCAGAAGGACGCAAGCGGTTCGGATTAGGACGTTCCGTTCCCAGTCGAGGCATCACATACAGCTTATACATGCCATAGATCAGGACAATGGCAGCCACGACCAGATACCAGTGCACCAGCGCCTCATGCGCCATGATTCCACCCACATTGCTATCATTTCCGAATTCTCGGAAAACCGAGAAGGTGCTACGACGGCCCGTGTAAGGGAAGTACACGGCATCGCATAAATTGGCAATGATAGCCACAGCCATTACAACCAGATAGATATACTTGGTGACCTGCTGATAGCGCCTACCTTCCTTCAGATGCATCGGAAGAAGCATCAGGAGCAGATAGAGCGAAAGCGTATAGAAGATGGCACTCGAATCGAAATACCACGAACCGATAAGCAGCTGTCCCCAGTCAAGACGATCCAGAGGTTCAGCGAAAGTTTCCCAATTGACAGCGATGAAGATTATACGGCAAAGCATATATACTACATACGCCATCGCCAGATTACAGATAAAAGCGAAGAAACAGGAAAGATATGACTTAAGAAGTCTGTTCATATATTTATACTTTAAATAAAAAGACTCGCAAAGATAGGCTTTTTTTTCTAACTCGCCAAAAAAGTATCAATAAAAGCAACTACCAAATGACAAAAAAGCTTATTTTTGAATAATCTGGACCATATCAAAGCTGAAACATTCCCATTTTTTTGCATCATGGCTCATTATCAATTATCTTTGCACAAGAACAAGTTATAAGGTAAAGTGTCATGAAGTATTTGATTATTCTGGCCGATGGCGCTGCAGACGAACCTATCGAGGTACTTGGCAACCGTACGCCACTGCAAGCAGCACAGAAGCCTCTCATTGATAAACTGGCGCGCGAAGGCGTCAATGGTCTCCTGAAGACCGTACCAGAAGGTTACAATCCGGGCTCTGAGATTGCACACCTCGGCCTCCTTGGCTATGACGTGGCTAAGGTCTTCGAAGGTCGTGGATCCCTGGAAGCTGCTTCTATGCAGATCCCTATCGAGGAGAATGAAGTAGCCATGCGCTGCAACATCATCTGTCTCGATGGTGATAATATCAAGAACCACTCAGCAGGCAACATCTCTACCGAAGAGGCTGATGAGCTGATCAAGGCGCTCAATGCAGAACTCGGCACGGAGGCAATCAAATGGTTCACCGGCGTCAGCTACCGCCATCTGCTCAAGATCAAAGGCGGCAACAAGTTCGTACGCTGCACTCCTCCTCATGACCGTATCGGCCAGCCTTGGCGTCCAGAAATGCCGACAGCAGAAGTACCGGAAGCAGAAGAGACCGCAGCTCTTCTCCGTGACCTCATCCTCCGCAGCCAGGAGGTTCTCAAGGATCATCCTGTCAACCTCAAGCGTATCGCAGAAGGCAAGGATCCTGCCAACAGTATCTGGCCATGGAGCCTCGGCTACCGTCCTGCCATGCAGACCATGCAGGAGCTCTTCCCTACCCGCATCAAGACAGGTGCAGTCATCTCGGCTGTCGACCTGATCTTCGGTATCGGAGTCTTTGCAGGTCTCGACAAAGTAGAGGTTGAAGGCGCTACCGGACTCTGGGACACCAACTACGAAGGCAAGACCGCAGCAGCCATCGAGCAGCTCAAGCAGAAGGATTTCGTCTTCCTGCACATGGAGGCAACAGATGAAGCCGGTCACGATGGTGAGCCTGAGCTCAAGACCAAGTGTGTGGAGTATATCAACGACCGCGTCCTCAAGACCATCCTCGACGAGATTTCTACCTGGGACGAGCCAGTCCGTATCGCACTCCTGCCAGATCATCCTACTCCTATCAAGTATCGCACTCACACCATGACGCCAGTGCCATTCCTCATCTGGCAGTCGAAGCCATCCGATGACCTGAATATCGTCCCAGATGCCGTCGAGAAGTACGACGAAGACAGTGCTAAGCAGGGGTCTCTCGGCCTCCTCAAAGAAGATCAATTCATTAAACTATTTTTAGGCGCATGAAATACTATTCAACGAACCGTGTAGCTCCTGAGGTAACCCTCTCAGAAGCTGTCATCAAAGGCCTGGCTCCAGACAAGGGCCTCTACATGCCTGAGCGTATCAACCCATTGCCAAAGGAGTTCTTTGACAACATCCAGGACATGAGCCTGCAGGAGATCGCTTTCGAGGTTGCTAAGAACTTCTTCGGCGAAGACATCCCTGCCGATGATCTCAAGCACATCGTCTACGACACCCTTCAGTTCGACATTCCACTCGTCAAGGTCAACGAGAGTATCTACAGCCTCGAGCTCTATCACGGACCTACATGCGCCTTCAAGGACGTCGGTGCACGCTTCATGGCTCGCTTGCTCAGCTACTTCGTGAAGCAGAATCCTTCGAAGAAAGGCAACGTACACGTCCTCGTAGCTACCTCTGGCGATACCGGTTCGGCTGTTGCCAACGGCTTCCTCGGCGTTCCTGGCATCGACGTCACTGTCCTCTATCCGCAGGGTAAGGTCAGCGAGATCCAGGAGAAGCAGTTCACTACCCTCGGCCAGAACATCACCGCTCTGGAGGTCGATGGTGTGTTCGATGACTGCCAGCGCCTTGTCAAGGAGGCTTTCATGGATCAGGAGCTCAACGATAAGTTCTTCCTGACCTCGGCCAACTCTATCAACGTGGCTCGTTTCCTCCCTCAGGCCTTCTACTACTTCTACGCTTACGCGCAATTAAAGAAGCAGCTGGCAAACAACTCCTCACTCGACAACGTCGTCGCTTGCGTTCCTTCTGGCAACTTCGGCAATATCTGTGCAGGTATCTTCGGTGCGAAGATGGGTCTTCCTATCAAGCGCTTCATCGCTTCGAACAACGCAAACGACATCTTCTTCCAGTATCTCGGCTCCGGCCACTACAATCCACGTGCTACCCAGGCTACCATTGCCAACGCTATGGACGTAGGCGATCCTTCTAACTTCGCTCGTATCGTCAATCTTTACGGTGGCGGCCAGCAGAAGGCTCAGAAGATCACTCCAGAAGAGGCTCATGCAGCCATCTGTGCAGAGATCAGCGGCGCTACCTACAGCGACGAGCAGATCAAGAAGGCCATGGTCGACTGTCTCGCAGCCGATGGCTATGTCTGCGATCCTCACGGCGCTTGTGGCTATCAGGCGCTCACCGACGGACTCCAGCCAGGCGAGGTAGGTTTCTTCCTTGAGACCGCACATCCTGCTAAGTTCAAGGATACCGTCGAGCCTATCATCAACCAGCCAGTTGCTATTCCTGAGACCCTGCAGAAGTTCATGAACGGAACCAAGCAGACTCAGCCAATGACAAAAGAATTTGCGGACTTCAAGAAGTTCCTGCTTAACAATCTGTAAATACATGTCCCGAACCAAAGAAGAACTTTTCAACACCCTCACCCATTTCGTGGGACTTTGCTTAGTCCCATGCATCTCGTGGGTTCTGATCTGGTTCGGATACACTAAAAACTGGGAGAATGCCCTCGGTGTGACTTTTTTCACCGTGGGCATGCTTCTTACTTATTTAGCCTCTACCCTCTACCACTGGTGGAAGCCTGGCACACGAGGCAAGCAGATCCTGCGCAAGCTCGATCATATCTCCATCTATGTCCTCATTGCATCGAGCTATACACCCGTCTGCATGCAGCTGGTCGAAGATGACCTCCTCGTGCAAGGTTGGACCAGCTTCGGCATCATCTGGCTCCTGGCCATCCTTGGCGTCTTCTACAAGATCTTCTGGTGGATGCGCTATCCACGCCTCTCACTCATATTATATATATTATTAGGATGGGCCATCCTCTTCATGATCCAGCCTGTCCGTGAGTGCATCACTTCCCTCTCTCTCATCTTCATTCTGGCCGAAGGTATCACCTACACCAGCGGCGTCTATTTCTTTGTGCACGACAATGAGCATCGCTTCTATCATGGCATCTGGCACATCTTCGTCATCCTCGGCACCCTCTTCCATTGGTTCGCTGTCTTCGTGATGGCATGGCCTTGGGAAGATGGGCTTTGGAATTGATAATTGATAATTGATAATTGATAATTGATAATTTCAGTTACGCGAAAGCAAGATAAATCATAGGGCCTGAGGGAAATTTTCAATTATCAATTTTCAATTATCAATTGTATAATTCTTATTTTTTGTTAAAATCTCAACCTTCTTCCAGAACCTTCATACCCATTTTATAAGAAAAAAAGATAAAACCTGCGCAAACCAAGCATGACCTGTTGCTTTATATATTAAAAAATGTGTAAATTTGCAGCAACAAACAACAATACAACTACAACTATGCTTGAGCGCTTCCTTACAAAGACACAGTTCTCCGACTATGAGGACTTCATGAACAACTTCCACCTTCAGGTTCCTGAGCATTTCAACTTCGCGTATGACGTCATCGATGCATACGCCGAAGAAGATCCTGAGAAAGAGGCCATCCTCTGGACCAACGACCGTGGAGACGTGAAGCATCTCAACTATCGCGAGTTCAAAGAACTTTCTGACCGTTGCGCCAGCTACCTGCTCACCTTGGGCATCGAGCGTGGCGACCGTGTCATGCTTATCCTCAAGCGTCGCATGGCCTGGTGGATCACCATGGTGGCTCTCCACAAGATCGGAGCCGTAGCCATCCCTGCCACTCACCTCCTCACCGATAAGGATATCATCTATCGCTGCCACGAGGCCGACATCAAGGCCATCGTAGCTGTTGGCGACACCAATATATTACGCAACGTCATCCGTGCACGCGCATACTCTCCATCGCTCAAGCACTGCATCAGTATCGGTCCTGCTGTGCCACAAGGCTGGGACAACTACTGGGAGGGTATCTACTCTGCACCTAAGTTCGTCAGCCAGAAGGGACAGAACAACGTCACAGACAACTTCCTGATGTACTTCACCAGCGGTACCAGCGGCGAACCGAAGATGGTCATGCACGACTTTGCATACCCTCTGGCACACATCGTCACCGGCAAGTACTGGCACAACGTGCATGACGGCTCTCTGCATCTCACCGTAGCCGACACAGGCTGGGGTAAGGCCGTATGGGGCAAGTTCTATGGTCAGATGATCTCCGGAGCTACCGTCTTCATCTACGACTTCGAAGGCCGTTTCGAGCCAGACAAGATGCTCAAGGTCATCCAGGACTTCAAGGTCACCTCGTTCTGTGCACCCCCTACCGTCTATCGCTTCATGATCCGCGAAGACCTCTCGCAGTACGATCTCTCAGCGCTCGAATACTGCACCACCGCAGGCGAAGCGCTCAATCCGAACGTCTTCCTGGAGTGGAAGGAGAAGACTGGCATCATGATCTATGAGTCATACGGTCAGACCGAGACCACACTCGTCCTCGGCACCTATCCATACGTCGAGCCACATCCAGGATCAATGGGTGTACCAAATCCTCAGTATAAGGTCGATGTGCTCAACAGCGACGGCGAGCGCTGCAAGCCAGGCGAGCATGGCCAGCTCGTCATCCACACCGAAGACGGCAAGCCTTACGGTCTCTTCAAGGAGTATTATCGCAATCCTTCGCTCACCGAGAAGGCTCACAGCCAGGGTATCTACTACACTGGCGATGTGGTCTATTATGACGAAGAAGGCTACTACTGGTTCGTCTCACGCGCCGATGACGTCATCAAGTCATCAGGCTACCGCATCGGTCCTTTCGAGGTAGAGTCAGCGCTCATGACCCACAACGCTGTCGTAGAGTGTGCAATCACTGGCGTACCAGACGATATCCGTGGCATGGTTGTCAAGGCCACCATCGTCCTCTCTGCTGAATATAAGGACAAGGCTGGCGAGGCTCTCGTCAAGGAGCTTCAGGATCACGTCAAGCGCGAGACAGCGCCATATAAGTATCCTCGTATCATCGAGTTCGTCGACGAGCTCCCTAAGACCATCAGCGGCAAGATCCGTCGCGTGGAGATTCGAGAGAACGATGCGAAATAAAGCCCCCATCCCCTTACCCTTCCCCCTAAAGCGGGGAAGGGAGTAATTAGTAACATAGCAAAAAGAGCCTTCTCCTATCATTGGGAGAAAGCTCTTTCTTTTTTTCTCGTATTTTGGTAACCACTCCCTTCCCCTCTTCAGGGGGAAGGGTAAGGGGTTGGAGGCTTAATAATTCTCTGCCATTACCTCGAAGTAAGACTGAGGATGGTTGCAAGTAGGACAAACCTCAGGAGCGTTGGTACCTACTACGATGTGACCACAGTTGCGGCACTCCCAAACCTTAACCTCGCTCTTAGCGAATACCTGAGCTGTCTCGATGTTCTTCAGGAGAGCGCGATAACGCTCCTCATGACGCTTCTCGATAGCAGCGACAAGACGGAACTTTGCAGCAAGCTCAGCGAAGCCTTCTTCCTCAGCGGTCTTAGCAAAGCCTTCGTACATGTCGGTCCACTCGTAGTTCTCACCATCAGCAGCAGCTGCGAGGTTCTCTGCGGTAGTACCTACACCGTCGTGCAACTCCTTGTACCACATCTTAGCGTGCTCCTTCTCATTGTCAGCGGTGTGCTGGAAGATAGCTGCAATCTGCTCAAAGCCATCCTTCTTAGCGCGTGATGCGAAATAGGTATACTTGTTACGTGCCTGAGACTCACCAGCAAAAGCAGCCTCAAGATTCTTCTCTGTCTGTGTGCCAGAATACTTTGTTGCCATAGTTGTGTTGTTTTATAAGATTTATTATATATGTGTAATGTGATTCACTCGTGAGTTTCTTCGTTATACTCAGAATGACAAGTCAAAACGTCCGTTTCGACATTATCTGTTCAATTGCCATAGCTGGCTCTCGAAGTCGATACCTGTATTGAGAGGTCCAGGCACTTTCGCTGTCTCGATGAGGCAATGACGTACGAAGTTAGAAGCTCTCTTGACCGACTGTGCAAACTCTTTTCCATTGACAGCATCTGCACCAAGTACCGAGGCAAAGACATCGCCTGTACCCGATCGTGTCTGTTCGACCATCATCTGACGCTGGAACTCCATCTCTCCGCACTCGTCGCACACTGCATTGCCGATGAAGCTCTCTCCCATCCTGATACCCGTGATGACGAGCTTACGAGCTCCCATCTGCTGTAGCTGCTTGGCCATGGTAGCCAGTTCGCTGTGTTTCCAACCAGACTCTCGATAAGGTGTATCCGTCAGGAAACAGGCCTCAGTGATGTTCGGAGTGATGATGTCAGCATAAGCCAACAACTTCTTCATCTCACGACACATCGTACGTGTGTAGGTTGGATAGATATGACCATTGTCTCCCATGACAGGATCGACAAGTACGAGTGTTTCCGGACGACGGAAGTCCTTGATGAACTGCTCAACGATACCGATCTGCTTAGCCGAACCTAAGAAACCCGTCATGATACCGTCAAAGTGCAGGTCGAGTTTCTTCCACTCATCGATATACGCCTGCATATAACTGGTGAAATCCTTTCGGAAGAACGAAGGGAAACCGGTATGATTGGAGAAGATAGCCGTCGGCAACGGGCATCCCTGCACTCCTAAGTGGCTGACAATAGGTTGGATAACGCTGATCGAGCATCGTCCATATCCTGAAATGTCGTTGATGATAGCTATTTTCTTGCTCATAATTATATTTAAGGGATACTATTTCCCGCTGATCGAGATATCAAAACCTTCAGCCAGCAGAGGAGCGACAAGCTCCTCCATCTTAGCCTTGCTGACCGCCGTGAGATTCTTCTCTGGTGTCGGACGATCGAGTGAATAGACCATAATCTGATGAGGACGGATCTCTCGCATCAGTTCTCGCCAAGCCTCGACCTCTTCAGGAGTAGTATTATCGATCTGCTTACCATTATGCTCACCTCGCACAAACATCGTCTGCACGATGAGCTGACCTCGATAAGCCTTCATACCATCCACTATCTGACGGACGCTGTAGTGGCTATCAACAGGCTGATCAATGAGTCGAACGGTCTCGTCAAACGCTCCATCGAGCTTGAGAATGTTATTATCGACATGCATTAGCGCCTCATAAACCGCTGGCACAGCCAGTCGCGTAGCATTGCTCAGCACGCTGACCTTGACGGCAGGATAATACTTATCGCGCAAAGCTATTGTACGATCAATGACACGCGCAAATTCAGGATGCAGCGTAGGTTCTCCATTGCCAGCAAAGGTGATTACGTCAAGCGGTTCTCCCGCCTCATGCATCTGCTGCAGCTTGGTTTCAAGCTGTGCGATGACGTCATCTGCCTCAGGCAACTTTCCACCACGGTGGTCAGCATTCCAGCCACACTCGCAATAGACGCAATCAAAAGAACAGACCTTGCCGTCCTTCGGCAGCAGGTTTACACCCAGCGACACACCCAGTCGGCGACTGTGTATCGGACCCATGATATGAGTCGTATAAAGTCCAGGCTCTGCCATAATTATCAATTCTCAATTTTGAATCAAGAATTACTGGGTGCGACGATTCATCTGCTTTGCCGACGCGCCGTTACCCTTGGTGCTTGCAGCACCCTTTGTATTACCAGCCTTACCCTTCTGAGCACTCTGGCCCTTGTTCATAAAGCTCTGCCAAGAATTATCTTTCATATTTTCTCATTATTTTTTATTTATTCGCTGCAAAGTTAGTCAATTTCCATGAAAAAAGCAAGTATCAAATGAAAAAAACTCTTTTTAATTGAAAAAATTTGGTAGTCTAAAAAATAATACTGATATTTGTCGAACTTAAAAACGAAATTTCATCATCCTGAGTTTCCTATTTATATTCCTTATTCTTATATGATGCAACGTTTCTTCTGCTACCTGCTTGTCCTTGTGCTGAGTTTCAGTACAAGTCATTTTGCATGGTCTCAGGAGCAAGAGGAAGAAATGCGAGCTGTCGACTTTAAGCGCTTCTACGATCAGATTAATGAAAACATCTTGCGCTATAATCAGATCAACGATAGCCTGTTTGGCGTATTTACCAAGGATGAATGGGTCAAGACCTACCTCCGTCGTGCACGTATCACCAGTCAAATCGGACAGGAGAATCAGGCCATCATCAATCGCTACAAACCATACTTCAAGAAGGATACATTGACCACTTTCTTCCTTGAGGCCCTGACCGATACAACCTTCGATATCCTACCAGACCTCCATGATGACTTCCTCAACGAGGAGTTGCTCGAATACCTATTACAAAAGGAGGAAAAACTCAAAGCTGAAGACATCAATCTCGACGAAAAATATATCAGCACTCAGCTGAATCTGGCACTCAACAAGTACTTTACCGCCGCCTCTGGCGACAAAAAGGCTCGTGAAGAGAGCTTGCAAATCTTCCGCAATATCCTCAGTCACCAGAAGCCAGGACGAGACATAGAGCTGAATCCTGCCACGGCCACTTCCTATATCAAGACAGGCTCCAACTTCGGCAACTTGTCTCACCTCATCAGCCAAGGACTGATCAGCATAGAGGAGATGAATCAGCATATGACCTTATTGTCAGAAGTCCTTGACGACACAGTCTTCTGCCAAGGCGTTCCGACCGATGTTATCAAGGGGGCCAAGGCGGTAGTGAGCAACATGCCATCTGCCATGCTCCGCAATGTCTTCATCCCTGATACTACACACCGTTACGATGCCATCAAGGATTCGCTGATGATCGCTTATGTCAATCTCTACGACCAGAATCCTGATAAAGAAGCTAAGTTGAGCCTCATCAACAAGAGACGAATCACGCTGATGCGCTACCAGCTTAAGCGATACTCCACCATGCAGGCGCTTGAGGTTTGCAACCGCTTGGTCGACTCCCTCTCAGTTACGCTCGAAAACGAGACTCAACTCAAGGACAAGTTCAGCTGCATACTGGAGTGCATCTATTATATCGATCTCTCCAACCTCAGCTTCGAAAAGAAGCGTGAGAAGATCAAGGCTTATTGCGACGCTATGCTCGACGATCTGGCTAACTTCCACTACGTCAACAAGATGCCACAGTTGGTCACCTCACTCTCCAACATTGCGTCCTATGTCCGCATCCACAAATATCTGCTTCCAGAGGAGCGCAAGGAGTTCCTCAAGGAGCTGCTCTTCTTCTCACAACCGTTCACCAGAGCTCACTCTGAGACGGTTACACATCTTGGACTCACCATCCTACAGAGCGTCATTGATCATCAGCCAGAATTGTTGATCGGCGTTAAGGGGTATAAGAGCAAGAGCGATGTAAAGAAGAATAAGAAACAATTAATGGAATTTTTCCATGACGGAGCTCTCTTCCACGACCTTGGCAAGACACAGATGCCAGACATCATCCGCAACGAATACCGTCAGCTCAACGATCATGAGTTCTCCATCATTCGTAACCATCCAGACTTCGGTGTCGGATTCCTGCAGGTCGATCCATCGCTCCAAAAACTACAGGACTTCATCATCGGCCACCACAAATGGTATGATGGCAAGGGTGGTTATCCAGCCAGCTTCGACAATACGAAGTCTGAAATCTATGTCTTAATTGACATCCTCACGCTGGCCGACTGTCTGGAGGCTGCCACGTCGCGACTGGGTCGCAACTACCGTAAAAACAAACACTATGGCGATGTCCTCAAAGAGTTCCAAGCCGAAGCCGGCACACGCTACAATCCTTATCTGGTGAAGCATATCGAGGATCATCCACAGCTAGGCAAGCAGCTCGAGGAGATTTGCGAAAAAGGTTGGGAAGACATCTACTATAACGTCTTCATCAGCCACGTCAAAAAATAATCTGCCGTCGACTTGTCCAGCACAATAAGCTTATCAAATGGTTTCGCAAATATCAAATAACAAATATCACCACCCTCGCAAAAACTCTCGCGTAGGTGGTGATATTTGTTATTTGTTATTTGATATCTAGCAAATGCTATTTGATATTTGTCAAGTAATCAAAGCCTGCTTTAATTACTTAACAGCCTCAATAGCGTTCTTGATTGATGCGAAGATCTCGTCGATGGTACCCATACCCTGGATCTTAGCATACTTACCCTCCTTGATATAGAAGTCCTTGAGAGGAAGAGTCTGGCTGTAATAGGTGTCGAGGCGCTTCTTAGCAGTCTCCTCATTGTCATCAGCACGACCAGAAGTCTGGCCACGAAGGATGATACGCTTGATGAGCTCAGCGTCCTCTACCTCAAGACCGATAACGGTGCTGACTGACTGACCGCGCTCAGCGAGCATAGCGTTGAGAGCCTCAGCCTGTGCGATGGTACGTGGGAAACCGTCGAAGATGACGCCCTTGATGTCCTTACCCTTTGCATCAAGAGTAGCAGCAAGCATATCGATGATCAAGCTATCTGGCACGAGCTTACCGTCGTTGATATACTGTGCAGCAATCTTACCGAGCTCGGTGTTGTTCTTGATTTCGCCACGAAGGACGTCACCTGTAGAGATATGCTCTACACCATATTCTGCGATGATCTTGTCGCTCTGGGTGCCCTTGCCTGAGCCTGGAGCGCCAAAAATTACGATGTTCAACATAGTTGATTTGTACCTTAAATATTTTATATTAAAACCTGAAAATGCAACTTTACTATATCTTTCTGCCAATAGAATGCCGAAAAACGCTGCAAATTTACACAATAAATATTATAAAACAAAATTTTAGGTCCGAAATTTTCATTCCGGACCTAAAAAAGTTTTCATTATCGTATATTTATTCTGACACTACCCAGATATCTGGCAGGTTTCGGCCTTTCTCATTGTAGTCGAGGCCATAACCGACGATGAAGTCGTTAGGGATTTCCATAGCTACATAGTCGAGCTGAAGGTCCTTCACCTTGAGTGCATTCGGTTTACTGAGCAGACAGCCCACATACACCTCACTGGCTCCAAGGTCTTCCTTCAGACGGCGAACCATACGTTCCATCGTATAGCCACTGTCTACGATATCCTCAATGACAACTACGGTACGACCTACGACGCTCTCATTGAGCTCTGTGATGGTCTTTACCGTGCCGGTGGTTTGAGTTCCTGCATACGACTTCAGTCGCACGAAGGTGATCTCACAATCCGGAATCGTAATGTTTCGGAAAAGATCTGCAGCGAAGATAAACGAACCATTGAGCACCGACACAAAGATCGGATCCTTATCGACCAGATCCTTATTGATACGCTCTGCCACCGTCTTGACCTTCTCCTGGATCTGATCAGCAGTGAGATAGAGCTTGAAGTAGCGGTCAGAAACTTTTATTTGTTTTTCCATCATAATTCATAAAAAATGTCATCCTGAGGGAACCGAAGGATCTCGCGTGAGATTCTTCGCGTTGCTCAGAATGACAAATCAGGGGTTAAGCCACCTTATTGAGCTTCTTGATAATCGAGAAGATAAATGCAGCTGCGAGGAGGCAGATAACCATCAGGACACCCCATACGACTACGAGGTCCTTACCCCAGAGCCATGCAGGGATAGCGGTGAGGAAGTTACCGATAGCAGTAGCCACGAACCAGCCACCCATCATGGTACCCTTATACTTAGCAGGAGCCACCTTAGTAACGAATGAGATACCGATAGGGCTCAGGAGCAACTCTGCGAAGGTGAGGATGAGATAAGTATTGACCAGGAGGCTTGGAGCTGCATCAGCCATGTGCATTGGCTGGCCAGCAGCGTCGACCTCAGGAGCTGGCATACCCAGTGAACCCATGGTCATGAGCAGATAAGCAGAAGCAGCGACGAGCATACCGAGGCCGATCTTGAATGGAGCCTTAGGCTCCTTGCCGATCTTGGCCAACCAGCCGAAGAGTGCAATCGAAACTGGGGTCAAACCTACTACGAAGCAAGCGTTGAACTGCTGGAAGATAGGAGCGCTGACTGCGGTGATATCGCCCTCTGAAGGAATCATCATGTAGAGGAAGCCAAGGCCACCGAGGAGAAGGAGGATAGCCACGTTGCGGGTCATACCCTTCTGCTGGAAGATACCGAAGATACCATATACAATGAAGATAGCAGCGAGGAGGTTACGTACGTCGAACATCATGCTCTCAAGGCCGGTCGACTGGGTTGCCGTGTAGTCACGAGCGAAGTAAGTCAGGGTCAAACCGTTCTGGTGGAAGGCCATCCAGAAGAAGATAACCACAGCAAATACGAGCACGAGGCAGATGATACGCTCCTTGGTCTCCGCAGCCGACATCTCCTCTACTGCAGCGTCGCCACCCTTCTTCTTGCCACTACCAGCAGTGGTGATGACATGCTTGAAGGTGCTCTTGCTCAAGTAGTAAACAGCAATACTGAAGATCAAAGAAGCACATGCTACTGCGAAGGCGAAATGATAAGAGTCAGCCTCTGATACGCCGAGCGACTGCTGAGCCCAATCCATGATCATGATGGCAGCTGTTGGAGCGAAGAGTGCACCTACGTTGATAGCCATGTAGAAGAGTGAGAAGCCTGAGTCGCGCTTGTCTGCGAACTGCGGATCGTTGTAGAGGTCACCTACCATGACCTGGAGGTTACCCTTGAAGAGGCCCGTACCCATGCTGACCATGACCAATGCCAGTGCCATGGCAGCGATAGCTACGGTATTTGCTCCCATTGGCAATGCCAGGAGCACATAGCCAGCAAACATCACGAAGATACCGATAGTCACCATCTTGCTGTAGCCAAACTTATCGGCCAGCATACCACCGAAGAGTGGCAGGAAGTAGACGAGCATCAGGAAGCTTGAATAGATGGTACCTGCAGTAGCAGCCGAGAAGCCGAAGTTGGCCTGCAGGAACATCACGAATACGGCCAGCATGGTGTAATAGCCGAAGCGCTCACCAGTGTTGGCCACAGCCAAGGCCCACAGGCCCTTTGGCTGTCCCTTGTACGAGGTGTACAGGAAATAGAACCAGAGTACAAAAAGTACTACGATCCATGGAGTAGAAAGCATTTCCATGAGATAAAGAATATTTAATTGTTATTGATTATACTCTTGGGGTATAGTGTTTTTTAGGATATATTCCAAGGATTATAAGGATATATTCCGGTGCAAAGATAACGAAAAAGACCCATATTTCCAAATATTCACCACATAATCGCGTCTTTTTTTATCATAATGGCAAAAGATTATCTTATTCTTATTTATATTAGATGAGGATTGACTCCTTCTTGTTTGTAAGAATCTCCAAAGTCACTTAACTTTGGACACTACGCGATGCAAGAATCTCCAAAGTCACTTAACTTTGGACACTACGCGATGAAAAAATCTCCAAAGTCACTTAACTTTGGACACTACGCGACGCAAAAATCTCCAAAGTCACTTAACTTTGGACACTACGCGACGAAAAAATCTCCAAAGTCAATCAACTTTGGACACTAAGTGATGCAGAATTACTTGCCGGCATTCTAATCCTACCTATCAAAGGTGTCTGATAACAGGATGAGCATCCGAAATATCATTTTATGCTATCCAGTAAGGTCAAAGACAAACCATTTTGCAACTCACACATATCAAAACAATCTATTTCACACATTGCGCAAACGTTTTCGCAACAATTGTTTGGAGGAGTGAAATTTTCTTCTTACCTTTGCAGTGCAAAAACAAAGGAACAGTATTCCTTGTTTGCGCAATCGTTAACATTAACGCAGCCGCTTAATTTTCACATCCAGTTTTAAGTTTACTCTTTATTAATAGCTACACACATCATCACTAATTTTTTATTCTTATACACACAAAAACAAAAGTATAAATGCTCCCAAATCTCGTGAGAGAATGGGAGCATTTATCGTTGTTGAGTATTAATCGTTACTTGAAGTAAAGATAGTTGCCTGGAGTCAAGTCCTCTCTACCCATCTTAGCAGTCAGCGGCTTTTGGAAACCAAGGCCATCGACCGTAACCTCGATAGAGTCACGACCCTGGATGATGGTCGCGAATGAAGACAATGGATAAGAGGTGATGAAGCCCTGACTAGAGGCCTGAGCGTCAGCTGCGGTGTGACGATTGTATACAGCAGTCAGCTTGAGGGTGTTAGGACGCTCGTTCTCGGCCGGATCATAGATCAGATAGAGACTTGGTTTTGTAGCTTTGTTTGAAACCACAGAAAAACGACCATTGTAAGAGGCTGTGAGGTAGCCACGATAGATGCCAAACTGAAGGCTGGTGACGTTGTTGAGGAATGAGAATACACTGTCTTTCTCCAACAGGTTGTCGGCCTCGGCCTTCTCCTTGAACAGGATGTTCTCGATCGAAATAGACTGACCCTGAACGAGTTCTACATTTTCGATATATGAACCCTTGTCTGCTAAGGTCTTGATATTGTTGTCGGTATAAGAGTAAATCAAGTATACACGGTCACCATTCTTGAAACCCTGACCCGAGGTAAGATCATTGACGCTGTTGACAGCAGGACGGATGACTCCGCCATAATCACGATAAAGGGTGTAGCCACTACCGTCATTCTCGACGGTGAAAAAGCCGTAATCGCTGAACTTATTGGTGCCATCGCCCATATCGCACGATGAAAGGAGAAGACTACCCATAAAAGCCGAAAGCATCAGAAGGCTTGATTTGATTTTGTTCATTACGTTGGTTTATTTGAGTGATAAAAAAAGTTTTCGAAAAGATGGCAAATCTGCTTGCCGATGAATATTAACGCAAAACACGTTGTATTATTGTGCAATTGCGCAATATTTTCTATTAGAGTGCCACTCCGTTGTAGAACTCAAGGATCTTGACACGCATCAGATACTCATACTTGGCTTGCAGCTGGTCGCTGAGAGCCTTTTCGAGCTTGGTGCGTGTATTCTGCAGGTCGATGGCGGTACTCTTGCCGGCGGCGTAACGCTCGCTCTCATAGTCGTAGGAGAGCTGGGTGCTGCGTGCGGCTGACTCAGCGGAGGTGTAGTTGGCACGGGCCTTGATGGCGTTCCAATACGCCTGCTCGATCTGCTTCTGGAGCTGAAGCTGCGAGTCGCTGAGCTGGAGTTCCTGATTCTGGATCTGGAGGCGCGCCTGACGGATGCTGTTGCGTGTGGCGAAGCGGTTGAAGATCGGGATATTGAGCGAGAGGCCGACGTACTCACTGCCGTTGAGGTCAAGCTGCTTGCCGAACGACATGTTGTCGAAGTCGAACTGGTGGTAGTAGCTGTTGGAATAACTGGCGCGGAGCGAGAGTGATGGCAGGTTGGCGCTCTTGGCTACCTTGAGCGCGTACTTGCTGCTCTCAAGGTTGTACTTGGCTGCCATGATGCTTGGGTGCAGTTGTACGGCCTGATCGAAGACCTGTGCAGCCGGGGTGATGTCCTTGCTCAGCTGGGTGGTGTCGATGTCGGCAATGGCGAACGAGCGGACGTCATCGGTCAGATTGAGTAACTGCATGAGGTCGAGGCGTGCCATGGTCTCGTTGCCTTCGGCTTCGGTGAGCTGGTGAAGGGACATATCGACCTGCGCCTGTGCAGAAGCTACCTCCGACTCTGGCTTCTTGCCGGCCTCAAATAGGTCTCGCGCCTTCTGGAGCGTCTTGCGATCGAGGTCGAGCTGCTGACGCTGGATGGCGACTACACCTTTATAATATAAGGCGTTGAGGTAATAGCTGGCTACCTGGACGCTGATGTCCTGACGCGCCTTCTCA
The DNA here is from genome assembly GCA_045628985.1 of Bacteroidales bacterium. Classification (GTDB taxonomy): domain Bacteria; phylum Bacteroidota; class Bacteroidia; order Bacteroidales; family UBA3663; genus Liminaster. The sequence continues at coordinate 6,644 of JAZQQH010000029.1, read as the reverse complement.
AGCTGCGCGGTGGCTGCCTGGAGTGAGAAGCGGTCGGACTTGATCTGATTGCTGATGCGGAAGCCATCGAAGATCGGCATGGAGGTAGAGACGCTGAACGAAGTGCTGGCCGAGGTGTTATCGACCGTAGAACCGTCACGACCGGTGCTTCGGCCGAAACCAAAGCCTTCGCTCAGGGAGGCGCTCAAGTCAGGGAGGCGGCTGTAACGGGTGGTCTCAAGCTGGATCTTACGGTTCTCCTCGTTGAGCGCCTGCTGCTGGATGCTGATGTTGTGATTGATGGCGTAGTCGACACACTGCTGGAGCGTCATGGTCTGCTGCTGAGCGCTCATGCTAAGCGGGAGCAGCGAGAGGGCTGCAAGGAGCCAAACGCGGTTATTCTTCAGTCTTTTCATTGCCACGAAGTTTCATATCGTTAGTGACTCCGTTCTTGATCTCGATATACATGCCGTCGCTCATACCTACGCTGACAGGGATGCGCTCAAACTGCTGTGGAACAGCGCTCTCTGACGAGGTGAGACGGTAGACGAAGGTGCTGTCGCCAGAGAACTCGATGGCTGCCTCAGAGACAGAAAGTACGTCCTGACGCTCCTCGAGGATGATCTCGGCATTGGCACTATAGCCAGCACGGACGACGACGGAATCAGGAATGTGAGCTGCGGCCTTGATCTCGAAGAGGATGGCACCGTTGCTCTCTGTACCCTTCGGTGCGATGTACTCCAGGTAGGCTGGCAGGGTGATGTCCTGCACGGCACCGATGCTGAGGTTGATTGGCATACCCTCGTGGAGGCGGCCTACTTCGGTCTCATCGATACGGCCACGGAAGATGATGTCGCTCATGTCGGCCACGGTGGCGACGGTGGTACCTTCGTTCATAGAATTGGCATGAATGACAGATGAACCGATCTTGACAGGAATGTCAAGAATCATGCCTGCTACTGTACTGGTGACGATGGTGGTATTGATCTTGCCTGCGCGCTTGCTGATACCCTGCGTGACGATATCGAGTCCGTCCTGAGCAGCCTTCGCGCTCTCCTGCGCCTTGGCCAGCTGGTTCTGGCTCTGCTCGTATTCCTCACGGCTGGTTACACCTTTATTATATAGTTGCTCGACGCGCTTGAACTCACGCTCGGTCTCTTCGAGGGTAAGCTGTGTGGTGCGAACCTGGCTCTGCGCCTGTGCGAGGGAGTTCATATCGGGGATGACAGCTACCCTAGCAATAGGATCACCTGCCTGGACACGGTCGCCAGCCTTGCGGTAGAGCTCGGTGATGATACCCTGGATCTGTGGCTTGACGTTGACCTCATCGCGTGGTTCCACCTTACCAGTGGCAAGGGTCTTCTTCTGGAGGGTACGTACCTCTGGCTGCTGCAGCTCGTAGACGGTCTGTACTGGCTGTGACTGCTTCCACAGGAAATAGAAGGTATAAGCTACGAGACAGCCACCTACTGCAAGCAACGAATTCTTTACAATCTTATTCATATCTGTTTGTTTTTATTTTTTATCAATAGTTGTTTATTCCTCTCCCAAGGCTTCGATGGCCTTGATCTTCATCGCTCTCCGTGCTGGCATCCAGCCTGCGAAGAGGCCTCCGATGACAAGGATCATGAGTGCGGCAAAGGCGACGCTGAATGGGATCTGCGGATCGATGACGATACCACCGTCACTCGGATTGGCCTTCATGATCAATCCAGCCAGCTGTAGGATCCAGACGCCAAGAACGAGACCCGTGAGACCCGCGGCAAGCGTCAGGACGAGGCTTTCGCTGAGGATCTGTAGCATGATGGAGCGTGGCTTGGCACCTAAGGCTCGTCGGATTCCGATCTCCTGCGTTCGCTCCTTGACGGTGACCAGCATGATGTTGCTGATGCCGATGATACCTGCGAGGAGTGAGCCTACGCCAACGATCCAGATGAGGATGCCGATACCGAGGAAGAGATTGGTAAACGTGCCGATGATCTCCGAGAGGTTGACGCTCCAGACGGCGGCTTTGTCTTCAGGATGGACGTAATGGTGCTCCTTGACCCAACCTTCTACGCGGTCTTCCCAGTCAGAGATCTTGTATTGATCCTGCAGGGTGACACACAGGACGTGCACCTGATTGGCCATGTTGTAGGCCAGCTGGCCGGTTTCGAGCGGGACGATGACACTCTCGTCTGCATCAGCTCCGATGTTGATCATGTCAGAGAGCTTCTTGACGACGCCGACAACAGTGAAGTAGATATTGCCAACCTGGATGGTCTTGCCGCAAGGATCGTCGCCGTTGGGGAAGAGTGTGTCGTAGATCTTCTGCCCTATCACACAGACTTTGCGTCGCTCCTTGGCATCAATATCGTTAAGGTATCGGCCAAAGACCATCTGCTGAGGGATGGCGTAATAGTAGCCAGGGGAAGTGGCGACAACGTCGAATGAACCGTTCTCTTCGCCGTAATTAACAATTTTGCTACCGCCGAACGAGAGTGGCGTGATGAAGCGGCCTCGCTCTCCGAGGTTGGTGCGGATGATCTCAACGTCCTGGTTGTCTATCCCAATCTGTCGGTCCTTGCCGAACCCTTTATAAGCCTTGGTGGTATGGCCGCCGCCCATGAAGATAGAGTTGGACGGGATGACGGTCAGGCCGGAGGTGATACCGTTGCTGATGCCAAGGCCGGCGCCGACCAGCAAGATGAGCATCAGCAGTCCCCAGAAGACGCCAAAGGCGGTCATCAGGCTTCGCCATTTGTTGCGGCTGATGGTTTGTAGGATTTCATTCCAGAGTTCCATAGTTGATGAGTTTAGGTGGCGGACAGAGCCTCGATAGGCTTGATATTGACGGCGCGGCGTGCAGGGATGTATCCGGCAATGAGTCCTGCCAGGATCATGATGCAGTTGGCTCCGATGACGATTCCCATATCGACCGTCGGATCCTTGAAGATCTGGATGCCGGAGCCGCCTTCTGATGACATGTGTTCAAGGACGAAGTTGACCAGCGAGGTCAGGCCGATGCCGAAGAACATGCCGATATAGCCGAAGACCATGGCAATGCCGATCGATTCGAACAGCACCAGCATGACGATGCTACGAGGTGAGGCGCCGATGGCCTTGCGGATACCGAACTCACGGGTACGCTCTCGGACGGTAATAAGCATGATGTTACTGATGCCAGTGACGCCTGCGATGAGCGTGGCGAGGCCGATGATCCAGATGAAGTATTTCAGGCCATTGAGTACCATCATGATCTGCAGGAACTGCTCGTAGACGTTGCGGATCCAGATGGCATTGCCGTCTTCAGGATCGTACTGCTTGTGGTGCGACATAGCCACTTTGAGCGACTGGTTGAAGGCCTCGTTGGCTTCGGCGGTGTCGAGGTTCTCTAGCTTCATGGTGATGTTTGAGAAGTAGCCGCTTGGCTTGTAGAGGGCGCTGACGGTGGTTATCGGTGCGATGAGGTCTTGGTCACGCTGCTGCTCTTTGGTCTTGTATCGGCCAATGATCAGGAAAGGGACTTCGTAGAGGTTGACGTACTCGCCGACATGCGAATCTTCGTCGCCAAAGAGGAGCTTCATGGTCTCATCGCCCATGACGAGGACTTTGCGACGCTCCTTGATATCGATGTCGTTGATGTTTCGGCCATGGGTGATGTTGCACTCTCTCATCTCGGTGAAGTTCGGGAAGTAGCCAGAGAGTCTGGTGTTGGTGTATTCCAGGCCGTAGGAGGCGCGGACGGAGGTTGTGACGCGTGGAGACATGGTTCCTAATTCCTTGGGAAAACGGGAAGCGAGGTACTCCAGGTCATTGAGCTCCAGATGGATCTCACGTCCTTTGGCCAAGCCTTCAAAAGCCTTGGAGGTCTGGCCAGGATAGAGCGTCACGGTGTTGACTGACATCGAACTGAAGTTGTCGGTCACACCATGCAGCAAGCCATTGCCGGAACCCAAAAGCACGATGAGCATGAACATGCCCCATGCGATCGAGAAGCCCGTCAAGGCGATCCTGAGCTTGTTGCGGCTCATGGAGGTGTAGATCTCGTAGATTAAATCTGATAACATAGAGGAGGTTAGGTTAAAGGATGAGGGAGTTGTCTGGGACAACGATATCATTGGCCGTCGTGATAACATTGGCAGACGGTGCGAGGGTGTCTGTCTCATCACGATCGATCAAGCCGTCCTTGATATGAATTCTGCGATCGGTCTGATTGGCAATGTCCTGCTCGTGGGTGACGATGATGACGGTCATTCCTTTGTCGCGATTGACGGACTTGAGAAGATCCATCACTTCTTGCGTGGTCTTACTGTCCAAAGCGCCAGTCGGCTCATCGGCCAGAATGATCTTTGGCTGTGCGATGAGTGCTCGTGCGATGGCTACGCGCTGACGTTGGCCACCAGACATCTCGTTAGGATAATGGTCGGCATGCGACTTGAGTCCCATCATGTCGAGGTACTCCAAGGCGGTAGCTTCGCGCTTGCGACGAGAGACTCCCTGGTAATAGAGTGGCAAGGCGACGTTCTCAAGCGCGTTCTTGTAGTTGATGAGGTTGAACGACTGGAAGACGAAGCCGATGAGCTGGTTACGGAGCTCTGCAGCGCGTGTCTCGCTCAGGTTCTTGATCTGCGTACCTGCCAGCATGTAGTTGCCTTCGTCGTACGTGTCGAGAATACCTAAGATGTTGAGCAAGGTAGACTTGCCGGAACCTGATGCACCCATGATGCTGACGAGTTCGCCTTCATTGATGTGAAGGTCGATACCCTTGAGCACATGGAGCGGGGTTGCTCCATCGTAAGTCTTGTGGATTCCTGTTAATTCTATCATAGTTATTTCGTTTTTGGTTGGAGCAAAGATACGTACTTTTTGTCTATTTGAGATTCTTGCTGCAACATTGTCAATTCGATTTATATTTATTGGGTGCAAAAATAATGATTTTTTGGCAACTTACCAAAAGAATCTGTCTATTTAACATGATTTATGCAAAATGGAGTCAGTGTAAAAAGAACCAGCAAATAATAAATCAAAAATAATAGATGATAACCGCATAAAAGACCCATAGACACAACAAAAAAGTCACAAGAGAAAAAACTCCTGCAACTGACCATATTATAAAAAATAAATCTGAAATTAACATGTAAAGGGTGGATAGTGGGATTCGAACCCACGACATTCAGAACCACAATCTGACGCTCTAACCAGCTGAACTATATCCACCATGTAGTAGCGCCTACGGGACTCGAACCCGTGTACCCGGCGTGAGAGGCCGGTATCCTAACCGCTAGATGAAAGCGCCATGGTTGGGTTGGTACGGAGGATGAGACTCGAACTCACACAGCCGAACGGCCACTACCCCCTCAAAGTAGCGTGTCTACCAATTTCACCACCTCCGCAAAAACTGCTTTGAAAAATCCGACTACCTTTTGAGTAGTGCGGTGTGTACGGGGCTCGAACCCGTGACCTCCGCCGTGACAGGGCGATATTCTAACCAACTGAACTAACACACCAAAAAAGCACGGGTGGTAAGGTTCGAACTCACGACACCTGGTTTTGGAGACCAGTGCTCTACCGACTGAGCTACACCCGTGTAAGCGGAGAGAGAGGGATTCGAACCCCCGATACGTCGCCGTATGCCGGTTTTCAAGACCGGTGTAATCGACCACTCTACCATCTCTCCATGCTTAATGATTATCCTTTATTCTATAGCAAGACTTGAAATACTATCGGTATACTCCTCTCGCATTAAAGAATAATCTTCCATAAGACTCTTATATTATAAGCGGAGAGGACGAGATTCGAACTCGTGGAGCCCTAATCAGGCTCGTCGGTTTAGCAAACCGGTGGTTTCAGCCACTCACCCACCTCTCCAAACCCTCATATTGAGTTTTGTATATGTTTCTGCTAATTTCAGACTTTCAAAGATCAAAGAGCCTTAGCACTGAGCTTTATCTCAGTTATCTGCAAAAGCAGATGACTCTGAGCCGTCACCGAGAGTTGAACTCGGGACCTCATCCTTACCAAGGATGCGCTCTACCACTGAGCTATGACGGCAACATTCAATTTTAGTCGGGGTACCAGGATTCGAACCTGGGACCCCCTGCTCCCAAAGCAGGTGCGCTAACCGGACTGCGCTACACCCCGAAGGTGGTGGAGAGCGGTAGGTCTCCAACCAATTTTCAAGCTAGCCTTGAAAGGTGGAGACTTGGTCTCCAACCAATCTAAAGCTGCACTTTAGATAAAAAAGAGACGCGATATAGCTTCGTGTCTCTTGTAAGGTGGCCGCTTCCTACTCTCCCGCGTTGGCAGTACCATCGGCGTTACAAGGTTTAACTTCTCTGTTCGGAATGGTAAGAGGTGGAGCCCTTGTGCTATAACGGCCTTATGTTTCAAGAAACTAATTACTGATTACTGATTACAAATTACTTTGCTCCCTCTCGTAACAGTCTCTCGTATAAGTTTTGACCTATTGAAAAGTTTTGTTCGTGCGGTAGATCGTTATTGAAAACTGATGTTGTGTGACCTCCTCAAAAGGGAAGTCTGTCTTGAAAAGAAGTGTTCGGGTGATTAGTACTACTCGGCTGAACACGTCACCATGCGTACACCTGTAGCCTATCAATGTCGTCGTCTACGACTACCCTATATGGAATTCTTATCTTGTGGCCAGCTTCGCACTTAGATGCTTT
>JAZQQH010000028.1:0-35238 GCA_045628985.1 Bacteroidales bacterium | reverse complement strand
TTGACAAAAGTGTGAAGGAGTGGCAAACGAAAGCATTTCACTCACTTCGTTGACGTTATATTGTTGCGATTTGAGTAGGGATTTAGCCTCATTAAGGCGATAATCCTCCAGAAGATCTTTTGCGTGTTTGCCAGAAGATTTATGAACTATTTGTGACAGATATTTAGGCGTGATGCAGAGTTTGTCAGCATAGAACTTAATGTCATGATGCTGAGCATAGTGTATCTGAGCAAGTTTGATAAATTGTTGATAGATACTGTCCTGGCGTGATTTTCCTGAGAAGGTATGTCTAGATTCATCATCTCCATGAAAAATAGAAAGGCACGTGAATGTCAATGCCTGGAGTAGGCCTATGGCGATGCGCCGAACATAACGAATTCTGTTTTGATTCTGGAGTACCTGCTTGACTTGAAGGTAAAGCGTTTTGATGCTCTCACGACCTTCATCACCGACATAGCAATAAGGCTTAACCAATATATCAGAATGGAAGTCTGCTGATTCTGACGGTGCCAGATCCGGCATAAAGAAGTCCTCATGTACTAAGACAGATAATGATCGGACATCAGGAGAATAACTGACCAGTCCTCCGATAGAACCAGAGCTTAAGAACGTCATGTCTCCCGCTTCCATGATGAAGTTTTTTCCTCCCCATTCTATTTCAATATAGCCATTCAGACACACTATAATTCCAAATATATTAGCCGCCTTGATATTTCCAGAAACCAAGAAATCAAGTTCATCTTTCAAGTAGTTTTCTTTTCGGTCAAAGTCATCACTAAGGATGAGATCATTACCCAGACAGGTTACTGACATGGGAAGGTTTTCTACAGATTGGAAGATATTATCTGATTGTATTCTTTTATATTCTTGCATCGCTATTAGGTATTAATCACCTTGGCAAAGGTATAGTGTTGCACGACAACGACCAAGTTTTATGATAAAAAAAGTAAAAAAAGGGAACAGAAAGCCTATTTGTTCCTTTTTTTGATATTTTTCGAGGATATTTTATAACCATTATCCGACTTTTTTATATAATTTTGCAGCCACAAATATTTATCATTTGAAAAGATCATGAAAAAGAATAGCTTATTCACATTGGCACTGTCTCTGCTGCCCGTATTGTCGGCCGGAGCTCAGACGTTGCAGCAAGGTTTCGAAAACCCAGGCAATGAGGCAAGGCCTCGCGTATGGTGGCATTGGGTAGATGGAAACATCACCCTGGATGGTGTCTGCAAGGATCTGCAGTGGATGCAGCGTGCAGGCATAGGTGGCGTGCATAACTTTGATGCAGGTTTGATGTCGCCGCAAATGGTTCCTACCCGACTGGCTTACATGACCCCCGAATGGTGCGACGTCTTTGCCAAGGCGGTAGCCATGACCGATAGCATGGGAATGGAGTTCACAATCCCCTCGGCTCCTGGATGGAGTGCTACGGGTGGTCCATGGGTGGAGAATAAGGATGGCATGAAGAAGCTTACCTGGCGCGAAGTGCAGGTGGAAGGTAAAAAGGAAAAGGGAAAAGTGAAAAATATCCAGTTGCCTCCGATATCGCACAATACCAGTTCATTCCAGAACTCCCATCCGGTTAATCTGCAGGCAGCTTTGGCCAAGCTCATGGGCATAGAGGTTCCTGAGGCTCCTGCTAAGGAATACTCAGAGCAGATAGCCGTGGTGGCTGTCCGTCGCGGTCAGGACGACCTGACTATGACACAGATGGGGGCAAAGGTCACGAGTAGTGGTGGTGAAGGAATCACCGTAGAGGCTTTGACCGATGGCGATCTGGATAATCCTTGCAATCTGGCGACAACGACCGACAACAGCCGTCCTTGGATCCAGTATGAGTTTGATGAGCCACAGACGATACGTGCCGTCAGCTTCTGCAATGGACAGACGCGTGACGAGTTCGGAAGTAATCCTGCACAGCCTATTGCAGAACTGCTGGTGAGCAATGACGGCACGGATTGGCGTAAGCTGTGTGACATTCCTGCCTGTTTTGTTCCACAGACAAGCTTCGATATTCCTGCCACGACTGCAAGATACTGGCGTGTGACCATGGACAACCCACAGCCGGATATGACCTATTTCGCCTATACGGGTGTGGCTGTTCCTGCGGCTCCGTTCACCAAGGTTCCTGAGTTCCGACTCTGGCCGGTGACTCGCGTCAATCACAGTGAAGAGAAAGCAGGTTTTGCTGCTCCATGGGACCTGCATCAGTTTGCCACCCCGCTGGCTCGACCGACAGAGGTGGCAACGATGGATCAGGTCATCGATCTGACAGATAGGGTCGATGCGAATGGTGTCCTGCATTGGGCTGTCCCTGAGGGCAACTGGACGATCTATCGCTTCGGCTGGAGCCTGACCGGCAAGGAGAATCATCCTGCTACGGCCGAAGCTACAGGCTTGGAGGTCGATAAGATGGATCCGGTGGCAATGGAGAAATATCTCCGTACCTATTTAGATATGTATAAGCGTGCCAGCAATGGCATGATTGGTCAGCGTGGCATTCAGTATCTCCTGAACGATAGTTATGAGGCGCAGCAGAACACCTGGACGCCAGCCATGATGACTGAGTTTGAACGCCGTCGTGGCTACAGCCTCTTGCCTTGGATGCCTGCACTGACGGGGCAGATCATCAATTCTACGGCCGAGACCGAACAGTTCCTGAGCGACTGGCGTACGACGCTGGGTGAACTGATCACAGAGTGCTATGATCTGACCGGACGACTGGTCAAGGAGCAGTATGGCATGAAGGGACGCTATTCTGAGAGCCATGAAGGAGGACGTCTGTATATCGTGGATGGCATGGATGTGAAGCGCAACGCAGACATCCCGATGTCGGCCCTCTGGTGTAATTATTCGAAGCCCGAGGACTATCTGACAGAGTCGATGGTGGCAGATATCCGCGAATCTGCGTCTGTAGCTCATCTCTACGGGCAGAATCTGGTGGCTGCCGAATCAATGACGGTGAATGGACCTGAAAGTGGCGAGGCCTATTCGTTCTATCCATCTCGCCTCAAACGATTCGTTGATGCCGAATTTGCTGCGGGTGTCAACCGTATCGTAGTGCATACTTCACAGCACCAGCCTTGCGATACGCTTCGTCCTGGCACCAGCCTGATGGTCTTTGGTCAATGGTTCCACCGTCATGAAACCTGGGCAGAACAGGCAAGAGCATGGACCGATTATCTGGCAAGGACCTCTTATATGCTGCAACAGGGTAATTATGTGGCCGATGTTCTCTGGTATTATGGTGAGGATACCAATGTCACTGCTTTCTGTAGCCAAAATGGTGTGGTTGATATTCCTCGTGGCTATGCATATGATTTCTGTTCTCCTCATGCCACCTCATTGCTTCAGACAGCAGCTGACGGCACCTTGCAGACAGCCAGCGGAATGAACTACAAGCTGCTGGTCATCGATCCTTCAGTACGCCAGATGTCGCTCGATGTGTTACGCCGATTGGTCGCTTTGGCTAAGTCTGGTGCTATCTTTTACGGAGCCGTTCCTGCTGAACCTATGGGTCGCCAGGATGACGTGAACGAATGGTATCAGTTGCGCGACGAACTCGCCAGCTTGCCTAACATGCATCAAGCTTCACGAGAGCAGTTGCCACAAGTCTTGAGCGCTGCTACGCTGCCAGATGTGTTCTATGAGCGAATGGGTTATCTGAAGCTGCCATTCGTACATCGTCAGACAAAAGAGGCCGAGATCTATTGGGTGAACAATCCGACCACGATGCCATTGACCGTTGATGTCACCTTCCGCACACAAGGCCGCAAGCCAATGTTGTGGAGACCAGAGACGGGTAAGGCCGAGGAACTCTCCTATAAGTTTACTGCCGATGGCCGAACCACGGTCACACTCCCTCTGGTGAGCGAAGACGCTGTCTTTGTGGTCTTTGAGACTCCTACCGATGTGGCCGATTATCAGTTGCCACAGAAAGAAGAGAGCGTACTGAAGACGTTGGAAGGTCCTTGGAGCGTTGCCTTCCAGGAAGGTCAGGGTGCTCCTGCCTCTGCTACATTCAGCCGTCTGCAATCCTTGACCGAAAGCGAGGATTTCGGTATCCGCTACTTCAGTGGTGCTGCAACCTATACCAAGACGTTTGACTATCGTCCTGGCAAGCAGCAGGATCAGCGTCTGCTGCTTGACTTAGGCAAGGTCTGTGATCTGGCAGAAGTTACGCTCAATGGCCATAACTTAGGTGTCAGCTGGAAGCTTCCTTTCCGCCTTGATGTGACCGACTATCTGCGCAAGGGTGCGAATCAGTTGGAGATTAAAGTCATTAACCCATGGCGCAACCGCATGATTGGCGATGCACAGCCAGATTGTCCGAAGAAGATTACCTATACAACCTTGTCTGGAGGTCTGGGTGAGTCATCTCCTCTTCGCGAGTCAGGTCTTCTCGGTCCTGTCAGAATCATCTCAGTTACTAACAGATAAAAAAATTACAATGAGATAGGCGAAAACTATCTTTTCCATTATCGATGTGATTCAGTTATACCATAGTCATTTGACAACCGGTTTGCCGGCCGCTGTCCAACCATTGTAGCCAGAATCCAGTTCGATGACCGTGTAGCCATTATTCACCAGTATCTGCGCTGCATTCTTGCTACGCTTGCCACTGCGACAGTTCACGGCTATCGTCCTGTCCTTAGGCAATATGGCTAAGGCTTTCTGTTCAAAATCATTCTTCAGCACATCAATGTTCTGTGTATTTGCGATGTGACCACCTGCAAACTCCTCGGCAGTACGTACATCCAGACGCACCACGGCAGTATCTGCAATAGCGGCCTCATACTCTTCCACACTCAAGCTGCGGAAACTCTCATTCTGCGCTTTGCAGCCAAATATTGCACAAAGCATGGCCAACAGGCTCATAAGTCGTATCAGTTTCATTTTAAGTATTATCACCATCCTCTCGACATAATTTATGTCAGAAGGATGGTGATATCTGCTTTTATTATTTATGCTAAGTATCTGATCTATGTTCAAATACTAATTACTTCTTCAACTTTGCGAAGACCCAAAGGACGATGACTGCACCAACGACACCACAGATGAGATCACCGATCCAAGAGTTGGTGTTGATGCCGAGAAGACCGAAAAGCCAGCCACCAACACAACCGCCTACGATACCGAGGAAGAGGTTGATGATAAAACCATTGCTACTGCCACTCTGCAGCTTGCTAGCGATAAGACCTGCAAGGAGGCCGATGATAATAGAATAAATCATAATTGTTTGTTTTTAGTTATTTAGGTTATATTGTATATTATTTCTTCTTCGAAGGCTTGAGTGTCAGGCGATACATAGCCACGTCATGACCCTGAATCAAAACGCTCTTCAGCTTCTTAGGACGGGTGTCACCACAGTTGGCCTTCTTAGCGTCAGTGGCCCAGAGGTCGCGTACATTATATACATTGTCGGTGAATGAGATGGCGCGGCCAGAAACCTCCTCATCGACGGTATTCCAGCGCTCCCAGTCGAGTGCTACCTGCTTAGGCTCGATGCTACGGTTGAGGAGGCAGATGGCCCACTCTTCGTTCATCAATGGCTTCATCCATACCTCGATGCTGTCCTTCTGCTCAATGCGCATACCCTGGATGCCGAGGCTGTCCTGATCGACGGCGATAGCCTCACGGTTGGTGATGATGCTGAAGGTCTCGTCGCTCATGTTGTTGAGGTCATTACCGAGGATCAATGGAGCTGCCATCATACACCAGAGTGAGAAGTGAGCGCGGTCCTCTGCAAAGCTCATACCGTTGCCGACCTCAAGCATATCAGGATCGTTCCAATGGTCAGGACCTGCATACTTGCGGAGCTTGGCGTTGATCTCTACGTTCTGCATCACGCCATTAGCATGCCAGGTACCCTTATCGAGAATACCGTCGAAGTGAGCCCAGATATCGCCTGTAGTACGCCAAGAGTGTGCCAGTGGTGCGCCATACTCATAACCCTTAGTATCACCCCATTCGCACATGCTGAAGAGGATCGGACGACCTGCCTGCTTCAAAGCGGTAGACATCAGTTTATAAGCACCAGGACCCTGGATATTCTCGGTGTTGCACCAGTCATACTTCAGGTAGTCGATACCCCACTTAGCATACTGCAATGCATCCTGGAACTCATGACCATAGCTACCCGGACGACCGCCACAGGTCTGCCAGCCAGCGTCACTATAGATACCGAGCTTCAAGCCACGGTTGTGGCAATATTCAGCCAATGCAGCAATACCGCTTGGGAAGCGATCAGGATCTGCCTGGATGAAGCCGAGGCTGTCGCGCTGACCATGCCAGCAGTCATCCATATTGAGATAGATGTAGCCAGCGTCACGCAAGCCGGTGTTGACTAGTGCATCGGCGGTCTCACGGATGAGGTTCTCGTCGATCTTGTCTGCAAATTTGTTCCATGAGTTCCAACCCATCTGTGGAGTCATGGCGAGGCCCTCATACTTCTGTGCTGAGAGCTGAGTAGCAGCGAGGATAAGCGCTGCGGATACGATAAGCTTTTTCATTGTGATAGTGTTATTATAAAGGTTTTTAAGAGTATTGAAGGGGAGTGAAAAGGGAGTGAAAGGGACGTTACCAAAGAAGGAAACCGATGATGGGTTACCAGCGTAAGGTAAGCGGATTCTCACCCGGTTTCACATTGACCAGCAGCTCATTGCCACGGTTGATGACTGGCACGGATTGGCCGTCCTGCTCGGCAGTGATGTTCTTGTCCTTCCAGTCTTCGCTCTTGAGCGATACGGTGAGAGGCTCCTGATAGAGCGACGCGTCGAGGCTGTGAGTCACGCTGACGGTGACCTCATGCTTGGCCACACTGACCTCTACCTGCGCTGCATCGCGCTCCTTGAGATACGCTGCTACTTCGGCAAAGGTACCTACCCACACGCTGTCTTCCTGCGCCTTGACGACGTCATAGAACTGGTAGAGGACCGATGGATCGTCCCACATATCCCAACCATAGGTGGTGCCATGCGTCATGGTCACACCCCATTCGCCGGTCTTGAGCAGATCATCGAGCCAGGCGCTCATGTTTTCGAGCGTCGAGTGACTCTCGACCTGACCATGACCTACCTGATAGGTGCGAGTACCCACGCGTCCATCTTCGCAGAGAGCTACCACCTCAGGACTCATGGCGTTGTAAGGATAAGCCAACGTGATCGGCTTTTTGCCGGTAACTGCCTCAAGGACAGAGTCACAGTGTGCAAGTTCCTGCTTCACCTCCTCAGTGGTGAGACTTGGCAGCGATGGATGTGTCCAGGTATGATTGCTCATCTCATGGCCACGCTTCGCCAGGTCGGCCACCTGATCCCAGGTCATCCAAGGATAGCCTGGTTCGTCTTTATCCATGTTAGCACCGATGATCCAGAAAGTGCCACGGAAGCCGCGCTTCTCGAGTTCTGGAGCCACATCGGTATACTGGCAGAGCATACCATCGTCGTAAGTGAAGCTGATGGCACACTGCTTGCCATCGCGATAAGGGGTTATGGAGGCGTCACACTGGACGTCCTTCTCTGAACATGCAGCCATAGTGAGTGCTATGAGTGGGAAAATGAGTTTACGCATATTACATCTACTAATTACGAGTTCCTTCGCGGTGCTCAGGATGACATGCAAAAAAGTATTTATGCATGTCACTAAAAATGCGGTGCAAATATACATATTTATATTATACGCTGCAAGAAAATGACCAACTTTTTTTCACCATTCGTCAATATAAGTCTCATCGGTCTTCTGATTATTCAGAATCGTAGCATCTTCGATGCAGTCAGAATACCCCGTCAGCGCAGCAAAAGGCGCAAACTGAGCCGCACGGTTCAGCATGGACATCTTAGGATGTCGCAGTGAGACGTGATGCGGCAGGTGGATGATATCTTCGTTATCATTCTTCATGTTTTCTTCAATTATTCAGGCCAATCAAACAGGTCAGGCCTTATGTCCTCCAATCTGAGAATTACGCACCTTGGCCGTCGCACCTTCCTCGAAATTGAGTCCTTTAAGGATGGCGTTCTTGCCATATTTCCCTTTGATCTGGAGCAATGCCAGCTGCATGCGCCGCTCCTTGTCCAACGCCTGTTTCTCGGCTCGCTTGCGCCTCATCAGCTCCTCATAATCCGTGAAGAGATCGAGTTGGACAGGTTCCCGGTGCGCCTTCTCATATTCTTCGCTAACCACATGGCTGACAGCGATATTCAGTCGTCGCACCAGGAGGATAGGATTCACGATCCGATCAAAGATCTCAAGCACCGCGGCAATGATGATCCGCGACGAAGAAGTGCGGCAAGGCAGGTTGACCGAACCATGCACATGCTTAGGCACCTGCCGGCCATAATGGTCATAGGCGATAGGCCCATCGTATTGCTCGCGGATGGCTGGATTGGTCAGGCTCTCCGTGTCGTACGACACCCCGACGGTCACCTGATCAGTCACCACACGCTTGGCCACCAGATCGAGCGCCATCATATCGGCCATCTCATGGATCACGACTCGCGCTTTCGGCACGTCGTATGCGCAAGTCAGCACCTGTCCGCTACTCAGCGAATGCGCCACCGGATGGTACTTCTTAATCGCATCGATGGTGCAAGGCTCCCATCCCCAGGCGTGGTCGATGAGCAGCTCTGCATTCACTCCGAAGAGCTTGTAGAGCATCTCCTCCCGCTCCACCGAACAGCGCGCCAGCTTCCCCATCGTGTCAATGCCATAATACTCCAGCCGACGTGCAATGCCACCACCAATCCGCCAGAAACTCGTCATGGGCTTATGGTTCCACAGCTGCGTACGATAGGACATCTCATCCAGCTCGGCAATGCGCACGCCATCCTTATCCGCCGGCATCTTCTTGGCCACGATATCCATGGCTATCTTACTCAGGTACAAGTTGGTACCGATACCAGCCGTGGCGGTGATTCCCGTCTCTCGCAACACATCGCGGATCATGGTCATGGCCAATTCGTGAGGCGTCTTCTTGTACGTCCAGAGATAATCCGTCACGTCCATAAAGACCTCATCGATCGAATAGACATGGATGTCCTCTGACCCGATATACCGCAGATAGATCTGATAGATACGCGTACTATAATCCAGATAAAGCGCCATGCGAGGCGGAGCGGCAATATAGTCGACGGCCCACTCCGGATGCGCCTTCAGTTCCAGATCGAAGACCGACTTCCCCGTCAGTCTTCCAGCTGGAGACGCCAGCACGCGCTCCCTATTGACCTCCCTGAGCTTCTGTATCACCTCAAAGAGTCGAGCTCTTCCCGGAATCCCGTAGGCCTTGAGCGAAGGCGTCACAGCCAGACAGATCGTCTTCTCCGTGCGGCTCAAATCCGCCACCACCAGATTGGTCGTGAGCGGGTCGAGGCCTCTCTCTACACACTCCACCGAGGCGTAGAAAGATTTCAGGTCGATGGCGATATACGACCGCTGCTGGGAAGGGGATTTTGGGAACATTTCTTTATACTCTCGGCTTATGGATTACATAGGTGATGACACCCCAGACGTTGAAGCTATCTTCCTCTGACACTTTGATTTGCGGATAATTCTCGTTGGCTGGCACGAGCCAGAGCGCGTCGTCATGACGATGGACGAACTTGACGGTATATTCACCATTCAATTCGCACATAGCCACCTCATTTTCGTTTGGATTACGATTGCTTCTATCCACGATCAGTACGTCACCGGAATGAATATCTGAATCGATCATCGAGTCGCCTTTCACATGAATGAAATACGAGCTCTCCGGATGCGGACAGAGCATGCCGAGCATATCCACCATCTGCCCCTGTTCCTGACTGTCGAGTGGGATCGGGAAGCCTGCCACCACCTTCACGTCGAACTCCGGAATTGACAGCGGTTTGACCTGCAAAGCAGGGTGCACCTCTCCTATCGCATCAATTTTCTCTACTGGTGTTACAGCGCTTATTCTCAGCTTGTTTTCAGTCATTTTTCTCTCCATTTCGGAGGCAATACAACCGACAATGAAGTCCGTCTTACTCTCATGACTGTTGATACATTGCGCCACAGCGCCTCCCGCTCTGAAGGTGAAGAGCTGGCTGTCGGTACGAGGTCTTCCTGCTCCTGCACGGCGACCTCCGCGTGTTGATTTTCCTTTCTCTGCCATCGTTATTTGTTGTTTGACGGTGCAAAGATACAATTTATTTTTGATTTTCGTATTACATTTTTCTATTTTATGTTATTTTTTAATCAAAATTAGCACATCCGACTCCCATTTGGCACATCTTGCATGCAAAATTGGACGTATTGCATGCAAGGCGTCCGTTCCTGCATCACGGCATCCTCCAACGGGTACTCAGTGAAGGATGCCATGATGACGGGATCCTCCAACGGGTACCCGGTGAAGGATGCCGTGATGAACGAAACCATAATCTGGTTCCCGGTGAAGGTTTCGTGCAATCACAAAGCCATAAACGGGTTCCTGGTGATGGTTTCGTACATCGAAGATCATACTTTCGGAGTAAAATTGACCCTTAAATGAACCAAAATGGCACATCTATAAAATAAAACAAGGTATTTTCGAAAATTTCTGGCAAAACATGCACGTAATTCATTTTTTTTTATTATCTTTGCAGTGGATATAATTATAAATTATACCCTTCAAAATAATTGCACATTCGAAACTCAGCATTACCCACCATGACTATCAACGAATATCAGGAAGGTGCTCGCCGCACCGCCATCTATCCTGCCGAGCGCAAGATCATCTACCCTACCCTGGGCCTCACCGGAGAAGCTGGAGAGGTGGCCGACAAGGTCAAGAAGGTGATTCGCGACAATAATGACGAATTTACGGACGAACGCAAGCATCAGATTGCCCTCGAACTGGGTGATGTGATGTGGTACGCTGCGTCTTTGGCTCACGACCTCGGCTATACGCTCGAAGAAGTCTGCCAGATGAATCTTGACAAGCTGGCGTCACGAATGCAGCGTGATAAGATTCATGGATCGGGGGATGAGCGATGAATTTGCGTCGCTGAAGTTTTCGCTTTTTTTGGCCGAATAAGAGTCAAAATAAGAGTCAAAACATTGACGCTAATTATAATAATACTCTTTATAATAATAACCTTACAGGTAGTACGGCTGAGGCCGTGGAAGCCTTAGCCGGCTTCCGGTCAAGAAGTCTACAAAACCCAATAAATCGGACACTATTGTCCCGTACAAAACATGAAGAAGAACCTTCTGAAAAGCCTGGCATTTGCCGCCATCGCAGCCCTGATGACTGCATGTACTCAGAAACCTGCACAGACACAGGAAGAGCCTGTCGTCCTGCCAGAGGACGTCGAGGTAGGACCTTATCACATCACAGCGCTTACCGAGAACATCTACCACATCCAGGATTACAACGCGACTAATCCTGCCGGTGAGAGCTTCGACGAAAATGGCGAGAAGACTCATTTTAATAACTGTTCGGACCTCTACCTGCTCAAGGGTGACGATGCAGCGCT
This sequence comes from Bacteroidales bacterium, assembly GCA_045628985.1. Taxonomy (GTDB): domain Bacteria; phylum Bacteroidota; class Bacteroidia; order Bacteroidales; family UBA3663; genus Liminaster. The sequence goes on along the minus strand of JAZQQH010000028.1, from coordinate 23,770 downwards.
GCTCATCGACCTCTCGAACTTCATCAAGTGGGACAGCACCGCTGTAGAATCCCTCCGCCAGCTCGTTGCAGAGCGTATTGACGGCAAGCCATTGACCATCACCTTCACTCATAACCATGGCGATCATACCGGCATGTATCCTGCTTACGCTGGCGATACTACCGTCTGCTTCATGCTGCCACGTATCGACTTCGAACCTCTTCTGGAGAAGCTCGAAGGTAGCAAATACGCGCTGTATGACGAAGGTCAGACGTTCGATCTCGGAGGTCTTGTGATCAACACCGTCATGGTGCCAGGACATACCCATGGCTCGATGGTCTTCTTCGTCAAGGGCCTCGACATGGTATTCACAGGCGACGCCATCGGTTCGGGTCACGGTGTCTGGATCTTCAATACCGAAGGCTTTATGGAATACACTCAGGGCGTGCCACACCTCATCGAGTACATCGAGAATCCAGCCAACGGCATCGACAAGGAGAAGCTGCAGATCTACGGTGGCCACTACTGGCAGAAGGACTGGTTGGAACTTCCTGAGGGCCGTGAGCTCGGCTGGGAATACATCCAGGACATGCAGACGCTCATCAATCAGATCTACGAAGGAACAGCAGGCAATGAGCCATCTGACCTCAACCATCCTGTACTCGACACTTATTTCCGCCTCAACAATTCTATCATCGTATGGAACAAGTCGCAGGCAGAGGCTCTAAAAAAGTAAAAAGGAAACAAGGATAAGGGAAAAATAAAGTATAGAATTTAGAAAGACATTCCTAAATAAAACTTAAATATGAAAAACAATTACGTCGCACTCGCCGCTATGGCTACCGCGCTCCTGGCCAGCTGCCAGAGCAAGCCAAGCGATCCTGAAGCAGCATTTATCAATGAGTTGATGTCAAAGATGACATTGGCCGAGAAGATCGGTCAAACCAACCTCCTGCCAGCTCCTGGACCTATCTTCACAGGTATCTCCGAGGAGGCAGATATCCTCAATCAGATCAAGGAAGGCAAGGTCGGATCGATCCTCAACATCAAGGGTGCAGAAGCCATCCGCGAGTATCAGCGCATCGCAGTAGAAGAGACACGCCTCGGCATCCCTCTCCTCTTCGGCCTCGACGTAATTCATGGTTATCAGACAGAGTTCCCTATCCCGCTGGCAGTCTCTTGCGCCTGGGATACCGTCGGCGTCAAGCTCTCTGCACAGATTGCTGCACGTGAGGCTTCGACCGATGGCATTGCATGGACCTATAGTCCTATGGTTGATATCTGCCGCGACGCTCGTTGGGGTCGTATTGCAGAGGGCAATGGCGAGGATCCTTGGCTCAGTGGCCTCCTCGGCGCAGCTTACGTCAAAGGTTGGCAGGGCGATGATCTGAGCGATCCACAGACCCTGATGGCTTGTCTGAAGCACTACGCGCTGTATGGCGCAGCTGAGTCAGGTCGCGACTATAACACCACGGATATGAGCGAGAACCGTATGTTCAACGAGTATCTCCTCCCATACCAGATGGCCGTAGAGGCTGGTGTAGGTAGCGTGATGACTTCGTTCAACGACATCAACGGTACTCCTGCCACTGCCAACAGCTGGCTGCAGAACGATATCCTCCGCAAGAAGTGGAACTTTGACGGTTTCATCGTCACCGACTACGGTGCAATCAAGGAGATGAAGGCTCACGGCCTCGGCGGCGATGACGTGGTTACCGAGCGCGCTATGCAGGCTACCGTCGATATGGATATGTGTTCGGAGCTCTATATCTCACAGCTCGAATCGCTCCTTGAGCAGAAGCGTGTCACCATGAAGCAGATCGATGACGCTTGTTATCGCATCCTGCAGGCCAAGTATCGCCTCGGGCTCTTCGATGATCCTTATCGCTACAACGACGCTGAGCGTGGCAAGACAGAGCTCTTCAAGGCTGAGAACCGTGAGGCTGCACGTAAGATCACGGCCAGCACCTTCGTCCTGCTGAAGAATGATAATGAGCTCCTGCCACTTGAGAAGAAAGGCAAGATCGCACTCATCGGTCCTATGGCCAACAACCAGTCACAGCTCCGTGGCTGCTGGAGTGTACCTTCTGATCATACACAATATTCTACTATCTATGATGTGATGAAGCAGCGCCTCGCAGGTGCCGCTGAGGTACGCTATGCCGAGGGTTGCCACTACTCATACGATCCTACCCTCGAACAGCGCTTCCTCTGGAATGACGCTCCTTCTACCCGCTCACATCAGGAACTCCTCAATGAGGCGCTCGCTACTGCACGTTGGGCAGATGTAGTCGTAGCCATCCTCGGTGAGTCGAAGGAGCAGACAGGTGAGGCGGCTTCGATGTGCGACATTGAGATGCAGGCTTCACAGCGCGACCTCCTTGATGCATTGGTCAAGACCGGCAAGCCAGTGGTATTGCTCCTCGCTAACGGCCGACCAATGGTACTGAAGCATGAGACAGAGATCGTCCCTGCCATCCTCGACATCTGGTTCCCAGGCAGTGAGGCAGGCGATGCTATCTGCGACGTCCTCTTCGGCGATGTGGCTCCACAGGGTCACCTCACCACCACCTTCCCACAGCACGCTGGCCAGTTGCCAATCTACTACAATCACAAGAACACCGGTCGTCCTATCGGTGAGAATGACTATGGCAAGTTCACCTCAGGTTACCTCGACGTGACCAACGCTCCGCTCTTCCCATTCGGTTGGGGTCTCACCTACACCACCTTCGAGATGAGCGACATCAAGCTCAGCAGCGAGACATTGGCAGGCAACGGCACCATCACCGCTACCGTCACCCTCAGCAACACCGGCAAGCGCGAGGCTACCACCATCGTGCAGCTCTATACCCACGATCTGGCTGGCTCTATCACCCGTCCTGTACAGGAGCTTAAGGGCTTCCAGCACGTGACTCTGGCACCAGGTGCAAGTCAGGAGGTGACCTTCACGGTTACTCCAGAGATGCTCAAGTTCTACAACGCGAAGCTTGAGTATGTCAATGAGCCAGGCGACTTCGACCTCATGATCGGCCTTAACTGCCGCGAGGTGAAGCATGCTGGCTTTACCCTCCAATAAACCGTAGCTGATACAGGCCAAGCGCCTGAAATATTGATTAATCCACTTCTGAAATGAAGAAAAGAATATTATTACTGATTTCGGTACTGATACAGTGCAGTGTACTGATGGCACAGAACTATACTTATTCTGTGACCACTGGTACCTCCTGGTGTCGAGAAGTCTATCCTCAGATAGAAAGGGCTCAGCAAGAAGCTATGAGTCAGGCGGATCCTATCCCCGGAGCGCCTTGCTTCAGCGAAATATTCAAGAAACTCTCCTACACCTACCAAAAGTCGAATACCTACAATGACAGTATCTATTACGACTTGTCGCATAAGGAGTGGATCAATATGTTTACACGTCGAGCTGTGTCTTTTGCACAGTTCTACGAGGACGACAACAACGCGCTCAACGAGCTTCAGAACTACTTCAAGAAGAAAGACGTCCCAGAGGCAGCTTATGACTCGCTCTTCTTCTACACCCGTCAGATGTATCATCGCAACATCAATGACGTCTTCCTTTTTGAGATGCTGATGGACATCCTGCTTCCACATTATGAGAAGCTCGAAGATATGGAACACCTGGTGTTCTGCTACATGTGCTCAGGCCTCTTGCAGTACCAGAGCTCACGAATGGGTGAGGATCAGGCCAGTATGCGCTCAGAGAAGTACTATCGTAAGGTCCTTGAGATGAAGGAGCACTTTGCCGAATTCAAGGATCCGCTCAATTACTATTACTTCATCGCCGCCTATGTCAATCTGGCCATCCTGCACACGCAGGCAGGCAACATCTCGATCAACGGAGCACGCGACATCACCGAGCAGGTGCTCGAGGTATATCATAAGCCTGAGGTGCAGGAGATCTTGCATCGCGACAGCCTGCTAAATGCTTTTGCCGACTGGTCTTACGACATCTTCCGCCTGCGTGGCATCACCAGCTTTATCTGCCAGCGTGTGAAGAACGATGCATTGCGTGACGATCTTTATAAAGTATATAAGGAGTTCAAGGAGGAGATCGGCAACGATTTCGGCAACCTGAAGAACCGATATTATTCAAAGCTCGAATATGATGACTTCCTGATCGAAGCCTACATGGGTCATATCACCTGGGAGGAGGCTCATCTGGGTCTCAGAGCGCTTCTGGCCAAGGATCCTGATATGAATGCAGAAGGTACAGGCGTCCCATCGATCAAGATCAACTATCTCAACAATATGTTCGAGAGCTCTGTCTATGTGCTCGAACATACCGATCGCACCGTAGAAGAGAAGAAGGAGTCGATGAAGATCATGCTCAACCGTCTGCTCTCCTTCATCCGCCGCTACGAGCATAGCCGCTATCCATTTGAGAAAGGTATGATTCTGGCCAACATCGCTCGTAAGGCCGAAGTGCTGCAGTACCTCAACGCCAAAGAGCGTAAGGACTTGATCTACCGCCTCATCGTCCTGGAGCAGCCAACCACCTTCGTGCATGTATCAATGGTGGCTACACTGGCAAAGACCCTCGCTGAGTTTATGATCGACCGTCAACCAGAGTACTTCCTCAGCATGCCAAACTTCAGTTCGGTGGCCGACGTGCAGCAGAAGAAGGACTCATTGCTCGACTTCATTCATGAGGCCGCCATCTTCCATGACCTGGGTAAGATCACCATGCCGATGGTGGTCAATAACTGCATACGCAAACTCAATGACCATGAGTACCGCATCCTTGAGATGCATCCAGAGAAGTCACGCGCCTTCTTTGCCGTCGACCCTTCGCTCAAGTCTTATCAGGACATCGCACTCGGACATCATAAGTGGTATAATGGCAAGGGGTATCCTAACAGTTTCCGCAACCTCAAGTCGCCTTACTACCCGATCATCTGTCTGGTGACCATCTGCGACTGTCTGGATGCTGCCACCGAGAATATCGGCCGTAACTACCATCGACCAAAGCCATTCGAGACCGTACTGCGTGAGTTCATCAAAGAGTCTGGCACTCGCTATAATCCACAGATTATCGACTTCATCCGCTGGAATCGCGATGTGCAGCAAGCCATGAAGAGTATTGTAAGCGATGGTCGCTATGACCACTACTTCGATCTCTACAACGGCTATATGCAGAAAAAATAATGTATAGAAGACTTTTCTTAGCCTTAACGTTCCTGCTCATAGGCCTAAATCTGCAGGCGCAACAGGATGATGATAGAAAGATGGCAAGGCTCGACAGCATTGCCAGCAACCTCTATGCAGAAGGCAACTACGAAGAGGCGCTTAACACACTGCTTCGCGAGACGAATGTCCTTGAGAGGACTCCTGACGACAAGCGCTACATCGAAGCGCTTGCCAAGATCGGACTATGCTATGAGAAACTCAACCTCCCATTCAAGGCCATTGAGGTCAACAAGCGCGCCATCAACCTCTACACACATATTGCTGACGAGGACGCCTACGTTGCCAACCGAAGCAACTACATAGCTGGCCTCTACCTCGCCATGGACGATAAGAAGATGGCCGAGCAATGGGTCAATGAGACCCTGCGCATCAGCAATAAGGTCAAGCCATCAGACGGAGATCGCGTAAAGCACCTGACCACCGCAGCCAAGACGACCTTTGCCTTAGGCAAATACAAGGATGCCATCAACCATCAGCGTGAGATCATCACCATCATGGGTCGTCATCTGAACAAACACCATGAGGACTATCTGGATCTGCTCTCCACGCTACGTAGCTATTATAGTGGAGCCGATGACAAAGAGCGACACGATAAGGTCTCGGAGGAAATACGTCAGCTGAAGAAGGAAATTGAGACAGGCGTCCTTCCTGAACCGACCGACCTCTCTACCCCTGCACTCTGTCGTCGCCATAACATCGAAGCGCTCCTCTGCAGCCGATGGATACTTAACAACTATCTGTCGACCAAAGGGATGAAGGAGGCGGCCGACTTCATCATCCAGTTCCGCAAACGTACCCCTGACGCCGCCGTCTATCTGGGACCTGCCGAGCTCGAATGGGTCAAGAGATATACGGGATTCTATGTTGCATACATTGCAGCATCGATCGAGTATGCATTGCTGCATCCTGACGAGCAACGCTACTCCGTCGAGCAATATAAGGCCGCCATGTATCGCCTCCTCGACTACTATAAGGAAAACAAGAGCTTCGCAGGCGAGATCAAGCGCTTCGACACCTACTTGCAACTCAAGGAGATGGCTCCTGCAGAATTAGAAAAACGCCTCGAGAAGAACTTTAAGGACTTCACAGAGGCGATGAACAGCAGGAAGAAGGGGCGTGTCTCGGCCGAGGATCCTGTGCTATTGAATTTCTCGTATTAAAGAATTATTTCTTTTGAATAACTGAATATTACCTATGACTTCCACGTCATCTTGATGTGCGGAATACCATCGAGCATAAACATCTCAGAAGACTGTACGAAGCCGACTTTCTCGTAGAACTCACGAGCGTATTCCTGCGCTTCAATATCGATCAAGGTAGCACCAAGATGCTCCTGTGCAGCAGCGATGGCAGCCAGCATGATCTCGCGACCATAGCCTTTGCCACGCTCGGTAGTGATGACACGACCGATGGAGATCTCGTCCATGTGAGTTCCTTTCGGACAGACACGCGCCAAGGCTACCGTCTTCTCATTGAACGTGAGCCAGAGATGGATGGCCGTCTGATCGTCGCCATCGAGATCCTGATAGGGGCAGTTCTGCTCCACGACAAAGACATCAGCACGAACACGCAACAGTTCGTACAGCTCGTCGATGGTCAGCTGCTGGAAAGTTTTCTTATGAAGAACAAGGGGCAAAGTATTCATTGTAAGTGAGATTGAGTTATTTTTACTCTTACTATGATCGAGAAAAATGGGTGCCAGCCAACGCCTCAGCGCAACGCTGGCCATCCATAGCTGCACTGACGATACCGCCAGCAAAGCCCGCACCTTCGCCACAAGGATAGAGTCCCTGGACGACAGGATGGCAGAAGGTCTCACGATCGCGTGGAATGCGGACAGGCGAAGAGGTGCGCGTCTCTGCTCCGACAAGCAACGCCTCCTCAGTCAGGAAGCCACGAGCACGCTGGCCGAAGAACTGCAATCCTTCCTGCATACGTGAAGAGATGAAGCGTGGCATCCAGAAATGGATAGGACTGGCAATGACGCCTGGTGTGTAGCTCGAAGCTGGCAAGTCAGCAGAGAGACGGCCACGGACGAAGTCTGTCATACGCTGAGCAGGAGCCGCCTGTGTGCGATTACCATTCATCCAGCACTGTTGCTCGATAGCCTCTTGTACGGCCATCATGGCCAGAGGAGACTCCAGTAGGTTCTCTCCTTCGAACTGTCTGCCCGTAGGAGTTTCAGCCAAAGGGAGCTGCGAGGCGAGCTCTGCCAGGTCTTCGGTACGTATCTCAGTTACCATCGCTGCATTGGCCCACTTACTGCCACGCGCGCTGGCACTCATACCATTGACAACCACCTGTTCAGGTCCTGTGGCCGAAGGGACGATGACGCCACCTGGACACATACAGAACGAATAGACGCCACGTTGCACACCAGCGCTTGCTCCTTTCTTATTTACATTGCCTGTGGCTTGCGTCACAAAGCTATATTCTGCGGCTGGCAGGTACTTACCTCTACCCTCTCGCGAGTGATACTGTATCTGATCAATGAGCGATTGTGGATGCTCCAGACGGCAACCAATAGCCAAGCCTTTAGCTTCAATCAGAATGTTCTGACGATGCAGCATGCGATAGATGTCGCGTGCAGAATGGCCTGTGGCTAAGATGACGGGACCCAAGAACTCGTGGCCGTTGCGTGTGCGGACACCCGCGACGGAGTGAGGAGTGAGGAGTGAGGAGTGAGGAGTAAAGATCAGCTCCTCCACCGCCGTCTCGAAATGTATCTCTCCGCCACACTCCATGATCTTCTCACGGATATTGGCAATGATCGCAGGCAAGCGATCTGTACCGATGTGAGGATGCGACGCGTCTAGGATTCCCGTGTCAGCACCGAACTGGCAGAGACCTTCGAGGACTTCCTGCACATTGCCACGCTTCTTGCTACGCGTGAAGAGTTTACCATCAGAGAATGCACCTGCTCCACCCTCTCCGAAGCAGAAATTCGACTCAGGATCGACCTTCTGTTCACGGGTGATCATCGCCACATCACGACGACGATCTGTGACGTTACGGCCACGCTCCAGGACGATTGGCTTCACACCTAACTCAATGAGACGAAGAGCGGCGAACAAGCCACCAGGACCAGCACCTACGATGATGGCTTGTGGTGCACTGGCTGGCAATTCCTTATAAAGCTTTGGCTGAAACTGAAGGACTGGTGGCTGCTCGTTGATATAGAGATCGACGTCGAGCTGCACCATCACCTGGCGCTGACGTGCGTCGATGCTGGTGTGCTTCATGCGAATACCTTTCAAAGCCTTGCGACTGATGGCATTCTCCTTGCACAACTGCTCTTCGAGTCGTTCCGCATCGGCCCATACTTGAGGCAAAACGCGGGTTCGGATGGATTTGATCATGATTACTTAAATAACATACGGAAAGCCTCATCGACACGCGACACCGGACAAACCTGTATCTTGAGCGTCTTCTTATCAATACTCTTCAGTGCGACATTCGGGATGAGGATTCTCTCGAAGCCGAGCTTCTCAGCTTCACGGATTCGCTGTTCGAGACGACTGACGGGACGGATCTCTCCCGAGAGTCCTACCTCTCCAGTCATGCAGGTGAGCGGTGGCAATGGCATATCCATGTTCGATGAGAGGATGGCGGCCATCACAGCCAGATCCATAGCAGGATCACTCACACGGAGGCCACCTGCGATGTTGAGGAAGACGTCTTTCTGTCCGAGCTTAAAGCCTACCTTCTTCTCCAAAACAGCCAGCAGCATATTCATTCTACGTTGGTCGAAACCTGTCGTAGAGCGCATAGGAGTAGCATAAGCCGAAGAACTGACGAGAGCCTGTGTCTCGATGAGGAATGGTCGCATGCCTTCGATAGCAGCAGCGATGGCCACACCCGAGAGATCATTGTGATCGGTATTGAGCAACAGCTCCGATGGATTGGTCACCTGACGTAATCCTGTACCGAGCATCTCATAAATTCCTAATTCTGATGTCGAACCGAAGCGATTCTTGATAGCTCGCAGGATACGATACATATAGTGCTGATCGCCTTCAAACTGCAGTACAGTATCGACGATATGCTCCAAAACTTTAGGTCCAGCAAGGCTTCCTTCCTTGGTGATATGACCAATCAAGATAACAGGCGTTCCACTCTCCTTAGCAAACTTGAGGATGCGCGATGCACACTCTCGTACCTGTCCTACGCTGCCAGCGCTCGATTCCAGATCATCGGTAGCAATCGTCTGGATAGAGTCGATAATGACGATATCGGGTTCGACATTGGCTACATGTATAAAGATATCATCGAGATTGGTCTCACAGGCGATGAAGACATTCTGGTGTTCCTTCTCCGGATCAGCAGACAGTCGCAATGCACGGAGCTTGAGCTGATACGATGACTCCTCTCCTGAGCAATAGAGGATCTTCTTGTCCTCAATATTCATGACTGTCTGGAGCACGAGCGTAGACTTACCGATACCAGGATCGCCACCCAACAGGACCATCGATCCTGGCACAAGACCTCCTCCCAACACACGGTTGAGTTCCTGATCGTGCATGTCGATACGCTGCTCCTCACGCGCTTCAATCTCATTGAGACGCTTCGGCTGTTCCTTCTGTCCTGGCAGACCTAAAGCGCCAGCATGGGTCCATTGCACGCCTCCAGATTTCTTGGAAGCTTTGCCAATGGCCCCTGACTTTGTATCGACGATCTCTTCTACACACGTTCCCCATTCGCCACACGACGGACAGCGACCGAACCATTTAGGTTCCTCGCAACCACATGCCGAACAGAAATATGCTGTCTTTTGCTTTGCCATACCTTTATATATATGCGTGCACACATAAAGAGCACGTTGCAAAGATACACTGAATTTCCGTCTTTTCCAAATCGTCGAACAATTTTGGCAACTATGATTGCAAAAAATGAAGACAAAATGCTGAAATCTGTCTCAAATGGAAAGAAAGTCTTGCACCATCGAAAGAAAAAAACTATCTTTGCAGCGCTTTGCAGTTCTGCATCCTGACCAAATGCGGATCAAAAGGGAATCCGGTGCGAATCCGGAACAGTCCCGCTGCTGTGTGTCCTAACTACACGTCGAGGTACCCGATGAGTGTCACTGTCCATGTTAACAGACGGGAAGACCCTACCTGACGAGGACGAGCCAGAAGACCTGCTGCAAGGAGCGCCCGCTTACGATGTCTGCGATCGACAGACAGGGACACGTTTTATTGATGTTAACAAAGAAAACCGAATTTTGATTCCTGCTTTGTGTCTGGTGCTGGTCAATGCTCTGAACAGTACACAGCCTTTGAATGCTGACACGACTCAGACGCACGTCATCTCCGAGGTGACGGTGCAGGGTGAGTTGCGCCATCATGAGACCATCGCTCCGCAGAAGATCGATGGCGAACTGCTGCAGCGTGTCAGTGCACACTCTGTGGCCGATGCATTGCGTCTGATGAGCGGTGTGCAGGTCAAGGACTATGGCGGTATAGGAGGACTCAAGACGGTCAATATACGCAGCATGGGATCGCAGCACGTCGGTGTCTACTACGATGGCATCGAGCTCGGCAATGCACAGAACGGCCAGATCGATCTCGGACAATTCTCTCTGGATAACATCGAGGAGATCTCTGTCTATAACGGCCAACGATCGGCCTTACTACAGACAGCCAGTGACCTCACGAATGCAGGTAGCGTCTATATCCGGACGAAGGCTCCTCTCCTCTCATCGAATCATCCCTCACATAAGATGGTCAAGCTACAGACAGGAGCCAGCCAGCTGCTACGTGGTTCTCTTCGTTGGGATCAACGTCTCACTGATCACTGGCTGCTATCAGCCAATGTAGAGGGTATGGCCAGTGATGGACGCTATCACTTCAACTATCGTCGCCTTAACTACGACGGCACGGTGGCATACGATACGACGGCTGTACGTCATAACGGTGATCTGCAATCCATACGCGCAGAAGCTAATCTCTGGTATCGTGGTGATCACAATGAAGTGGCGCATATCAAGGCCTACAGTTATCACTCCAATCGTGGCATCCCTGGCGCCATCGTCAATAACGTGTGGCGACGTGGAGAGCGACAAGGCGACAACAACACGTTCGTGCAAGGCCAATGGCAGAAGGATTTATCCTCACGCTATGCACTTCGCATCTTAGGCAAATACGCTTATTACGGGACACATTATATTAATAAGGATGAGTCCTCGCTGCAGGTCGATCAGCGCTACCGTCAGCAGGAAGCCTATGCCAGCATGTCGCACCTGTTCGCGATTACTTCTTGGTGGAATGTGGCAGCCAGCTATGACGTGCGATATAACACGCTGTGGTCGGACAAGGCTCTGTTTGCCTCTCCTTCGCGCTGGTCGCATCTTTGGGGATTAGCTACGGCTTTTGACTGGCGATGGCTACAGATGCACGGGAGCCTTGTTTATTCGCATTTTAGCGATGATAAGAAATCAGAATCTCTAAATGTGATTTCCAAGAGTACCTCACACCTAACGCCAGCCTTGTTTCTCAACGTCAGTCCTTTCTCTCACAACTCACTTCAGCTGCACGCGTTCGTCAAACAAAGCTTCCGCATGCCAACATTCAACGATCTTTATTATACCGAGATCGGCAATGCGAATCTGCGACCAGAGAAGGCCACACAGAGCACCGTTGGCGTGAAATATAAGTGGCTGACCATTGACGCTTATCACAATGTCGTTGACGACAAGATCGTAGCTTATCCCAAAGGCCAGCAGTTCCGCTGGACGATGTTGAACTTAGGTCACGTAGTGATCGATGGCATCGATGCGCAAGCCTCCAATGAGTGGCAACTGACACAGGACATGAAGCTCTTCGCTCATCTGCAATACACCTATCAGCAGGCGCGTGACAAGACAGATAAAGTTAATTCTTATTACGGAGATCAGATCCCCTACACTCCGTGGCACAGCGGTTCGGCTACAGGATCGTTAGCGTGGCGCGACTGGTCATTGACCTACAACTTCGTCTATACAGGCGAGCGCTACTGCCAGCAGGAGAATATCGCTTACAATCACCTACAGCCGTGGTATACGAGCGATTTGTCTCTGGTAGGACGATTCCGTCTTGGAAACATCCAGCTGCAAACCACGCTGCAAGTCAATAACCTATTCGATCAGCAATACGACGTCATCATCAATTATCCGATGCCAGGTCGACAATTGTTTGCGACAATCGTGATTAATATCTAGTTACTTGGTTCACCAAGCGTAATTAGTAATTAGTAATTTGTAATTAACCAGAAATGGTTCTAAGACACTACATCATAACGCTTCTTCTCTGTTTCCTGACGCTCTCAGCGTGCAGGGAGGATGAGTACGTGTCTTATGTCATCGACACTTCCTTAGGCCCCTCTCCTGCCATATCCTCAAGCATCTCAGGCATGTACGTCTTGTGCGAAGGGAATATGGGTTCGAACAAATGTACGCTCGATTATCTCGATCTCTCCGGCCAATGGACGGGCAATGACCGAAATATTCACTACCTTCGCAACATCTACGGCCAGCAGAATCCTTCTACGGTCTTCGAACTTGGAGATGTCGGCAATGATATCCAGATCTATGGCAGTCGTCTCTGGATCGTGGTCAATTGCTCCAACAAGGTAGAGGTCTGCCATGCGGCAGATGCACGTCGCATCGGACAAGTCAATATCCCTAACGCTCGCTACGTGACCTTCCATGCAGGCTTTGCATACGTCAGTTCCTATGTCGGTGGCCTTCAGCAAGGCAATGACGCTCCACTCGGTTGTATCTATAAGATCGATACGCTCTCTCTGCAGAAGGTTGACTCCGTCCTCGTAGGTTACCAGCCAGAGGAGATGGCTGTCAGCGGCAATCGTCTCTATGTGGCCAATAGTGGTGGCTATCGCGCTCCGTTGTTCGATCACACAATGAGTGTCATAGACCTGTCATCGCTTAAGATGAGCGTCATAAAGAACATTGACATAGCTCCTAACCTGCACCATGTCGTGGCAGACAAGTATGGGCATCTCTGGATTACCAGTCGCGGTGATTATGCAGGTACTCCAGCAAGTCTTTATTGTCTCGATTTCTCTTCTAAAAAAGACGCTGCACCCGGAGAATCAATTATCATCAAGATAGGATCTCCCGTTGCCAGCTTCTCTCTGGCAGGCGATACCCTCTTCTGTCTCAATTCCACCGATCAAGGCCATCCTCTCCTTACATTAATCAATACGCGCAATGGAGAGTCTCTCCCCTTGCCGTCACAATGGCAGGAACCGAAACTGGTGCATCCCTACGGCATCATAGCCAATCCTGAGACACATGACTTCTATCTGATGGATGCCAAGAACTATGTCTCCAGCGGAGAGCTCCTGCACTTCCATGCAGACGGTTCTTTCGACTGGCGCGTACAGACAGGAGATATTCCTTCACGCGCTGTCTTTTTGGGTCAGAGGGACAGGTACCTTGACCCGACTGGTCAGGGTCAAGGTACCTGTCCCTCTGACCCATTCATCGCAGCCGTCGACGAGTACGTCCCCGCTCCTGGCCAGTTCGTCAATACCTTACCTCTTTATGAGGACGGCGACGATGCTGCCACCATGACCAAGAAATGCTTCGAAGCCATCGGAGAGAATCGTCAGGGCCTAGTAACACTCGGAGGTTTCGGTGGCTATATCACCTTCCACTTCGCACACCCTGTGCAGAACATCGAAGGAGAATATGACCTGCAGATCTTCGGCAACGCTAACGTCAATGGCAGCGAACCTGGTATCGTCATGGTATCGGTCGATGAGAATAGCAATGGTATACCCGATGACAAGTGGTATGAACTGGCTGGAAGCGCTTCTACAAACAAGAGCGACACAGCCGCTCCTATATATAATTATAAGGTAGAGTATCAGGACGCCGGCATGGCAGACATCCCCTGGAGCAACAATCAAGGCCAGCAGGGCTTCATCTATCGCAACGAGTTCCATGACCAACCCTACTTCCCGCAGTGGCTCTCCGCTCCGCTATCGTTCACAGGTACGCGACTTCCTGACAACGCCATAGAGAAGAGCGGTAACGGTTCTCAATGGGAGCTCCATCCTTTCGCATACGGCTATGTCGACAACCTTCCGAACGCAGACAAAGACGGCTGTTCCTTCGATCTCTCCTGGGCCGTCGATCCAGTCACTCGGCAAACTGTCAAGCTCTCCGAAGTTCACTTTATCCGCGTCTACAGCGCCATGCAGCAGACCTGTGGCTGGTTAGGAGAGACAAGTACGGAGATCAGCGGAGCACAGGCTTTGCACATGGCGAGATGACACTCCTTTGACTCCATTAACTCCATGCGATAATAATCAACAAATAATACTAACAATCATTTATCAATAAAACAATTATGAAAAAGTTTTTCGCACTTTTGTTTGCTACTACAGCATTGTTTAGTAGCTGTCTCAACGACAATGTTGATGACGTCGATCCTATCACCTATTATGTCTCTCACTTGGAGAACATGCAGAGCGCTTTACATGGCAAGACCTACTGGAATGGCGAAGACGGCAGTGGCAAGCTGCAGGACAGCATCTTCGTCTACACCAACAACTACAATGCAGAATATGGTTCATGGGATGGTTTCGCTCTCTCATGCAGCACTTCTACCACCTTCAATGCAGAAAACTATATGACCGATCAGTACAACTGCAGCGTATTGGCAACCAATTCCAAGACCTTCCTCGTCGGCTACTATAGCGCTTATAGCAATGGTGAACCAACCATCTACACCACCGTCTCGAAGACCGACCAGACCCGTCGTCCTTTCTATCCTGTGGCTGTCAATGTTGCCAATGCAGCTTACACGCTCACTTCGATGAAGAATGGCGATGCATACGCCAAGAAGTTCGATGTCAAGGATTATCTCTACCTCTATGTCACTGGCTACAAAGACGGCAAGGAGACCCAGAGCATCAAGCTTCCTTTGGCCGAGAATGGCCGAATCTTAGAAGTATGGGGTACAGCCGACCTGCAGTCGTTAGGTCTCGTCGATGAGATCCGCTTCAAGATGGATTCATCAGACAAAGGCGAATGGGGTATCAACACTCCTACCTACTTCTGTCTCGACAATCTGACCATCACCTACCCACAGGAACAGAAAAATAAATAATGAGATACACACTCCTTTTCTTCGTCCTGCTTCTCCTCTCCTCGTGCCACAGCATGAGGCAGGGGAAGCATGACCTCGATCCACACACCTGCCAGTACGCTTCGCTGCTCAACCTCATCGAGACAGACGAGGACTACACGCTGGTGCAGATCTACAATCCCTGGCAACCTTCGCAAGTAGAGGTGCAATACCTGCTCGTCCCTGCTGACGATACCCGATGGAATGAGGCGACGGCCCACAAAGCCACAGAGAAGTATGGCGACCTCACCCTACTCCGCACCCCCTTGCAGCGTATCACCCTCACCACCTCCTGCCACGCTTATCTGCTCGATGAGCTACGTGCCCTCGATCACGTCTCAGTGATGTGCGACACTGGCTATGTCATGGCTCCATCCGTACATCGCTGGATGCACGATGGACTGGCCTATGATGGTGGCAGCAGCATGGCACCAAACAACGAAGTCCTGCTCGCAGCACAGACAGATGCCGTGTGGATCTCCCCTTACGAAAATGCTTCAACCAGTACACTCTCCCACCTTCCGTTAACCCTGATCTATTGCGCCGACTATATGGAGACCTCTCCATTAGCTCGCGCCGAGTGGATGCGCTTCTATGGCCGTCTCGTAGACAAAGGACACGAAGCCGACTCCCTCTTCCGCTGCATCGAGACACGCTATGATTCCCTCATCAGCGTGTCTCATGCAGACACCCTCAAGGCTCGTCGCACACTTCTGGCCGAACTTCCCTACGGTCCTACCTGGTACGTTCCTGGCGGCTGCAGCACCTCTTCTCTGCTCTATCAGGACGCTGGCTATGACTATCTCTGGTCGCAAGACTCCCATGCCGGCAGCCTCTCCCTGAGCCCTGAAGCAGTACTGGCCAAGGCCATCGACTGTGACCGATGGATCTTCAAATACATGAACACAGATGGCGACTGGACGCTCAATGACTTCCTGGCACAAAACCCTTTCTATGGACAATTCAAAGCTGCGAAGACAGGAGAAGTCTGGGGATGCAACACCTCCTACTCCGACTTCTTCGACGTCACACCTTTCCGTCCTGACATTCTTCTTGAGAGTCTGATCAATGATGATGAGCGATTCTTCAAAAAACTATAAATACATTAAACACGAATTATCATGAATTATCACGCTCCGAGCTTGCTCGCGTGGAGCAAAGCGTAACAATGAATCATAAATAATTTATTAATGAAAAATTTATGATAATTCATGATAATTCGTGTTTAAAAAAATATGTACTAAGTATAAAATATTACATGTGGATCTTACTACTCCTCAACCTCCTGCTCATAGCAGCCAACCTTCTGTTCGGCTCCGTATCCATCCCCTGGAGCGAACTCCTTGACCCTCGCTGGCACTTCATCGTCTTCGAGAGTCGCCTGCCTGCAGCCATCACTGCAGCACTGACTGGCGCTTCGTTAGGCGTCTGTGGATTGTTGTTGCAGAGTTATTTCCGCAATCCTTTGGCAGGTCCTTCCATCTTAGGAATCACCAGCGGAGCGAATCTCATGGTGGCCATCGTCACGCTGGCTGGTAGTTCTGCTGCAGGCCTCAGCACCCTCTCCATCGGTTTCAATACGAGCCTTGTCCTGGCTGCACTTATCGGATCCTTCGCCGTCTTAGCTTTATTGCTCTTCTTAGGTCGATACGTGCGCAATCACGTCACCTTGCTCATCGTCGGCATCCTGCTAAGTTATCTCACCTCTGCAGCCATCACGCTCATGGGATACTATGCTACGGCCAATGGAGTGCAGAGCCTCATGCTTTGGGGAATGGGTAACTTCAATAGCGTAGGTCTGCAAGGTCTCTGGCTCTTCATCCCCCTCACGCTTGTCGGATTACTGGTCAGCGCCTTCCTCATCAAACCGCTCAATGGTTGGATGTTAGGCGAGATCTCTGCACGCAATCTCGGCATCAACGTCTCTCGCACCCGTCATCTCCTGCTCCTCATCACAGGCCTTCTCTCTGCTGTCACTACCGCCTGGTGTGGCCCTATCGCCTTCGTTGGCTTGGCCATGCCACATGTGGCTCGTCTGATCTGTCGCACCGACGATCACCGTCGCCTCCTCCCTACCTCACTCCTCTGCGGAGCTCTCTGCTGCAGCCTCTGCTTATTGATCAGCACCCTCCCTGATGGTGGCACAGTACTACCTATAAACGCACTGACACCCCTCTTCGGAGTGCCAGTGATCATTTATATTCTACTCAAAAAATAGGATCGCAGCGTAGCGGATCAGTTATTCTTTTTCAGTTCCTGCAGTTCTTTCTCAATACGATCGAGCTTAGCAAGCACCTCTTCGTTGTTGTCGCTCACCATGGCATCGACAAACACAGAGTTAAGCAGACTCATGAAAATGATACCACCCAATACGAGCAGACCAATGAAGTAGGCATGTACGAGCGTCGAATAAGGACGAACCATATCCACACAGACAGCATCAGGGATCTCATACCAGCCCTCGATAGTGAAGAGTCGGAATGTGCTCGAAATGCTTAGCAGCGGATCGCCAAACAACTCAGGAGCACGCTCCGCAAAGAGTTCGCAGCTAACCATCGAACAGAGGAACAGCACCACCAGATAACCCAAAAAGAGCGAAGCAGAATCCTTAAGCGCACGTGCGAAATTGCGCATGATAGTCGTAAAGTTAGGGAACAGATGCATCACCCTGAAGAAACGGAAAATTCTCAGTCCTCGCAACACCAGCAAGACAGAGATATCAGGAGTATGAAGCAGTCCTAACGTCGATGGCAGCGAAAGCAGGCCACTCAGCACCAGGATTCCATCCATACGGTTCCAGCCACTGCGCCAATAGCCTTTCAATCCAAGCGTGCTATGCTTTACCACCATCTCTATGAAGAACACCACGAGACACACAAAGTCGGCCAGAATCACATACGGATGCATGTATCCCATCTCCTCCATAAAAAGAATCACGCAGTTCAATAAAATAACCCAAAGGATAAACTTATCGTTGAGAAAGATCTTTTTCATTACTGACTATAATTTGTGCGCAAAGATAGTGAATATTTTTCAAAGTCAGCTATATTTTTGGCTTTATTCTTCTGCATTTTGTGACAGAAGAGCAATAATTTCCCTAAAACATTTGGATGGCACTAAAAAAAAACGTAAATTTGCGACCATAATATAACATTACAGTAGATCTTCACTTAGGAAAATATGTATCTCGACAGCAATCTCTATGTGGCTCATTCGGCCAATGGTCCTATCCACTTGGTAGGCAAAATGTGTAACCGTCATGGTCTCATCGCCGGTGCTACCGGTACAGGTAAGACCGTCACCCTTCAGGTCCTTGCAGAGACCTTCAGTCAGGCAGGTGTACCATGTTTCATGGCCGATATGAAAGGTGACCTCTCTGGCATCAGTCAGACAGGCAAGATGAGTGGCTTCATAGAGAAGCGCTGCAAGGAGTTCGGTATCACCGATCCAGACTTCCAGCCATGTCCTGTCCGTTTCTGGGACGTCTATGGCGAGCAAGGCTTCCCGATGCGCACCACCATCTCTGCCATGGGTCCTCAGCTCCTCAGCCGTCTCATGGAGCTCAACGAGACACAGTCAGGTGTCCTCAACATCGTCTTCCGCATCGCTGACGACAACGAACTCCTCCTCATCGACCTCAAGGACCTGCGCCTCATGCTCGACTTCGTAGGCAAGAACGCCTCTAAGTTCACCACCGAATATGGCAACATCTCCCCTGCCAGCATCGGTGCCATCCAGCGCGCTGTCATGGCCATCGAGAGCGAGGGTGGCGACAAGTTCTTCGGCGAACCAGCTTTCGACGTCAACGACCTCATCGACACAGAGCGTGGCAAAGGCGTCATGAACGTCCTCGCAGCCGATCGTCTCATGCTCAATCCTAAGCTCTACTCCACCTTCCTCCTCTGGCTCATGACCGAGCTTTATGCGACCCTCCCAGAAGTTGGCGATAAGGAGCTTCCTAAGTTGATCTTCTTCTTCGATGAGGCTCACATGCTGTTCGATGGCACCTCTAAGGCGCTCACCGACAAACTCGAGCAGGTCATCCGTCTCATCCGCTCTAAAGGCGTCGGCATCTACTTCATCTCACAGCTGCCAACCGATATTCCAGAGAACATCCTCGGTCAGCTTGGCAACCGTGTGCAGCACGCTCTTCGCGCCTATACTCCAAAGGATCAGAAGGCCGTACGTACCGCTGCACAGACCTTCCGTGCCAATCCAGACTTCAAGACCGAAGAGGCCATCCTCGAGCTCGAGACCGGCGAAGCTCTCGTCTCATTCCTCGACGAGAAAGGCGCTCCTGGCATCGTAGAGCGTGCACGTATCCTCTTCCCTCTCAGCCAGATCGGTGCAGTCACCGAAGGCCAGCGCCTCGACATCCAGTCGCTCGCACCAGCTCGCATCAAGGGATATAAGGACTTCTTCGACCGCGAATCCGCCTACGAAGTCCTCTCTGCAGCCAAGCAGGAGGCCGAAGCTGAGAAGCAGAAGGAACTCGAAGCCAAGGAAGCCGAGAAGGCTCAGAAAGAAGCAGAGAAAGAGCAGGCTCGTCTCGAGAGAGAGAAAGCCAAGGAAGAGAAAGCCAGCAAGAAGAGTAGCGGATGGACCCGCACCATCTTCGGCACCCTCATCGGTGCAGTTGCTACCAGCGTAGCTCGCAGCATTGGCAGCAGCGTTGGTAAGAGCATCTCTGGCGGTTCAAAGAAGTCATCTGGCGGCAGCGTACTCGGCAAGGCCGCATCATCAGCAGCATCGACTGCAACTCGAAAGATTACGCAGGAGATTCTCAAGGGGATGTTCAAATAACATCCCCTTCGATTAAAGGTATTGTGTTAAATGGTCAATCTTAAAAAGGACCTCAACAAACTCGTCGCCCCTATCTTTGTTGAGACACTCCTTACAATGCTCTTAGGTGGCATTGACACCTTCATGCTCAGCCAGTACAGCGACGAAGCCGTGGCAGCAGTAGGTATGGACAACCAGATCCTCATGCTGGTGTTCCTCCTCTTTACTATTATCAATGCAGGTACTATCGTCCTCTGCTCCCAGTATCTCGGAGCTGGCCGACAGGATAAGTTCATACGCGTAGGTTTCGTAGCCTTGTTACTCAACCTGCTCGTCGGCCTCCTCGTGAGTGTCGTCCTCTACTTCGGTGCCGAAGACATTCTCTCGCTCATGGGCATCCGTCCTGAGCTCATGGTCTACGGTAAGCCCTATCTGCAGATCGTAGGTGGCTTCGCATTCACACAGGCCATCACCACTACGGTCAATACCATCCTCCGTAGTGCCGACAAGCCTATCTATCCGATGATGGTTGTCGCCGTGGTCAATGTCATCAACATCATCGGCAACTATGCACTCATCTTCGGTAAGTTCGGCATGCCAGCCTTAGGCTCCGATGGTGCAGCCATCTCTACCAGCCTCTCGCGCGTCATCTCGATGATCGTCATCTGCATCATTCTCCGCAAGAAGCTCTTCACAAAGATGCCAGAGCGCCTCTTCAAGTGCTTCCCAAGCCACGAGTTGCGCGATCTGCTCAAGATCGGCCTCCCCTCAGCTGGTGAGAACATCTCGTACAACCTACAGCAGATGACGCTCCTCTACTTCATCAACGCCATCAGCAACGAAGCACTCACCGCACGCACCTACATCGTCAATATCGTCATGTTCGTCTACCTCTACGCCATCTGCATCGCGCAAGGCAACTCCATCATCATCGGACATCTCGTAGGTGACAACAAGACTCGCGCAGCCTATATCGTAGGCAAGTTTGCCTGGCATCGTGGCGCCATCGTCAGCCTCTCCTTCTCGCTCGTCGTAGCACTCTTAGGACCCTTCATTGCCAATATCCTCACCAGCAACCAGGAGATCATCCGACTCATCATCTGGTGCCTCTGGGTCGACGTCATCCTTGAGATCGGCAAATGCGTCAATATCTGGGCCTGCAACACACTACGAGCCACCGGAGACATCAACTACGCCTTCTATGTCGGCCTCGTTGTCCAGTGGCTCGTCGGAGTCGGTCTTGGCTATCTCTTTGGCATCACCCTCGGCCTCGGCCTTGTCGGCATGTGGGTAGCCTTCCTCCTCGACGAGAACATCCGTGGTTACGTCTTCGTCCGTCGCTGGAATAACTTCAAGTGGGCCAACAAGTCTTTCGTCAACTAAGACTTTATCAAAGAGTTTCTTAACATAAGAATGGACGTATTGCTAGCAATATGGCCATTCTTTGATGCAGGAATGGACGTCCTGCTTGCAGTTTGTCCGTTCTTATTTGTCGGAATGGACGCCTTGCTTGCAAGAGGGACGTTCTTAATTGTAGGAATGGATGTCTTGCATGCAGGACGGACGTTCTTTGATACAAAAAAGGACACCGTGCATGCACGGCGTCCCATTTGTCATTTGGGATTTGTTCCCTGATATTTATCCTATGGTCATCTGCGGCCTCCTTTGGTCTGCGACTGCTGCTTGGCTGGCTGCTTGGCAGGAGCCTGCTGGCGATTATTGATCTGAGGAGACTGCTTGTTGCCGCTCTTGTCCTCATAGCGATGATCCTGAGTGCGGTTAGGCTGGTTAGGATTGCTATAGTTGTTGATGCTGTTCTTCACCTTGTTGTTGCGTTCGCGACGTACGGTACCGAAGTCATTGCGGCTGTGATCGTTATAAGAGTTAGTGCCGAAGATCTTGACCGTGTTCTTGTGGATCTCTACCTTGTGGCGGTTCTGGTAGTAGTTCTTAGAGCTGTGGCCACCCTTGTAGGTCTTATAGACGCTTGGCGCATCGTAGTAGAAGAACTTGCTGTTGCTATAGATGGTATAGACGCGGAAGTTCCAGGTGCGGCCGGTGCTATAGATCGGACGATAGAAGTAGTCGAGCTTCATGAACTGTGCGAACTGACGGGCGTTGAGCACGTAGCGCATATCCTCGTTGCGGTTGTCGAGCAGGCGGTAGTAGGCGTCGATGGCATCGCCGTAGCCGTAGACGACGTCGTCCATGATGCGCTCTGCGGTGTAGATGAAGTCGAAGTTGATCTCGTAGCAGTCATCGTACTGTGCAGGGCTGAGGTCGAGCTCGTATGCCATACGATCGCTGATGAAACGTGCATGGGTGCGAACGGTGCTCAGAGTCATGCCGAATACTTGGGTGGTCAATGCCACCAGGATCATTGCTAAGGTAACTAAGGTCTTCTTCATAATCGTAACGTGTTAAGTTAGTATTACTTTTTCTGTTTCTGTCTTTAAGACCTACCCTAGGTCCTAAGGTTTAATCAGAAACCGAATTATCTGCGACCACGGCCACCGCCTTCGTGGCCATTGCGGGCGTTGTCTCGGCGGCCACCACCGTTGTTGCCTCCTGAGCGTGTGCCAGAGTTATTGTTGCGCTCGTGGCGGCTCTGGGAGCGAGCGCCTTCGCTGCGGTTTGGACGAGACTCCTGGCGAGGACGAGACTCCTGACGAGCGCCTTCGCTGCGAGAAGGACGAGACTCCTGAGGACGTGCTTGTGGTCGGTCCTGACGAGGACGTGACTCCTGACGTACGCCATCGTTGCGATGGTTGCTTGGACGATCATGCTGAGGACGAGCCTGTGGACGGTCACGACGGACGGTGCCGAAGTCATGGCGGCCATGCTCCTGGAAGTGAGGGGTGCCATGGATGTGAGCCGGTGCACGATGGATGTCGTGGTGGTGGCGATGCACGTAGTAGTCGTTGTGATAGTGCAGGTGCGAGTGTGCTCCACGGTAGCTGTGGTAGATGCTCGGTGCGCTGTAGTAGTAGTACGAGTGATTGTGGTAGATGCTATGGATGCGGAAGGCCCATGAGCGACCAGCGGTGTAGATCGGACGGTAGAAGTACTCGAGCGCCAGGAAGCGAGCGTATTGACTTGCGTTGAGCACGTAGCGGAGGTCCTCGTTGCGATAGTCGAGCATGCGGTAGTAGTGATCGATGGCATCGCCGTAGCCGTAGACGACATCGTCCATGAAATCGTTGATACCGTAGATGAAGTCGAAGTTGATCTCGTAGCAGTCATCATACTGCATTGGGGTCAGGTTGAGCTCATAGGCCATGCGATCGCTCAGGAAGCGGGCGTTGGTGCGGATGCTGCTCAATGACATGGCAGACAACTGGGTGGTCAGCGCCACCAGGATCATTGCTAAGGTAACTAAGGTCTTCTTCATAATCTATAGGGATTAAGTTAGTATTACTTTTGCTTTCGTCTTTAAGACGAGAATCAATATGAAAGGTTTAAAGACCCTCCCCCTGCCCCTCCGCAAGGGAGGGGAGTAGTTACCTACAGCAGCTGCTTACTCATATTATAATCGAGTAGGAGGAAAACGAAGTAGTTTTCTTCCTACTTTCGTTTTCCGACCTCTCACACCACCGTACGTGCCGTTCGGCATACGGCGGTTCCTATTTTGGATTCCATTCGAGATACGAATCCGTGAGACATAAGTAGCC
>JAZQQH010000027.1:0-2298 GCA_045628985.1 Bacteroidales bacterium | reverse complement strand
GACGAAGATGCTTAGAGTTGTTCAATTTAGA
The DNA here is from genome assembly GCA_045628985.1 of Bacteroidales bacterium. Classification (GTDB taxonomy): domain Bacteria; phylum Bacteroidota; class Bacteroidia; order Bacteroidales; family UBA3663; genus Liminaster. The sequence continues at coordinate 2,267 of JAZQQH010000027.1, read as the reverse complement.
GGGTGCAAGCAAGTGAAAGCTTGTTGCAGTCTCAAAGGCGGAGAGTTTTCTCCCGTAAAAAAACGGGGGTGTAGCTCAGTTGGAAGAGCACCTGCTTTGCAAGCAGGGGGTCGACAGTTCGAGCCTGTTCATCTCCACCACGCGCTGAAGGCAATGAGGGCTCATAGCTCAGATGGTTAGAGCGCGCGCCTGATAAGCGCGAGGTCGGTGGTTCGACTCCACTTGAGCCCACCAACAGATCTACGGATCTGAGGCCAAGCGGACAATGTACCTTGAGAACTGAATACAGAGTATATGAATGAGAAGGCAACAGTAAGTAGGGAACTACAAGGTAGAAAATAGCGGAAAAAGCAATTTCAGCCAAAGTGGTGAACAAACGGAAGATGCCTGATAATTCGAAGATACTCAAAGAGGACAAAACAGCTAAGGAGAACCGTAAAGCAAGACATACAGAGCCGACGTCGTGAGGGATCACGATGAAAGGTCAAGTATGAAAGAGCGCAAGGAGGATGCCTTGGCACTAGTCGCCGATGAAGGACGTGGCCAGCTGCGATAAGCTGCGGGGAGTCGCTAACAGACTTTGATCCGCAGATTTCCGAATGGGGGAACCCACACAGGGTAATGCCTGTGTACCGTATACTGAATCAAATAGGTATACGGAGGGCACCTGCTGAACTGAAACATCTAAGTAGGCAGAGGAAGAGAAATCAAACGAGATTCCGTAAGTAGTGGCGAGCGAAAGCGGATAAGGCTAAACCGGAGGTAGAAATACGTCCGGGGTTACGGACGAGCATTTAATGCATTGATTGTAGTCGAACGGTATGGGAAGGCCGACGACACAGAGTGAGAGTCTCGTAGACGAAATGATCGATGTATGAGCTTGTATCCAGAGTACCACGGGACACGAGGAATCGCCGTGGGAAGTCGGGTGGACCACCATCCAAGCCTAAATACGACTAGTGACCGATAGTGGAGTAGTACCGTGAGGGAAAGGTGAAAAGAACCCCGGGAGGGGAGTGAAATAGACCTGAAACCTTGTGCTTACAAGCACTCAGAGCACGTTAAAGTGTCATGAGGTACTTTTTGTAGAACGGTCCGGCGAGTTTATGATTGCAGCAAGGTTAAGGTATACAGTACCGCAGCCGAAGCGAGAGCAAGTCTGAATAGGGCGTTAAGTTGCAGTTATAAGACCCGAAACCGGGTGACCTACCCATGTCCAGGATGAAGTTAGGGTAAAACCTGATGGAGGTCCGAACACACGCTCGTTGAAAAGATCGGTGATGAGGTGTGGGTAGCGGAGAAATTCCAATCGAACCCGGAGATAGCTGGTTCTCCCCGAAATAGCTTTAGGGCTAGCCTCAGAATAGATTACCGGAGGTAAAGCACTGAATGGCCGAGGGCCTGATAAAGGTACCAACGCCTATCAAACTAAGAATGCCGGATAATTGTTTTTTGGGAGTCAGACGGCGTGAGATAAGTTTCGTCGTCAAAAGGGAAAAAGCCCAGACCTACAGCTAAGGTCCCTAATATATGCTAAGTGGAGAAGGATGTGGAGTTGCCCAGACAACCAGGATGTTGGCTTAGAAGCAGCCACTCATTAAAAGAGTGCGTAATTGCTCACTGGTCGAGTGACTCTGCGCCGAAGATACAACGGGGCTAAGCATATAACCGAAGCTTGGGATTGACATTGTCAGTGGTAGGGGAGCGTCGTGTACGGGGTGAAGCATCAGCGGAAGCAGGTGTGGACTGTACAGGAGTGAGAATGCCGGAATGAGTAGCGCGAATTATGTAGGAATCATAATGGTCGAAAATCTAAGGTTTCTTGGGGAAGGTTCGTCCGCCCAAGGTAAGCCGGGAGCTAAGGCGAGGCCGCGAGGCGTAGTCGATGCACATACGGTAGAGATTCCGTAGCCGCCGAAAACTTAAGCAGAATGACACTTGAAGATAGCGGATCCACGGCGTTGGTTGTCCGTGGCGAAAGGGACCGAACTTATAGTAGGGAAGTCCGTGATGCTTTGAGGCGAGAAAAGTTCTGAGGTATGTTTAGGCGCCCGTACCGCAAACCGACACAGGTAGATGAGGAGAGAATCCTAAGACCAACGGGAGAAGGGTTGTCAAGGAACTCGGCAAGTTGACCCCGTAACTTCGGGAGAAGGGGTGCCGTGGAAACACGGTCGCAGAGAATAGGCCCAAGCGACTGTTTAGCAAAAACACAGGTCTCTGCTAAATCGAAAGATGACGTATAGGGGCTGACGCCTGCCCGGTGC
>JAZQQH010000026.1:0-7007 GCA_045628985.1 Bacteroidales bacterium | reverse complement strand
GGTGATGAGAAGACCGTGAGGATTATTGTCCGTTCTCGGCACCCGTTTGAGGGTTCCTGCAGTGACGAGCTCTCTCATCAGGATGCTGCTTCGTCTCTCGATCCTCTGTCTTCCATAATAGGTGAACTCCATGCTCTTGGTATCAACCCTGATGCTGTCGCAGTAGATGCTGAACACTGCACTCGTACCCATGATGTTGGAGTAGAAGCCTTTCTCCTTTAGGGTGTTGTACTGTGCAAGGCCGGTCTCATCAACCAGGTACATGGCTTTCTCCATAGTGTACTTGATGTACTTGTCATCCGGAGCGAGCGTGAAGAAATAGTGATGGAACATCTCAATGTGGCTCTTCGCCTCGACCTCCAGCGTTTCGTCCATTGTGCTCCTCTCGACGAGAATAGGGACGTTGCCGTCCAGCACGTACACTTTCTTCTGCGCATCCGACACCATGCCTCTCGCCGTCAGTATGCTTGAAATGCTGATGACGATGCAGCCAACCAGAAAGAGGCTGCACACTATGCCTACCAGCTTGATCTTGTTTTCCAAATTCTTTATGACCATATCTTCTTGTTATTGTTGTCAAAGTATGTTTCCGCTGAGCATTCCAGTGGCAGTAGCTTTGGCCTGCTGTGCCACGCCTTCGCCGAAGTTTCGTGTCGAGAATGCAGTATCGCCTTCCGGTATCATCCAAGCCGCAAGGTCTGGGACAAGGTTCAGACACTTCAGGGCAACTATGCTGGCCGCCATCATGTAGCCCGTTGAGAAGAAGGCGTTCTGAAGGAATGCCGCCATTGTAGCCTGGCTCTGGGTGATGGCCGTGAGGTCTTCGACCTGTATGCAGAGCACTATGTCGAAGAGAAGAAGGACATAGAAGCCGACGAAGTATAGCATGGCTCCATAGAAATGTACCGTCAGATAGCGTATGAGCCACTTGGCCCATGACCCTTCCCACTTAGGAAGAAGGGAGAATGCCCATTGGATCGGCCCGAAGATGGTGAGCATTCCAAGGAGTATCTGCTGACAATATATCGTTCCCCACCAGCCGATACGGAACACTATCAAGGCTATCAACATGATGATCTTGTCCAGACCGACAACGGCTCCTGCAGTCAGTGATGTGAACCACAGCTTCGATGCGTCCTTCTCCATGTTCGTCACCTCATCAACCCCGGCATGTTCCATGGTAGCCTCCACAAGGTTCGGGTCAGATGTGCCGCTGTGTGCGACCTCAGCTTGTGCCTGTAGGTCCTGATAAAGCGTGTCCCTGACATGCAGCAGTTCCTGAACCTCGTCAAACTTGTCGCTTATCTGCGATGCTTCCGCTTCATAGAGGTCATGCGTGTAGGAGCCTATGCAGTTAGGTATGTAGGACAGGAAGTCCAGTATGCACCAGTTGTTGCCGCTGTTAGTGATGCCGGTGTCAGCAGGCGGGTACCACCAGCAGAGCACGATGCTCACGGCCAGTGGCCGGAAGAGCTTCATGATGTCCAAGGGCTCGTGCTTGACCATCATCTTGTAGGCCATGCCCGCAGCTACGATGATGGAGAACAGTGCTGCCAGTGCCATGCACATCTGCAGGATCCACCAGAACGGACCCTGTGAACCGGTGAAGGTAGCGTCACATAGAAACTCGTTGGTCTGGAAGATGACATCGTCGATCTCTTCCTCAAGGAGGTCAACGCCAAGTCCTGAAATGATATCTGCCATAGCTCTATTCCGTTATCTGATTTGACGTTACCATGCTCTTCCAGCGGCTGCTGGCCTCTTTTGCTATCTCAGACTTCCGTCCAGGTATGATAAGGACGGAGGACAAGGACTCCGAGGTGGACTGTCTATTATTCAGCATCACGATATACGAGAGCAAGGTCTCGTTCTGGGTGCACAGATCCGAGTAGATTCTCAGATACTCCCGCTTGCGCTCCGAGTTGGGCAGATAAGACTCCCTGACGCTGCGGATGGCTGTCTGGAAGACGTTGTAGTATTCCTCCCAGCGTTCCTTCTCTGAGGAGCCGCCACCTACCGATGATATCCTTCCGATATTGTCCTGAAATGACTTGAGCTTGGACTCTATCTTTGGCCCTTCGGTCTGCCAGGCAATATCTACCTTGCGGTCAGCCATGTTGAGAGCCTCAATCTTTGCCCGCTGCGAGAGCGACGTTTCAACGGAATCGGCCATCTGTGTCTGTAGGAATGCCGATGCGCCAGCTTCGGTACGATAGCGAAGCTTGTTCTTTGACGAGGCAGTCTCGCTGTATTTCCTATGAAGCAGGGTGTAATAGGCATCAGGAGTGAGTGAACCTGCTCCTGTTTCCATCACCGTGACCTGATTCAATTTGGTCTCACTGTGGTTATATGTCACGTACTGCGCCTGTGCTGAAAAGGCACAGACGGCTGCAATGCATGAAAGAATGATCCGTCTCATTGTCGTACTTCTTAAAAATCCAATCTGCCGGCCACCCGCCATCTGCCGAATGACCCTTCAAGTATCTCAGGAAGGGATTTGGCCCTATAGACCTGCGCCTTCCAATAGCCAATCCTGACCTGTATGTATTTCCATGTCTCGAAATATGCCGAGTTCAGATGAAGCCTTATGCCGTCCATCGCATTGTTGATACTTCCAAGAACCAGTAGGAGGTCAGACGAACTGCATGCTGCCGTTCCGGTGACATACAATACAAGGTCGCTGAATGACCTGTAGATGTTCTGGCACTCATCGGCCACCATCTCCAGCATGTGCCGGTTGACAGATATGATGAGCGTGTCGGTAGTGACGATGTCACCGTGGCTGAGACATTTGTCGTAGTATTGTGTCAGCATGTTCTTGTAGTCACCAAGCCGCTTGCTGATGTTGTCGTATGTGTCGTAGGCGTTCAGGGATGTCCGAAGTGTCTGGTAAAGGACATCAATAACATCAAAGGCACGTGTGTACTTGTCCAGCTCCACGTTTATCTCTTTGAAATCAATGTTTGCATCTTTGCTGTAGTCATGCAGCAGGGCATTGCTCTGCTCTAATGTGGATCTGGCTATGAGAAGGCTTCTCTGTTCCTTATGGTCATTGATATAGGCCTCAATAGACGGAACGTCAAAGCTCCACTGGGCATGTGCCATGTCCGGGAAGAATGCCAGAAGGCAGATGATGATGTACAGTACCTTTTTCATGTCACTCCTCATCCTTCTTTCCCTTGCGGGCATTGCTTATCCATTGTTTCTTGCACTCCTCAGCCACAGTCAGCTTGCGTCCCTGTTCTGAATCCACGAGAGGACTGACATCGCGCAGGAAGTCGATGAACCTGTATTTGTAAGCCATCATCTTCTCAAGGGAGACGAGGTCTGAGTATATCTTGGTCAGCCTGCTGTCAATCTCACGTGCTATCTCCAGTCTGTCGCTTGACCAGAGCAGGTGATAGGTGTCGTCGGTGTCATCTTCCTGGAGCGGGTCACTCTTGACATATTCAGTCGAGACCTTGCAGGACGGGTACATCCTTGCCACTTCCGAAACCCTGTTGTTGACCAGGTCGGCTTTCTCCCTTTCGCTCATCGAGCTGTCAAGGGTAAGCACGTCCACAACCTGCGTGCTGGTTAGCTCAGAATAGAGCTCCCAGTCTATCTGTACAATGGCACGATGGATCTTGAACCAGAGAAAGTATTTCGGCTTTCTGGCAATGGACAGTTTGGCCTTGAATGTCACAGTGCCGTTCATGTCCGGCAACTTGGCTGTTCTGATGAAGGTGTAGCCGCTCCACGAGCCAGCATCCTGCCAGGTGAGCCCGTAGGTCCTCTGGCATTCCTGCATGAGAGCCGGAATCCTGCGGTAGTCATCCGTAGGCACATCATCGTCAGAATCGGCCTCGGAGATGGCTTCCATGACCTCGTTGAGCTGGCTCTGGTAGTCTGCCAGCTCAGCATTGAGAGCGTTTATCCTGTCCTTGTTGTCGTTGTATTTCTGCCGCAGTCCCACCGCGTCCTCAATGCTGGCGGTGGATATTTCTTTCAACAGGGCATTGTTTTCTTTCTCCAATGCGCTGATCTGCGAATTGAGTTCATTAATCTTTGAACGAAGTTCTGATTCCATCGCCTCAAGTTCCGACGTGTCTGTGCCGGACTCTATGATGGATGTCTTCATGGAGCATTCCTTCGTATGGGCTGACAGCGTCCCGTCACAGGATGAACACTTGTACTGGGTCGAGCCTTCTCCGAGTTTGGCCCCGTCGGTGCAGGTCACGCTTATGGTCACTGCTTCCACACCCTCGATTGTCTTTTCATCAGTCGTCTGGTAGTAGTTCTTCTCGTCAGATCCGATGTAGTAGGTGACACCTTCCTCGTTCTCGTTCATTTCGTTCAGCCGTGCCTGTAACTGAGCCTTGAAAGAGTTCAGGTCCATGGAATAGGAGTCGAAGTAGTCCTCATAGACTTCTTCTTCAATGTTCCATGACCTGGTGACTGCTATGGAATAGGCGTATGCCTTTGACTTGACATTACCGAAGATTCCCTTGATGACATAGCTGTTCAGCCAATAAGAGATACTGTATCTTGTGCCGTCATTAGCTGAGTTCAGATTGTTGACTCTCGTCTGGGACCATCCAGCCCGGGCTTCGCTATTGGCCTTGGCAGCCGCAAGCTGGGAGGAGGATGGAGTGAAACTTGAACTTGAAGTGCTGATCCTATACCAGTGATTGCCGTCTGTGATGTCTTTCTTTCCTGTAGGAGGATTGTAGTTGCAGACGGTCTCGCTTCCTGTTTCCCTTCTGTATATGTACCATCTCTGGGTGTAGTATTGTCCCATCTGCTCGCGGGCATAGTCGTCAATCCAGGAAGTCAGATTGTAATCGGAGATATTGAAGAGGTTGCCAACTCCTGCCTCACCGCCGACAAGATTAAGCAGCGTCTGACCGGCATTGTTCTCGAACGACTGGAATAGGTTCTGATAGTTGTCCACGATGGTCAGCGCAGCTCCAATCTTTCCTTCAAACAGATCGTTGAAATTGCTCTTCTGCAGCAGGCTTTCTCCAAGGTTGCCGATACCAGTAGCAGCCAATGACACACCCTTCTGATACAGTGTCCCCAGGTCAGTCTTGAGGTTGTCGAGGGTGATATGATTGCCGGCCTCTCCAAAGGCATCAAGCATACCGCGGAAGTCAATGTCACCGAGCTCCGAGAGATTCAGCAAGTCTGCCACATTTGAGTTTAACTCAAGAAAGGCAATATCGCTGAATGAAAGTGTGCTATTGGTTACAACCGACTCGAACTGCATACACAGCGACTTGGTGTCATCGCAGGTCTTCATCAGATAGGAACCCCAGTAAAGAGCATTCTGTGGATTCCTGAGCATCATGCCGCCGACAGTCCATATTTTCGGCATTATCTTGGCCGAAACCATGTTGTAGATACGACGGTAATAGTAGTTCTCAGTGGCGTTTGCCCATATTCCCAAGTCGGTCAACGCACGACGGTCAAGATATTTGGATGAGAAGATGGCAGCAGCAGCCACCTCGGATGCCCGGTAGTGCTTGCGTATGTCCTGTATCTGGGCATTGTAGTATGCCTCGGCTGCCGTTCCCGTACCGTATGCCGCAACCATGGCCGCAGCAGTCTTAGCATCAATGTTGATGCTGTAGTACTGAGCCATGGCGTTCTTCGATATAAGAAGAGCAATTGCGGATAATATGAGACAAACTACCTTTCTCATCTTACTTTGATTTGATATTCAACACATGTCCCGCCTCGTTGACCTTCTGGGCGAACGGCAGTGACTTGGTGATTCCGCTGAGGTCCCAATCACGGCAGTAGGCTTCGATGGCCTGCTGATGGTTGCACCGGAGCTCCGCCTTGTACAGCTTCAGAGCATCCTTCTCGGCTCTTTCAGTGGTGTAGGTCATGTAGCACTCGTGGGGCTCCTCGACACCATATACAGCTCCGATCTGTCCACGACGAATGAAGACCTCACGGAAGAAGCTGCGTCCTTCCTTGTTCTCAAGCCTGTTGATGGTGAAGATCTTCTTGCAATCCACCTCAGTCAGTCCCAGAATGGCCTGAATCTCATCGAATCGCTCCCTGAACTTGCTCTGGTCAAGCAGCATCACGACATCTGAATTATTGATGATGGCCTCCTTGACGATAGGGGAGCCTACGATATCCTGAATCTCCTGTGTCACCACACCGACGCTTGCCCAGAACTTTCGGGCGGTCTTGTACAAGTACTTGATATATTCTGCCATCATAGGGGAGGCAATGGCCTTCCATGCCTCCTCGATGACCAGAATCTTGCGGTTCTTCTTGATTCTCATCTTCTGGATGAAGAGATCCATGATAATGAGCGTTACAATAGGGAACAATGTCTTGTTGTCCTTGATGGAGTCTATCTCAAAGACGATCAGCTTCTCTTCAAACAAGGTGGTGTCGAGGTCATCGTTCAACGTATGCTCATATGTTCCTCCCTTGTAGAAGTTAAGAAGAAGGTATCTGTAATCCGAGATATTCACACCTACAAGATGATTCTGCTCACAGATTTCCCTTATACGGTCTCTGCTATACTCATAGAAAGTATTGAATGACAAGCTTGATATGGTGTTCTTGTCGAAATAGCCTTCATAATACTCTGTGAGTATCTGCTCGATAAGACGTGATTCCGTATTCGTAACCACTCCCTCACTGCCTTTCCATATCATCAGGATAAGATTCTTCAGGAAGTCTATCTTCTCCACGTTATACTCTTCACGCCTGATCCTGAACGGATTCATCGTGATAGGATGCTCTTCCGTATAACTGATATATCTGCCGTTGTAGTATTCACAGCATCCCTCATATGAGTTTCCTGTATCTACAAGGATGATGTCTGTGTCCTGAGCCTCCATCTGTCTGACAATAGTGTTCATGGAGAAGGACTTGCCTGAACCAGATGGACCAAGTACAAAGAAATTGGAGTTGTCCGTGTACTTTGTCTTTCCTTCCTTGCCTGATATGTCGATGGCTACAGGTACTCCCTGACGGTCTGTGTACCATATCTTCAGTGG
>JAZQQH010000025.1:0-5979 GCA_045628985.1 Bacteroidales bacterium | reverse complement strand
CTTACTCGTACAGCTTGTCCTCGTCCCAGAGGGTGACCTCCTCGATCTTGGAGAAGTCGCTTGAGATCTTGAAGACAGGAGAGAAGTTGTATCTCTTGCTGGAGTTGGCGCTTCCTGTAGCGACAGCACCGATGCGGAGGTAGTGGTCTCTCTTGTAGACGAACTGCATGCCGCTGTCAACTGTGGTGTCGACTGAAAGCTCCACGTCGGCCTGGCCGTTGGTGAGCTTGACCTTCTTCTGCCTTCCGGCTGTCTGCTTCTTGTCGAAGTCGAAGTTGTTGTTTCCATCACTGACATATCTGTCGGTGAAGCCGAAGAGCGCGACATCCACATTAGGAGTCTGTGCTGCGTCGGAGACCTGCACGGTGAACCTTGCCACAAGCTTCGTTCCTTCGTATGTGATCTTAGGATTGAGGATCCGGGCGTAAGGTGTGACTGTGAAATCGATGGTGTTCTGGCCCTTCTCCAGGGTGAACGGAATCGCTATCGGGTAGAAGCACTGGTCCTTGATGTCCATTCTGTACTTTCCGGCCCACACGAGCTTGTTGCGGTATGATCCGTCGCACTTGACGTACCATTTCTGAGCCTCCTCGGCATCCCATCCCTCTTCGATGATGGAGACATAGGAGGTGTTAGGCCATGAGAACGGAACCATCTGTCCTGTCTGGCTGTCGATGAAACGTCCCTCGACCTGAGCGTTGTAGCTCTCCTGATTGTCGAAGACGAACCAGTCGCAAGATGTAGCCAGAACCAACAATGATAGTAATACTAATATCTTTTTCATATAACTTTCTTTGATTATTCCTGTGAAGGGTTAGGGATCAGGTCATTCTTGACGTAGTTGGAGATGCCTCCGTAGTAGTCCAGCTGGTCGGTGTTGAGGCCGTTGCTGGCGAACTGCACGTCACCGTGATAGAGGTTCACACGTGCGAAGATGAACTTAGGCGTGTCACCGCGGAGGTCAAGCATAGGAGCGAGGGTGTGCTTCCTGTACTGCTCACCACCTCTCGGGTTGAGATACTCGCGTCTGCGGTGGAGAGTGTAGCTCTCGTGTCCTTCCATGGCGAACTCGACTCTGCGCTCGTGGCAGACGTTCTCCACTGTGAGCTCGATGTCATCGGTGAAGGCGGCTCTGTGACGGATGTCGTTGAGGACCTTCTTGGCCTTGGCGGCATCGCCCTGACCGCTCTCGGCCACGGCCTCGGCATAGTTCAGGAGGATCTCCGCGTAACGGATGTCGCACCAAGGGTTGGATGAGTATACGATGGCCTGGTCAGGGTCGAGGAACTTCCTGATTCCGAAGCATGAGTTCCAGAAACGGGCCTTCTCGTCCTGGTCCTTCTCGTCGAGGTGGATGAATGCGGAGATGTCGCCTTCAGTCTCGGCACCGGCTGAATAGTATGTCACACCGTTGACCTTGCATGACTCCTGCTGGTAGAATGAGTATGTGCCGTCAGGTCTGATGAAACCGGCCTGCGCGTTGATGGAGAGGCTCCTGAAGATCGCTCCCGGATAGAGCACCCATGCCTGGAAGCGTGCGTCCTTGTTGAGGAACGGGTCCTGAGGGTTGTCGTACTTGATGAAGTCGATGTTCGGGTCGAAGTCTGAAGCAGCGTTTGAGACCTGTGCGAAGTAGTGGTCCTCGACACCGTCATTTCTGGTCTTCACCGTACCGTCGACTCTTCCGCCGTTGGCATTGTAGTCATCATAGAGGTCCACGAGGTCCGAGGTGATGGAGTAGTTGCCGGATGTTCTGTTCTGAGCCGTAGCGTGACCCTGGAACGGAGAGTTGAGGATGTCGAACGAGTGGTCAGCGGTTGCGAGACCTGTCTTGTAGCTCTTTCCGAAGATGAACTCGCAGTCCTGACGCTCGAGGAAGAGCTTGGTGAGGTTCTCCTTGGCCTTCGCCACATCGCTGGTAGGGCCGCCGTAGAGTGAGAACTTGCCGGAGTTCATGATCTTCTCGGAAGCCTCGATGCACTTCTTGTAGTAGTCGTTGGCGTATGAGGCGTCCATGTATGTGAGCTTCTGCTGCACTGCCTGGTATGAGCTAGGGATGGCCTCGCGGTTCCAGAACTTGCTGACTGACGCCGCATAGAGGGCGACGCGTGACTGGAGTCCGAGTGCGGACCACTTGGTGGCGCGGTATGCGCCGTCGTTCCTGCTTTCAGGGAGGAGCTCGATGGCCTTGTCAAGCTCTGAGATGACGAAGTCCCAGGTCTCCTTCTCTGTGCTGCGCGGTACATAGAGGCCGGCGTTCTCCTTTCCGTCATAGTACTGGTCCAGAGGTTCGGTCACGATAGGGACACCGCCGTAGAGTCTTACCATGGCGAAGTAGCAGTATGCGCGTGCGAAGAGGGCCTCGCCGAGCATGGCGTCGCGGGCTGACTGGTTGATGACCTTCTTCTCGAGGGCCTCGTCGACCTGCTTGATGAAGAGGTTGATGGAGCGCATCTTGGTGTAGTTCCAGAATCCGGTCACATCAACGCTGTAGTTTGCGTTTCTTGAGTTGGAGGCGAGGGTGGTGTTTCTCTCCTTCTTGTTGAACGCATCCATAGGGATGGTGTTGTAGACATCAGAGAGAAGTCTCTCCATACCTGCCTGACTGGCTGTCATGTCCTCCTCGGACATCTTTGAAAGATCCCCCTCCACGTTGTCGAACATCTTGTCGCAAGAGCAGAGGCTCAGTCCAAGGATGAATGCGAAAGTATATCTAAAAATCTTTTTCATCTCTCAATAAGTTTAGAAGCTGATGCTGGTTCCTATTACGAATGTCTTGAGAAGAGGTGCTCCACCGGCTCCACGGTACATGTTCTGGTCGGTTTCAGGATCCCAGTGCTTGACGACAGGGTTGCAGAAGGTGAGCAGGTTGGTTCCGCTGGCGTGTACGCGCATGCTCTTGATGTGGATCTTGCTGAGGAGTGACTTAGGAAGGGTGTAGCCGATCTCGAGACTCTTCATGCGGAAGTAGGTGTTGTCCACCCATGAGTATGGCTGTGCGAAGCGGTAGGTACCGTTTGATTTCTTGTCATTGTATGCGGTTGCAGGTGCGAGTGCAGGCCAGTATCCGGCCACCCACTGTGAGCTAGGGTCACGAGGGTCGGTGTAGCCGTCGGCAAGTCTGTAGTGGTCCATGAACTGCTCGAAGAGGGTCTTGTAGTATCCGTAACCCATACCTCCTGACAGTGCCATTTCCTTGTGGCAGAGAGCTGCACCGTTGAAGGTGGCGCTGAGGTCGAAGTTCTTGTACTCGAGGAAGATCATGAGACCGAACTGGAGAGGCGGGTTGCCCTCCTTCCATGAATAGTACTGGTCGGCTGATGTGATGGCACCGTCACCGTTGCGGTCGTCGATCTTGTACATACCAGGGAGGATGTTGGACATGTTGCTCTTCTTGCTGCTGCTGCGCTCATAGAGTACAGGGTAGTCGTAGATCTCGGAGAGGCTGTTGAACTGGCCGTGGCCGTTCCAGTCGTAGAACGCTCCGTCGTGTGCGTTGTACCAGCGGCCTTCCATGTGGTTGTCATAGTAGTCCTGAGCAGAGGTGTACTGTGCTGTCCTCTCGGCCTCGATGTAGGTGTCGCGCTGTCTTGCGAAGGTGGCGGTACCTGTGATGCGGTAGCTGAAGTCCTTGAATCTCATTCTGTGTGAGAGCTCGAGGTCGATACCCACGTTCTGTGTTGCGTTGAGGTTCATGTAAGGGAGGCTGATACCGTACATGTCAGGGACGGTGTTGGAGTAGCGTGCCTGCTTGCCGGTGACCTCTCTCCAGAACCAGTCGACGGAACCTCCGATGATGCCCCTGTTGTACTCCCAGTCGAAACCGAAGTCACGCATGTATGTCCTGGTCCATGAGAGGAGGGTCTCCGCGGTCTGTGTGCTGCTGTAGCCCATGACCTGGCCGCCGTCGTCGAACACGTAGGTGGTGTTGGTCTGTGAGTAGCCGAGAAGGTACTGGTATGCGGAACCCTGGTTACCTCCGGAGATACCGTCAGACCAGCGGAGCTTGAAGTTGTTGACCTTAGGGAAGAGTCTCTTGAAGAACTCCTCTTCTGATACTCTCCATCCGAGTGAGTATGAAGGGAGGAATGCCCAGCGGTAGCCCGGAGCGTAGAAGTATGAGCCGTCATATCTGGCCATGGCCTCGATGATGTACTTGCCTGCATACTCGTAGTTCACGCGGCCGATGTATCCGGCCTTGGCGTTGCTGCCTCGTGAACCGCCGTTCTTGGCTGTTGCCGAGTCACCCTGGTTGATGATGTCGTGGGTGAAGAACTCGCCGTACTCGCGGGATGCGTTGATGTTGTAGTTCCATCCGCGGGTGAACTCGGCTGCGAACAATGCGCCGAAGGTGTGCTTCTGGATGGTCCTTGAGTAGTTGGCCTGGATCTTTCCGTAGAGGGTCTGCCTCTTGTCCCAGTTCTCCTTGTAAGTGTTGGCGTCCTTGTTGTTGGTGACGAACTCGTCAGTCCAGGCGTCATACAGAGGGTATGTGCGCAGGAGCTGGCGGGTCTGACGGGTCTGGAAGTCGTAGGACATCTGTCCCTGGAACTTCAATCCCTTGAGGAACGGGGCGGTGTAGGTCGCCTGGAGGTTGTTGTTGAATGAGCCCTGCTGGGTGATGTCGTAACCTGCCTCACCCTTCAGGATGGAGATACTGTTACGTCCGTCATTGCCTGGGTTGTTGGACCAGTGGGTAGGGTTGTCGATGACCTTCCACGGAACGGTACGGTCCTGTCCGAGACCCTTGGTGTAGAAGTTCTGGTTCGCGTTCTCCGGAAGAGCGAGTCTGTTGTTCCAGCTCATCTGTGACTGGTAGACGACCTTGAGGTTCTTGGTGACGTTGGTGGTCACGTTGCCCTGGAAGCTGAAGCTCTTGTAGTTGAAGTCGTCGTTGTTGAGGATACCGTTGTCAGCGTTGAAGGAACCGCTCAGGTAGTACTGGGTCTGGTTGTTTCCTCCGTTGAGTGACACCTGGTGGTTCTGTGCGAAGGAGTTCTTCCTGTAGAACTCTGAGTACCACTTGTTGTCCGTCCAGCCCGGATCACCGTTGATGTAGTGATTGATGACCTCCTGGGAGTAGTATGGCACCTCGCCCACGTTCGCGCTCATCTCATTGCGGGCGTAGAGGTAGGTGAGGATGTCGACCTCGTCAGGAAGGGCGGTAGGGACACCGAACGAGAACTTGTTGGTGTATCTTACTGAAGGGGCGCCGATGGATCCCTGCTTGGTGGTCACCACGATTACGCCGTTCTGAGCGCCCATACCGTAGATGGCTGCGGATGCGTCCTTAAGGACGGAGATGCTCTCGATGTCCTCAGGGTTGAGCATTGCCAGGACGGCTGAGCTACTGTTGGAGTAGTTGGAGTTGAGCTCGGAGTTTCTTCGCGCGGTCGTCCTCACGACACCGTCCACTACGACGATAGGCTCGCCGAAGCCGCGGATCTTGAGGTCGGTGTTGAAGTCACCGAGGTCACCGGTGTTCTGATGGATGAGGAGTCCAGGGACCTTTCCCTGGAGGGCGGCGAGGACGTCGGTCTGCTTGGTGGCGTTGAGCTCCTCGCTTCTGATGTTGGATATGGCACTGGTGAGGGATGCCTTCTTCTGGGTGCCGTAACCCACGACGACGGTCTCCTCGAGGGTCGTTACGTCCTCAAGCAGCGTGATGTTGAGGGTAGGGGCGGCTTTCACCTCCTGGGTCACGAATCCGATGGATGAGATCTCGAGGGTTGAGCCTGCCGGCGCATTGAGTGTGAAGTTGCCGTCGATATCAGAGACTGAGCCGTTGGTTGTGCCCTTGACCATGATGGCTGCGCCGATGAGCGGCTGGCCGTCTGCATCAATGACCTTTCCCTTGACGGAGATCTGATTCTGGGCGAAGACTGTCGGTATGCTGAGAAGCATACAGAAGATTAGCGGAATTATCCGCTGGAAGAAAAGTTTCTTCATACAATCATTGCTTAACAGTGTTATTAATAA
>JAZQQH010000024.1:0-14441 GCA_045628985.1 Bacteroidales bacterium | reverse complement strand
ATAGGTCATAGCGCTGAAGGTGAAGAAACGGGCATTTTTACTGAAGTCGAATCTACCCGAGAACGGCAGGACAAGCGTAGAAGGCACGTGAGCCTTGAAGCTACGGTTGAGCGATGCATTCTCTACCGTGAAGCCCTCCTTGAGGGTGAGGTCGCTCGTAGAGTTACCATCGAGCCATGCCATGCTATAGTCGTTCGAGACACGGATTGGACCAAATTGCAGGAAGCCGCTCTGATCCTTATCGTTGGTATAAGCCTCATTTCCGTAGCTCGAGTATGCATAGACAATGTCGCCGCCACGTGAACTAAAGATAGGATACTCATCCTTACCGATCTTCTGATACCAGTCGAGGTCGCCTTCGGGAGCAAAGCGGTTCAAATAGTAGGTGAGCTTACCGTTGGCGAGGTCTTCAGAGGTCATCTTTACAACGCCATTCTGGTTGTCCTTTTCTTCTATTTTGTAAGGATCGATAGCATAGCAGTTTTGGAAGTAGATCTTCTGATCGTATCCGGCAAAGTATTCTATCTCGCCTGAAGGATTTTTCTTGTCATAAGGGGCAGGACAAGTGTCGTCCCATCTAATGAGGAAACCAGTTGACCAGCAGTTGGTGATATAAGCGTTGTTCTTGGCATACCCGCACAAGAGGCCACTCATGCTGTTATGGGCAACAATATCGGCGTGATTGAAACACTTGTTGATGTAGATCTTGACATTTCGGTCCTTATCGCCTGTCGTGACACGGCCTAAGATACCACCTGCGTGCTTGTTGGCGGTGACTATGCCGTGGGTACCACAGTTCTCGATGACGACGTTAGCCCAGGCCCATCCGATGTTGACACGGCCGAGGATGCCGGCAGCACCACCATCGCCAGTGTTAACAATCGCACAGTCATCTGCCAAGAACACGTTACGGATCTCAGCACCGGTATGAGCCACGCCGAAGAGACCTGCTCCGTCAGCGTCGCTGTTGATAGCAAAGTTCATGCCTTTGATGGTATGACCCTTGCCGTCGAAACAGCCACGGAAGCGGCTCTGGTCGGTACCGATAGGTTTCCAGTCGTAGTCGTGGAGGTTGATGTCTGCATCGAGCACGGCACAGGCAAACTGATCACCACCGTTGACCTTCTTGGCGAATTCCATGAGCTGGTCGGCTGTTGAGATATGCATACAGCCCTCGATATTTTCTATTTCAACGGCATACCCATAGGAAGTATATGCATTAAGCATGTAAGGGTAATAAAGACCATGAAAAAGCAGCTGATACCATACCGGCTTGGGATACCAACGGTTCTCATCGCCGTTATTGAGCCAGCGAGTCACGATGCCCGAAGTCAGCAGCTCTTCGCTTACACCCATTACCCAGTCGCTGGTTTTGTGGTTGTTGACCTCCAGACGGTAGTTGTTGCCCGAAGCTGCTCTCATGTTCTTCTCGGTGCCGATGAGCGGATAGTCAGCAAGCGAAAGACAGCTGGATACCCTACTATTCTCTGCACGACCGATGATACCACCACAGGAAGAGTGGTTAAAGTTCAGGTCATGAGACGTATTGAGGCAGTTGATGAGGGTTACGTTTTTGCCGAGACCAATGATACCGCCACCGTTCTCATCCTCACAGTAGAGCTTGCCATCGTTGACACATTCGATGAAGTGTGAACCTGCACCTTCAGCAACAATGCCGCCCAGCTCATCGTCATCCTTAAAATATTTGCTGGCATGATGCACGTAACCGCTGTTGATGCATCGGGTGAAGGTAGAGTAATTATCCTTGCCAACGATGCCGCCTACACATTCCCAACCACCTGAGACATCTGCTTTATTTATGCAATCGGTAAAGGCTGAAAATGAAGCGCTGTATACCAGGCCACCTGCGTATCCGCCAGAGATGCTGGTATTTTCGTCGGTCGTACAGCGGGTGAAGCCGTCATGATCAGATTCGTAGACAAGACCGCCTATTTTAGCGTCACCGTTATAGCTACCAATCTTAGAGTTCTTGAGACTGATGTTCACGTAGGTACAATGCTTAGAATATCCCACCAGACCTGCCACCGGGTCGGTAGCCCCGACGAGTACGTTGTCGAGCGTCAGGTTCTAGAAGGTAGCATCCTCTGCAGACTGGATCATGGCAACATATACTTGGTTGGATCCTCCAGCGTCCATCTTGAAATTCTTAATACTATGGTCATGGCCATCGATCGTACCATGGAACTTGTTGTTACGATCAAAGTAGTTTAAATGTTTGCCTTCAAAGTCAATGTCATTCTCGAATACAATGTTTGCATTCGAGTTTCTCAGAGCCTCTTTGAAATCATCTAAATTTGACACCCTGATAGTGTCTTGCTGTGCCCATGCACCAGATAGGCAGGCAAGGGACAGCAGAAATGTTGTGTAAAGTTTTCTCATATTATATTTTATTAAGGGGAGTGAAAAGGGAGTGAAAAAGGAGTGAAAGGGACGATAGTATCGGTTTCGCCGTTGTCTTGTGGGTAGTATTCTCGGACGATCTGATACAAACGCCCCTTTCACTCCCCTTTTACTACTCTTTTACTCCTCTTTTACTACTCTTTTACAATCACCTTCTTGACGCCTCCCACGCGCACGCCCCGGTAGTTCTCATCCACGCGTCTGCCGTTGAGGTCATACCAGCAGTCACCAGAGAGACCAGGAGCGAGGAGGCTGCCGATGCCAGTGACGTCACCGAACGTTGGCTTGATATAATTCCACCCGAGGCGATTGAACTCATCCCACGTAGTGCGCTTCACACCGCTCTGCTGGGTGAAAGTTCCCAGTTCGTTAGGGTTGATAGCGTAGCAGTTATTGATGGTGAGGCGGTTATTATATCCTGCGAAGTATTCCGCCTCTTTCGTCGGGTTATCGTTGTTATATGGGAGTGGACATGAGTCGTTCAGTCGCTCCAGTCGGCCACCTACCCAGCTGTTCATGATGTAGCCATTATCCTTGGCATATCCGCAGAGCTGAGCGCTCATGCTCTTAGAAGCTGTGATGGTGCCCATGTTGAAGCAGCTGTCTATCATGACCTTGATATTATCACTGCCATCGGTCATCACACGGCCCAGGATGCCACCTACATGCTTTGTGCCAGAGATGTTGGCGTAGTTACCGCAGCTGGCAATCACGACGTTGGTAGAAGCTGATTCGATGTTCACCCTGCCCACGATACCGGCAGTGCCAAGTTCGCTGTTGCTGCTGATCTTCGAATCGTTAGCGATGGCCACATTACGCACCTCTGCCTTGTCGCCTACTACACCGAAGAGACCTGCGCTCATATTCTTCTCCATCTTGATGGCGAGGGCATAGATCGTGTGTCCACGTCCATCGAACATGCCACGGAAAGGATGGCTCTCAGTGCCGATAGGTGTCCAGTCGCGGTTGCCGAGATTCACGTCATCGTCGAGCACAGCACAGGCGTACTGATCGCCGTCATTGACGCGTTTTGCAAATGCTTCAAGCTCGTCTCCAGTGGTGATGACGGTGACATTCTTGATGTCTTCTATTCTTACCACGTCATGCTTTGAAGAGTTCACAGGGGCTGCATCGGCTGGTTCATCCTTCGATTTGTCAGTCAGCGTCTGATACCAAGGGCGCATCTGCTTCGACCAGTTCTCATAGCCATTATTGAGCCAGCGTGCCACGATGCCCGTCTTTGCCAGCTCTGTCGGCACTCTCGTCTCATAGTCAGAAAGTTCCATTTTTTTGTCGCTCACCACATAGTTGTTGCCCGATGCCGACTTCAGTTCCGAATCGTTACCGTAGAGAGGATAATTTGTGTTTGACAGACAGTTGGTGATGGTGCTTTCCAGACCAAGGCCGATGATGGAGCCAGAGTAATCTGGGTCAGATCCGTTGCCATCTCTAGGCGATCTCGTGCTCAAACAGTTGTTGATGCCGATATACTTACCCCAGCCTACAATGCCGCCGACCATTCTGTCGACGCATTTATAATAGCCGTGGTTGGCACATTCTTCAAATGAACCATGTTCCGCATGGCCTACAATGCCGCCTAATTCGTCATGGCTAGATAGAAGGAACCAATCAACAGCAAAAACTATTCCTCCGCACATAGTACCCACCAAGGCTGCCGCTAAAATAACAGGACCGGTGATGCCCCCCGCTACTAACACTGCAGTAGCCAGGCCAACAGTGGTTACAGAGGTCATGGACCACAGAACCCACATCATGTCACTAAACAGATAGTCATAATCTCCAATGTTCTTGGCATTGGTGGAGTAGAGTTCTCCAAAACTGCTCTCTGTGCATTGTATTACATAGCCAAAATTGCTGCATTTTGTGAAGTGCGATCCCATGCTGCATCCAACGAATCCGCCCACTCTCTCCTGGTCGCCACCTACCCAACCAGAGTTGAAACAGATGAGGAATTCATCGCTTTCAGAAAAACCTACCAAGCCACCACTGTTGGCCGCATTGGTGCTGAAGAAAACGCCGTCACGGCCATCGGCAAAGACACGGGTGTGCACATTGGTCGTACAGGCGGTATATTTGCAGCGCTTCGAACTGCCCACCATGCCACCTGCCGAGATGCCATCCACGGTGACGTCACAGTCGAGGATCTTGACATTGTCGAACGTACAGTCTTCGACCACACCCACGATAGCACCGGCGTTGTCATGGTCGCAGAAGACCGATACGCCCGCCATCGTGAAGTTCCAGAAGACGCATCCGATGGCCTTACGTGCCACGACGCCGAGGTTGTCGTTGTCTTCGTCCTCTACACGGAAACGCTCGAAGGCAACGTTCTCGAACATGGCATGGTCGAGCGTCTCAAACAGATAATGATCTGCACCACGTCCCTGCCCACGCTTACCTTTGAGCACGTGCGGTGCAATCCTTTCTTTGCCAAGACTGTCGATGATCATGTAGCCACCGTCGATAGAACCTGCGAAGGTGTCGCAGATCTTACCGAGCTCACTAATGTCGATATCAGCCACCAGTTTGATCCTGGCCTTGTAGTTGCTCAGGATGGCTCGCTGCAGTTCTTTTGCTGTGCTTACTTCGATTTCTCTCTGCGCCCATAAGCTCGAAAGGGAGACGAGGGTAAGCAGGAATGTGGTGAAGAGTTTTCTCATTATTTTAAAGGAATAAAAGGAACATAAGGGATATGACAAGCCTGGAAGGCTGTACTAGCGAACGAAGTGAGCGGTGAGTCTCCGAGCTCTGCTCGCGTGGAGCAAAGCGTAACAACCGGGGACGAAGTCTCCGGATATCTGACAAGTCCCCTCCGGCTGGCTTCGTCTTAGACAAAGTCTAAGTGCGCAAATATAATAATTTTTTCTTAAAAACAGCGAGCAAAACGTCTTAAAATGCAAAAACACCTAAAAATCGAGTCGTTTTGCAAACTTTTTAGACACAAAAATGATAGATGACAAAAAATGCAGCGAAAAAAACAGCCTATTCACGTAAAATTATGACGCGAATAAAGCAAATATTCACGTCATAAACTATAATAAAGCAGCAAAGGCATCCGATTTATACTATCGCCTCAATCAAAGTGCGACCATTGAGTTCTACAGGTGGAAGTAAGCCAGACTTCTTGTTCTTGTTGAAGCAGAAACTGACCATGTAGCCAGTCTTTAGATTGTAACGCTCTAGATATTCAGAGAGCTGTTTCTCACCTCGTTCCTTATATGATTGTCCTCGCCATATTTTTAATTCCACTATGTACTGCTGACCAAGGTAATCTATGATGATGTCGGTACGGGTGAGGTCACGAGTCTGCGCCTCGCAGTAGTAATTACCTATGCCGTTGATAATAGGGCGCAAGTAGGTAAGGAAAATTTTTCTACCGTTATCTTCTACAAATTGATCGTCGTGTCCTGGACGATAGATTTCGTTGAAGTGTACGCAGGAACGTTCGCTGGGAAGACGCATATCGATAAAGCCATCATGGACGGACTGGTTCTTTTCGTATTCGCCCATCTGATAGATGTGGGATGGTTTGTCAAGAGAAATGTAATAATTGTAAAGCCACGTCTCGAATATGCGGCAGGCTATCTTTGTTGCGCCTCCTTCTTCCTTCACGAAGTTGAACATAACGGCAATGTTAATATCATGATCGTAATAGTTGAAAGATACTCGTTTACCACCGAAGATGATAGACTTCAACATGTCGGAGAGCCCTGGGAACTGGGTCAGCTTCTTCTGCATATCATCAAAGAGCGTATTGCCCTCTTTGAGCAGTGCATTAACCGCCTTCAGCACTCCTTCCTTGTCCCATGTGTACTGCTGTGCATCAATAATCTGGCAGATACGGCTCACGAGGAAAGGATAGCCAGCAGTATAGTCACGAATCATCTGACCTACAAATGCTTCATCAAAAATCAAATTGTGGTCTGCCTTATATTCAGCGAGCATATCCGCAATACCCTTTGCCGAAAGACTCATATCAACATCAAAGGGAACCGCAATGTTCCAAGGTGAGTTATACTGATGATCTTCTTCTGTACGAATCTTCAGTTTGAGATTCTTGATATCATATACACCTGCGAGGATTACGGATTGGAAGGTTTGGAAGGTCATTCGTGCAAGGAACATATTGCGCAGCACACCCAAGAATTTGATGAACCCTTCATTGTTGCTGGCTTGATCCACCTCATCAATCAAAACGACAAGAGGCTTTTCAGATAGGGCACATAATTCATCTATAACTTCTGCGAAGTCTGTGCTTGCAATTTCCTTGCATCCTATTGGCACGACTTCTTTGAGAAGCGACTGCATGGACTCAGACGAGCCGTTTACTCTTGCGTGTCTTTTCAAGATTTTCAGAAACTCGGCACAGACTGTGGATGCACTTGTAAAGACATTGTCATCCAATCCTTCAAAACTGATGCTGAAAACGCAATAATCGTTCTTCAGATAATCAGACAAGGCCTCCAGTGTAGTAGTCTTGCCATACTGCCTGCCTCGATTAATACAGAAATAGTCACCCTTGGCAACCATCTTGCGGATGATTTCCAAGCGCTCGGTGATGTCCACCATATAGTGTTCTTTCGGGCGACAAGTACCCGCGGTATTGAATGCTTTCATACTTGCAGTTGCAAAAGTGCATATTTTTTTTGCAAAGATAATTACTCTCGCTGACATGTGCAAGAAACTGACGCAAAATTTCAAAAAAAACTTTCTTATGACTAAATTTCGCTTCAATAAACAGCTCCAAAATTAGTTTTTTTGCTCAGCGTGCAAATAATATTAATAAATATTTGGTGGATCCGAAAATAATCTCTACCTTTGCGGCGGTTAAAATCATGGTCAGGCCATTATGCAGAGCTACCTCCGCGGCCTGGGATAGATAGATAAACCATAGTATTATTAGTAACTTAGAAAGACTGAAAAGAAAAGAGAAATACTAAAGATATAAGGACGTAGTCAATCTACTTCGGCGAAGTGTCAAACTCCAAATTATAACTCCAAGCGAAGTACATTAAGGCTATCTTCCTGCACCTCCAGGTGTGGGTAAGGTGGTGTAATGTAGCTTGGACAAATGGGAGTTTGACATTTCGCTTACGTTATGCCCTTATGAAAGCCTTACCCATTCCCTTTTTTTTCTAAATTTTCCTTCACCCATTCCCAGTTACACTTATCCCCTATTTTATGGGAAAAAACACAACAATGAGCCGTGAGGCTCTGTGGTTGGCCATCCACGAAGCAAACACCGTAGAGGCATGGATGCAGCTGACCAATGAGTTCAATCTTTACAGGATTTACACCCTGTTCCGTATTCTTAACGACCCTAAGCAGTGCGAAACGCTGCGATGCCGCACCCTCAAGTGGTTCACGCTCTCACTCGAAGCCTACGACAAGCACGATGCTTCGCCCCAGTGCTACATGGCACTCAACGATGGCAATGTTCGCGAGTGCTACACACCAGCCAGTTTCAGCAGCCTTATGTCCGACGTCATGCAGTCAGCCATGCGTGATGGTGCCATGGAAGAACCCTCCACAGAAGACGTCTATGAAGGAGGAGAGGAAAAGGACGAGAAGCGTGATACTATTCCTACCCGTCTGCAGTATGCTGCTTTTGAGGCATTGCTGACCCATTTTAATGCAGGGCCTGCAGTCAATGATCGGTCTAAAATTATCAAACTATTCTGTGCAATGACTGGACGTAGTTACCGCACAACAAAGAATCTGGCTTACGAAGGCTGTACGCTTTCACCTCTCTATCAGAGTAGAATTGAAGACATAAATAATGCCTTTTTCGACATGAATATCCACATTCAGCTAAAATCTTCAAAGAAATCGTAAATTTTACCGGGGGTAATACCCCCCTGTCAAGTTATTATTTTTATCATCTTTGCACCGTCCATCAGGATCAAGTTCCTGATGGGCGGTGTACTTTATAACTTTATTTTCCAAAAAAACAATGGACAACAATCTCATCCTCACTGGTTTCATCACCAGTTTCTCAAGCCTCCAGGAGGCCGACGCTGCCAACGGCGGCAAGTATCAGTTTATAACCCTCGAGCTCCGTACTGACGAGCCTCTGCCCCAGACCCCTGTGCTCTATCTCACTGGCGCCTTGGCCGTGCAGCTCAGCAGCTGCCAGCTCACTCCACAGACGCAGTTGCGCGCCTATCTGCGCCTCTACTCACGTCTTTACGCCGACCGCGATGGCGTGGAGCATAAGGCCAACGAAGTGTCGTGCTGGAAGATCGACGTGCTCGATACCGAAGGCCATGTCGTATTCACCTGTCGTCGATAACTCCTAACTAACATGAAAGATTGGATCAAAATCGAGACATCCCTGATGTCTGACCCTCGTATCAACCGCCTTTGCAACGACCTCGGTGCCAAAGGCCTCGGTATCTATCTGCTCATGCGCGTGCTGACCGACGAGAATGTCAAAGGATGCAAGATGAGCACGCTGCTCGATGGCGCCTCTTCTATCACCAGCCGACGCATCGCGGGGCGAGTGATCTTTGAATACGACCTCTTTGACAAGATCGGAGGAGGCCTCTATCGCGCCTGTCCGCTCATAGATCCTTACGAGAAAGAGCAGGAAGCCTTGCGTGCAGGCGAGCGTGTAGACGAGCGTACAGACGTACGTGAAGGCGAGCGTACAGATGGGCGTGCAGACAAACCTTGTAATGAATTAGAATTAGAAAGAGAAAAAAGAAATAAGAGAGATTCGAGCATTGAAGCTCTCATCTCTGCCTCTGTCTCTGATTCTGAAAGGGAGTATTATCAGCACATGAAGGAAGAGTTTCCGCGCATCTGCCAGATGCAGCAGCCGCTCACCTTCGCCGAGATGCAGCGTCTGCTCAATGACTTCCCCCGTGAGCGCATCCTCACCGTGCTCAACGATATGGAGAACTTCCCTCGCCTCCTGACCGGCTACCTCTCGGCCAACAAAACCTGCCGCAAATGGGCCAGCAAATACTCCTAACTCCTCACTCCTAACTCCTCACTCCCATGCCAGAATACGCCACCTCACTAGTCAAGAGCGAAGACCTGGAGGCAGCTATGCTCAACCGCCTGATCAACGATCGCTATGCGCCCCTGCAGGTGATGCATCTGCTCAGGGACGACTACTTCGAAGATCCTACTCATCACGCCATATTCAAGGCCATCAGCGAGCTCTATAACAGCGGCATAGAGATTTCTATGACCTCCGTGGCCGAGCAGCTGCGCAACACTCTCTCCGCCGAGCGTGCCACGCATATTGTCAGCATCACCGCCGAACGTATCTTCGGCGGTGATGAGTACTACGATGCCATCCCGATGGCCCTGCGACTGCAGGAATACTCGCAGCGCCGCAAGCTCATCGAGGTAGAGCGTAAGATCCGTATGCTGACGTCCGACATGACCTACAACCTCAAGCAGGGCACCACCGAAGTGATGCGCCTCTTTGAGCAGATCGTCACTGGCGGAGCTCAGGATGCCGTAGTTTCACTCACCGAGGTGCTCGATGAGGTCAGTCAAATCGCCGACGACAACCAGTCGCCCGACACCCAGCACCTCGGCGTGCTATGCGGACTACCTGAGATTGACAACCTGGGCGGACTGCCTGACAATGGACTGGTCATCATCGGCGCCAAGACCAGTCATGGCAAGACTACCTTCGCCATCAACGTGGCCGTCTACGCCCTCCTTCAGGGTCATCGCATCGCCTGCTTCAGCATCGAGATGACCCGTCAGCGCGTGGCAGGCCGTATCGTATCGATGCGCAGCGGTGTCAACAGCAATGCCATCATGCGCCTCCCTCTGCCGCCCGACGAGCTGCAGCGCACCCACGAGGCCATCAGCGAACTGCAGCAGACGGTGGCCGGCAATTTCTACTTCGACAATCGCAATACGCATGATGTCAACGGCCTGCTCCTGATGATCCGCTCCATGAACCGCACGCGCGGCATCGACGTGGTGGTCATCGACTATGCCCAGCTCATCGATGCCTCGCCCGGCGAAGAGTGCGATAACGAGAACAAGCTCCTGTCTGATCTGAGCCACAAGCTGCATGCGCTGGCGCAGGAACTGGGGGTCTGCATCATGCTCCTCTCGCAGGTCAATCGCTCTATGCCAGGTATGCCCAACATCGCCGCCCTCCGTGGATCGGGTGCCATAGGCGAAGCTGCCGATATGGTCATCCTCCTCTACAATGCCTTCCACGACAAGGCCGACTTCCCGGCTCCCTTCCAGGGCATCGACACGCGCGACAAGCTCTATGGCGAGGTGGCCAAGAGCCGCGATGGCGCCCGCCCTTCGTTCCTGATGAACTTCCTTCCTGACCTGACGCTCATCTCTCCGTATATTGCGCTGCCTGCCGAAGCCGCTCCTGTGCGTACACCGGAGCAGAAGGTGCTCGATCTATTCAGGAAGCAAGTCTCTCCTCACTCCTCACTCCTAACTCCTAACTCCTAACTTTTTTTTTGCCATGCAAAAAAAATCCTATCTCCGCCGTCTCCCTCCCACCGAGCCGCGATACACCAAGTTCCAGGTAGCCATGCGCTACTTCCCCGACGACAACTTCGCCACCGCATCCCGCAAGCTCCGCCGCTGGATCCATGACGATCCCCCCTTAAAAGAAGAACTGCGGCGCATGGGTTACCACACGTCGCAGAAATATTTCTCTCAAGCTCACCTCGAAGTCCTCAAAGAGTACCTCGGTGAGCCGCTGGAGTAGACAGTATTAGACATTATCTAAAAGCTCAATCTTAAAATTGATTGAATGCTTATTGCAATCATCCCATTCATGCCATTGTGCATAATTACAGCATTGGAGGATATCCATTCCTATCAACGCAATGCCGGTGGTAGAATCAACGACATGTATGGGAACTTCTATTGTGTCTTCATCGGAAAAGGTCACATTGCACAGGCAGACATACGCATGCAGAGGTGAGCCATCTGCCATAGCGAGATTACGTTCTCCGAGAACTTCGAGGCCTAAGGCATCAACAAATTCTTTCGGTACGGTGGTAACAATAGCTCCCGTATCAATTTTTGCATCAACAATATTCCTTACGCCAGTCGATGGATTCTCCAGCCCTAAGCGTACGAACACCCGGTTGTATGGTTCGTTTAACTTCAATTGGAGCATAGCTCTTGTTCTTGTTGCCACACTTTATTACTCGTGGCTTAGGAAGTACCATGGTATCTCCTTCAAGAAACTCAATACATCCGGAATCGGGGATGATGTACTTTATTCCTTCCATAATAACAAGTGTTTTGATTAATAATAAAGTTATGATTCACGCCGCAAAGATACGCGATTTTTCCTCATCCACCAAATATTTCTCATTTTTTTGTGCAGAAAGCGGCGATTTAGAGGAGAAAACTGTAATTTGATGGCAAAAGAGATTTTTGAGGAGTGGCCTTCTATATCCGGAGACTTCGCAGCATGGTGCGCCTTCTGATTCTTGATATACTCGTTCAGTGATAGTCCGCTGGCTGCATCTGGTGCGCCAGACGATATGATAGGTCAATACGATATGACTCATGGTAATTGGATTGGTACTGGCCTCCAGCCAGTGTTGTGTTTTATGATTGTCTTATCCCGAGACTTCGTCCCGGGTTACTAAAGCAAGAGCACTCTTGCTTGTACTGCCTTCCAGGCAGCCTGGCGATTCAATTCGAAGTACTCAAAGAATACCTCGGTGAGCCGCTGGAGGAGTACTCAAAGATACTTAGCACACATCTTAGCGGCATTGATGCGCGATGTATGGAGGAACGCCTCACGCTCCTGTTCTGCCCTCCACTCCTCGGTATCTACCGCCTTGATTTCTGTTTCTTTCTTCTCGAATACCCATCCCATAGCCTTTGCCAGACCTTTGAATTGTTTCAAATCGACCTTTGGAATGCTGATAGTAAGTACATCGGTGAGCCGCTGGAGTGATTCATACAGCAATGCCAGTCTTCTGTATGTCCTCATAAAGAGGTGACCAGTGACGGGAATCAATCAGAACAGGCTCGATCTTGGTCGTGACCTTAAGTGTTGCCTTCCAAAGCTTACTGCTGATCTTCAGAAATTGAGCCTCAGGGATTGCAGGCACTACCACTGCAACATCGATATCACTGTCCTGACGGGCACAATCTTTGCTATAAGAGCCAAACAGATATACTTTTGGATTCTCTACAACCCCGCTGATGGCCTCTTTGTATTGTCTTACAAGATTCAGAACTGTTGCTTTATCCATGATACAAATTCTTCTGTTTGGGTTAATAGATTCTTGCAGTACTCGGGCGTCAATCCCATAGCAAGCTGTTGCTTATAGGAAGGATAGCGAGCTTCAATATTGAGTGGAACAATTTCTGCTTTATCTTTCGATCCAGTTCTCAAGCTGGATGCCAGGGATAGGTCGAAAATGCTTTACATTTTCAGTGACCATAATCAGATCATTCTCTAAAGCGGAACAACCTATAAGCAAGTCAAAATCGGCAACAGGAGTTCCTTGGCGGTCAGTTGCTACCTTTTCTTTAGCATATCTTTTTATGACCGAAGAAAATGGGATAACATTGACCATGTTTATGAACTTGTCAAGCATCTGCTGGTTGAAATGCTTGTTGCTTGACTTTTCGACGCCTGCTTGTAATTCTGCAACTGTCACCTCACTTATGTAGCAGTTTTCCAGTCCTGCAGCGTCCATGCGCTCTGCTACATTGTATTTATCTCGAAACAGAAAAACCACAATACAGGTGTCAAGGAGATACTTTTTCATAAATCCACGATTGATCTGGTTTCTCTATGTTCTCTGATTTCGCGTACAAAATCTTCTGCCGAGATATTCGTATCCTGCCATTTGCCACGGAACTCTTCTGTCCAAGCATGATTCTTTTCTTTTTTAAGAACGCTTGGTCGGGCAACAATGACATTAAACAGATCGTTGATCTGCTTCTTCAGAGCCTCAATGTCAATTGACTTTGACTCTGGCACTTCGAATGTCATATTTATTGTACACATAATTATAAAGTTTATTTCTGACGCAAAGATACGTGATTTTTCCTCATCCACCAAATATTTCTCATTTTTTTGTGCAGAAAGCGGCGATTTAGAGGAGAAAGCGCGTTCTTGCTTGTACTGCCTTCCAGGCAGCTGCATTGATGCGCGAGATTTATTTGTCATCGTAATGACCTTCTACATCAATTACATGCACTTCAACTCTATCATCAAATACGTCATAGATGATACGGTCATGTGCAGAGATGTGACGAGAATAGGTGATATCATTTCCACCCTTCAAAGGCTCAGGATGTCCTGTGCCAGTACGAGGGTGTTCTACGAGCTCTTCTAAGATGCTTGCAGCCTTTTTGAAAAGGGTGGGATTAGATTTTTTCCACTTCTTAAGAACCTTCTTAGCAGAATTTGAAAACGTAATTGTGTAATTCATAGAGCCTCAAGAAATGAGTTCAGTTCTTCTTTGCTACGGCACGTCGTGCATTCTCCTTTGCGGATTTCCTCACGTCCTTGCTCCATTCTCTGTTCCAAAGTTGATGGCTTGTTTTTCACCGATGATTTTGACTCTATCAGGCGATCTGCAAGCCACTGCTTGTTGCGGTCGGAGAGCGACATACTTTGGATATAGTTCCAAAGATTTATTAGTGCGGTGTTGCTCATATATTCTACTATTTTACAAATTATCACGCCGCAAAGATACGCGATTTTTCCTCATCCACCAAATATTTCTCTTTTTTTTGTGCAGAAAGCGGCGATTTAGAGGAGAAAGCGGCTAAATAGGGGAGAAAGCGGCAGGGGAGTGGGAAAAAGGGGGTATCTTTGCAGCGTCAAAAGACAGGACCCTCCTCCGGCCCCTCCCAAGTGAGGGGAGTGATTACCACTTGGGAAGAGGTGCCACCCTCATGCACTTGGCACCGTGCATAGGGCTTCCGACTAGAGTACTATTTACTCCCCTCCCTTGCGGTCCTCGCAGCCATAGAAAGAGCATTTTTATGCTCTTGGCGAGAAGACGAGCTTC
>JAZQQH010000023.1:0-13110 GCA_045628985.1 Bacteroidales bacterium | reverse complement strand
AGGCTATGAGCCGGTATTAAGCCCAGATTTGACCAAAATCAAAGATTTCAGTCCTGAAGAATACTTCTCAATAAAGATAGTGGCTTGAAAATAAAAAGAGGACGTACAAAAGTCTAATCATGGACTTTTGACACGCCCTCTACTTAGGAGCATCACTCTTGTTCTCTGCATTATTATAATCAACCAATGCCTTCTTGCAAAAAGTCTTGAATACTCCATCCTTACGCTCAAAGCCAATGTTTCTATTCGCATTCTTCACTGGACGTAGTCCTTCCACAAAGTCACTATAGTCATACGAAGGATGGAACTGCACCATCTCGTAATGAGGATGCTTGGAGTCATCATTATCACCAGTAACAATTTTTGCAATCTCCTTAGCAAGATATGTTTTACCAGTACCAGGAGCTCCTGTGAGGATAATGTTACTATTGGTGTTTAATGATAACAGTGATTGTATGAGAACGGATTGCATTATTATTGTTTTACCTTTTAGATAAGTGGACTCATCAACTAATAATGACGCATTTTTCTCTGTGAGCATATTGAATACTTGTAATAACAAAGATTCTAAATTGTCGCGTTCAAATTCTAGTTCATATCTAGTCACACCACCATTAGACGTTTGTTCAGCTTGTATCAAGCTAGCAATTTCATCATAGAGATTAGCATTCTTGTTACCACTATTATAAGAAATAGAAATGCATTTGTTGTCATCTGTGTCCATATAGATACACACAGATGAATAAGCACGAACACAATCAGAATCGTTGGTTAACCTTATCGTGATATAGTTGCCGTCGCCATTAAAAAAATAGCCATTACTAATGCTGCGTCCATAACTTGTCTTTGTCCTAAACCCATAATAGAATTGTGGATAGTTTGTCATAATCGTTTCCATCATGGAAAACGCTTTTAGATTTAATTCTAACGATGTCATATT
Organism: Bacteroidales bacterium; assembly: GCA_045628985.1. Lineage (GTDB taxonomy): Bacteria > Bacteroidota > Bacteroidia > Bacteroidales > UBA3663 > Liminaster. Next base: position 12,170 of record JAZQQH010000023.1, on the reverse strand, counting down.
TTTTTTTGATTCATTTTATCTCCCCACCACATCCATCTCTGCGATGGGGAGATTGGTTTTACATTATTTTATTTCCTTTATTATCCAGTTACCTGCAGACACATAGCTGTCTGCACGACCGGAGAAGCCTGCACGATGCAGGGCTTCCCATACTTCGGCAGGACTTGGAGTACCTGTACTGGAGGTTATCACCTGAAGCATGTATCCCTTGGGAATACCTGCATCTACGAAATCTCTTGGAGCTTATAATAATAGTGTGCGCATAACTATTAATAATATGGTAATTGTTTTCTCAAATTCAATTATTCAAGTGACTTTACTTACTCACCTCCACCAGTTTCTCCCAAACCTTTACCATAGCATAGGTGTCGAGACCGCAATATTCGAGGAGGGCGCGACGAGTCTTTTCGCGTTCCTCGGGTGTCATCTTGCCCATCTTTGGATATATGGTCATGGCATCGCCACCGTTCTGCACACCACCGGTGAGGTTATGATAGTCGAGATCAGGATCATTGGGGAAGAGGGCTGGGAGTACCTTCTTGATGCTGAATGAGCCATGCATGCTCTCCTTATAGAAGTAGCCTTGGCGGAAAGGATCGAGGAAATCGACGATGTGGTCACGGATATCGAGCAAGTGGTCACGAAGGTCTGGGTAAAGCTCTGCAAGCTCCTTGATACGTCCGCACTCAAATCCCTTGTTATAGGCTGTTGTGCAGGCTCCTAAAGGGATGTCGTGCACGAGTTGCTCAGCCAAGGCGCGGCGAGGATCGTTGACACCATCGCCTAAATACTCAGTATGCTCAAGTTTGCCTCCTGGCTTCTCTATGTAATGCAGCGAGTACTGGAACGGAATCTGCTGATAAGGCTTGGAGTTCTTGAACTGAGGAATGGCGTACTGCGAAGTCTCGAAGTCGAGGAAATACAGCGGGTAGTGAATCTTCTCGTCAAGGAATTTCTGAATATTCTCATGATCAACGGATTCTGGTTCGCCAACGAGGTAGGTGGCCAACTGAATCTGCTGGATCATATTACGCGCATCGTCTGGTTCAAGCTGGCTGATAGTGATCTTGCCTTGCTTGAATAGTTCCAGTTTCTTGGCAAAAGACAGGCGATAGAGCTCGAAGACAGAATTTTCTGGCAGCTCACCACGGCAGTAGTCAAAGAATGCACATTGGTATGGCTTCTTGCACTGTGTTCCGAGCTCTATGCTTGGCGCGAAGCTCTGGCTAAGCATATAGTTGGCAGCGGCAATCTTCTGCTCGATGACAGCATATTCCTCAGCCACGAGCTCACTCATCTCGGTAATATGGAACAGCTGCTGCAGGTCGAGCTCCTCCCCTCGCACATAGTCACTATTGAGGCGGACGAGATAGACGCCTGTAACGTTGATGCCACACTGGCTGAGCACATACTTCTGATAGGCAATGTCGTAGGCATATTTCTGTAGGACGGCACGAGTGTTCTTCTTCGGATCCGTTGAGCCCGTGCTGCTCTTCACTTCATAAATTGCCCAACCAGTTTCGGTCTTATGTAAGATGTCCACAGCGCAGTAGTTGCCCTGCCAGGCAAATGAGGCCTCAGCGATGTTCTGTGTGCCATCGGACAGACACTCATTGGTCTTCTCGATCATGGCTGGCAAGTCGAGCGAGCCGTCTTCCTTCAGCGTGGTAACCTCTACGAAGTCTCCGAAGAGCTGCATAGCGAGGTCTCCGACCTCATTGCCGGTAGAGAAACGAGCCATAGCACCCTCGTCGAGAGGTGCGGCCTTGTCTGGATCATATGTCTTAAGCCACAGCGCCTTTGGGCACTGGCAATAGGTGGTGTACTTTGATTTTGAAAGTCCCATATATTAAAGATTTATATTTCAATAAAACATGCCTTACCGATACGGTTATCAGGATGCTGTGACCTGAGAATAGTACTAGCTTTTGCCGTATTGATTAGGATCAGTTCTCTGCCAACCTTCTTTCAAGCGACTCGGCACGCTCTTTTTTCGCAACAAATATAGTCAAATTTAACAAGGAATTAAAATTTTAGTCACACATTTTTTCGCTTTTATGCTAAAGGACATAAAATGCCGCGCAAATTAAATCGTTCTCTCAATCAGATTTGCCTCGTACCACCCATTCACCACATAGGCTGTATGAGTATCCTTCCAATAGGACAGATACAAATCAGCGGCATCGATAGATTGGAAGACTTCGACCTTGATATGATGATCATCAATAAATCCCTGATCGTTCTTTGTATAATAGAAAATGTAAGCAACGTAAATTTTCATATTTTTGTTTTTTGAGGTTACAACAATAATATAGTCATTGTTACCCAAAAATTCAAAAAACAAAAAACTATTTTCGGATTTATGCCAAGCATAAAATTTCACGTACAATAAACAGTGTTCTCAAATAGATCTGCCTCGTACCACCCATTCTCCACATAGCAGGCATGGGTTTCATATATGACATGGAAACATCGTGGCAAAGGTAGGTTTTTATTTTGGATATTTCAATTGAAGAACTTTTGCAATTTATACCACAGAATTCTTTATTATGCCAAATTGTACCAAATATGTTATTAAACATAAAAATAGTGGTAATATGACGAAAACAGCCGCAACCTTCAGACGAAGATTGCGGCTTTCTTGTAGCCCCACCGAGACTCGAACTCAGTCAAACAGAACCAAAATCTGGTGTGCTACCATTACACCATGGGGCTAGCATGCAAAATGCAAATTACGAATTACTAATTACGAATTCCATTTTGCGGGCGCAAAGATACAGAGAAAAAACGGAATGACCAAATTTTTAGGCGAAAAAATGCGGGTTACTGGTCGTTCTGCTCCACTTGAGCCTCTAATACATTAATAATATAGTCACCAAGTTTCTCGCAGGCGTTGATTATATCCATATAAAGGACGCCACTCTGATAGGTATAGTAACCGGCCTGGACGTTACCGATATTCTGGTCGCGGAGTTGGCCTCGGAAGGCGTTGAGTGAGTCTTCCTGATTGTAGGCGCGACTCATATCCGCTGGGGTCAGGTCGGTCTTCTGTAGCAGGCGTACCATCAGATCCATGAACTGAGCGGTCTGTTCGAGCATACGGTCAATGTTCTGGTTCTGCATGTTGATAAACTGGATATTATGATCGCGCTTACGCACGACGGTGCAAGCCAGCTTATAGCACGCATCTCCGATAGATTCCAGTTCGTCGACGATGCGGAACAACGCTCGGACACGCATAGCAATGTGCGATGATACCGTAGAGCGGTCAACGGAATTAAGATAACGGACAATCTCAATCTCCAGTCGGTCTGTGATCTTCTCATACTTCTCAATGCGGCTGAAGGCCTGCGCATACTCTGCACCCTGTGGTGCCATGTGTACGAAGTCGCGTACCAGGCCCAGCATCTTCTGGCAACGAGCACCGAAGAGCGCCGCCTCCTTGCGCGCCTCCTCGACCGAGAGCTCTGCGGTGCTCAGCAAACCGCCCTGGATGAAGTTCAGTCGGAACTCCTCATCATCGCCCTCCGATACTGGCAGCATCCGGCAAAGAAGGTTCTGGAACTTAGGAATCAGGAAGAGGAGGATGATAGCTGAGACCAGATTGAACATCGTATGATAGATGGCCACGCTGAAAGCCATGCCGATGCTCCCCATCGAGTAAAGATCCTGCAGCAGATACGAGATCGGATAGATCAGCGGCAAGGCCCAGATCATGCCAAAGACATTGAAGAAGAGATGGCTATATGCAGCACGATGTGCCGAGACGTTGACCTGGCGCGAAGCATAGACGGCGGTGAGCGTGGTGCCCACATTGTCGCCAATGACCAGCGCTGCTGCCATCGGGAACTCTATCCACGACGACGCAGCAGCCACCATGGCCAGCATGATCGTAGCAGCCGATGAGCGGAGCAGAATGGTTATGGCCACACCGATGACCACGAAAAGCAGCACACTCCAGAACCCCGCGCTGGCCAGATAACCGATGATCGAAGCCGCCTCAGGATAGAGCGAAGGTGCAGGCATCTTCTCGATGAACGTGGCAAAACCCAGGATAAACATCGCCATGCCCATCAGCACTTCTCCCCAAGGCTTGCGTTTGATGTGCGAAGTATAGACAAAAGGCAACGCTATGACAACGAGCGGGATAGCAAAGATACCGACGTTCCAGGTATAACCGAAGATGGCGATGAGCCAGGCCGTCAGCGTGGTGCCGACGTTGGCTCCCATCATCACGGCAATACTCTGTCCGAGCGTCAGCAGGCCGACATTGACCAGGCTGACGGTCATCAGGGTCATGGCCGATGACGACTGGATGAGACCCGTGATCCAGGCTCCCACGCAGAAGCTATGCACCCTGCTGTGGTGCGAAATGCCACGCAGGCTGGCTCGCATGTGCGCACCAGCCACCTTGAGTATACCCTGGCTCATCACCTTCATGCCGTAGAGACACAAAGCGATACTGCCAAGCAGCGTAAGGAGAAGTATAACGATATCCATGGATCTGACGTCTGTTACGAGTTTTATTGGCGACAAAAATAGCAAAAAAAGACGAGAAAATGGAATCTGGGAAGAAAAAAGTGCGAGATTAACAATGTTTTTGACTCCCTTTGCGATAAGTATGCCAAAAAATGTGTAATTTTGAAGCGCTAAATTCGATTACCCACCTCTAAACTCTTAGAAAAACAATACTATGGCCCACGAGACAAGCATCCATGACTATTGCATGGTCACCGACCGAAGCAAACAGACCATCCCCTACCTGAATGAAATGATCGAAGAGGGTCATGTGAGTGACCTCATCCTGGTCACCGAGGCCCGACAGGAGCGACAGTTGGCTCATATTGCCGATGAGATTGCAGCTCGCGAGGACTTGAAGGTCGTCCTCATCGCCGGTCCTTCATCGAGCGGCAAGACCTCGACCAGCAAGCGCCTGTGCATCCAGCTGATGGCCTGCCACAAGCATCCGATAGCCTTGTCGATGGACAACTGGTTCGTCAATCGCGACCAGACTCCGCTCGACGAGAATGGCAAGAAGGACTATGAGTCGATCTACTCGATGGATCTCAAGCAGTTCAACGAGGACCTGCAGAACCTGATCGACGGCAAGGAAGTGGCTCTCCCTACCTATAACTTCCAGCTCGGCGAGCGTGAATATCGTGGCGAGAAGCTCACGATGACCGACGATATGATTCTGGTAATCGAGGGCATCCATGCGCTCAATCCACTGCTGACTGAACAGATTCCAGCCGAGAATAAGTTTAAGATCTATGCTGCTCCGATGACTCCAATCTCGATGGATGGCCAGCACTGGATCCCAACCTCAGCTACCCGTCTGTTGCGCCGCATCACCCGTGACTATCAGACACGTGGCCTCTCGGCTCAGCGTACCATCGAGCTGTGGGATAGTGTCCGTCGCGGCGAAGAGAAGTGGATCCTGCCTTTCCAGAAAGAAGCTGACGCGGTGTTCGACAGCACCATCATCTACGAGCTGGCAGCCATCAAGCCTAAGGCCGAAGAAGTCCTGCGCCAGGTCCCTACCGACTCAAAGGAATACGAAGCAGCAGTGAGCCTTCTCGGCTTCCTGAGCCGCTTCATGACAATTGATAGCTCAGACATCCCTCGCAACTCGCTGCTCCGCGAATTTATCGGAGGAAGCTTCTTCGACGTGGGATAACCGGAGTTTCCTTTAAGCAACTGATCAGAATTATCTTTATATATCACATGGAGTAAATGGAGTTAAAGGAGTCCTGTTCTGATGATACTCCATTCACTCAATAGGACTTCAGTTAAATAGAGGAAATAGAGTTTGCCTATAAAAAACTCCTTATGCTCCATTTACTCCATGTGAAAATAATAATAGTCATTTTTGAATGACTACTTAACAAGAATTAAAATATCCACCCTCATTACAATCTCTGTAACGGGGTGGATATTACTTTGTTTATCTGCTAATTACGAGATCCTTCGCGTTGCTCAGGATGACATAAACCAGCTTAGAGCTTTCCTTCCTCTGCCTGCTTAACCATAGCGTCAGTAGCGAGGACATAAACCTCTACGCGGCGGTTCTCCTTACGGCCAGCAGCGGTGCTGTTGTCAGCGATTGGCTCGTTGTACGAAAGACCAGCCTCGGTGATACGATTAGAGGTGATGCTGTTAGCACGGAGCACGTTACCCACTGACTGGGCGCGCTGCAGAGAGAGCTTCTCGTTGGTAGCAGCCGAACCAGTATTGTCGGTGTGACCCTTGATCTGGATAGCGGTATTGATCATATCGGTAGTGGTCATTTGAGCAGCGAACTGCTTGAGAGCCTGCTGTGCCGAAGCGCTGAGCTCAGCCTTACCGGTCTTGAAGGTCATATCAGCATTGAAAGTCACCTTGATAGCGGTGAGACCCTGGCTGTCGGTTACGGTCTCAACGTTAGCTGCATTAGCAAGCTCAGCCTCGAGAGCTGCCTTCTTCTTATCCATGTGACGGCCGATGAGCACACCAGTACCAGCACCAACGCCACCACCTACTGCAGCTCCGATAGCAGCACCCTTGCCACCACCGATGAGTGCACCGATGCCAGCACCCAAAGCAGCGCCACCACCTGCACCGATGAGCGAGCCATTACCTGTGTAAGTACCACACGAAGTCACGAGAAGGGTCAAGCCTGTCAAGGCGATCATAAATACTTTCTTCATTTCTTTTTATGTTTTAGTTTGATAATTAGTTTCATAAAGAGCACGCTGCAAAGATAAAGAAAATTATCCGAATCTTGTATCTTTTATCGACCATGAATCGGATTTTTAACCTCTTTTTCATCTAAATAGACTTAAAAATGACGTTTTGGTTTAGTTTTATAATGCAAATGTCGAAAAAAATCACCATATTTGCACCAATAAATAAAAGAATACACGAAAAATGAGGATAGACATCATCACCGTTTTACCTGAGCTGCTCGATGGCCCACTGAACCAGAGTATCATCAAGCGCGCCCAGCAGAAAGGTCTGGCCGAAATACATATTCACAACCTGCGCGACTGGAGCAAGGACGAGCGTCACCATCGTGTCGACGACTACGCCTTCGGTGGCACAGCTGGCATGGTCATGCAGTGCGAACCTATTGACCGATGCATCAACGACCTGACTTCGCAGCGTCACTACGACGAGGTCATCTTCGTCACACCCGATGGCGAGACCTTCAACCAGCACATGGCCAACGAGTTGTCGATGAAGGAGAATATCATCATTCTCTGCGGCCATTACAAGGGTATCGACTACCGCATCCGCGAGCACCTTATCTCCAAGGAAATCACCATCGGCGACTATGTGCTGACTGGCGGTGAGCTGCCAGCTGCCATCATTGCCGACGCCATCATCCGCGTCATCCCTGGCGCTATCGGCGACGAGCAGTCGGCCCTCTCCGACTCTTTCCAGGACGATCTGCTGGCTCCTCCTGTCTATACCCGTCCGTCAGCTTACACCTCGGTGTCGGGTGAGACGTGGGAGGTTCCTGAGGTCCTGCTCAGCGGGCATGAGCGCAAGATCCGCGAGTGGGAGCATGAGCAGGCGGTGGAACGCACCAAGAGGTTACGTCCGGATTTGCTGGAGTAAGGAGACCCACCCCCCTTACCCCCTCCCGTTATTAGGGAGGGGGAGTAGTTACATTTGCTGGCAAAAAAATTACGCCTTTTTAAACCTTTACTAATAAGCCTCGTCTTAAGTCAAGAATAGAGTCTTTTTGAGAAAAAAGATCCGAAACTTACATTACTTTAATCAAAATATCAAATCATTATGAAACATTTGCTGTTTGGAGCATTGGCTGCCGTAGCTATGACTATGAGCATGGGTACCGCCAGTGCACAGGGCTGGGGTCGTCCTGCACCGGAGGATCCTACAGGCCTCAAGGACGCTTACAAGGATTACTTCAAGGTAGGCGTAGCTATCAACATGCGCAATCTCCGCAATGAGAAGGAGATGGCTCTCGTGCTCAAGGAGTACAACTCTATCACCGCAGAGAACGACCACAAGGTAGGTCAGATCAACCCTAAGGAGGGCGTCTACAACTGGGGTCCTGCCGACTCTATCGCCGACTTCTGCCGTGCCAACAAGATCCCTATGCGTCTGCACAACCTCTGCTGGCACTCACAGTTCGCTGACTGGATGATGTACGACAAGACCGGCAAGAAGTTCGTCAAGAAGGAGGTCTTCTACGCTCGTCTTCGTGAGTATATCCACACCGTTGTTAATCGCTATAAGGACATCATCTATGCCATCGACGTTGTCAACGAGGCTATGGCCGATGGTGATGGTCGCCCACGCTGGGCAGGTCCTGGCCGTGGCATGGAGACCCCAAGCCCATATCGCCAGTCAAACCTCTACAAGCTCTGTGGCGACGAGTTCATCGCTAAGGCTTTCGAGTTCGCTGCCGAGGCTGCTGGCCCAGACGTAGAGCTCTACTACAACGACTACAACGCTGCCGATCCTGCTAAGCGTGACCGTATCTACGACATGGTCAAGAAGATGAAGGAGGAGTATAAGGTACGCGTCGACGGTATCGGTATGCAGGGCCACTACAACGTCTATGGCCCATCGGCTGAGGACATCGATGCAGCTATCACCAAGTATGCTACCATCGTTGACCATATCCAGTTCACCGAGATCGATATCCGCGCTAACGAGGAGATGGGTGGCCAGCTCCAGTTCAGCCGTCAGGGCATGGAGATCAAGCCATTCGTCAAGACCATGCACACCGCTGCATACAAGTCGCTCTTCAAGGTGCTCCGCAAGCATAAGGACGTCATCAACGCCGTAACCTTCTGGAACGTAAGCGATAAGGACTCATGGGTCGGCACTGCCAACTACCCTCTCCTCTTCGACAAGGACCTCAACAAGAAGGAGGCTTATGGCGCTATCAAGAACTTCAACGTGGCTCTTGACAACGTAGAGATCAAGGAGGACTTCCAGCCAGCTGCTACCAACCAGCCAGGTTGCCAGTATCCAATGGTCAACTCACAGGGTTACGCTCGTTTCCGCATCGATGCTCCACAGGCTAAGTCGGTCATCACCAGCATCGGCAAGAACGGTGGCACCGTGCTTCACAAGAATAAGGAAGGTATCTGGGAGGGTACTACCGACGCTCCTGAGGATGATGGCTTCCACTACTATCACCTCACCATCGATGGCGTCAACGTCAACGATCCAGGTGCCATGAACTACTTCGGCGGCCTCCGTTGGGAGAGCGGTCTCGAGGTTCCAACCAATGCCGATAAGGACTTCTACGCAATGAAGAACGTCGAGCATGGCAACCTCCAGGAGGTATGGTTCTGGAGCGAGAGCACCAAGCAGAACCGCAAGGCTATCGTCTATACTCCAGCCAGCTATGGCAAGAACCTCGACAAGAAGGGCAACGTCGTAGAGAAGGGCGTTCAGAAGCGCTATCCAGTGCTCTACCTCCAGCACGGCTGGGGTGAGAACGAGACTTCTTGGAGCGTACAGGGCAAGGCTAACCTCATCATGGACAACCTCATCGCTGAGGGCAAGTGCGAGGAGTTCATCATCGTCATGACCTATGGTATGACCAACGATACCCGCATCGGTGGCCTCGGCGGCTTCGACTTCAAGCAGTTTGAGACTGTCCTCGTTGACGAGCTCGTTCCTTACATCGACTCACACTTCAACACCATCGCCGACAAGCAGCACCGCGCTATGACCGGTCTCTCAATGGGTGGTATGGAGACTCACGCCATCACCCTGGCACGTCCTGAAGTCTTCGGCTGGTATGGCCTCCTCTCTGGCGGCATCTATACTCCTGAGGAGATCAAGAGCGCCGATCAGACCAACCTCATCTTCCTCTCATGTGGCGAGAAGGAGGGTCCAGATCGCATCGCTAAGGCTGTCGATGACCTCAAGGCTGCTGGCTACAACGCTGTAGCTCACTGCTCTAAGGGCACCGCTCACGAGTTCCTGACCTGGCGCCGTGGTCTCTATGAGATCGCTCAGCTGCTCTTCAAGAAGTAAGCAAAAAACAGTACTGTAACAACTGTGGAGCTGATCCTTCACGACGGATTCGTATAACCGAAACCCCGGCGTCTGATCCTTCACGACAGATTCGTATACCCGTAATCACGGCGTCTGATCTTTCTTGCAGGATCGGACGCCGTGATTTCTTGTGTACTTATCTGTGCTTACAGATTCGCACGTCAGTATTTCAAGGAGCGAATTTTAATTTCTGGATCGGTTCCCGTGCGTTCGTTTCTCCCTATATTCACGCGCGGTGCACTTGACGTTGCGCTCCATGAACTTCGAGAGTCCGTTGACGGTTCGGTATCCGCACTGTCTCGCCACCTCCAGATACGTGAGCCTTGTGTTGCTGAGCAGATCCATGGCGCGCAGCAGTCGCCAGTGCTTCAGCAGGTCATTGAGCGTCTCGCCGGTGAGGAGCTGCACCGCACTACTCAGTGCCCCTCGTCGCACCCTCACCGCCTTCGCCAGCGCCTTGCCCGTGATGCCGGGGGAGCGGGCGAGGTGGGGGGTGAGGTCCTTGAGGATGGGGTGGGTGATGGGGGAGGAAATGCCCTGAAAATAAAGCTGTGGGACGGAGATAACTGGATTCATGTTGCTTGCGCTTGCGTAAATGACCGTGAATGATACGGGAATTGGACGAAAATACTTTTTTATCTTTACACGAATTCGTGTTTAAAAAAGAATATTTACGTTCATTTACGTATTAATTCACGGCTATTTACGCTTTACTTTAGTAAATATTCATATTCTTGTTTTGCGTCGAAGCAAGGACACGCCTTGGCAACGCCTGGGAGATCACGATGACCGACGATTCTTGCTCGTGGGAACATCTCATGCAGCGTACACAGCAGGAAGTGGAGCGTGATCATCTGCTCCGCCGTGCGGTTGTCCTCGTACTTCCTGCCCTTCAGCTCGTCATCCCTGTGTCCGCCTTCGTAGCATACGCCGATGCTGTGGGCGTTGTAGTTCTTTACGTGGCAGCCTTTCACGGAGAGGGGGCGACAGTAGTAGAGGGTGCCGTCACGGGTCACGTAGAAGTGATAGCCGGGGTATGCGCCGAAGCCTCGCTTCTTGTGTGACGCTGCGAGCTTCTCAATCGTGAAGTACTGAGAGGGACGCGTATCGCTGCAGTGCAGCACGATCAAGTTAATCGTCCGCGACGCCTGAGGCGAGGCCGAATGCAGCGAGTACAGCAGTTCCGACCTTGATAAAGGTCTGGAGGACGGTGGTCCAAAAGTTACGCTTGCACGTGCGCTTGCACTCCTCGCAGCACTCACCGTGTTCATTACTGGGAGTCTTGTTGTTTTCTTCCATGTTCATTGTTTTTGTTTTTGCACATGGAGTAAATGGAGAGAATGGAGTAAAAAATTCTATCGTAAAAAACTCCTTTAACTCCATTTACTCCATGTGAGTTAATAATTAGTCCTTAGGGTATGGGATCGGACTTACATTGTCATCGAGACCAGGCTCGTTAGTCGAGCTGCCAGAGTCAGTTGATGGAGTTGAGTCTGTTGACTCCTCATCGTCCACCGGACTCTTGCCGAGTCGCATGTTGAGGTGCTTGCGCGCATCTCGCACGATCTCGTTGATCACTCCGATGAGCTTGGCGCAGAGGATCCCCTTGTCGCTCTCAGGAGTGCTATCCGCCGTATACTCCAGATAGAGCTTGATGCGAGCGTAGAGCGCCTCGCTCTGCTCGCGCAGGCGCTTAGTCTCCTCGGCGTTGCTGCCGGAGCGCTCCACGGCGCGCTGGTTGTACATCTCGGCGAAGCGCTCGTTGGCTGCCTTGAGGAGAAGGAGGTCGGTGGCGACTCCCATGGCCTCGAGGTCATCGTCAGAGAACTGAGCGTGCATGTCCATGACGAAGCCGGAGATGTGAGCGCTCTCCTCCTGGTACGCCAGCGAGGTGATGTCGGTGTTGTACTTGCCGAGGATGTACTTCTGGAGCGCGGTCTTGTAGGTCGCCAGCGCCGAATTCTCAGGATACATCGCCACCGCCATGAGCTTGTGGTGAATGCGGCCATAGAGCGCGTCACGCTCCTTGTCAGCCGCCTCCATATCAGCGGTATACATGCTGCCCTGAGCCTTGAGGACGATGTCCTGCTCCTGGTTAACAGCGTTCTTGAACTCGGTGAACTGAGCGGCGCTCAGTCCCAGAT